>JBNGCX010000016.1:0-63896 GCA_049974865.1 Paracoccaceae bacterium
ACCTGGCCGAGGCCCGCGCCTATCTGGCGGACCCGTTGCTCGGCCCCCGGCTGACAGAGGCGGCCGAGGCGGTGCTGACGCATCCCGACCTCAGCGCCAGGGACATCATGGGCCCGGTCGACGGGATGAAACTGCGTTCTTCGGCGACGCTGTTCGATGCGGCGGGGGGCGGCGCGGTCTTCCGCCGCCTGCTGGACACGTTCTATGACGGGGAACCCTGCCCGCGAACGCTCGAGGCCCTGTCGCGCGGCCCGGAAAGCCCGTGCTGAAAGGCATGAAAAGGGCGCCGCTCGGCAGGCGGGCGGCGCCGTGTCATCGGCTTACAGCGATTTCAGGTCGCCGGCCGACTGGCGGCCGTCGCGGCCCTCGATCATCTCGTAGCTGATCTTCTGGTTGTCGGCGAGGCCGGTCATGCCGGCGCGCTCCACGGCCGAGATGTGCACGAACACGTCCTTGCCGCCGTCATCGGGCGCGATGAAGCCATAGCCTTTGGTGGTGTTGAACCATTTCACGGTGCCGGTGGGCATTTCCGTTCTCTCCTTGTCGTCGGTCCGTCCGCGTCATGCGGCGGTCATGTCACAGCCAGGTCTTCCAAGTCTTCCGGCTGCCCTGAAGGAGGAGCGGTCGTCATAGAAAGTCTGTCGTCACGGGCCAAGAATGGGGGGCGAATCACGATAAAAGCAAGGGTGAAGTCTCGCCTTCGGCCGCTCTCCAGCTATAGTGGCGGGAAATTGAGGAGGCACGATGCGGCTGTACGGTCTGAAGACATGCGACACCTGCCGGGCGGCGCGCAAGGCGCTGGCGGCGGCCGGAAAAGAGCCTGAATATACCGACGTGCGGTCCGAGGGGGTGCCCGAGGCGGAGTTGCAGCGGTTTCTCGCCGCATTCGGCGCGGCGCTGATCAACAAGCGCTCCACAACCTGGCGCGGCCTGTCCGAGGCAGAGCGCGCCGGCGACCCGCTGGCGCTGCTCCGCGCCCATCCCACGCTGATGAAGCGCCCGGTGATCGAGGCCGACGGCCAGCTCTATCTTGGCTGGGGCCAGGAGGTTCAGGCGCGGCTGCTTGGATAGCGCCGCGCGATCGCCTACATCGCGGGGGGGAACCGCAGAGGAGAGCATCATGCGCAACGCAGCGCTGACCCTGGGCGTGATCGCCGGCATCATCGGGCTGATCGTCGGGTTTTTCGGCTACGGCTACACCGTGTTTATCGACTGGTTCGGCGAGGTCGAGGACGTGGCCGAGCAGGTCGACAACCCCGAGCTGATCCGCGCGGCCTCTTTGCTGTCGCCGATCCTGGCCATCGCGGGCGGCGCGATGGCGCGCTCGCAGAACGTGGCGGCGGGGGTGCTGATGCTGCTCTCGGCGGCGGGGATGTACTGGGCGTTCAGCTTCAACGTCTTCACCATGTTCCCCATCGCCATGTGCGCGCTGGGCGGCATCTTGGCCTTGCTGGCCCGTCAGCCCGACGCGGCCTGACCCCGCAGCAGCCGGTCCACCGAGACCGGCCCCGCACCCTTCACCACCAGAACCAGCAGGACGAAGACCCAGAACAGCCGCTGGTCGAGGATCACGCCGTCGGGAAACCGGTCGAACCAGGCCCCGAGGGTCTGGGGGTCCGCGATGCCGCCGTGGCCGTAGAGGTCGGTCAGGCTCTGCACGGTGACGAAGCCGATCATGCCCAGCGCGGCAAGGCGCGTGGCAAGGCCCAGCACGATCAGGGCGGGCAGCAGGAACTCGGCATAGGTGCCGGCCAGCACCACCAGCCAGTGCCACGCGCCCAACTGGCCGACATCGTAGCCCACGGCCTCCATCTGGCGGGGGAAGATCTGGGCGTAGGCGCCCAGGGACGGCCGGAACAGGCCGGCGATCCCGTCGCCCAGCTTGGTCATGGCCGAGGACCAGAAATAAAACAGCAGCGTGGCTGCAAAAATAAAACGCGCCACCGTGGGCAGAAGCCAGCCGTCGGTGCCCCGTTCAAGGGCATCGGCAACCGCATTATGACCGGAAATCAACAGCTTCATGACGGCTCCTCAGTTTCTATCGCAACGATTCCGCCTCCGTTCAGAAAGAGGCCTAGAACGGCGCCCAGGTCGAAATTGTGAAACTCGGATTCGGTCGTGCTGAGCGCGGACGCGAAGGTTTCTCCGCCCTGAAGGGCCGCGATGAAGGTGCTGCCGCCCGGCGGCAGAAGCGAAACCTGGGGATCGTATTCCGGGCGGGTCACCAACGCGTCCTCGGCCCGCATCTCGGGGCTTGGGCCGCCCGCGGGTTGGTGCATTCGCCAGATCGTGACGATCGGCCAGTCCGAGCGCACCACCCGCAGCGCCGGGGCCAGGCGCAGGCGCGCCCGCATCAGGCGGTCGGGTTCCATGGCCTGCAGCCGGGCCGCGTCGATCGGGGCGGCGTCCGCGGCGTGATGGCTGTGGCGCAGGGCCAGCTCCAGCCGGGCGATATCGGGCAGGTAGCCCAGCTCCTGTACCGGCTCGAATCCCTGCAGGAAGGTCGGCATCTCTTCGCCGAAGAACATCATCAGGGGCGAGGCCGGGGGGTGCCGGCGCAGGTAAATCCCCGCCATGCCGCGAAAGAACTCCTCGCCCAGCAGCGCCCGGATCACCGGAAAGGCGGTTTCCAGCCCCTCGGTGAGGCTGGCCACAACATTGTTGCGGTAGACGTCGAAACGCTTGCCGGCCGGGCGGCCCTGCGGGTCGGTCAGCCCCGCCGGGGCCGTGCGCTCGGGGTCGAGCAGCGCCTCGGTGAACTGCGCCTGTCTCATACCGGCACCCCGGCCAGCAGGGCAGCGGCGCGGGCCGCCTCGGCCTCCAGCACGGGCCAGTCGGGCACGTCGGTGTCCCATTCGATCAGGGTGGGGCGGGGGCCGGACTTGCCGATGGTCTCGGCGTAAAGCGTCCAGACCGGGTCGACCACCGGGGCGTCGTGGCTGTCGATCAGCAGCGGCGCGCCGTGCTCGTCCGCCTGTGCGTCATGGCCGCCGAGATGGATCTCTCCCACCCGCTCCAGCGGGAAGGCCCTGATATAGGCGCTGGGATCGGTCTGCTGGTTGGTGGCCGAGACGAAGACGTTGTTGACGTCCAGCAGCAGCCCGCAGCCGGTGCGCCGGGCGATCTCGGCCAGGAATTCGGTCTCCGCCATCTCGGATTCGGCAAAGGCGAGATAGGTGGAGGGGTTCTCCAGCAGCATCTCGCGCCCCAGCACCTGCTGCACCTGGTCGATATGTTCGCAGACGCGGGCCAGTGTGGCCTCCGTGTAGGGCAGCGGCAGCAGGTCGTTCAGGAAATGGCTGTCATGGGTCGACCAGGCGAGGTGCTCGGAGAAACTGGCCGGGTTCAGCCAGCCGACAAGATGCTTCAGCCGGGCCAGGTGGTCGGCATCCAGCGGGGCCTCGCCGCCGATGGACAGGCCGACGCCATGCACCGAGATCGGGAAGCGCTCGGCCAGGTGGCGGAGTTGCGCGATGGGGCGGCCACCATCGCCCATGTAGTTTTCAGCATGGATTTCCAGCCAGCGCACCGCGCCGGGCGCGATCAGAATGTCGGAAAAGTGCTGGGGCTTGTACCCCACGCCGGCGCCGTTGGGCAGCGGTTCGGGGCGGATGGTCTGTGCGTCGAGCATGGTGTCCTCCGATCGGGAAGGGGGCCCCGGCGGTGTCCGCCGGGGGCCTTGGCTTAGGACTCCGGCAGGTCCCGGTCGAGCGGTTCGAGCGAGCCCATGCGGTCGCCCGGCAGCTCGATCGAGGTGCAGGTGCCCTTTTCGACCAGCTTGAAGGAATTGCCTTGGTAATCGACCTTGGAGGTGCCGGCACAGGTGGTGCCCGGCCCCGCGGCGCAGTCGTTCTGGCCCGCCAGCGCGACGCCATAGCATTTTTCCTGTGCGCCGTCGGACTGGGCCTGGGCGGTATGCGCGCTCAGCGCGGCGGCCACGGCACCGGCCACGGCAAGGGTTTTCATGGCATTGGACATATCGGATTTCTCCCTAGTTCAGATTTGCGAAACGTCGCGTCGGGCGACTGGGGAGAGCTAGCGACAGGCTGCGTTCAACTGCCAGTCACATGGGCGTGCCACACGCGCGCGTGTTCTGTTGTTACATTTTGTCGCATGTCGCTCGGGTGGTTATCCGTTTGAAGAAAAATCGAAAAACGCTGTTCTGCATATATCGTTCGGTGCCGGCAGCGGCGCGTTCCGGCCGATGAATGTTGCAATTGCTGAGCGCAAGAAAAAAGGCCGCGGCGCCTTTGCGCCGCGGCCTCGTCGCGTTCTGGGTGCTCTTCAGCGGGCCAAGTCGGGCGGCAGCGCCTCGGCGCGCAGCTCTTCCACGATCTCGTCCAGAGTGGCGCTGTGGGTCTGCTTTTCGCCCAGCCGCCGGACGGAGACGGTGCGCTCGTCGACCTCTTTCATGCCCACGGCCAGGATCACCGGCACCTTGCCCACCGAATGCTCGCGGACCTTGTAGTTGATCTTCTCGTTGCGGATGTCGGCCTCGGCGCGCACGCCCGCGGATTTCAGCGCCGCCACCACCTCGTGCACGAAGTCGTCCGCATCCGAGACGATCGAGGCCACCACCACCTGCCGCGGTGCCAGCCAGAACGGCAGCTTGCCGGCGAAGCTCTCGATCAGGATGCCGATGAAGCGCTCGAACGAACCCAGGATCGCGCGGTGCAGCATGACGGGGCGGTGCTTGGCGCCATCCTCGGCGATGTAGTTGGCGTCCAGTCGCTCGGGCAGGACGAAATCCACCTGCAGCGTGCCGCATTGCCAGTCGCGCCCGATGGCGTCGGTCAGCACGAACTCCAGCTTGGGGCCGTAGAAGGCGCCCTCACCGGGGTTCAGCTCATAGTCGTAGCCGGCCGCCTCGGTCGCCGCCTTCAGCGCCTCCTCGGCCTTGTCCCACACCTCGTCGGAGCCCGCGCGTTTCTCCGGCCGGTCCGAGAACTTCACCCGGAAGCTTTCGAAACCCAGGTCCTTGTAGATCGAGCTGAGCAGTTCGATGAAACGCTCCGTCTCGCTTTCGATCTGGTCCTCGCGGCAGAAGATATGCGCGTCGTCCTGGGTAAAGCCGCGCACCCGCATGATGCCGTGCAGCGCGCCCGAGGGCTCGTAACGGTTGCACGAACCGAACTCGGCCATACGCAGCGGCAGGTCGCGGTAGGACTTGAGGCCCTGGTTGAAGATCTGCACGTGGCAGGGGCAGTTCATCGGCTTCAGCGCGTTGATGGATTTGGCGCGGGCGTGCTCCTCCTCCACCTCGACGATGAACATGTGCTCCTGGTATTTCTCCCAGTGGCCCGAGGCCTCCCACAGGCGGCGGTCGACGACCTGCGGCGTGTTCACCTCGACATAGCCGCCCCCGAACTGGCGGCGGCGCATGTAGTCCTGCAGCGTGGTGTAGATGCGCCAGCCGTTGGGGTGCCAGAACACCTGGCCCGGCGCCTCTTCCTGCATGTGGAACAGCTCCATCTCGCGGCCCAGCTTGCGGTGGTCGCGCTTGGCGGCCTCCTCCAGCATCTGCAGGTGCTTCTTCAGGTCGTTCTTGTTCTTGAAGGCGACGCCATAGATACGCTGCAGCATCGGCCGGTCGCTGTCGCCGCGCCAGTAGGCGCCGGCCACCGACATCAGCTTGAAGGCATCCGCGGGCACCTGGCCGGTGTGCTGGAAGTGCGGCCCGCGGCAGAGGTCCTGCCAGTGGCCGTGCCAATACATGCGGATCGGCTGCCCCTCCGGGATCATGCCCACCAGCTCCACCTTGTAGGGCTCGTTATTGGCCTCGTAATAGGCCACGGCCCGCTCGCGCTCCCAGATTTCGGTCGTGACGGGGTCACGCCGATTGATGATTTCCTTCATCTTCTGCTCGATCGCGCCGAGGTCTTCGGGCGTGAAGGGCTCTTCGCGGTCGAAGTCGTAATAGAAGCCGTTCTCGATCACCGGGCCGATGGTGACCTTCACGTCGGGCCAGATCTCCTGCACGGCGCGGGCCATGATATGGGCGCAGTCGTGCCGGATCAGTTCCAGCGCCTGGTCGTCGTCCTTCATGGTGTGGATGGCGATCGAGGCGTTCTCCTCGATCGGCCATTGCAGGTCCCAGTGGGCGCCGTTCACGGTGGCCGAGATCGCCTTTTTCGCCAGAGAGTTGGAGATGTCGGCGGCCACTTCGGCGGGGGTGATCCCGGCCTCGAAGTCGCGCGCATTGCCATCGGGGAAGGTGAGGGAAATCTGGGCCATGATCTGGCTCTCCTCGTCGGTTTGGCGCCCACGGAACGCCCGGTTGCGGGTTATGGTCTCGGCAGGGGTCTTGCGCGCTCGGGGCGGCAATGTCAACGGGGCTCAGCCGCGCAGGAACTTGCGCCGCGCCTCGGCCTCCATCTCGTGGCGCATCTGCACCTGGGCCAGCTCGGCCATGATTTCGCGGCGCTTGTCGGGGTCGGTCTCGGCGGTATAAGCCTCTTGAAGGGCAAGCAGGCGCTTTTTCAGCGCCACCTCGCGGGGCAGGACGCCGGCCTCGGCCATGATGCGCGCCCCCACGGCCTCACCCGCGTCGACGAAGGCGTCGCCGGGGCGGTGGGGCAGGGGCTTGCCCTCGCCTTCGAGGCCCGAGAGCTGGCCCTCCCTCTCGGCCTTGCGCATGCGTTTTTCGGCGATCCGGTCCCAGCGTTGCATGAGAGGCGTCCTTTCGCCCCCCATATACACCTTTTCCGGGGAAAGCGTTAGCGCCTAGCCCAGCTCGGCCAGGCGGTCGAGCGCAGCTTGCAGCTTCTCGGCCTCGCCCTCGCGCGCGGCGAGGTTTTCCCGGGCTTCCTCGACCACCTCCTCGGGCGCGGAGGCCACGAATTTGGGGTTGTTCAGCCGCCCCTTGAGACCGCCGATCTCCTTGGCCAGCTTGCCCATGGTCTTTTCCAGGCGCGCCTTTTCCTCGGCCACGTCGATGACATCGGCCAGCGGCAGGGCGAATGTGCCGCCCTCGGCCGCGATGGTGATGCAGCCCTTGGGCAGGCTGTCGACGGCGGTCAGGCTGTCGATCCGCGCCAGCCGCTTGATCAGCGCCTCGTTGCGGGCCCAGGCCTGTTGCCCGGCCTCGTCCAGTTCCAGCCGCAGCATGGGCAGGTGCAGCCCCGCGGGCACGTGCATCTGCGCGCGGGCCGAGCGGATATCCTCGATCAGCGCGATCACCCAGGTCATCTCGCGGTCGGCATCCGCGTCCACCAGGTCGGCGGCGCCGTAGGTCGGCCAGTCGGCATGGACCAGCATCTTGTCGCGGTCGCCCAGCACCTCCCACAGCTCTTCGGTAACGAAGGGCATGATCGGGTGGAGCAGGATGAAGCACTGGTCCAGCACCCAGCGCATGGTGGCGCGGGTTTCGGCCTGGGCCTCGGCGTCGTCGCCCTGCAGCAGCGGCTTGGCGAATTCCACGTACCAGTCGCAGACCTTGCCCCAGACGAAGGCGTAAAGCGCGTTGGCCGCGTCGTTGAAGCGGAAGGCCGACAGCGCCGCGTCCACCTCTTCGCGGGTTTTGGCGACCTCGCCGATGATCCACTTGTTGACCGTGTGTTTGGCCTGCAACTCGGCGGCCGAGGCGACCTGCTTCACGGCCGCCTCGTAGACGCCGTTCATCTCGGCAAAGCGGGCGGCGTTCCAGATCTTGGTGCCGAAGTTGCGGTAGCCGGCGATGCGGCTGGTCGACAGCTTCAGGTCGCGTCCCATGGCGGCCATGGCCGTCAGCGTGAACCGCACCGCGTCGGCGCCGTATTCGTCGATCAGCTCCAGCGGGTCGAGGACGTTGCCCAGAGATTTGGACATCTTCTTGCCCTTCTCGTCGCGGACGAGGGCGTGGACGTAGACGGTGTGGAAAGGCACCTGGTCGACCACCGAGAGCTGCATCATCATCATCCGGGCGACCCAGAAGAAGATGATGTCGAAGCCGGTGATCAGAACATCGGTGGGGAAGTATTTCTGCAGCTCGGGCGTCTGCTCGGGCCAGCCCAGCGTACCGATGGGCCACAGGCCCGAGGAGAACCAGGTGTCCAGCACGTCGGGGTCGCGCCAGACCGGGTAGACCAGCTTGGTCGGATCCTGGTCGACCGCGTAGTCGCCCAGGGCGGCGGCCAGCATCTCGACCGCCTCATGCTTGTCGGCGACCTCGACGATGCGGGCATCGGCGATCGGGTGCGGGGTGTCGGCCAGCTCCTCCCGGAACGCCGCGGTCACGCCGTCGAAGTCGGCCGCGCAATGATGGACATCGCCCATATGGACCATGCCGTTGATCAGAAGGCGGCCCAACTCGACATGGTCCAGCACGCCGTCGCCCTCGTCGTCGCGGAACTCGGGCGCGGAAAGGTCGAGGCCGTACCAGACCGGGATCTGGTGCCCCCACCACAGCTGGCGCGAGATGCACCAGGGCTCGATATTCTCCAGCCAGTGGAAATAGGTCTTGGCGTCGCGCTCCGGCAGGATACGGGTATAGCCGGCGTTTTCGTCGAAAGTGCCGGCCTCATGCGCGGCCATGCCCTTGCGCACGGCGTCCAGCGCGGGGCCGACGATCTTTTCGGCATCGACGAACCACTGGTCGGTCAGCATCGGCTCGATCACTACCTTCGAGCGGTCGCCGAAGGGCTGCATGATCGGTTTCTGCTCGACCAGCGGGACCATGCCGCTGTCGGTGCCGACCCTTTCCTCGGAATCGTCGGGCTCGGCCGGGATCATCACGGCCAGCCCCTCGTCGGTGATCTGCTGAACCACGCGCTTGCGCGCCTCGAAGCGGTCGAGACCGCGCAATTCGTCGGGAACGAGATTCAGCGTGTCGACCTCGAGCTCGGTGAAATCGGCGCCATTGGCGATGTCCTGCGCGCGGGCGGCGCATTCGGCGTAGGGCAGCCCGTCGTCGCGCATGTGGCCCTTGGTGTCCATCAGGCGATACATCGGGATGTTGCCGCGCCTGGCCACCTGGTAGTCGTTGAAATCATGCGCGCCGGTGATCTTGACAGCGCCCGAGCCGAACTCGGGGTCGGGGTATTCGTCGGTGATGATCGGGATCAGGCGGCGGTGCTCCTTGGGGCCCACCGGGATCTCGCACAGCTTGCCGACGATCGGGGCATAGCGTTCGTCCGAAGGGTGCACCGCGACCGCGCCGTCGCCCAGCATGGTCTCGGGCCGGGTGGTCGCGATGGAGATATAGTCGCGCTCTTCCTCCAGCACGACTTTGCCGTGCTCGTCCTTTTCGACATATGTATAAGTCTCGCCGCCGGCCAGCGGGTACTTGAAGTGCCACATGTGGCCCTGCACCTCGATATTCTCGACCTCGAGGTCGGAAATCGCGGTCTCGAAATGCGGGTCCCAGTTCACCAGGCGCTTGCCGCGGTAGATCTGGCCCTTGTTGTACATCTCGACAAAGACCTTGATCACCGCGTCGTGGAAATTGCCCTCTTCGCCCGCGGGCGCGCCGGGGGCGCCGGACATGGTGAAGGCATTGCGCGACCAGTCGCAGGAGGCGCCGAGGCGTTTCAGCTGGTTGACGATGGTGCCGCCGGACTGGGATTTCCATTCCCAGATCTTCTCGAGGAAGGCCTCGCGGCCCATCTCGCGCCGGGTGGCGTTGGCCTTGTCCTTGGCCAGTTCGCGCTCGACCACCATCTGGGTGGCGATGCCGGCGTGGTCCTGCCCGGGCTGCCACAGCGTGTCAAAGCCGCGCATCCGGTGCCAGCGCACCAGGATGTCCTGCAGCGTGTTGTTGAAGGCATGCCCCATGTGCAGCGAGCCCGTCACGTTCGGCGGCGGGATCATGATGCAGAAGGTCTCGTCGCGCGACGCGTTGGCGCCGGCCTTGAAGGCGCCGGATTTCTCCCAGGCGTCATAGAGGCGCGCTTCGGCCTCGGCGGCGTTGAAGGTCTTTTCCATCGGCATCTCGGGGCCCCATCTCGCAAGTGTTGCAGCGTGATTAGCGAAAGGGCGCCGGGAGGCCAACCCCTCAGAGCGCGCGGTCGATCCGAGTGGAAAGGTGAATCAGGCTTTCCGAGGATTTCACGCCGGGGATTTCGCCGATCCGGTCGAGCACGGCGTCGAGCATCGCGGTGGTCTCGGCCGCGACCTGCAACAGCATGTCGAACCGGCCCGAGGTGGTATGCGCGGCCTCGACCTCGGGCAGGGCCTTGAGCCGGCTGAGAACCGCCGCCTGCGCCCTTGGTTCCACCCCCAGCAGCACCGTGGCGCGGATGCGCGCGCCGCTGATCTCGGCACCCAGCTTGACCGTGTAGCCGGCGATGGCGCCGGTAGATTCCAGCCGCTCCAGCCGCGCCTGAACGGTTGAGCGCGCCAGCCCCAGCCTGCGCGCAAGCTGGGCCACCGAGACACGCGCATCCTGCGCCAGAAGGGTGACGATCTGTTGGTCGAGCGGGTCCATTGTCAAAATGCCGCAGTTTATTGGCAGAATAACGGAAAAATCCGTCGTATCAACCAGCTTGACTGGTGAAACCGGCGGTGGGGGCAGGCATCCTGTCAAGGAGGGCAGGAAAACAGGGAGCCTCTGAAAATGGAGCTGAAACAGCGCGTCTGGTCCAACCTGGGCCAGTATCTGCGCGCCGAGCAGCCGGATATCCCGGTGCTGTTCTGCGCGCCTTCGGTTCTGCGCGAGACCGCGCAGTCCTTTATCGACGGGTTCGACGGTTTGGTGACCTACGCGGTCAAGGCGAACCCCGAGGCACAGGTTCTGGAGAGCCTGACCGCGGCCGGCATTTCGACCTTCGACGTCGCCTCGCCCGCCGAGATGGCACAGGTGCGCGGGGTGCAGCCGGGCGCGGTGCTGCATTATCACAACCCGGTGCGGTCGCCGGCCGAGATCGCGGCCGCCCTGCGACATGGCGTGGCCTCCTGGTCGGTCGATTCGGGCAGCGAGCTGGCCAAGCTGGCGGGCCGCGTGCCCGCGGGCAGCGAGATCGCGGTGCGTTTCAAGCTGCCGGCGCCGGGCGGGACCTATGATTTCGGCACCAAGTTCGGCGCGGACGAGGGCGCGGCGGCGACCCTTCTGCAACAGGTGGCGGCGCTGGGGCTGCGCCCGGCGCTGACCTTCCACCCGGGCACGCAATGCACCGAGCCGGGCGCCTGGGCGCGTCATATCGAGGCCGCGGCGCGGATCGCGCGCAGCGCCGGGGTCGCGCTTGCGCGGCTGAACGTGGGCGGCGGCTTCCCGGCGCATCGGGGCGGCGCCGCTCCGCAGCTGGGCGCGGTCTTCGATGCCATCTCAGGCGCCAACCGCCGGGCCTTTGGAAGCAGCGCCCCGGCGCTGGTCTGCGAGCCGGGCCGGGCGCTGGTGGCCGAGGGGCTGGTGCTGGCCGCGCGTGTCAAGGCGATCCGCGACAGCGCGGACGTGTTCCTCAATGACGGCACCTATGGCGCGCTGGCCGAGATGCCGCTGATGGGCCTGCCGGATCGGATCGCGGTGATCTCGCCCCAAGGCGCGCCGCGCCGGGGGGCTGCCGTCCCGCGCAGGGTCTTCGGCCCCACCTGCGACAGTATCGATGCCCTGCCGGGCAGCCCCGGCCTGCCCGCCGACATGCAGGAGGGCGATTACGTCCTCTTCCACGGCTTCGGCGCCTATTCCGCAGCCACCGTCACCCGGTTCAACGGCTATGGCGAACTGCGCCGGGTGACGGTGTTGTCGCCGGGTCTGGACAGCGGGGACTGAGCCGCTACTGTCGCCGCGTAAACAGCCCCAACCGCGCGGAGAGAGAGATGAGCAAATTCGGCCAGAGCCAGACCGTGAAGCGCACCGAGGATCTGCGCCTGCTGACCGGTCATGGCCGCTATGTCGACGATATCGCGCCCGAGGGCGCGCTGCATGCTCATTTCTTCCGCTCGCCGGTGGCCCATGCCGAGATCGCGGCGCTGGACCTGGACGAGGCCCGCGCCGCGCCCGGCGTGCACCTGGTTCTGACCGCCGAGGATCTGGAGGCGGCGGGCGTGCGGCTGGACATGGCGTGCACCGTGGTCGAGAACCGCGACGGCACGCGCGGGGCCAAGCCCAAGCGGCCGATCCTGGCCAAGGGGCGCGTGCGCTTCGTGGGCGAGCCGGTGGCGCTGATCGTGGCCGAAAGCCGGGAACAGGCGCTCGACGCCGCCGAGCTGATCGAGTTCGACTATGACGAGCTGGAGCCGCATCTCGCGCTCGGCCCCGGCGGCGAAACGATACACGAAGAGGCGCCCGACAACCTGGCCTATGATTTCGGGCTGGGCGACGAGGCCGCGGTGGACGCCGCCTTCGACAAGGCCGCCCATGTGGTCAAGCTGCGCATCGGCGACAACCGCATCATCGTAAACTCTTTGGAGCCGCGCGGCGCCTATGCCGAGTGGGAGGATGGCCGGCTGCATGTCTGCTTCGGCGGGCAGGGCGTGTGGGGCCTGAAGGGCGAGCTCTGCCGCGCCTTCGGCTTCGAGCCCGAGCAGGTGCGCGTGACCAACCCCGATGTGGGCGGCGGCTTCGGCATGAAGGGCATGACCTACCCCGAATATTTCTCCATCGCGCAGGCGGCGCGGGCGCTGGGCCGTCCGGTGCACTGGATGTCCGATCGGACCGAGGCGATGCTGTCCGACAACGCCGGCCGCGACCTGGTCAGCGAGGCGGAGCTGGCCTTCGACGCCGATTACAGGATCATCGGCTACCGCGTGGACACGATCTCGAACCTGGGCGCCTACAACTCGGGCTTCGCCCAGCCGATCCAGTCGCAGCTTTTCGCCAAGGTGCTGACCGGCACCTACGCCATCGAGGCCGCCTATATGCGCACCCGGGGCGTCTACACCAACACCACGCAGGTGGACGCCTATCGCGGCGCCGGCCGGCCCGAGGCGATCTATGTGCTGGAACGCCTGATGGACCGCGCCGCGCGCGAACTGGGCGTCGATCCGCTGGAGCTGCGCCGGCGCAACTTCATCCCCGCCGATGCGTTTCCCTACACGACGGTCTCGGATCAGCTCTATGACGTGGGCGATTTCAACCGCGTGCTGAGCCGCGCCGAAGAGCAGGCCGACATGGCCGGTTTCGCAGGCCGCAAGGCGGCGAGCGAGGCGGCGGGCAAGCTGCGCGGTCTCGGCATCTGCTACTACATCGAGTCCATCCTCGGCGACCCGACCGAGGGCGCCAAGGTGGAGTTCCGCGATGATGGCGGCGTGAACCTCTACGTCGGCACCCAGTCGAACGGGCAGGGGCACGAGACCGTCTATGCCAAGTTCCTGGCGGACCAGAGCGGCATCCCGTTCGAGGCGATCACCGTGATCCAGGGCGACAGCGACCTGATCGCCACCGGCGGCGGCACCGGCGGCTCGCGCTCGGTCACGGTGCAGAGCAGCGCGACGATGGCCACGGTGGAAAAGATGATCACCTCCTTCACCCCCTTCCTCGCCGAGCAGCTGGGCGTGGACGAGGCCGACCTGCGCTTCGAGGACGGCACGTTCCGCGCCGAGGGCAGCAACCAGCGCCCGACCATGATGGAGGCCGCCGAAATGGCCCGTGCCGAGGGCCGCGAGGATCTGCTGACCCATCAGGAAAGCTACACCCTGCCGGGCCGCTCCTACCCCAACGGCGCGCATCTGGCCGAGGTCGAGATCGACCCCGAGACCGGCCAGGTCAGCGTGGCGAAATACACGGTGGTCGACGATTTCGGCAACCTGATGCACCCCAAGCTGGTCGAGGGCCAGGTGCAGGGCGGCGTGGCGCAGGCGATCGGCCAGGCGCTGTGCGAGCAGGTGGGCTATGACGACGCCGGCCAGCTGCTCACGGCAACGTTCATGGATTATGCGATGCCACGCGCCGATATTTGGCCTATGATGAGTTTTGACACCGAACCCACGCCCTCGACCGCCAACCCGCTTGGCATGAAGGGCTGCGGCGAGGCGGGCACCGTGGGCGGCATGGCCGCCATCGGCAACGCCGTGCAGGATGCGCTCTGGGCGCGCGGGGTGCGCCAGGCCGACATGCCGTTCACGCCGCTGAGGGTCTGGGAGATGCTGCAGGAGGCTGAAAACGCGGCTGCTTGATCGCATAACAGGGTGGTTCCGCCGCAGCGGGACCAAGGCGCACACGCCGCTGCGCGCGCGTCAGGCGCTGACCCATGTGATCATTCTCGACGGCACGATGTCCTCGCTGGAGCCGGGATGCGAAACCCATGCCGGCACCACCTACAAGCTGCTGAGCGAATTGCCGGCCGCCGCCGCCGTCTCGCTCTATTACGAGGCGGGGATCCAGTGGCCCGGCTGGCGGAACGGCCATGACGTGGCGCTGGGCCGCGGCATCAACCGGCAGATCCGCCGTGCCTATGGCTATCTCGCCTCGCGCTACCGCCCCGGCGACCGGATCTTCCTGATGGGCTATTCGCGCGGCGCCTACGCCGTGCGGTCGCTGGCCGGCGTGATCGAGCGGGTGGGCCTGTTGCGGGCCGACTGCGCGACGGTGCGTAACGTCCGCCAGGCCTATCGCCACTACCAGTCGGAAAACGACGGGCCGGTCGCGCGCGCCTTCGCCCACGCCTATTGCCACGAGGGCGCCGAGATCGAGATGATCGGCGTCTGGGACACGGTCAAGGCGCTGGGGCTGCGCCTGCCGCTGGTCTGGGCCCTGGCCGAGCGCCGCCATGCCTTCCACAACCATGAACTCAGCCCCGTAGTGCGCCACGGCTATCACGCGCTGGCGCTGGACGAGACGCGCGAGGTGTTCGAGCCGGTGCTGTGGCACTGCCCGCCGGGCTGGGAGGGCAATGTCGAGCAGGTCTGGTTCCGCGGCACCCATGGTGACATCGGCGGCCAGCTCGACGGGTATGAACCGGCGCGGCCGCTGGCCAATATCCCCCTGGTCTGGATGCTGGAAAAGGCCGAGGGCTGCGGCCTGCCGCTGCCCGAGGCCTGGCGCGCGCGCTTCCCCTGCGACGCCGAGGCGCCGTCGGTGGGGTCTTGGCGCGGCTGGGGCAAGCTTTTCCTGCTGCGCCGCCGCCGCCGCGTGGGTGAAGACCCCTCCGAGGCGCTGCATCCCACCGCCTCGGGCGCGTCGCAGGCCGCGGAGCTTCCCCTCGGCTTCTCCAGCGCGTCCTGACGTCTTCTCGGTGGAAATACTTGAATCCGATGGCTGCCGAGCCGCCCTACCGCGATGCGCCTGGCGCGCGGTGTGCCATGAGTATTTGAGCCAGGAAGAAGGACGCGGCCGATGTGCATGATCCGGCGCGGGACCGCGCCGGTGGTGCGGGGCAGGATTTCGCGGCGCCGTCCCGGGGCGGGGCTCAGGCGACCTTTTCCAGCGATGCCTCGGGCTGCACGCCGAGCGCGTGGCAGATGTCGCGGGCCAGGTGCGGCTTGTTCAGCGTGTAGAAATGCAGGTCCTCGACCCCGCCCTCGATCAGGTCGGAGCACAGTTCGGTGGCCAGCGCGGTGGCCAGCAGCTCCTCGCGTCCGTCGCGCAGGGCGGCGTCAAATGCCTCGTCCAGCCAGGCCGGGACATGGGCGCCGCAGCGCTCGGCGAATTTGCGCACGCCCTTCCAGTTCTCGATGGGCAGGATGCCGGGGATGACGGGGGCGTCGATGCCCGCCTTCTCGCATGCGTCGCGGAAGCGGAAATAGGTTTCCGCCTCGAAGAAGAACTGGGTGATGGCCGAACTGGCCCCGGCGTCGATCTTGCGCTTCAGCCAGTCGACATCGGCCTGGGCATTGGCGGCCTCGGGATGCGGGTCGGGATAGGCGCCGACGCGGATCTTGAACTTGCCGGTCTCGGCCAGCGCCTCGACCAGCTCGATCGAGTTGGCAAAGCCGTCCGGGTGCGGCGTGAACCTGCCCTGGCCCTTGGGCGGGTCGCCGCGCAGGGCGACGATCTCGGTCACGCCGGCCTCGGAATAGGCGTTGACGATCTCCATCGTTTCCTGGCGGGTGGCGTCGACGCAGGTCAGGTGCGCGGCCACGTTCAGCCCGTAATTCTTGTGGATGGTGGCCACCGCCTCATGGGTCAGCTTGCGGGTGGTGCCACCCGCGCCATAGGTGACCGAGACGAAGCCGGGATTGAGCGGCGCCAGCACCTGCACGGTTTCCCACAGCCGGAAGCTGGCCTCCAGCGATTGCGGCGGGAAGAATTCGAACGAGATACGCGGGGCGGTCATGGCTTGGTCCCTCGGGTTTACGGTGTGAGGCTCTTGTCGCACGACATTATTTGTGAAACAAATTCATAATTCTCAAGATCAATATGAAAATCGCGACGATATGCACCTGGAACTGCGCCACCTGCGCACGATCAAGGCGATCCACGAAGCCGGCGGGCTGGCCCGTGCGGCCGACCAGCTTCATATGACGCAATCCGCCCTGTCGCACCAGGTCAAGGGCCTGGAAGAGCAGGTGGGGATGGAGCTGTTCGTGCGCCGCTCCAAGCCGCTGAAACTGTCCTCGGCGGGGATGCGACTGCTGCGGCTGGCCGAAAAGGTGCTGCCCGAGGTGGCCGCCACCGAGGAGGAGTTCCGCGCCCTCCATGAGGGCAAGTCGGGCCGCCTGCATATCGCGCTGGAATGCCATGCCTGTTACGACTGGCTGCTGCCGGTGCTGGAGGAGTTCCGCCACGCCTGGCCCGAGGTGGACGTGGATATCCGCCCCGGCCTGTCCTTCGAGGCGCTGCCGGCGCTGGGGCGCGAGGCGGTGGACCTCGTGATCTCGTCCGACCCCGAGGAGATCCCCGGCGTGCAGTTCGCGCCGCTATTCGACTATGCGCCGGTTCTGGTGGCCTCGTCGCAGAACCCGCTGGCGCAGAAACCTTACGTCGAGGCCGAGGATTTCCGCGACCAGATGCTCTTCACCTACCCGGTGGAACGCAGCAAGCTGGACATCTTCACCGAGTTGCTGACCCCGGCCCGGGTCGAGCCGCGGGCAATACGGCAGGTGGAGCTGACGGCGGTGATCCTGATGCTGGTGGCCTCCAACCGCGGCGTGGCGGTGCTGCCCGACTGGGTGCTGCGCGACGTCGCCGGCAATCCCGATTACGCCATCCGTCCGATCACCGAGCAGGGCCTCACGCGGCGCATGTATGCGGCCACGCGCGCCGAGGATGCGGCGAAACCCTACATGGCGCATTTCATCCGGCTGGCGCGCACCGAGCCGGTAAAGCTGCAGCGCGCCGGATAGAGGAGAGAATGTGCTCAGCGGCGCGTCCCGCGCTGCCCGTATCGAGCGCCGGGCGGACATTCGGCGAAAACCCGCTCGGGCCAATATTGACATCCATGTTGTCATTCTGACATTGATAATGTCATGAATAAAACACAGCGTCTTGCCCGGTTCATGTGGTTTTCGCGCCCGCTGATGCAGCGGGTCGAGGAGATGGTCCGCGACGGGTTGGAGGGATCCGGCCTGACGGTCAGGATGCGCGCGGTTCTTGAAGTGCTGGATGCGAAAGGGGCGCTTTCGGTGCCCGACATCGGGCGAGAGCTGCACATTCAGCGACAATACGTTCAGAAAATGGTGAACGAGGTGATCACCGCGGGTTTGGCGGAAAAGCAGCCAAATCCGAAACATCGCTCATCGCCGCTCATTGCGCTCACGCCCAGGGGCGGGGCGGTCATTCGCGATGTGCTCGAGATGGAGCACAGCAAGGCGGAACGCCTTGCCGAGCGTTTCTCTGACGAGGAGGTGGAGATCGCGCTTCGCGTCGCGTCGCGGCTCTGCGAGGAGATCCCGCGCCGCGACCGCTGAGCGTGCCGGTCCCGGCTCGCACATTCTGTTCGCGAAAGGAGAAATGGGAGTGAACTGGATCCCCCTTCTGGCTGTCGGCCTTGCCGTTCTTCTCATGCTGTCCTCGACGGTGATCGCGGCATCGGTGTTCTGGCCCCGGAAGCACCCGTTCCAGGGCAAGGGCCGGACCGCCGAGGAATACCGCGCAACCGAGATCGCCAACGGGGTGGTTTTCGATCAGGTGTTCCCATGTCGGCCGACCCATTTCGATATCGGCGACGGCGGGCGTATCGCAGCCAGGATATTCGGCCCCGACGAGGCGCGGGACCTGATCCTCCTGGTCCACGGCATCGGCGCAGCGGGGGCGCGGTGGAACAATCCGGCAGGGCTGTTGGCCGAGGCCACGGGCGCGCAGGTGGTCGTCGTGGACCTGCGCGGGCACCACCATTCGAGCGGCCGGCGCTACGATCTCGATCACATCGGGCAATACGAGGACGATCTCGCGCAGGTCATCGCGTCGATCCAATCCGACAGGCCCGGAGCGCGTGTCTGGCTGGCCGGGCATTCCATGGGCGGAGGTGTCGCGCTCCGCTTCGCGCTGAAGTCGGATCGGCCGCGCGTCTCGGGTTACCTGCTGTTCGCGCCCGTCCTCGGCCCGGGGCCGAGCGCGCCGCGCCCGGCTCCGGCCGGGTCCGTTCTTCGCATCGACCGCGCGCGGATGACCGGACTCGTTCTTTTGAACAGGCTGGGCATCCGGGCCTTCAACCATCTTCCCGTCGCCTACCTGAACGCCCCACCGGAGTTCCCGGCCTATTCGTTTGCCGCGATTGCCTCGAGCCTGCCCTTGCCGCCCAAGTCAACCGGGGACGCGCTGAGCGCCATGGAAAGCCCTTTTCTGATCGTCGCCGGCGCAGAGGATGAGGCCGTATATGCCGAGGGATACCGTGAACTCGTTGCGCCGCACGATCATGGCCGCGTCGAGATCAGACCCGGCCATGGGCATGACAGTCTGCTGAACGATCGCGAGACCCACGCGGTCGTCGCGCGGTGGTTTCGGCAGCGGTGACCCAGATGTCGGGCGCCGGACCCGGCCGCCGACCGAGGCCGGCATCGGTCACGAACCGGATGTCCGCTCTTTCCGCTACGCCGCCATCCCCCCTTGGCATCGCGGCCCCGGCGGCGTATACGCGCGGCCTGACAAAGGAGTCCCCCGATGATCGGCAGCGCAAATCTCAACATCATGATCAAGGCCGCCCGCAAGGCCGGCCGCAGCCTCGTGAAGGATTTCCGCGAGGTGGAGAACCTGCAGGTGTCGATGAAGGGCGCCGGGGATTTCGTCTCCAAGGCCGATATCGCCGCCGAAAAGATCCTGCGCGACGAGCTGATGGGCGCGCGCCCCACCTATGGCTGGCTGGGCGAGGAAACCGGCGGTGAGGACGGGCAGGACCCCACCCGCCGCTGGATCGTCGATCCGCTGGACGGCACCACCAACTTTCTGCACGGCCTGCCGCACTGGGCGATCTCGATCGCGCTGGAGCACAAGGGCGAGATCGTGGCAGGCGTTGTCTTCGATGCCGCCAAGGACGAGATGTTCTTCGCCGAGAAGGGCGCCGGCGCCTGGATGAACGAAACCCGGATCCGCGTCTCCGGCCGGCAGCGGATGATCGAGGCGATCTTCGCCACCGGCGTGCCCTTCGGCAGCAAGAAGACCCTACCGGCCACGCTGCATGACCTCGGCCGCCTGATGCCGCTATGCGCGGGCGTGCGGCGCTGGGGCTCGGCCGCGCTCGACCTCGCCTATGTCGCCGCGGGCCGGTACGACGGGTTCTGGGAGCGCGAACTGCACGCCTGGGACATCGCTGCCGGGCTGATCATCGTCAAGGAGGCCGGCGGCCTTATCGGCCCGATCCGCGAGGGCCACGACCCGTTGGAACACGGCGACGTTCTGGTGGCGAACGAGCCCATCTACGACGCCTTCGCCAAGGTCATCCGGGGCGAATAACCCTCCTTCTTCTTGGCAAAAATACTCATGTGAACCGCAGGTTCCGCCCGCGCGCGGCCGGGCATGGGGCCGGCGTCTCAGCGCCGCCGCCGCACCACCGGGATCGGGCTGCGCCGGTAGGTGGCATCCGGGTTCGGCGGATGGCCATGGGTGCGCTGCCAATAGGCCGGGCCGCCGCGGGCCACCCACAGCGGCAGCATCAGGACGATCCCCGCGACGAAGCCGCCGGCATGCGCCCAGTAGGCCACGCCGCCCACGTCTGATGCGGCCGAGGCCCCGCCGAATAGCTGAAAGGCGAACCACACGCCCAGCATGATCCAGGCGGGCAGGGGGAAGATGCGGAAGAAGATGACGAAGATGAACAGCACATCCACCCGCGCCTTGGGGAACATCAGCAGGTAGCCCCCCATCACCCCGGCGATGGCCCCCGAGGCCCCCACCGTGGGCATGATTGAGCCGGGATCGGCCAGGAACTGCGCCAGCCCCGCCGCGACGCCGCTGGCCAGGTAGAAGCCGAGGAAGCGCAGTTGCCCCAGCTCGTCCTCCAGGTTGTCGCCGAAGATGAACAGGAACAGCATGTTCCCGCCCAGGTGCATCAGCCCGCCATGCAGGAACATCGAGGTCACCAGCCCGTGCAGCAGCGCCCCTTGCGAGATCGCCGCCGGGATCAGCGCCCAGTCGAAGAAGAAGCGCTGCAACGCGCGCGGGTCGGAAAACAGCGACCAGTAACTGAGAAACACCAGCACGTTCACCGCGATCAACCCGTAGGTGACGTAAGGCGTGCGACTCGACGGGTTGTGATCACGGATCGGAAACATGGGGCGCAGGCTAGCCCGCCCGCGCCCGCCGTCAAGCCTCGGCGACCTCCGCCAGCAGCGCCGCGTTGCCGCCCGAGGCGGTGGTGTCGATACAGACATGCCGCTCGTGCCGGGCATGGGCGATGTCCGGCTGGGCGGTGATCAGCGGAATGATCGGGCCGGGGCGCTTGGCCAGCGCCTTTTCATAGGCCCGCGCGGTCTCGGGCTTGCCCCAGTAGAGCACGCCGGAGAGGCCCTTCAGGCTTTCCAGGGCCCAGGGCACCAGCGCCTCGGGCGCCTCGACCGCCACGCCGCCCAGGGCGCGGGCGGCCTGGGCCTGTTTGCGCGCGGTGCTGGGGCCCGGGCCGAGGCACAGAAGCGGCGGGCGCGGGTAACTGGACAGGCGGTTCGACTCGCCGGTGGGCCCGGGCAGGTCCAGCGTCTCCAGCGCGGCCGCCTCGCGGGCGGCGGCGTCGAGCGCGGCCTGGACCGCCTCGGGCTTGCCGTCCGACGCGGTGGCGCAGCCGTTATCGCCCGGCGCAGGGCGGGTGAAGCGCGGCACGTAGCACGGCCCGCCCGCCTTGGGGCCGGTGCCCGACAGCCCCTCGCCGCCAAAGGGCTGGCTGCCCACGATGGCGCCGATCTGGTTGCGGTTGACATAGAGGTTGCCGACATGGAGTTGCGCGGTCACCTCCTCGACCCGGTCGTCGATGCGGCTGTGCAACCCGAAGGTCAGCCCGTAGCCGGTGTCGTTGATATCGGCGATCACCTTGTCCACCTCATCCGCGCCGAAGGTGGCAAGGTGCAGTACGGGGCCGAAGACCTCGCGCTCCAGGTCCTTGATGCCATCCACCCGGATCACGGCGGGGGCCAGGAAATGGCCCTGCTGCGGGGCGTTGCCCTGCCAGATCAGCCGCCCCCCGACGCGGGCCCGTTCGACATAGGCCGCGATCTCGGCATGGGCCTCGGCGTCGATCAGCGGGCCGGTGTCGGTGGCCAGGTCCCACGGGTCGCCCATGGCGAGGTCCTGCATCGCGCCGATGAGCATGGTCTGGAAATCATCCGCGATTTCCTCCTGCACGTAGAGGCAGCGCAGGGCCGAGCAGCGCTGGCCCGCCGACTGGAAGGCCGAGGCCAGCACGTCGCGCACCGCCTGTTCGGGCAGCGCGGTACTGTCCACGATCATGGCGTTCAGCCCGCCGGTCTCGGCGATCAGTGGCGTGCCGGGGGCCATGTGCTCGGCCATGGCGCGGCGGATGGTCTGGGCGGTTTCGGTGGAGCCGGTGAAGGCCACGCCCGAGATGCGCGCATCCGAGGTCAGCGCCCGGCCCACGGTGGCTCCATCGCCCGGCAGCAGTTGCAGGGCCGCGCGCGGCACGCCCGCCTCGTGCAGAAGCTCCACCGCGGCGTGGGCGATCAGCGGGGTCTGCTCGGCCGGTTTGGCCAGCACTCCGTTGCCCGCGGCCAGCGCCGCCGCGATCTGGCCGGTGAAGATGGCCAGCGGGAAATTCCATGGCGAGATGCAGGCAAACAGGCCGCGCGGGGAGGCCTCCGGGTCGATCCGGGTGGCGTAGTAACGCAGGAAATCCACCGCCTCGCGCAACTCGCCCACCGCGTCGGGGATGGTCTTGCCCGCCTCGCGGGCGAGGATGGCGAAGATCCTGCCGTAATGTTCCTCGTAGAGGTCGGCGGCGCGGTTGAGGATCGCGGCGCGTTCCTCGGCCGGGGCCTCCCACGGGCGGGCGGCGTCCAGCGCGGCGGCGACCTGTTCGGGCTTCGCGGGGCGCACCTGGCCCAATTCATCGGCCAGGTCGGCGGGGTTCTGCGCCGGTTCGGCCGGGCCATTGGGCAGATCGGCGGCCAGCAGCGGCGCGGCGGTGAACTGGGCGTCGCGATAGGGGGCGCGGGCGGCCTCGATCCCGTCCAACTCGGGCCGGTGCGCGATGTCCCACCCGCGGGAGTTGCGCCGGCCGGGAAACAGGTCGGGGCCGCGTTTCAGCGCTGGGTGCTCGGGGGCGTCGAGATGCGCCAGCACCTCCTTGAACGGGTCTGCGGCGACCTCCTCCGGCGGGACGTTCTCGTCCACGATTTGGTTGACGAAGGAGCTGTTGGCGCCGTTCTCCAGCAGCCGGCGCACCAGGTAGGCCAGCAGGTCGCGATGCGCGCCAACCGGGGCGTAGATGCGGCAGCGGGTGTTTTCCGACGCCAGAACGATGTCGTGCAGCCGCTCGCCCATGCCGTGCAGGCGCTGGAACTCGAAGGTCTCGGGGTCCCCCGCCATATCGAGAATCGCGGCCACCGTGTGGGCGTTGTGGGTGGCGAATTGCGGATAGATCCGGTCGGTCATCCCCAGCAGCTTGCGCGCGTTGGCGATGTAGCTGACGTCGGTGCCCGCCTTGCGGGTGAAGACCGGAAAACCGTCGACGCCCAGCACCTGCGCCTGCTTGATCTCGGTGTCCCAGTAGGCGCCCTTGACCAGCCGCAGCATGAAGCGGCGGTCGAGCTTTTCGGCCAGAGCGTGCAACCAGTCGATCACGTGGGTCGCGCGCGGGCCGTAGGCCTGCACCACCACGCCGAACCCGTCCCAGCCCGCCAGCGCCGGATCGGCGGCCACCGCCTCGATCACGTCCAGCGACAGCGACAGGCGATCCGCCTCCTCGGCATCGACGTTGAAGCCCATGTTGGCCTCTTTAGCCTGCAGGGCCAGCGCGCGCACCCGCGGCACGAGTTCGTCCATCACCCGCTCGCGCTGCGCCTCTTCGTAGCGCGGGTGCAGGGCCGAGAACTTGACCGAGATGCCGGGATTCTTGCGCGGGTCGGCGTCGCGCGCCGCCTTGCCGATGGCGGAAATCGCGTCGGCATAGGCGCGGTGATAACGCTGCGCGTCGGCATCGGTGCGCGCGGCCTCGCCCAGCATGTCGTAGGAATAGGTATAGCCCTTGGCCTCCATCCCCGCGGCGCGTTTCATTGCGTTTTCAATGGTTTCACCCAGGACGAACTGCCGCCCCATCTCGCGCATGGCGCGGTGCACGGCGTTGCGGATCACCGGCTCACCCAGCCGTTTGACGGCGCCGCGCAGGGTGCCGATGACGCCCGGTTCTTTCTCTTCCAGCACCTTGCCGGTCAGCATCAGGGCCCATGTCGAGGCATTGACCAGCGGCGAGGCCGAATGGCCCAGGTGCTTGCCCCAGTCCGACGGCGCGATCTTGTCCTCGATCAGCGCGTCCATGGTCTCGGCATCGGGCACGCGCAGCAGCGCCTCGGCCAGGCACATCAGCGCGATGCCCTCCTCGGTGGACAGGCCGTATTCGGCCAGGAACACCTCCATCAGCCCCGGCTTGGCGCTGGCCCGGATCTCGCGCACCAGGTCGGCCGCGCGGGCGCTGATGCGGGCGCGGTCCTCGGGCGAGAGCGCGGCCAGGTCGAGCAGCGCGCGCAGGGCGGCGCCCTCGTCGGCATATTTCGCAGAGTCGATGCGGGTGCGCAGCGGCGCGAGCGTTTCTGTCATTTGTGGACCTCCGGACTTTGTTCCAGTATACCTGTGGCTTCTCAGGCAGAACGTCCAAAAGGAGGTCGGACGAAAGGCGATATGACCGAAATTAAGTATGAAATGCCGCAACCTGGCCTTCCGGATCTCGACAGGTTCGACCAGGCGATTCTGCGGGTGCTGTCCACGGATGGCCGGATGCCTGTGACAGAGCTAGCGCGCCGGATCGGCCTGTCCAAATCGCCCACCCAGGCGCGGCTGAAACGGCTGGAGCAGGACGGCTACATCACCGGCTATGCCGCGCTGCTGAACCCGATCCGTATGGGGCTGGCGCATGTGGCCTTCGTCGAGGTGCGGCTGACCGACACGCGCGAGGCGGCATTGACGGCGTTCAATGAGGCGGTGCGCACCATCCCCGAGGTCGAGCAGTGCCACATGGTGGCGGGCGGCTTTGACTACCTGCTGAAGGTGCGCACCCACGACATGCCCAGCTACCGCGCGGTCATGGCTGAGCGGATCTCGGCCCTGCCCTATGTCTCCAACACCTCCACCTACGTGGCGATGGAGGCGGTCAAGGAAGAGGCCTTCTGAATCGTGATTTGACGCCGTGCGGGGGCGGGGCGGATCATGGGGCATGCGCGTTCTGCTGACACTGGCCCTGCTGGCCGGCCCCGCGCTGGCCTCCGACTGCCCGCCCGCCCCGGACCACGGCGCGCGGCTGGCGGAATTGATCGCCGCCGCCCAGGCGGCCGCGACCGAGGGCGAGGGGCGGCAGATCACCAATGCCATGTGGCAGCTCTGGACCGACGCGCCCGATACCTACGCGCAGGAATTGCTGGACGAGGGGATGGACCGCCGCGCGGCCTATGATTTCGCCGGCGCGGCCAAGGCCTTCGACGCGCTCATCGCCTATTGCCCCGGTTATGCCGAGGGCTACAACCAGCGCGCTTTCGTCGCCTTCCTGCGGCAGGACTACCCGGCGGCGCTGGAGGACCTGGAGCGCACGCTGGCGCTGTCGCCCGATCACGTCGCGGCCCTGTCGGGCAAGGCGCTGACGCTGATGGGGCTGGGCCGGATGGACGAGGGGCAGCAGGTTCTGCGCGAGGCGCTGGCGCTGAACCCCTGGCTGCCCGAGCGCGGCCTTCTGGCCGAGCCGCAGGGCGACGATATCTGAGCGCCTTTACACCGCGCGTTCGTTCCCTATTGTCACCCCACCCACGGGCCCGCGTGGTGGAATGGTAGACACAGGGGACTTAAAATCCCTAGGCTTTAGGCCGTGCCGGTTCGAGTCCGGCCGCGGGTACCACCCGGGTTACTTGAAGTCCGGCGCGCGGTTCTGCAGGACCGCCATCACCGCTTCCATCTGGTTGGGGCTGCCCATGAGGCCGGCCTGCAGCTCGGCCTCCAGCGCCAGGGCCTCGGGCGTGGCCCAGGCGGCCTCGACCAGCCGTTTCGACGCGGCCACCGCCTCGGGCGAGCGGCCGGCGAGATCGGCGGCCAGGGCGCGGGCGGCCGCCAGCGGGTCGTCGCAGACGCGGGTAAGCAGGCCCAGCGACAGCGCCTCGGGCGCGTCGAGGATGCGGCCGGTCATGATCAGCTCTTTCGCCTGGTCGGCGCGCATCAGGCGCGGCAGCGAACGGGTGATTCCCATGTCGGGGACCAGGCCCCATTTGGCCTCCATGATCGACAGGCGCGCCGCGGGTGCCGCGATACGGAAATCGGCCCCCAGCGCCAGCTGCATCCCGGCGCCGAAACAGACGCCCTCGATGGCGGCGATGACGGGCTTGTCCAGCTCCGCCCAGACGGTGACGGGCTTCTGGAACAGGTTGGCGGCCTCGCCCGCGGGCGGGTTCAGCATCTGTCGGCGGATCTCGTCCATCCGGCCCAGGACGCCCTGCAGCAGCTCCAGGTCGATCCCCGACGAGAACACGCCGCCCGCGCCGTGCAGGATGACGGCACGAATGTTGCGCCGCGCCTTCAGCTCTTGGCCCGCGGCGGCAAGCGCTTCGAGCAGCTCGAAATTCAGCGCGTTCTTCTTGTCGGGCCGCTCGAGGCGCAGCTCGGCCACGGGGCCCGAGACGGTCAGCTCAAGCGGCGCGCTCACGCCCGCGTTCCCGCGAATTTCGCCTCCCAGTCCGCGCGCTCGTCGTCGGTGATCTTGCGGAACAGGACGTCGGGCACGGTGAAGGCGTGGCCGGCGGGCAGGGCGGCAAGCGCGCCTGCCACGTCGTCGGGCCAGCCGTCGTCGTCGGTCTGCATCGCCGCCAGCAGCGTGGCCGAGGCGTCGGGGATGAAGGGGCGCGAGAGCACGGCGTAGACGCGGATCAGGTTCAGCGCAAGGCGGATCTGCGCCGCCGCGGCCTCGGGGTTTTCCTTGAAGGTGGCCCAGGGGGCCGCTTCCTGCAGGTATTCGTTGCCCGCCACCCAGATCGCGCGCAGTTCGGACGAGGCCTTGCGGATCTCCATCGCCTCCATGTGGCCCTCATAGGCGCGGATTCTGGTTGTCAGCTCCTCGATCAGGGCCTGCTCGGCGGGGCCGTTCTCGCCGCCCGCGGGGACCTCTTCGCCGAATTTCGAGCGGCAGAACTTGGTCACGCGGCTCACGAAATTGCCCAGAACGTCGGCCAAGTCCTTGTTCACGCTGACCTGGAAATTCTCCCAGGTGAACTCGCTGTCCGAGTTCTCGGGCGCATGGGACAAAAGCCACCAGCGCCAGTAATCGGCCGGCAGGATCTCCAGCGCCTGGTCCATGAACACGCCGCGGCCCTGGCTGGTCGAGAACTGGCCGCCGTCATAGTTCAGGTAATTGAAGGACTTGATGTAATCCACCAGCTTCCACGGCTCGCCCGATCCCATCAGCGTGGCCGGGAAGCTCAGGGTGTGGAAGGGCACGTTGTCCTTGCCCATGAATTGCACATATCGAACATCTTCGGCGCCTTCGTCCTCGCGCCACCAACGGCGCCAGGCGGCCTCGTCCAGGCCGTGGGCGTCGGCCCATTCGGCGGTGGCGGCGATGTATTCGATGGGGGCGTCGAACCAGACGTAGAAGACCTTGCCCTCCATCCCCTTCCAGGGCGCGCCGTCGAACTGCGCGGGCACGCCCCAGTGCAGGTCGCGGGTGATGCCGCGGTCCTGCAGCCCGTCGCCGTCATGCAGCCATTTCTTGGCGATGGAGGTGGTCAGCACCGGCCAGCCGCTCTGGGAATCGATCCAGGCGTCCAGCTTGTCCTTCAGCGCCGACTGGCGCAGGTAGAGATGCTTGGTCTCCCGCACCTCCAGGTCGGTCGAGCCCGAGATCGCGCTGCGCGGGTTGATCAGGTCGGTCGGGTCGAGCTGCTTGGTGCAGTGCTCGCACTGGTCGCCGCGGGCCTTTTCGTAGCCGCAGTTGGGGCAGGTGCCCTCGATATAGCGGTCGGGCAGGAAGCGGCCGTCGGCCTTGGAATAGACCTGTTTCTCGGTGACCTCCTCGATATAGCCGTTCTCGGCCAGCTTGGCGGCGAGATGCTGGGTCAGCGCGTGGTTGCGCTGCGACGAGGAGCGGCCGAAATGGTCGAAGGACAGGCGGAAGCCCTCGGCCAGTTCGGCCTGCACCCCGTGCATCCGCGCGCAGTACTCGGCCACGTCCTCGCCGGTCTTGGCGGCGGCCAGCTCGGCCGGGGTGCCGTGCTCGTCGGTGGCGCAGATGAACATCACCTCGTGGCCCCTCTGGCGCATGTAGCGCGCGTAGAGGTCGGCGGGCAGTTGCGAGCCCACCAGGTTGCCCAGATGCTTGATCCCGTTGATGTAGGGAATTGCCGAGGTGATCAGGATACGTGCCATGGGTTTGCCTTGCCTATGTGCTTCGCGGCCCCCTTTAACGCAGGGGCGGGGCGAAGGCTAGCGCCTGTCGCGGCTGCCCTTGGTCAGCCGCCCGATCAGGAAGGAGGTGCGCGGGGCATATATGTAGGGCGTGCGCGCCTCCGCCGTGGGGCGGGCGCGCATCCGGGCCAGCCCGACTGCCACCAGCAGCAGGTGGCCGGTGGCGATCAGGGTAAAGAGCGCGCCGGGCCCGAACCAGTCGATCAGCCGTGCCGCCAGCAGCGGCGAGGCGATGGCCCCCAGCGCGAACAGGAACATCAGCGCCGCCGACAGTTCGACCCGCTGGTGGGCCTCGGCGAAGTCATGGGCATGGGCGGCGGCGACCGAGTAGATCGGGAAGGTGGTCAGCCCGAAGAATCCCGCGGCCAGCAGAACGGCCCATGTGCCGCTGCCCGCGGTGGTGACGGTGGTGGCGCAGGCCGCCATCGCCGCCACCGACAGCCAGATCAGCACCCAGCGCCGGTCGAACTTGTCGGCCATCCAGCCCACCGGGTATTGCGCCAGCGCGCCGCCCAGCACGTAGGTGGCCAGGAACAGGCCGATCTGGTCGGCGCGCAGCCCGACCTCCTGCCCGTAGATCGGGCCGACCATGCGGAAGGCGGCCGAGGACAGCCCCGCCACGATCACCGCCGCCGCGCCCAGCGGCGATTTCTCGAAGGCCAGCCGGGGGCGCAGCCGCGGCGCGCCGGGCGTCTCGGGCTGCGGGCTGCGGGTCAGGGTCAGCGGCAGCAGGGCCGCGCAGCAGACCAGAGCCAGCAGGTTGTAGGAGACATAGGCCGCCGGCTCCAGCACCCCGATCATCAGCTGCGCCACCAGCGCCGCGCTCATGTCCACCATGCGGTAGACGCTCATCGCGCGGCCGCGAGTCTCGTTGGTCAGCTTGGCCTGCAGCCAGGCCTCGATGATGGTGTAGCAGCCGGCCACGCTGAGCCCCGAGGCCACGCGCATCCCCGCCCAGGCATAGGGATCGACCACCATCATATGCGCCAGCAGGCCGATGGCGCCGGCGGCGGTGAAGGCGGCGAAGGCGCGGGAATGGCCGACCGTCCCCATCAGCCGCGGCGCCCACCAGCAGCCGATGAAGAAACCGACGTAATGGGCCGAGCCCAGCGCGCCCACCTCGGCGCGGGTGAAATCCATCACCAGCCCCGACAGCGCGTCTAGCGGACCCACGGCCCCGGTGCTGAGTTGCAGCAGGGCGGCGGACAGGAACAGGGCGGCGAAGGATAGAATCAGGCGCATATGCAGGGGCTTAGCCTACGCGCGCGTCCCCTGTCCGGTCCGAATGCGACGGATGGCGGGTCGTTTCGGGGGCAGGGGCCAGGGCAAAGCCGTGGCCCTCGTCGCGCAGGTGCCAGGCCCTGGGCGGGGCCGTGCGGGCGCGGCGGCGCTCCAGCCGCCATTCGCTGGCCTCGGCGCGGTGGCGGGGGGCGATGTGCCAGCGGCTCTCCACCCCCGCGGCCCCGCCCGCGCCGGGGCTCAGCAGCAAGCCCAGCGGCGCCATGCCGCCCAGCGCCGCGCCGGCCTCGGCGGCCAGATGCAGCCGGCGCACCGGGGTCAGGGCGGGCGGCTCGGGCAGGTCGGCCACCACCAGCGGCACCGCGGCGCTGCGCAGCACCTCTTCGACGCTCCAGAGCAGATCCTCGGCGCGCTTGGGGTGAACGAAATGCAGCCGCCCCGGCGCGATGAAGCGCGCCACCGCGTCGGGGTAGAGCCGGTCGGGCGCCCAGGCGGGCTGCACCCAGAACACCGGCCCCGCGGTCTCGCGCGCCAGCAGCAGCGCCAGCACCCGCCGCGCCGGGCCGCAGAGCTCATGCGCGCGGGCCAGCGTGAAGGACAGCTCGCCCAGCGCGGCCAGGGCCGGGCGGGGGCGGTGCGGGGCGCGAGTCAGGGCGGCGGCGGTCATGGCCGGAGCATACAGTGTTCTGTATTCGTTCTCAATATTCGCGTATTGCAATATTTTGGCCTGACAGCCCCGAAAAAGCTGCTACCCTATGTCGCATAAAAGGGAGGAAATCATGAAAACCACCATCGCAGCCGCCGCTTTGGCGGCCCTTTCCGCCGTGGCCGCTCATGCCGAGGGGGCCACGCATCACATCGCCATCCATGTCGACCAGAACGACCCGGCGGTCATGAACATGGCGCTGAACAACGTGGTCAATGTCAGCAAGTACTACGAAAGCCAGGGCGACGACACGGTGATCGAGGTCGTGGCCTACGGCCCCGGCCTGAACATGTATGTCCCCGAGAAAAGCCCGGTCGCCGACCGCATCTCGGCGATGGCACTGGAGATGGAGAACCTCTCCTTCGCGGCCTGCGGCAACACCCTGCGCAACATGAGCAAGAAGGCCGGCCACGACGTCAAGCTGATGGACGAGGCCACGGTCGTACCCTCGGGCGTGGTGCGGCTGGTCGAGTTGCAGCAGCAGGGATATTCCTACATCCGGCCCTGACCGGCCCCTTGTGCTCGGCTCTGCCGTGACTACTGTCTCCCTGAACCGTCAGGGGGACAGACATGAAACACGTAAAGCTCGGCCGCAGTGACATCAGCGTTTCCGAGATTTGCCTGGGCTCGATGACCTGGGGCACGCAGAACACCATGGAAGAGGGCCATGCGCAGATCGACATGGCCCTCGACTGCGGCGTCAACTTCATCGACACCGCCGAGATGTACCCGGTGAACCCCGTGCGCGCCGAGACCGCCGGCCGCACCGAGGAGATCATCGGCGAATGGCTGGCCAGGACCGGCCGCCGCGACGACGTGGTGATCGCCACCAAGATCACCGGCGAAGGCTCGGCCGCGGTGCCCGGCGGCCCCGAGATCAGCCGCGAGCGCATCCTGTCGGCCGTCGACGCCTCGCTCAAGCGGCTGAAGACCGACGTGATCGACCTCTATCAGTTCCATTGGCCGAACCGGGGCTCCTACCATTTCCGCAAATGCTGGGGCTATGACCCGTCGGGGCAGGACCAGGCCCGGACGATCGAGCATATGAACGAGGCGCTGGAGACCCTGCAGGACCTGGTCGAGGCGGGCAAGATCCGCCATTTCGGCCTGTCCAACGAAACCGCCTGGGGCACCGCGCAATGGCTGCGCATCGCCGAGGAGCGCGGGCTGCCGCGAGTGCAGGCGGTGCAGAACGAATATTCGCTGCTCTGCCGCCTCTACGACCTCGACATGGCCGAGCTGGGCGTGAACGAGGACGTCACCCTGCTGGCCTATACCCCGCTGGCGGCGGGCCTGCTGTCGGGCAAATACGCCGGCGACGTGACGCCCGAGGGCTCGCGCCGGTCGCTGAACCCCAACCTGGGCGGCCGCGTCACGCCGCGGGTGTGGGAGGCGGTCTCGGCCTATCTGGGCATCGCCAACGATCACGGGCTGGACCCGGTGCAGATGGCCATCGCCTTCGTCATGTCGCGCCCCTTCCCGGTGGTTCCGATCATCGGCGCCACCTCGCTGAAGCAGCTCGGAACGGTGCTCGGGGCGGCCGAGCTGACCCTCTCGCAAGAGGTGCTCGACGACATCGAAGCGGCGCACAAGGCACATCCGATGCCGTTCTGAGGCCGGCCGCCACGCAGGGGCTTGCCCCCGCGGCCGGTTCCTGCCCAATCTGGACCAGAACAGGGCCCGGCCCGCGCGACCGGCCGGGGCCCTGCACCGACGGATCAGGGAGGGGACATGACGCAGAGGGCGGCAATCATCGGCGGCGGCGTGATCGGGGGCGGCTGGGCCGCGCGGTTCCTGCTGTCGGGCTGGGACGTGCGGGTGTTCGACACCGATCCCGAGGTCGAGCGCAAGGTCGCCGAGGTCCTGGGCAATGCCCGCCGCGCGCTGCCCGGCCTGTCGGACCGCCCCATGCCGCCCGAGGGCAGCCTCAGCTTTCATGACACCCTGTCCGAGACCGTCGAGGGCGCCGACTGGATCCAGGAAAGCCTACCCGAGCGGCTGGAGTTGAAGCGCAAGATATTCCAGAAAATCCAGGCCCATTGCCCCGAAGAGGCGGTGATCGCCTCCTCGACCTCGGGCTTCACCCCCACGGCCCTGCAGGGCTGCGCCACGACGCCCGCGCAAATCCTGGTGGCGCATCCCTTCAACCCGGTCTACCTGCTGCCGCTGGTCGAACTGGTGGCCGGCCCGGAAAACCCGCCCGAGCTGGTGACCCGCGCCAAGGACATCCTGCAGGGCCTGGGCATGTTCCCCCTGCACGTCAAGGCCGAGATCGACGCCCATATCGCCGACCGCCTGCTCGAGGCCGTCTGGCGCGAGGCCCTGTGGCTGGTGCGCGACGGCATCGCCACGACCCAAGAGATCGACGAGGCAATCCGCATGGGTTTCGGCCTGCGCTGGGCGCAGATGGGCCTGTTCGAGACCTACCGCATCGCCGGCGGCGAGGCGGGGATGAAGCATTTCATCTCGCAGTTCGGCCCCTGCCTGGAGCTGCCCTGGACCCGTCTGACCGACGTGCCGGAGCTGACCGACGAACTGGCCGGGACGATCGCCGAACAGTCCGACGCCCAGTCCGGCGCCCATTCCATCCGCGAGCTGGAGCGCATCCGCGACACCAACCTGGTGGCCCTGATGCGGGCGCTGAAATGGCAGGACTGGGGCGCGGGGGCGCATCTGAATCGTGTCGATGCCGCGCGCGAGGGGCCGGAGATCGACATCACCCGCCCCATCGTGACCTCGGAACACGCCGTGCCGCTGGACTGGACCGACTACAACGGCCACATGACCGAGAGCCGCTATCTCCAGGCCTTCACGGAGGCCTCGGACCGCTTCATGGAGATCGTCGGCGCGGATGCCGCGTATATCGCCTCGGGCGGCAGCTTCTTCACCGTCGAGACCCACATCCGCCACCTGATGGAGGTGAGGGCGGGTGCGGAGATGCGGGTGGAGACCACCTGCCTCGCCGCCGAGGGCAAGAAGATGCACCTCTTCCACGAGGTCTATTCCGGCGAGACCCTGTTGTCCACCGGCGAGCAGATGCTGCTGCATGTCAGCCTCGAGACCCGCCGCGCGGCACCGCCCCCGCCGCATATCGCCGAGAAACTGGCCGAGATCGCGAAGGCCCATGCGGCGCTGCCGCGGCCCAGGGGCGTCGGCCGGGCCGTGGGGCAGGGGCGGTAAGGCCAGCCAAAAGGCGGGGGCGGCCGCCCGCAAGGCAATTCTTTTTTGGCGCCCGGGAGGACGGGTCAGGCGACCCCGGCCCGCAGTTCTGCCAGGAAGGCGGGGAAGTCGCGGTCGGGCAGGGTGGCCTCGCGCACCAGCGCGTCGAAATGGCGGGTGAAGGCCTCCACCCGCGCGCTGTCACGGAAGGCGAGGTAATTGGCGCCGACATAGATCACCGCCAGCAGCGGGCCGAAGACGGTCAGCGGCACCGAGTAGAGCCGCCGCGCGTCGAACAGGTGCAGCCGCAGCGCCGGGAAAAGCTGATCGTGAAGCGCGAGGAAGCGGTCGATCTGTTCCAGCCGGATGTCGAGGGGCAGGCCCGCGTAATAGCCCTCGGCCCGGGCGAAGCTGCGGATCTCGTGCAGCGGCAGGGCGATCTCGTAGTCCGAGCGCAGCCCGCTCATCCAGTCCAGCCGGTCCTGCGCCGCGCCGATGGCCTGTTCGGCGGTGCGGCCCAGGTGCGGGGCGTATTCCCATTCCAGCATGCGACGGGTTTTCAGCATGTCGGGCAGGGCGGCGGGGACGTGGCGAATCTTGTAGCCCGCGGCCTCGCGGTGCCAGGCGAAAATCTGGTCGTCGACCAGCGCCCGCGAGGCGGCGGTCAGCGTCATCGAGTTGGCCAGCAGGTCGGCCGCGCTTTCCGGCCGTTCCGACAGCCCCAGCAACCAGTCCGCCGAGACCCCCAGCGCGGCGGCGCATTCGGCCACCACCTGCGCATTGGGGAGCCGGGCCGAGCCCTCGGCCAGGAGCTGCGAGACGGTGGAGCGGTCGACCCCGATCCGGCGGGCCAGGGCGCTTTGGCTGAGGCCGCGCTCGCCCATGGCCGCGGCCAGCCGCGCCCGCAGTAGCGCGGCGCGGTGGCGCTTGTCTTTCTGAATCATCATGGATGACTGAATACAGCAATTGCAGAGAAATGTGGATTATATTCGGAATTCCCAGCGGGCCGTCGCTGCCCTATCCCCGTGCCCAGAGAAAGCGGAAAGACAGGAGGAATGGCGGTGGAAACGCGGCTGCGCACGGTTCTGAAGGCGGTGGTCTGGAACCTGATCGGTCTGGTCTCGATGTCGCTGGTGGGGCTGCTGGCCACGGGGTCGGCGGCGCTGGGCGGCACGATGGCCGTGATCAACACCGCCGTGGGCTTCACCCTCTACCTCGTCTACGAGCGGGCCTGGGCCCGGGTGCGCTGGGGGCGGCAGGGCTAACTGCCGCTTCAGGCTCGACAATCCGGGCGGGGCGTGCAGAACTGCGGCATGGAATTGTGGATCCCCATCACCATCGCCGCGGCCTTCGCGCAGAACCTGCGCTTCATGCTGCAAAGGCACCTCAAGGCCACGCGGCTGTCCACGGCCGGGGCGACCTTTTCGCGTTTCGTCTATTCCGCGCCGCTGGTGGCAGCGATGGTGGCGGCCTATCTGGGCGCGACCGGCCAGGCGCTGCCGGTGCCCGGGGCGCGGTTCTGGGCCTTCGCGCTGAGCGGGGCGCTGGCCCAGATCCTGGCCACGCTTTGCGTGGTGGCGCTGTTTTCCGCGCGCAATTTCGCCGTGGGCATCACCTTCAAGAAGACCGAGGTGCTGCAGACCGCGCTGCTCGGGCTGGTGGTGCTGGGCGAGGGCATCTCGGCCGGTGGCTTCGCGGCCATCCTGGTGGGGTTTGCCGGCGTGGTGCTGTTATCGGACCCGCCGGGGGGCGGCGGGGCATGGCACAGGCGCATCGTGAACCGGGCCGCCGGGCTGGGGCTGCTGTCGGGCGTGCTGTTCGCCGTTTCCGCCACCGGCTACCGCGGCGCCTCTCTGTCGCTGGGGCTCGACGACGTGTTCCTGCGCGCGGCGTTCACGCTGGCGGCGGTGACGGCCAGCCAGAGCCTGGCCATGGCCGCCTGGCTGGGCTGGCGCGAGCCGGGCGAGATCACCCGCGTGCTGGCCAGCTGGCGGGTGGCGGGGCTGGTGGGGATCACCTCGATGCTGGGCTCGCTGGGCTGGTTCCTGGCCTTCACGCTGCAAAAGGCCGCCTATGTGAAGGCGCTCGGCCAGATCGAGCTGCTGTTCAGCTTCGCCGCCACGGTCTTCGTGTTCCGTGAAAAGACTTCGGCGCGGGAACTGGTGGCGATGGGGCTGCTGAGTGTCAGTATCCTGGCGCTGATCCTGGTCCTCTGAGCGGCGCGCCCGGCCGCGGCCGGGGATCTGAGTATTTTCGCCAAGAAGAAGGATCAGGTGAGGCGCAGGAATTCCGAGCGCTCGTTTTCGTTGTTGAAGAAGGGGACCGAGACGGGTGGCAGGCCCGCCTTCAGCAGGGCCGCGACCTCGGCCAGGACAACCTCGGTGATGAAGGGGAGGTTGAAATGGCGCACCTCTTCCAGCGGGATCCATTGCAGCTGCGACAGCTCGTCCTCGGCGCGGGAGAAATCGTCGAGATCGCCGACCACCGCCTCGGCCTCGACCAGGAAGAAGCGGGCGTCGAAGCGGCGCGGCCGGCCCGGCGGGGTAATGGCGCGGAAGATGAAGTGGAACCCCTCGGGCGAGGGCAGGTGGCCGGTGCGGGCGAAGCCGCGCCAGCCCCTGGGCGCCTCCATCGGCCAGTCGCCGGGGCGGCCGAGCAGCAGGCCGGTCTCCTCCCACACCTCGCGGATTCCGGCGGCGATGATGGCCGGTGCAAGCGCCGGGTCGGCCATGGCGCGCAGCCGGGTGTCGCAATCGGGGTTGAGCGGGCAGGCCAGCGGCACCGTGGCGTCGACCGCGTCGACCGCACCGCCGGGAAAAACGAACTTGTTGGGCATGAAGGCGGCCTTGGCCCCGCGCTGGCCCATCAGCACCTTCGGCGTGGCGCCCGCGTCGCGCAGCATGATCACTGTCGCAGCGTCGCGGATCGCCGATTTGTCCTTGTCGGTCAGCCCGTTCCCCCGAACCCGTGCATTCGTTTCGCCCATTGCAGTGCCACCATCGCGCCTTTCAACCGGGGCAGAAGGTAGAGCGAAAGCGCGACGCAGCCAACCGTGAAGATGGCGGCCAGCACCAGAGGGTCGGGGCGGAAGGCGGTGAAGGTCCACAGGATGATGGGCGCCATCAGGTGGCCGACGATGAGGATCGTCAGATAGGCCGGCCCGTCATCGGCGCGGTGGTGATACAGTTCTTCGTGGCAGACCGGGCAGGTCTCGCGCACTTTCAGATAGCCGCAGAGCATCGGGCCAGCGCCGCAATTGGGGCAGCGGCGGCGCCAGCCACGCATCAGCGCAGGCCTCACAGGCCGTTCCATCGGCTCGTCCATAATCATTCCTTGTCTTTCTATCCCGGCGCACCCCTCCATGCGCCGGGGCACTGTAACAGGTAATTGACCGGCTCACAGGGGGGCGGGATGTCCATGCGGCGGGATGTCGCGATAGAATGTTCTCGGGCGCGACGGAAATGCCGTGGTGCCGCGTTTGACATTCAGAACGCAAGGCGGCCGCGTTGCGTTGAAAGAGTTTTGATCAGGAGGGAATGACATGACACGCAAGTATTTTCTCGGCGGGCTTCCGGCGCTGGCGATGGGCGCGGTGCTGGTGGCCGGCGCGCTGCCGGCGTCGGCGCAGGGCATGCAGGGCCGCGGGCCCGGAAGCGGCCCGGGGCCGATGGCTTTCGAGATGCTGGACGCCGATGAGGACGGCAAGGTGACGCTGGAGGAATACCGTGCCGCCGCCGAATCCCGGTTCGCGGCGATGGACGATGACGACGATGGCGCGCTCAGCGAAGACGAGATCGGCTGGATGCGCGGCGCGGGCGGCCGGGGCTTCGACGGCCAGCGCCGTGAAGACCGACCGCGGGTCGGCTATGGCCGGGGCGACGGATTCGGACCGGGCCATGGCTACGGCCACGGCTACGGCCACGGCCATGGGTGCGGCCACATGGGGCACATGGGCCACATGGGAGGCATGATGCAGGGCTACCATGACGGCGGCTGGCGCGGCGGGTCCTTCCGGGGTGACGCCGGCCGGGCTGCGGGCCCGCGCGGCCCGATGACCGAGGAGCGCGCACAGGCGATGATCGAGATGCGCGACCAGGATGGTGACGGCCTGCTCAGCGCCGAGGAACTGGCGGCCGCGCCCGGCCGGGCCCGGCTCTTCGATCGGCTCGATACCGACGGCGACGGCGCGATCAGCGAGGAAGAATTCGAGAACGCGCGCGGCGCCTTCGGCCCGATGGGCGGCCGCATGGGCCGTCCGTAAGCGCGAGACGAGACTTGCCGCCCCCGGGCGCACCGGGGGCGGACCGTTGCAGGGCGAGGTCCGGGCCGCTAGGGCAGAGCAGGATGGAAATGGCCTTCGATGCAGAAAGCGATACCTCGGACGAGGCGCTGCTGGTGCTGTACGCCAACGGCGACGCGGAGGCGGCCCGGGTGCTGACGATGCGCCTGACCCCGCGGGCGCTGGGCTTTGCCGCCCGCATGCTGGGCGGCGATCGGGCCGAGGCCGAGGACGTGGTGCAGGAGGCCATGCTGCGGCTGTGGCGCATCGCGCCGGACTGGCGCCGGGGCGAGGCGAAGGTTTCCACCTGGCTGTTCCGGGTGGTGTCCAACCTGTGCACCGACCGCCTGCGCAAGCGCCGCGGCGTGGGGCTCGACGAGGTGGCCGACCCGCCGGATGACAGCCCCGGGGTCGAGGCGCACCTGCAGGAGGCCTCGCGCGCACAGGCGCTGGAGGCGGCCCTGCAGGAGCTGCCCGAACGGCAGCGGCAGGCGGTTGTGCTGCGGCATCTGGAGGGGTTCTCCAACCCCGAGATCGCCGCGGTGATGGAGATCAGTGTGGAGGCGGTCGAAAGCCTGACCGCCCAGGGCAGGCGCAAGCTGGCCAAGGCCCTGGCCGGGCGGCGCGCGGAATTGGGGTATGGGGATGGCTGAGATGCGTGACGACGAATTGGAACAGTTTTTCGAGGCGGGCCGGGCCACGGCGCCGGTGCCGTCGGCGGCGCTGCTGGAGCGGGTGCTGGCCGATGCGCAGGCGCCGCGGCTGACGGCGGCCGGGCGCCGGATCTGGGCCGGGCTGCTGGCCGCGCTGGGCGGCTGGCCGGCAGTGGCGGGGCTGGCCTCGGTCACCGTGGCCGGAATATGGCTGGGCTACGCCGCGCCGGGCGGCCTCGATGGCGTGACGGCGGCGCTCTGGCCGGCACAGGACGGCTACGACGTCGTGGATATGATCCCGTCCTATGACGGGCTGCTGGAGGAGGGCTGAGCATGGCCAATGCGGCAGAGACGCGGAACGCGCCCTCCGGGCGTTGGGTGAAGCTGGCGCTGGTCCTGTCGCTGGCGGTGAACCTGCTGGTTGTCGGCCTGGTGGCGGGCACGGGGCTGAACCGGCTGCACGATCACGACCGCCACCACCCGCCCGGCGGCGAGTTGATCGACTATGGCCCCTACGCGCGGGCCCTGAGCCCGGAGGGGCGCGACAGGCTGCGCGCCGCCTTCCGCGCGCGCCGGCCGGAATTCCGCGCCAACCGCGAGGCGCTGCGGGCGGGGTTCGCGGAGTTGCTCGCCGCGCTTCGGGCCACACCCTACGATCCGGGCCGGGCGGCGGCGGTGCTGGAGGCGCAGCAGGGCCGGGTGGAGGCCCAGACCGCGCTGGTGCGCGGGCTGCTGCTGGAGCATCTGGCCGGTCTCAGCGATGCCGAGCGCGCCGCCTTTGCCGACCGGCTGGAGACCGTTCTGCGCCACGGGCCGCCGCGCCCGCCGCGGGGCTGAGGCGGCGCGACCTCACGCGGCCGGACGGCTGCTGACCGTGACCTTGTTGCGCCCCTCGGCCTTGGCGGCGTAGAGCGCGCGGTCGGCCCGCGCGAGCAGCCCGTCGATGCCGCTGTCCCCGCCCTCCCACAGGGCCAGCCCGATGCTGGCGCTCACCGACAGCGCGCCGGCCTCCGCGGGCAGCGGCACCGGCGTCGCGTTGATGCGGGCGCGCAGCCGCTCGGCGGTGGCAGTGGCCTCGGCCAGGCCGGTCTCGGGCAACACCACCAGGAATTCCTCTCCGCCGATGCGGGCGACGAGGTCCACCGCGCGCAGGTTTCCGGTCAGCCGCTCGGCCAGCGCCGCCAGCACGGCATCGCCCGCGGCGTGGCCGTGGCGGTCGTTGATCGTCTTGAACCGGTCCAGGTCGATCAGCATCACCGCGAAGGGCCGTCCCGACGCCTTGGCCCGCTCGGCGATGCGGGCCAGGTGCTGCAGCGCGTAGCGGCGGTTGAAAAGCCCTGTCAGCGGGTCGGTCACCGCCAGGCGCAGCCCGTCCTTGACCGAGGCGCGCAACTGGTCTGCCTGCTTCTTGCGCGCCAGCTGCGTGGCCAGGCGCAGGGCCATCTCCTCGGGGTCGAAGGGGGCGGTGACGAGGTCGTTGGCGCCGAGATCCAGCGCCATCGCGGCTGCGTCGCGCGCGTCCTCGTCCACCACCATCACCACCGAGGCATGGCGCGTGGCTGGGCGGGCGCGGAGGTCCGTCAGCAGGCTGAGCCCGGCCAGCGGCTGTTCCAGGTCGGCGGTGATCACGAAGACGTCGGGGGCCGGCATCGCCTCGGGACGGGCCAGCGCAAGGCTGCGGCTCAGCACCTCGAGCCGGGTCCGGGGCAGGTGCGGCAGGAGCGCGGTCTTCCACCCCAGCGCCGCCTCGCGCCGCCGGGCCACCAGCGCGATGCGCCCCTGCGGGACAAAGCCCTGCGGCGCCTCCTCGAAGCCCAAGGCGCGGCGGGTGCCCTCGCGCAGCGCCAGTTCCTGCGCCGTCTCCCGCGCCCGCAGCAGCGAGCGCACCCGGGCCAGCAGGATCATGTCGTCCAGCGGTTTCGACAGGAAGTCGTCGGCCCCGGCCTTCAGCGCCCGCATCTTCGCGGCCGAGCCACGCTGCGCGGTGACCATGATCACCGGGATCCCGGCGGTGGCCGGGTCGGCGCGCAATTGCCGGCAGACGGTGATCCCGTCCATGTCCGGCATCATCAGGTCCAGGAGAATCAGGTCGGGGCGTTCCGCCCGTGCCATGTCCAGCGCGCGCTGCCCGCCCTCGGCCAGCAGCACGTCGTAGCAAGCCTGCGAGAGCTTAGCCTTCATGACGATGCGGTTCGTCGCGACGTCATCCGCGATCAGGATACGCCCGGGCATCGCGTCCCCCTCCCCAGCCTGTGCCTGCGATTTTTGGTTTTCGCGTTGAGCTTTGCCTCAGAAGGGTTAACAAACCCTTTCACAAGGTCACGGAAGGGGCGCGCATGACACAGGATCAGGCGGAAACGCTGGCGCTGCAGGCGCTGGGCTGGCTGGCGGGGAATGACGAGTTGCTGCCGGTTTTCATGGGCGCCAGCGGCGCCGCGCCGGAGGATCTGAAGACGCGCGCCGACGACCCGGCCTTCCTGTCGTCGGTGCTGGAGTTCCTGACCATGGACGACGAATGGGTCATCGCCTTCTGCGACGCGCATGCGCTGCCCTACACCGCGCCGATGCAGGCGCGCGAGGCGCTGCCGGGCGGGGCGCAGACCCACTGGACCTGAGCACCGCCGGACCCTGCCATTGCGGCGGCGGGCGATCCGGTCCATATCGGGCGTGGACCCACGCGGCGGAGAAAGCATGCAGCAGATCACCGGAATCCTGTTCGACAAGGACGGAACGCTGTTCGATTTCCAGGCGACCTGGGGTGCCTGGGCGCAGAGCTTCCTGCTGGAGGTCTCGGCGGGCGACCGGGGCCGCGCCGCGGAGTTGGGGGCGGCGATCGGTTACCGCTTCGAGGCCGGGCTGTTCGAGCCCGACAGCCCGGTGATCGCCGGCACCCCGGAAGAGGCGGCCGCGCTGCTTCTGCCGCTCATGCCCGGCACCCGCGCCGCCGCGCTGATCGAGCAGATGAACGCCGCCGCCGCCCGCGCCCCGATGCGCGAGGCGGTGCCGCTGGCCCCGCTGATGCGGCGCCTGTCGGCGATGGGGCTGACGCTGGGCGTGGCCACCAACGATGCGGAAGAACCGGCGCGCGCCCACCTGGACGCAGCCGGGGTGGCGGCGCATTTCGATTTCGTGGCGGGATGCGATACGGGCTACGGGGCGAAGCCCGCTCCCGGCCAGCTGCTGGCCTTTGCCGAGGTGACGGCGCTGGACCCGGCCTCGGTGCTGATGGTGGGCGACAGCCGCCACGACCTGGCCGCCGGGCGCGCCGCGGGGATGGGCACGGTCGCCGTGCTGACCGGCCCCGCCCTGGCCGAGGACCTCTCCGATCTGGCCGACGCGGTGCTGCCCGATATCGGCCATCTGCCTGGCTTCCTCTCCGGTCGCTAGGCCGGGCATCCAGAAAACGACGCGTCGCGTCGCTTTCGGCGCGGAAAGCGCCGGAAGGGCGGTGTCACCCTGCTGAAAAGCACGGAGGACACGCCATGGCAGAGGCAGCGAGGCGCAGGCGCGCCGGGGGGCGGGCCGGTCACGCCCGGCGGGGCGGGGGCGCGGTGATCGACCAGCCGCCCTGGCGTGTGCCCGTCAACACCGACCGCCCGACGGAACCGCTGACCGACGAGGGCATCGCCGCCCTGCACGACGGCGCCATGCGCATCCTCGAGGAGATCGGCATCGAGTTCCTGAACGACGAGGCGTTGGCGGTTCTGAAACAGGCCGGCTGCACCGTGAACGGCCACAACGTGCGCATGGGCCGCGACTTCGTGATGGAGATGCTGGGCCATGCGCCCTCCAGCTTCACCATCACCCCGCGCAATCCCGAGCGCGCGGTGACCATCGGCGGCAGGCACATGGCCTTCGTCAACGTCTCCTCGCCGCCCAACTACTGGGACCTGGAGACCGGCAAGGTGCCCGGCACCCGCGCGCAATGCCGAAACCTGCTGAAGCTGACCCAGTATTTCAACTGCATCCACGTCGCCGGCGGCTACCCGGTGGAGCCGGTGGACCTGCATGCCTCCGTCCGCCATCTCGACGTGCTTTTCGACAAGCTTACCCTGACCGACAAGGTGGCCCATGCCTACAGCCTGGGGCGCGAGCGGGTCGAGGACGTGATGGAGATGGTGCGCATCGCCGCCGGGCTGAGCCACGAGGAGTTCGAGGCCACGCCGCGCATGTACACCAACATCAACTCCACCTCGCCGCTGAAGCACGACATCCCCATGCTGGACGGCTGGATGCGCTGCGTGCGGCGCGGGCAGGCAGTGGTGGTCACGCCCTTCACGCTGGCCGGCGCCATGGCCCCGGTGACGATGGCGGGCGCGGTGGCGCAGTCGCTGGCCGAGGGGCTGTGCGCCATCGCGCTGGCGCAATACATCCGCCCCGGCGCCCCCTGTGCGCTGGGCACGTTCACCAGCAATGTTGACATGAAATCCGGCGCGCCCGCCTTCGGCACGCCGGAATACATGCGCGCCACCCAGATGACCGGCCAGATGGCGCGGTTCTACGGGCTGCCGCTGCGCGCCTCGGGCGCCTGCGCGGCCAACGTGCCCGACGGGCAGGCGATGTGGGAGACCTCGAACAGCCTCTGGGCGGCGGTGCAGTCGGGCACCAACATGGTCTATCACGCGGCGGGCTGGCTGGAGGGCGGGCTGATCGCCAGCCCCGAGAAATTCATCATGGATTGCGAGGTGCTGAGCCAGATCCAGCGCTATTTCGAGCCCGTGATCTGCGCCACCGACGCCGACGCCATCGCGCTGGACGCCGTGCGCGAGGTGGGCAGCGAGGGGCATTTCTTCGGCTGCGGGCACACGCAGGAACGCTTTGCCACCGCTTTCTACCAGCCCTTCCTGTCGGACTGGAAGAACTACGAGGGCTGGCTGCAGGCCGGCGGGGTCTGGACGGCCGAGCGGGCGCATGCGCTGTTCAAGCGCATCATCGCCGAGTTCGAGCCGCCGCCGATGGACGAGGGCATCCGCGAAGAACTGGCCGATTACGTCGCCCGCCGCAAGGCCGAGGGCGGCGCGCCCACCGATTTCTGAGCCGCTCGCGCACCGCGGTCCGGGGCACAACTCCGGGCTGGCAGGGGCCTGCGCCACCGGCTAGGCTGTCCCCCAAAACGGGGAGGCAGCGCCATGAACAGGACAGAGCAGACCGAAGCCCTCGGGCGGTTGTCGATGGCGGTGGTGGGCGCGCTGGCCGGGCTGGCCATGTGGATGCTCTCGGACGTGCTGCCCGATCTGCTGACCGACCGGCCGCGGCTTTACCTGTTCCTGTCGGCGCTGGCCTGGGCGCTGTTCGCGGCTTGGCTGGCCATGGCCGGGCCGTTGCGCCTGCCCCGGGCCGGAGAACTGGCGGCGGTGCTGGCGCTGCCGGTGGCGGGGCTCTTGACCTGGGCCAGCCTGCGCTTCGACACCACCGAGGCGTTTTTCGGCACCGGCCACCCGCTGGTCTCTTTCCTGCTGCTGACCGCGCTGCCGCTGCCCTTCCTGATCGCGCATCGGCGCGCGGGGCGCTGGAACGACTACGCGCTGCTGTTCCAGCACTCTTGGAACATCGTGGTGCGCTTTGCCGCGGCCTGGCTGTTCGTGGGCGTGGTCTGGGGCGTGGTGTTGCTGTCGGATGCGCTGCTGAAGCTGGTGGGCATCGACACCATCGAATGGCTGCTGGAGCAGGAGGTCGTGCCCTACCTGCTGACCGGGGTGACGCTGGGATTGGCGCTGGCGGTGGTCAACGAGCTCAGCGATTACGTCTCGCCCTACCTCGTGCTGCGGCTGTTGCGGCTCTTGCTGCCGGTGGTGCTGGTGGTGGTTGTGATCTTCCTCGGCGCGCTGCCGTTCAGGGGGCTTTCGAACCTCTTTGGCGAGTTCTCGGCCGCGGCGACGCTGCTGGCCATGGCCATGGGGGCGCTGACGCTGGTGACGACGGCGCTGGATGCCGACGACGACGCGGCGGTCCAGGGCGGCCCGATGCGGCTGGCCGCGCAGGCGCTGGCGCTGCTGATCCCGGCGCTGGCGGTGCTGGCGGGCGAGGCGATCCGCATCCGCGTGGCGCAATATGGCTGGTCGCCCGACCGGCTGGCCGCGGCGACCATCGCGGCGGTGGTGCTGGGTTACGGCCTTGCCTATGCGCTGTCCGTTCTGCTGCGGCGCAACTGGGCGGCGCGCATCCGGCAGGCCAATATCGTGATGGCGCTGGCGGTGCTGGCGCTGGCGCTGGCCTGGCTGACGCCGCTGATCGACCCGCAGAGGCTGGCCACCGCGCACCAGGTCGCGCGGTTCCGCGACGGCGCGGTCGGCGCCCGGGAACTGGACCTCTGGACGATCGGGCGCGAATGGGGCCGGGCTGGCCGGGCCGGGATCGACCGGCTCGCCGCGATGACCGACCACCCCGAAGCCGCGCCGCTGGCCGAGCGCCTGGCCGCGCTGGAGACGGCCAGCAGCCGCTACGCCTTTGAGCGCCAGAGCGCCGAGGCCGACAGCGCCGCGCTGATCGCCGCCATCCGCGCCAAGCTGCCCGTCCGGCCCGAGGGCGCGTCCCTGCCCGAGGGGCTGCTGGAAAACCTGCGCAAATGGGAACTGGAGGAGCTTTCGCGCGCCTGCGGCCGGGCCACGCCCGCGGGCAATCCCGGTTGCGTGCTGCTGCGGGTGGAACTGTCCGACGCCGCCGCCGGCGAAGAGGCGGTGCTGGTCACCGGCAGCGATCGCGGCAGCCCCGCCGTGCGCGGCTATTTCGCCGATCCCGCCGGGGCGGGCTATGTGATGCGCGTGCCCGAGGTCCTGTCGGGCGCGGGCAGCTACCGCACCGGGGGCGCGGTGATCGACGACCTGATGGCCGGGAAGTTCAGCCTGCGGCCGGTGTCGATCAACGCGCTGGTCTTCGAGGGGCGGGAGCTGTTCTTCGGACGCTGAGACCATGTCGCATGAAATCCCTTCGCTCTGGGCCGCAACCGCCCGACCGCCGCTGGAACTGCCCCGCCTGACCGACAGCCTGCGGGCGGATGTTCTGGTCATCGGCGGCGGGGTCACCGGGCTGTCGGCGGCGCTGCACCTGGCCGAGGGTGGCGCCACGGTCGCGCTGATCGAGGCGCGGGCGCCCGGGCATGGCGGGTCGGGCCGCAACGGCGGGCAGGTCATTCCGGGGCTCAAGGACGACCCCGACGCGCTGGACCGCCTCTACGGCCCCGCGGCGACCGAGTTCGCGGGCGGCACGGCGGATGTCCTTTTCGACCTGGTGGCGCGGCACGGGATCGACTGCGACGCGCGCCGCGACGGCTGGATTCAGGCCGGCATGAAGGCCGCGCATCTGCCGGGGCTGGAAAAGCGGATGGCGCAATGGGCCGCCCGCGGGGCGCCCGTCGAAATGCTCGACGCCGCGGCGATGGCGCGGGCCACGGGGTCCGGGGCGTTCAGGGGCGGCTGGATCGACCGCCGCGCCGGGCGGGTGCATCCGTTGAACTACGTTACGGGTCTGGCCGAGGCGGCGCAGCGCGCCGGGGCGCGGCTGTTCGCCCGCAGCCCGGTCGAGGCGCTCGATCGGCGCGGGCAGGGGTGGTGCGCAAGGGTGACCGGCGGGGCCGAACTCTGCGCGGGCCAGGTGATCCTCGCCACAAACGCCTATTCCGGGGGCCTGTGGCCCCGCGTGCCCGCCACCATCGTTCCGGCCAACAGTTTCCAGGTGGCGACCGAGCCGCTGCCGCCCGCTCTGCGCGAGCGGATCCTGCCCGACGGCGCGGTGGTGTCCGAAAGCCGCCGGGTCGGCACCTATTTCCGCATCGGTCCCGAGGGCCGGCTGATGTTGGGCGGGCGGGGCCGTTTCCGCGCCCCGCGCGCGACCGCAGATTTCGCACGGGTGGAACGGGCGCTCCACCGGCTCTTCCCGCAGGTGGCGGGGCTGGGCATCGCCTATCGCTGGGCCGGCCGGGTGGGCATGACCGCGGATCATCGGCCGCACCTGCATCAGCCCGGCCCCGGCCTGACCATCGCCATCGGCTATAACGGGCGGGGGCTGGCGTTGGGCACCGCCATGGGCCGCGCGCTGGCGCAACATCTGGCCGACGGTGCCCCCCTGCCGCTGCCGGTGCAGCCCATCCGGCCCTTGCCCCTGCACCGGTTGCATCCGCTCTATGCCGGCGCGGCGATCGCCTGGTACCGGCTGCGCGACGCGCTGGAGCGCTGAGCGCGGCTAGAACGACACGGCCCGCATCAGCGCCGCTTTCTCCAGCTCGGATTTCGCCCCTTCCAGCGTCACCGCGCCCCTTTGCAGCACGTAGAACCGGTCGGCGAGGCCGTAGGCGAATTCGAAATACTGCTCGACCAGCACGATCGCCATGTCGCCGCCGCGCCGGTTGGTCATCTCCTTGAGAACCGGAAGAGCTCGTAGATCTCGTCCGGCACGCCGTGCTCCTCGCGCGGCAGGCAGGCATAGCCCGTCTCCAGGTTTTCGCGCACCGTCAGCAGCGGGAAGATATCGCGCCCCTGCGGCACGTAGCCGACCCCGCTGCGCGCCATGGCATGCGCCGGGACCCGGCCGACCTCTGCCCCGTCCAGCGCCAGCCGCCCGCCCGAGCGCGGATGGGTGCCCGAAACCGCCTTCAGCAGGCTGGTCTTGCCCGCGCCGTTGGTGCCCATCACGCAGGTCACCTGGCCCGCGGCGGCCTCCATGTCGATCCCGTGCAGGATCTGCGAGCCGCCGTAATGCAGCGTCAGACCTTCGAGTTTCAGCATGGCTCAGCGCCCCAGATACACATCGATCACGTCCTTGTTCCGCGTCACAGGGTCGAGGCTGCCCTCGGCCAGGACCGAGCCCTCGTGCAGCACCGTCACCTTGCAGTTCAGCCGCCGCACGAATTCCATGTCGTGCTCGACCACCACAACCGCGCGGGTCTTGGCGGCCTCAACCAGGATGTCGGTGGTATGCTCGCGCTCGGCCAGCGTCATGCCCGCGGCGGGCTCGTCCACCAGCAGCATGCCGATCTCCAGCAATTGCTTCTAGCCATGGCTCAACTCGCCCGCGCGGCGGCGGAGCCGGCCAGTCAGCCCGATCTCCCCGGCCAGTTCCTCGACCCGGTCGCGGTCGGCCGCGCCCGGACGGTAGAACAGCACCGCCCAGGGTGCGCGGTCCTTCTTCAGCGCCTTGGCGAGGTTGTCGAAGACGGTCTGATCCTCGAGCACGGTGGGACGCTGGAACTTGCGCCCGATGCCCGCGCGGGCCATCTGGCTTTCGCTCATGCGCAGCAGCGACTGGCTCCTCTCGCCCCACAGCACGCGGCCCTCGTCGGGCCTGGTCTTGCCGGTCACGATTCCCATGAAGGTGGTCTTGCCCGCCCCGTTCGGCCCGATGATCGCGCGCAGCTCGGCCGGGCCGATCTGGAAGGACAGGTTGTTGATCGCCTTGAACCCGTCAAAGCTGACCGAAACGCCGGAAACCTCGAGAAGCGCGCTCATTCCTCGGCCTCCCTTTCGCGCAACGCGCCTGTGCCGGGGCCGAGATCGGCGCCATGCCGGTCGGGCGACCGGGTGCCGGTGACGAGGTCGACCAGCCCGCCGATGTCCTTGGGCGCAAATAGCGTGACCATGACGAAGCTGACCCCCAGCAGCACCTGCCACCAGTCCACCCATTTCACGGTGAAAAGGCCGAGATTCAAGTCGGGCGCCTGCCCGCCGGTGAACCAGGTGGACCGCAGCGACACAAACCCCGCCCCGATCACCGCGCCGTAAAGCCGCCCGCGCCCGCCGATGGCGACCCAGACGGCGCGGTAGATGGAGGCAATGGGGTCGATCTCGGCGGGTTTGATGATGCCCGCCTACGGGTAAATGGAACGCCCCCGCGATGGCCGCGATCACCGCGGTCAGGGTGAAGACGAACAGCTTGTAGCCCTCGACCGAATAGCCCAGGAACCGGACCCGCACCTCGTCGTCCCGGATGCCGCGGACCACGCTGCCCAACTTGCCCGACACCACGAAGGCGGCCAGCAGGTAGCCCAGCGCCAGCGCCAGCAGTCCCGGCACCAGCACCACCAGCGCCAGGAAGATCAGGATCGAGGAATTGCGGGCAAGGAATGTCTTTTCCATCGGCGTGCCTCCTGTCGGAGCGTTCGGTCGGAAGAGCGGATCGCCCGGGGCGCGCAGCGGCCCGGACAGCCCCCGACCGCCCCCTCGGGCGTGCGTTTCTGCGCCCACCCGCGGCCGGTCGCTGCCCTCTGATACGGCTGAAATTCAGTGCGGGCGGCCATGCTCAATCTCCTGCCGCGCGGCCCTTGAGGGCGATGATGCCCCGGGGGCGGACCTGGATGAAGAGGATCATGTAGGTCTGGGCGGCCAGCGCGTTCGACGGGTTCAGCCACTCGATTCCCTTCTGCAGGAAGCCGATCAGCGCGGCACCGGCCAGCGTGCCCCAGATATTGCCCACGCCGCCCACGACCACGGTCATGAAGCTTTGGACGATGTAGTCCTGCCCCAGCTCCGACGTGACCTTGGCGAACAGGCCGATGGCCACCCCCGCCACCCCGGCGATGCCGGAGCCCAGACCGAAGGTCAGCATGTTGATGCGGTCGGGATTGATCCCCATCGAGGCCGCCATGCGCGGGTTCTGGGTGACGGCGCGCACCTACAGGCCCAGCCTTGTGCGGCGCATGATGAACAGGAACAGGCCGAGGAACAGCAGGGCGAGGACGAAGTTGGCGATGCGGATATGACTGGTCGAGACCACGTCGTTCAGCCCCAGCGCCCCGTCCGGCCAGCCAGGCGAGGTCAGCGGCCGGGCCTGGGTGCCGAAGATGTTCTTGGTCAGCTGCTGCAGCGCGATGGAGATGCCGAAGGTCGCCAGCAGCGTCTCCAGCGGCCGGTTGTAGAGCCAGCGGATCACCAGCCGCTCCATCGCCACGCCCGCGGCGAAGGTCAGGGCGAAGGCCAGCGGCAGGGCGACGATGATGGACAGGGTGTAGTCGGGGATCACCTGCTGCACCACGTAGCCGGTATAGGCGCCCATCATGATGAATTCGCCATGCGCCATGTTGATCACCCCCATCACGCCGAAGGTGATGGCCAACCCGATCGCGGCGAGGAATTAGATCGAGGCCAGCGACAGCGCGTCGAGCGCGAGGTCGGCGGCCTGGTTCAGCCCGACCTTCAGCGCGATGGCGTCCAGCGCCTCCTGCCGCTTGGCCGGGTCGGGGTCCATCAGCCGGAACTGCACCAGCGCCGCGCCGATCATGGCGCGGATGCCGCTGTTGGGCTTGATCTGGTCGAGTTCGGATTTCAGGTAGGTGCCCGCCTCGGCGCCAGTCGCAATGTCGATCAGGCGGTAGGTCTTGGCGTCGGTCTTCTCGGCGAAGAAGAACAGCCCGTCGGCCTCGCGCTGCCACAGCTCCTTGGCCTGCCATTTCTCCAGCACCTGCTGGGCCTCGGGCAGCCCGCCGTCGCGCAATGCGTCGATCACCGGGCCGATGGTCTTGCGCGAGCTTTTCTCAAGCAACGCGCGATGCTCCTGCAGGAGGTCCTGCATGGGGCTTTGCTGGGCCGGCGCGGCGCCCGCGATCAGCGTGAAAAGGGTAAGGGCGGCAAGGGAGATGCGCATCATGGTGAGCCTGTCTGGGAAATGGGGCCGGCGCGCCGCCCCCCTCGTGTCGTCGTGGATCAGTAGTTGGACTTGATCTGGGCGCAGCTCTCGGTGTCGGTGTCGTACGTGCCGCAGCCGAGCGCTTTCCAATCCGACTTCAGCACTGCCGATTCCGGCAGGAAGTCGGTCCAGGCGCCGCCCGACACTTCCTCGGTCTGGCTGAGGGTGTCGAACTGACCGCCCTCGGTGATCTCGCCGATCAGGACGGGCTTGGCGAGGTGATGGTTGGTGCCCATCACGGCCATGCCGCCGGTCAGGTTGGGGAATTCCTGGCCCCACATCGCCTCGCGCTCGGTATCGACATCGGTGGTGCCGGCCTGCTCGGCCGCGTTGACCCACATGTTGAAGCCGATGAAATGCGCCTCCATCGGGTCGTTGGTCACGCGCTCGTCACCCATGCGGGCCTTCCAGGCGGCGATGAATTCGTCGTTGGCCTCGGATTCGGCCGACTGGAAGTAGTTCCACGCCGCCAGGTGGCCGACCAGGTTGGTGGTGTCCAGGCCCGAAAGCTCTTCTTCACCCACCGAGAAGGCGACCACCGGGATGTCATCCGCCGAGACGCCCGCCGCGGCGAGCTCCTTGTAGAAGCCGATGTTGGCGTCGCCGTTGATGGTCGAGATCACGCCGACCTTCTTGCCGTCGGCGCCCAGCGCCACAACGTCGGCCACGATCTTGGACCAGTCGGAATGGCCGAAGGGGGTGTAGTTCACGAAGATGTCCTCTGCGGCGATGCCCTTCGATTTCAGGTAGCTTTCCAGGATGTTGTTCGTGGTGCGCGGATAGACATGGTCGGTGCCCAGCGGCGCGAATTTTTCGCCCCCCAGTTCATCCAGGAAATAGTCGGTGGCGGGGATCGCCTGCTGGTTCGGCGCCGGTGTAGAACACGTTCTTCGAGCTCTCGTCGCCCTCGTACTGGACGGGGTAGAACAGCAGGCCGTTCAGCTCCTCGATCACCGGCAGCACAGATGTCCGGCTCACGCTCGTCCAGCAGCCGAACATCACGTCCACGTCCTGCACCGTCAGCAGCTGGCGCGCCTTTTCGGCGAAAAGCGGCCAGTCCGAGGCCGGATCGACCACCACGGCCTCAAGCTGCTTGCCCAGAACGCCGCCCTTGGCGTTCTGCTCGTCGATCAGCGTCAGCATGGTGTTCTTCAGCGTGGTTTCCGAGATGGCCATGGTGCCGGACAGCGAGTGCAGCACGCCCTACCTGTCCCCTGCGACTGAACTGTTGCACCCGTGTGGCGGCCTGTCGGAGTTCCACGTCGCAGTGCCGCCACACATCCGTTTCAGCCTGCATTGCTGCAGCTCCCAACCGGGCTCCTCCACGGTTTCTGAGTTGCGGCATCGGGGCACTTGCCGGGCGGGTCATTTTCGAGGGACTGTCCGGATTTGCCCGGATTCCAGACATAATGGGGTCGAGTCGCCCAAAAATGCGGCGCGGCTTTTCGGGCCGCGGGCAGCATCTCGGGATTTGCACGCCCGGTCGGGAGAAACGGAGTTGACAGTCCCGCGATCTGCCGCCCATGAGACCTGGAATTGTATACAATCGGGATTGTTCCGGGAGGAAAACATGCTGGAAACCGCGCTTGGTCTCGACTACGCCATGACCGCACCGCACCGCAGCGCCGCCAAGATCGGCGCCGATGTGATGGAGGCCGGCGGCAGCGCCATCGAGGCCATGGTCGCCGCCGCGGCCGCCATCGCCGTGGTCTACCCGCATATGAACGGGATCGGCGGCGACGGGTTCTGGATCATCCGGCGGCCGGGGGAACGGCCGGTGGGGATCTCGGCCTGCGGCGGCGCGGCGGGGCTGGCCACGCCGGACTGGTATGCGGGGCAGGGGATCACCGATGCCCTGCCGTCCCGCGGCGCGCTGGCCGCGCTGACGGTGCCCGGCACCATCGGCGGCTGGCAGGCCGCGCTGGACCTGGTGCCGGCGGAAAAACGCATGCCGCTGTCGGACCTGCTGGCCCCGGCCGTGAAACTGGCCTGTGAAGGCGTCGCGGTGAGCCGGAACCAGGCCGAGACCACCGCCGAGAAACTGGACGGGCTGCGCGAGGTGCCGGGCTTCGCCGATATCTATCTCGACGGCGGCCGGGCGCCGCGCGCCGGGGCGCGGCTGGTGCAGGCGGCGCTGGGCGAGACGCTGGCCCATCTGGGCGAGGCCGGCACCGAGAGCTTCTATCGCGGCGACATCGCCGCCGAGAACGCGCGCTACCTGGAACAGCAGGGCAGCCCCCTGCGGCTGGCGGATTTCCACGGCTACCGCGCGCAGAACGTGCGCCCGCTGGAAATCGCGACCAGCCGTGGCCGCCTTTACAACATGATCCCGCCGACACAGGGGATGTCGTCGCTGGCCATCTTGGGCATCTTCGACCGGCTGGGCGTCACCGGGGGCGAAAGCTTTGCCCATATCCACGGGCTGATCGAGGCAACCAAGCAGGCCTTCCTTATCCGCAATGCCGAGCTGGGCGATCCCCGTTTCATGCGTCACGACCCGCAGGAGTTGCTGTCGCACGCGCGGCTCGACGCGATGGCGAGGGCCATCGATCCCGCGCGCGCCGCGCCCTGGCCGCAGGTGGCCAAGGCGGGCGACACGATCTGGATGGGCGCGGCCGATGGCGACGGCACGGTGGTCAGCTTCATCCAGTCGGTGTTCTGGGAATTCGGCTCGGGCCTGACCTGCCCGCAGACCGGCGTGGTCTTCCAAAACCGCGGCGCGGGCTTCAGCCTGGAGGCTGGGCCGAACCAGCTGGCCCCCGGAAAGACGCCGTTCCACACCCTCAACCCCGCGTTGGCGGAACTGGCCGATGGCCGCGTCATGTCCTATGGCACCATGGGCGGCGAGGGCCAGCCGCAGACGCAGGCGGCGGTCTTTACCCGCTATGCCCATTTCGACATGCCGCTGCAGCAGGCCGTGACCGCGCCCCGCTGGCTGCTGGGCAAGACCTGGGGCGACGATACCACCAGCCTGAAGGTGGAGGACAACATGGACGCGGGCCTTGTCGAGGCCCTGGCCGCCGCCGGCCACGTGGTGGAGACGCTGCCGGCCTTTTCCAGCCTGATGGGCCATGCCGGCGCGGTGGTCCGTCACCCCGACGGGCTGTGCGAGGCCGCCACCGATCCGCGCTCGGACGGGGCGGCGCTGGCGCAGTAACTACAGGCCCAGGGCGCGGGTGTGGTCGTTGATCGCGCCCGCCGTGGTCCACCAGACGCGCGCGCCCCCTTCGCGCTGGATGTGGGAGAGCGCGCGCTGCAGGTGCTTCAGCCGGTGCGGGTGCCCCATCAGGTAGCCGTGCAGGGCGATGCCCATCACCAGCGGGCGGCGGGCCGATTCCTCGACCATCACGTCGAAGGCATCGATGATCATGTCGGCGAATTCCGCCCCCTCGCGCTTGCGTCCCGCGATCTGGGGGATGTCGTTCAGTTCCTGCGGGTAGGGGACGGACAGGATCCGCCCGCCCCGCGTTTCCATCCAGGTGGGCTGATCGTCATGGCACCAGTCCAGCAGGTAGTCATAGCCCGCCTCCTGCAGCAGGTCGGGCGTGACCGCGCTTTGCGAGATCCACGGCCCCAGCCAGCCCTTGGGCGCGGCGCCCGAGCGTTCGGTCAGCACCTGCGTGGCCTCGGCGATCAGGCGCCGCTCCTCCTCTTCGGGCAGGGTGCCCTGACGCTCGGCATTGGTGCGGCCATGCCCTGCGATCTCATCCCCGCGGGCCTGGAAGGCCTCGGCCAGCCCCGGCGCGTCTTCGTAGATCAGGCTGTTGATCAGCGCGGTGCAGGGCACCTCCAGCCGGTCGAACAATTCCAGCATGCGCCAGGCGCCCACGCGGTTGCCGTAGTCGCGCCAGGCGTAGTTCAGCACGTCGGGCTGTGGGCCGCCCGGCGCCAGCTCCGCCCCCAGCCCGCCGCCGAAGGAAAAGCATTCGATATTCATGCCCAGATAGACCGCCAGCCGGGCGCCGCCGGGCCAGCTGAAATCGGGGCGCTCGGTGATCGGCGAATAGGCGTAGCGGTTGTGATGCGCGAGGCTCATGGAATCGTTCCCTTTGGTTTTCCTCACCCATGCCGTGCCCGCGCGCCGGACCCAATCCGGACGCTTGACGTTGGGGCGATGTGGCGGGCGTTTTCCCGGAAAAACGGTGAAAATTTGGGCAGCGCCCGGAGTCGCGCCATTATTTTGGCCACCCCTTATTGTATACAATATGTCGGTTCAGACACCGATAACGACGTCGCTTAACGCTATCTCGTACACAAAACGGAGACACTCATGGATCGTCGTAAGTTTCTGACCGCAACCGGTGTTGCCGGCGCCGCCGCCCTGTCGGCCCCCGCCGTGGCCCGCGCCTCGACCACCATCAAGTGGAAGATGACCACCGCCTTCCCGCCGGGTCAGCCCTTCTACTCCACCGGGCCCGGCTCGCTGACCGACTTCACCGACCGCGTGCGCAAGATGTCGGACGGCCGCCTGGACATCCAGGTCTATCACGCCGGCGAGCTGGTCCCCGCCTTCGAAGGCTTCGACGCCGTCCGCCAGGGCATCGTCGAGATGAACGGCTGGGTCAGCTATTTCGGTTCGGGCAAGGTGCCCGCCGCCCAGTTCTTCGGTGCCGTGCCCTTCGGCATGTCGACCCAGGGCCAGAACGCCTGGTTCTACGTCGGCGACGGCATCAAGCTGTGGAACGAGGTCTATGACCCGCTGGGCCTGGTCGCCATGCCGATCGGCGCAACCGGCGTGCAGATGACCGGCTGGTTCAACAAGGAGATCAACTCGCTGGAAGACATGCAGGGCCTGCGCCTGCGCATCCCCGGCCTCGCCGCCAAGGCCTATGCCCGCATCGGCGTCGACGTGAAACTGCTGCCCGGCGGCGAGATCTTTCCCGCGCTGGAGCGCGGCGTGATCGACGCGGCCGAATGGGTCGGCCCCGCGCAGGACAAGATCCTGGGGCTGAACAAGGCCGCCAAGTACTACTACACCACCGGCTGGCATGAGCCGACCACGGTGACCGAACTGGCCATCAACAAGGCCGCCTGGCAAGGTCTGCCCGAAGACCTGCAGGGCATCGTCACCAACGCCGCCGCCGCCTGCAACGTGATCTCGCATTCCTGGGCCGAGGCGAACAACGCCGCCGCGCTGAAAGAGTTCGCCGCCAACGGCACCGAGCTGCGCACCCTGCCCAAGGACGTGGTCGAAAAGCTGCGCGCCGAGATGGAGCCGGTCTACGCCGAACTCGCCGCGGCCGATCCGCTGTTCAAGAAGGTCATGGAAAACTACTTCGCCTTCAAGGAAGAGCACGACGTCTGGGCGAAGGCGTCCGAGCAGGTCTGGCACAGCCAGCTGCGCAGCGCCTGATCTTTACCACTCACGTCAACGAAAGGGCAGGCAGCGCGGGTCACGCACTGCCTGCCCGCCTTTTTCGCAAGGGAAACGAGAATAAAATGAACTTCGCGTTGCGATTGGCCGATACCATCGACCGGGTGACCAGGGCCGGGGGCAAGATCGCCTCGGCCCTGCTCTTGGCGATGGTGGCTCTTGTGTTCTTCAACGTGGCGGGCCGCTACGTGATCGGCACCAGCCCCGTCTGGATGCAGGAACTGGAATGGCACCTGCTGTTGCCGACCGCCCTGCTGGGCATCTCGGTGCTGATGCTGGAAAACGGCCATGTCCGGGTGGACATGCTGTACGACCGCCTGCCGCGCCGAACCCAGAGCCTGCTGGACATGATCTCGATGCTGCTGGGCGTGGTCATCTCCATCCTGTTCATCAAGTATTCGATGGGCTTCGTCGACAGCGCCTTCTCGATCCGCGAGGGCTCTCCCGATCCGGGGGGGCTGCCGGGGCGCTGGCTGCTGAAATCCTTCATCCCCGTGGCCTTCGGCCTGTTCGCGCTGCAATGCCTGTCGAACGCCATCCGCCACGCCGCCGCCCTGCGCGGCCAAGGGCAGGAGGGCTGATCGATGGAAGAGCTTCTCGCGGTTGGAATGATCCTGGGGTTCATGCTGTTCCTGCTGATCGGCATGCCCGTGGGCATCGGCATCGCCGCCGCCGGCTTCCTGTTCGGCTGGATGGGCTTTGGCGATTTTCTGTTCAACCTCAGCCCCGCGCGCATCTACGGGGTGGTGACGAAATACGAATTCCTGGCCATTCCGCTGTTCGTCTACATGGGCGTGATGCTGGAGAAATCTCGCGTGGCCGAAGACATGCTCGAGGTGATCGGGCGGCTGTCGGGCCGGCTGAACGGCGGCATGGCCATCGCGCTGATCGTGGTCGGCGTGCTGATGGGCGCCTCGACCGGCATCGTCGGCGCCACGGTGGTGACGCTGACCATGCTGACCATGCCGGTGCTGCTGCGCCGGGGCTATGACGGCGGCGTGGCGGCGGGGGCGATCTGCGCCTCGGGCACGCTGGGGCAGATCATCCCGCCCTCGCTGGTGCTGATCCTGCTGGCCGACATCATGGGCGAAAGCGTGGGCACGCTGTTCGCCGCGGCGATGATGCCGGGGCTGATGCTGGCCGGGCTCTACATCGCCTACATCGTCATCCTCGGGAAGATGCGCCCCGAACTGGTGCCCGCCATCCCCGCCGAGGAACGCGCGGGGCTGACCGGCTGGTCCCTTGCGCTGCGCGCGGTCAAGGCGTTGGCGCCGCCGCTGTTGCTGGTGGGGGGCGTCCTGGGCTCGATCATCGGCGGGCTGGCCGCGCCGACCGAGGCCGCGGGCGTGGGTGCCGCGCTGTCCATCGCCATCGCCGCGCTTTACGGCCGGCTGACCAAGCGGATGGTCTGGGACGCGGCACAGGGCGCGCTGCGCATCTCGGCCATGATCTTCTTCATCCTGGTCGCGGCGCAGGTCTTCTCCATCGCCTTCCGCGGGCTGCATGGCGAGGAGTTGGTCAAGGACATGCTGGCGCTGCTGCCGGGAGGCGAGACCGGGGCGCTGATCTTCCTGATGGCGCTGCTGTTCGTGCTCGGCTTCTTCCTCGAATGGATCGAGATCAGCTATATCGCGCTGCCGCTGCTCTTGCCCTTTTTCAAGGAGCAGGGCACCGACATGATCTGGCTGGCCGCGCTGATCGCGATGAACCTGCAGACATCGTTCCTGACGCCGCCCTTCGGCTGGGCGCTGTTCTTCCTCAAGGGGGCGGCGCCGAAGGGGGTCACCACCTCGATGATCTATCGTGGGGTGCTGCCCTTCATCGCCATCCAGGCCGTGGCGCTGTTGCTGCTGTTCACCGTGCCCGGCATCGCCACCTGGCTGCCGCAGGCGATCGGATGGTGAGCGGCATGAACGAGATTGCATCCTACCTGCCGCTTGCCCTCGGGCTGGGGGCGGCGGCCGTCGTGGCCGGGCTGATGGCCGGGTTCCTGGGGGTGGGCGGCGGGATCGTGCTGGTGCCGGTCCTGTTCTGGCTGTTCACCTTCATCGACTTCCCCGACACGCTGTCCATGCACATGGCGGTGGCGACATCGCTGGCCACCATCGTGTTTACCGCCGTCTCGTCGATGCGGGCGCATCACAGGCGGGGGGCGGTGGAGATGCCGCTCTTGCGCAAATGGGGCGTGCCGATCGGGTTGGGGGCGCTGGCGGGCGGATTGCTGGCGCGGTTCATCGACCCGGCGGGGCTGAAGATGATCTTCGGCTTCGTCGCCCTGCTGGTGTCGGTCAACCTGGCCACGCCGCGCACGCTGGTGCTGTCCGGGCATCTGCCCCAATCGCCCGCCGCCAATGCCGGGATCGCTGGCGCGATCGGGCTGGTCTCGTCGCTGATGGGGATCGGCGGCGGCACGCTGGGGGTGCCCACGCTGGCGGCCTTCTCCTTCCCCATCCACCGGGCGGTGGGCACGGCGGCGGCCTTCGGGCTGATCATCGCGCTGCCGGCGGTGGCGGGCTTCGTGCTGTCGGGGCTGGGCGTGCCGGAGCGGCCGCCGCTTTCGGCCGGCTATGTCAGCCTGCCGGCGGTGCTGATCATCATCCCCTTCACCACGGCGCTGGCGCCGGTGGGGGCCAAGCTGGCCCATGACCTGGACGCGAAATGGGTAAAGCGCGGCTTTGCCCTGTTCCTGGGGATCACCGCGGTCCGGATGCTGATCTCGGCCTTCGGGTAATCACAGGTGTCGCGCCCCCTCAACTTGTTCCGAGGGGGCGCAGCCGCAGCCCTTTCACAACTGCACACGCCGCAGCCGGAGCGCGTTGGAAATCACCGAGACCGACGAGAAGCTCATCGCCGCCGCGGCGATCATCGGCGAGAGCAGCAGGCCGAAGACCGGGTACAGGACCCCGGCCGCGACCGGCACGCCCGCCGCGTTGTAGACGAAGGCGAAGAACAGGTTCTGCTTGATGTTGCGCAGCGTGGCGCGGGCGAGTTTCCGCGCCCGGACGATGCCCAGCAGGTCACCCTTCAACAGCGTGATCCCCGCGCTTTCGACCGCGACATCGGCACCGGTGCCCATGGCGATGCCGACATCCGCTGCGGCCAAGGCCGGCGCGTCGTTGACCCCGTCCCCGGCCATCGCGATGGAGGCGCCCTGCGCGCGCAGTTCCTCGACCAGGGTCTTCTTGTCCTCGGGCAGCACGCCGGCGCGCACCTCGTCGATGCCCAGCCGTCTGGCCACCGCCTCGGCCGTGCGCCGGTTGTCGCCGGTGGCCATGATCACCCGCAGGCCCTGCCGGTGCAGGGTCCGGATGGCACCCTCGGTGGTGTCCTTGATCGGGTCGGCCACGGCGATCAGCCCGGCCAGTGCGCCGTCGACCGCGACATACATCGCGGTCTTGCCGTCGCTGCGCAGCCGGTCCGCCGCCTCCTCGGCCGGGCCCGTATCGAGGCCGATCTCGCGCATCATCGCCGGGTTGCCCAACGCCACCGGCGCGCCGCCGACCGTGCCCTGCACCCCCTTGCCGGTGACCGCTTCGAACGCCGTGGGCTGCTCGATCTCAAGGCCGTGCTCGGCGGCGCCTTCCACGATGGCCTCGGCCAGCGGGTGCTCCGATCCGCGCTCCAGCGCGGCGGCGAGGGCGAGGAGCCTGTCCTCGCCGATCTCGCCCAGGGCCACCACATCCGTCAGCCTCGGCCGGCCCTCGGTCAGCGTGCCGGTCTTGTCCACGATCAGCGTGTCGACCCGCGCCATGCGCTCCAGCGCCTCGGCATCCTTGATCAGCACGCCCACCTGCGCCCCGCGCCCGGCGGCGGTGGTGATCGAGATCGGCGTGGCGAGGCCCAGCGCGCAGGGGCAGGCGATGATCAGCACCGAGACCGCCGAGGTGATGGCGAAGGCCAGCGCCGGCTCGGGTCCGGACGCCAGCCACACCACAAAGGCGATGATCGCGGTGATCACCACCGTGGGCACGAACACGGCCGAGACCTTGTCCGCCAGCCCCTGGATCGGCGCGCGCGAGCGCCGGGCGCCCGCCACCATCTCGACGATCTGGGCCAGCACCGTGTCCGCGCCGACCTGCGTGGCGCGGATCGCCAGCGTGCCGTTCTTGTTGATCGTGCCCCCCGTGACCCGGTCGCCCTGCGCCTTCTCCACCGGTACCGGCTCGCCCGTGATCATGCTTTCGTCGACCGCGGAATGGCCCTCGACCACCTCGCCGTCCACCGGAATGCTGTCGCCCGGGCGCACCCGCAGCAGGTCGCCCTCGACCACGTTTTCCAGCGGAGCCTCGTATTCGGTGCCGTCTGGCAGGATGCGGCGCGCTGTCTTGGGGGCGAGGTCCATCAGCGCCCTGATGGCGTCGCCGGTGCGCTCGCGCGCCCGCAGCTCCAAAACCTGGCCCACGAAGATCAGCGCGACGATCACGGTGGCGGCCTCGTAATAGGTGCCCACGCCGTTGCCCGTGCGGTACTGTTCGGGGAAGACGCCGGGCAGGAAGGTGGCGACGACCGAATAGGAATAGGCCGCGCCGACGCCCAGCGAGATCAGCGTCCACATGTTCGGCGACATGTTGAGGATCGACTCCCATCCGCGGCGGAAGAACGGCCGCGCCGCCCAGAGGACGATCGGCGTGGCCAGAAGGAATTCCAAGTAGACCGCGACAGAGTGGCCGAGCCAGTCTCGAACGGGCAGCCCGACCATCTCGCCCATGGTCAGGACGATCAGAGGCACGGCCGCGGCGACGCTGATCCACAGCCGCCGGGTGAAATCGGTCAGCTCTTCGCTGGGTTCGTCGCTGGGCACCATCGGTTCCAGCGCCATGCCGCAGATCGGGCAGGCCCCCGGCGCGTCGCGGATGATCTCGGGGTGCATGGGGCAGGTGTATTGCGTGCCGGGCTGGGCCTGCTGCCCGGCCTTTTCGGCGTTGCCCGAGGCGTAGAACCAGGGGTCCGCGTCGAACCGGGCCTGGCAGCCGTCCGAGCAGAAATAGAACCTGTCGCCGTCGAAGTCGCGCGACCGGGCGTCGGCGCTGATCTCGACGCTCATGCCGCAGACCGGGTCGGTGGCCGTCCGGGCGCCTTCCGGATGCTTCGTCTCGCCTTGGTGGTGTTGGCCCGTCATCAGAGCCTCCTTGCGGCGTTACTCTTGCGAGAATGGTCCCTCCAGTTGCTGGAAGGTCAAGGCGCGTCGGCGCGCGAATGGCCCGGTTGACCTGCGCGCGCCGCCGCATTTTTCCGGCCGAGGCCTGTCAGGCGGCCGCCACGACGCTGGAGTCGTAGCCGGCACCTCTGATCGCGGCGCTCACAGCGATTTCGTCCAGCGCGCTTTGGACCGCGACGCTGCGCGCGGCCAGGTCGCACTCCACCTTCGCGTTCGCATCCGCCGCCTTGATCGCCTTCTCGATGGCGGCCGTGCAGTGGCCGCAGCTCATGTCGGGAACGTTGAATTTCATAAGGTTATCTCCTTTCACTGCCGCGAAGCTGGGGTGCTCCGCCGCTGGAAGGTCAAGGGCGGAGAAAAAATTTTCGCGTTGTTCTTGACCTTCCAGTGATTGGAACCCTTAAGTGGAATGGCGAAACCAGTGAATGGAGTCGCACATGTCGCAAGTGCAGCATTGCAAATTGTCGGTCGAGGGGATGTCCTGCGCCTCCTGCGTCGGGCGCGTGGACCGCGCGCTGAACGCGCTGGAAGGTGTGAGCGACGTTTCCGTCAATCTCGCCAGCGAGACCGCGCAGCTTGGCGTCGAGGACGGCGCGCGGCTGGAAGACGTCGCCTCGGCATTGGATGAACTGGGCTATCCGGCCCGTCGCGCCTCGGTGACGCTGAACGTCGCGTCGATGTCCTGCGCCTCTTGCGTGGGGCGGGTGGACAAGGCGCTGGCGGCGGTGCCCGGGGTTCTGGACGTGAACGTGAACCTGGCCGCCGAGACGGCGACCATCACCTACCTGGAAGGCGCCGTGGACCCCTCGGCACTGATCGCGGCCGCCGCCGAGGCGGGCTACCCGGCCGAGCTGGCCGAAGCCGCGCAGCCGGAGGATCGCGCCGCCCGCAAGGACGCCGAGGCGCGCGAGATGGCGCGCAGGACCCTTGTCGCGGCCGCGCTGGCGCTGCCGGTCTTCCTGATGGAGATGGGCGGTCACCTCATCCCGGGCGTGCACGACCTCATCGGCCGGACCATCGGCCATCAGGCCAGCTGGCTGATCCAGTTCGCCCTGACGACGGCGGTCCTGGTCGGGCCGGGGCGGGGGTTCCACGCCAAGGGGATACCGGCGCTGTTGCGCGGGGCGCCGGACATGAACAGCCTGGTCGCCGTGGGCACCGGCGCGGCCTATGCCTATTCGGTGGTGGCGACCTTCCTGCCGTCGCTGCTGCCCGAGGGCGTCCGGGCGGTGTATTTCGAGGCGGCGGCGGTGATCGTCGTGCTCATCCTGCTGGGCCGGTTCCTGGAGGCGCGGGCCAAGGGGCGCACAGGGGCCGCGATCCAGAAGTTGCTGGGCCTGCAGGCCCGCACCGCCCGCGTCATGCGGGGCGGAGAGCCGGTGGAGGTCGCACTGGAGGAACTGCGCGCCGGTGACATTCTGGTCGTCCGCCCCGGCGAGCGCATCGCCGTCGACGGCGAGGTGACCGAGGGCAAAAGCCGCGTGGACGAAAGCATGATCACGGGCGAGCCGGTGCCGGTCGCCAAGGCCCCCGGCGATCCGGTCACCGGGGGCACCGTGAACGGCGCGGGCGGCTTCCGCTTCCGCGCGACGCGGGTCGGCGCGGACACCACGCTGTCGCAGATCATCCGCATGGTCGAAGAGGCGCAGGGCGCGAAACTGCCCATCCAGGGGCTGGTTGACCGGATCACCCTGTGGTTCGTGCCCGCGGTGATGAGCATCGCCGCGCTGACCGTGCTGGTCTGGCTTTTCGCCGGGCCCAGCCCGGCGCTGACGCTGGCGCTGGTCGCGGGCGTGTCGGTGCTGATCATCGCCTGCCCCTGCGCCATGGGGCTGGCCACGCCGACCTCGATCATGGTCGGGACGGGCCGCGCCGCCGAGATGGGGGTGCTGTTCCGCAAGGGCGACGCGCTGCAGCAGCTGACTTCGGTTGACGTCGTGGCCCTGGACAAGACCGGCACGGTCACCGAGGGCCGTCCCGAGCTGACGGATATGGTCCTTGCCGAAGGGTTTGATCGCGCGGAGGTGCTCGGCCTCGTGGCCGCCGTCGAAGAGCAGTCCGAACATCCCATCGCCGAGGCGACTATCCGCGCCGCCCGGGCCGAGGCCGCGCCGCGCCACGCGGTGGAGCGGTTCGAGGCCATCCCCGGCTATGGCGTCCGGGCCACGGTCGACGGGCGCGACGTGCTGATCGGGGCTGACCGCCTGATGGCCCGCGAAGGGCTGGCGCCCGGCGCGCTGGCCGGCCGCGAGGCGGAACTGGCGGCGCGCGGGCGCACGGCGCTGTTCGCCGCCATCGACGGACAGGTCGCCGCGGTGATCGCGGTCGCGGACCCGGTGAAACCGGCCAGCGCGACGGCCATCGCGGCGCTGCACGCGCAGGGCCTGAAGGTCGCCATGATCACCGGCGACAAGCGCGAGACCGCCGAGGCCATCGCGCGCGAAACCGGCATCGACCACGTGGTCGCGGGCGTGTTGCCGGACGGCAAGGTCGCCGCGCTGGAGGAACTGCGCGGCGGCGGGCGCAGGGTCGCCTTTGTCGGCGACGGCATCAACGACGCCCCCGCGCTGGCCGCTGCGGATGTGGGCATCGCCATCGGCACCGGCACCGACGTGGCCATCGAGTCGGCGGATGTGGTGCTGATGTCGGGCGACTTGCGCGGTGTGGTCAACGCCTTCGAGGTGTCGCGCCAGACCATGCGGAATATCCGCCAGAACCTGTTCTGGGCCTTCGGCTACAACACAGCGCTGATCCCGGTGGCGGCCGGGGTGCTCTACCCGGCCTTCGGGCTGCTGCTGTCGCCGGTCCTGGCCGCGGGCGCCATGGCGCTGTCGTCGGTCTTCGTGCTGACCAACGCGCTGCGCCTGCGCCGGATCCGGCCATCCATGGACGAACAGGCCGACATGCCGGCCCGGGTGGCGGCGCCCGCGCCGGCACCGGCCGAGTAAGAAGGAGAACGAAATGAATATCGGAGATGTCGCCCGGCAATCCGGGGTGCCCGCCAAGACCATTCGCTACTACGAGGATATCGGCCTGGTGAAGCCGCTGCGCAGCGAGAACGGCTACCGCATGTTCCGGGACGTGGACCTGCACAAGCTGGCCTTTCTGGGCCGCGCCCGCGCGCTGGGCTTCACCATCGAGGATTGCCGCAATCTCCTGGCGCTCTACGAGGATGACAGCCGCGAAAGCGCCAGCGTGAAACGCATCGCCCGGGATCACCTGGACCGGATCGACGAAAAGATCGCGCAGCTTCAGTCGATGCGCGCGACGCTTGCGCGGCTGGTGAAATCCTGCGCCGGGGATCACCGCCCCGATTGCCCGATCCTGGATGACCTCGGGGCCCTGGCGGCCGACAAGGATGGCTGTTGCCATGACGCGGCGGAGTGACGGGGCCCTCGGGAACAGGGGGTAATCCCGTATCGTAACGCCTCCGGGTCGCTCCGGGAATGCACGCGGCGATCGTTGCCGTCGCCGCGCCGTGCCGCGATCAAGTGGCGGGCGTGGCGCGGGCCCGGGAAAGGTGCTCGCCAAGGCATTCGCCCCGCGTCAAAGGATCACCAGGTCGTTCTCCAGCCCGGTCAAGGATCCCAGCCCGGCCAGCGTCAGCGTGTCGCCGCTGCCGAAGTCGAAGACCACGTTGCCGCCCTGCACGCTGGCGAACTGCGCCACCACTTGGACTGCCGCCAACGGCGCGCCCCATAGCCCGGTGTCAAGGCGCAGCGTGTCGATCCCGACGGCAAAATCGATCACTTCGTCGGCGCCGTCGCCATCGGTGAAGACGAAGGTGTCCGCCCCGTCGCCGCCGTTCAGCGTATCGTTGCCCGCGCCGCCGGCGAGGAGGTCGTCGCCCAGCCGGCCGAGCATGCGGTCGTCGCCGCCGCCGCCGTGGAAG
>JBNGCX010000017.1:0-62372 GCA_049974865.1 Paracoccaceae bacterium
CCGCGCCTTCCTGTCGCCCCCCGCCGCCAGCGCCCGCATCCGCGCGCTGGAAGAGCAGCTGGGCGCGCAGGTCATCTATCGCAGCAACAAGGGTGTCAGCCTGACGCAGGCCGGCGAGACCCTGCTGCACCACGCCCGCCTGATCCTGCGGCAGGTCGATTTCCTGAAGGACGACTTCGCGGGCGACGATATCGGCGGCCATGTCCGGATCTTCGCCAACACCACCGCGGTGACCGAGTTCCTGCCGGAATTCCTGGCTGGGTTCCTGGCCGACCACCCGCGCCTGACCGTCGATCTGCAGGAACGGCTGACCCACGACATCCTGCGCGGCATCCAGGACGGCACCGCCGATCTCGGCATCTTCTCGGGCGAGGCGGAGGCGGGCGAGTTGGAGGTGATCCGCTTTTCCACCGACCGCCTGCTGCTGGCCACGCCGCGCGACCACCCCCTTGCCCGCCGAGAAGAGCTGCCCTTCGCCGAGACGCTGGAACACGAACATATCGGCCTGCACGAGGGCAGCACGCTGCTCGCCTTCCTGCGCGGCCTGATGGAGAAGAACGGCTACGAGCGCGCCCTGCGCATCCAGGTGCGCAGCTTCGAGGCGATGTGCCGGCTGGTCGAGGCCGGCGTGGGCATCGGCGTCGTGCCCGAATCCGCCGCCCGCCGCCACGCCCGCACCATGCGCCTGTCGCTGGTCCGGCTGTCGGACGACTGGGCGCTTCGCGACCGCTGCGTCGCGGTGCGCGGCCGCTCGGCCCTGCCTCGCAGCGCCCGCGCGCTGGTCGATTCGCTGATCCGTTCCGGCGTCGGCGGCGACATGGCGCAATGAGCCGGGCGCGGCGCTATCTCGAATAGTTATAACCGGTTGCACCCATCGGGATTGGAAAGGGAAAACGCCCGCTGACATCCTGACGGCGGCATCTCCGTGCGGATGCCGCGCGGACCTTTGGACAGGGCCCGCGCGAGACCACCAAGAACAAAGCCGCTACTAGTCAGGAAAAACAATGGACGATTTCTCGTCACCCGACGTGCCGCCAAAGGGCGCGTTCCAGGCCAATCCGCGCATACCCTACCGGCTGGCGAACCGGCATAGGCCGCTGAACGGCCCCGAAGGCAAGCGCCTGATCGTGAACCTGGTCGTGAATATAGAACACTGGCCCTTCGACCGGGCGATGCCGCGCAAATTGCTGACCCCGCCGCACGGGCGCGAACAGGTACCGGATGTGCCCAATTTCTGCTGGGCCGACTACGGGATGCGGGCGGGCATGGCGCGGCTACTGTCGCTTTTCGACGCGCGCGGACTGCCGGTGTCGGCCAGCATCAACGCGACCGCGATCGACACCTACGCGGACTGCGCCGAGGCGATCCGCGCCGCGGGCTGGGAATTCGTCGGCCACGGGATGCACCAGACGGGGCTGAGCGCCGATGCCGGAGAGCGCGACGTCATCCGCAGCACGCTGGAGAAACTCCGGGCCTTCACCGGCGGACCGGTGCGCGGCTGGCTCAGCCCCGGGCTGCGCGAAACCGATGCCACGCCGGATATCCTGGCCGCGGAAGGGATCGACTATCTCTGCGACTGGAGCGTGGATGACGTGCCGCACTGGATGCGAGCCGATCCCCGCAGGCTTATCGCCATGCCCTACACGCTCGAGCTGAACGACTCGGTGATCTACGCGGTGGAGAAACACAGCTCGGCCGAGATGTTCCAGCGGCTCCAGACGACGCTCGACTGTTTCGCCGCCGCGACCGAGCCTGCGGGCGCCAAGGTGCTGGGCATCGGCCTGCACCCCCACCTGATCGGGGTCGCCCACCGCTTCCCCTACCTGGTGCGCATGCTCGACCTGCTGCAGGCACGCGACGACGTGGCCTTCATGACCGGTTCGCAGATCGCCGACTGGTTCGCACGGGAGCGCGCCGAATGAAAGGATACGAACCGCCTATCCTCGCCGATTTCGCGCAGCGCTTCGCGCCCGGGCACACGGCGCTGCTGATCATCGACATGCAGAAGGATTTCTGCCTCGACGGCTACGCCACCAGCCGGGCCGGGCGGCCTCTGGACGCAGCACAGGCGATCGTCCCGACGCTGGAAAACCTGCTCCATGCGGCGCGGCGGGCAGGCGTCCTGATCTGTCATGTCGGGTTCTGGACGCTGGAGCATCACCGCAGCGACACCGCGCCGTGGCTCGCGCAGCGCCGCCGCGCCACCTACGCCTCGGACCGGATCGCGATGGAGGGCAGCGAGGGCGCGGAGTTCATCGAGGCGCTGGCGCCGCAGCCGGGCGAGCCGGTGATCCGCAAGCACCGTTACAGCGCCTTCAAGGGCACCAATCTCGATACCGTCCTGCGGGCGCGCGGCATCCGCTCGGTCGTGCCCACGGGCGTGTCGACCAATGTCTGCGTCGAAAGCACAATGCGCGACGCCTTCGAGACTGGCCATTACACCGCCCTGCCCCGCGACGCCTGCGCCTCGTGGGACAGGGCGCTGCACGAAGCCACCCTGAAAACCGCCAACGCCCGCTTCGGGCTGGTTTGCGACAGCGCGGACCTCATCCATGCGTGGAACGGAGACAATCAATGAAAGACGCCAATATAACGACCCGCACCCTGACAGGCGACGCCGCAAGCTTCGCCTCGTCCCTGGCTCTCGAGGACATTCCGCAGCACACCCGCCATATCGCCAAGCGCTGCATCATCGACGGGCTCGGCGTCATGCTGGCCGGGACCGAGCAGGAGGCGCTGAAGATCGCCGCCCGCTACCTTGCCGAGACCGGCGCAACGCCCGTCGCGCGCCCCATCGGCAATCGGGACCTCAGGGTTTCGCCCCAGCAGGCGGCGTTCTGGAACGGGCTGGCCGGCCACGCCATGGACTGGGACGATACACAGGTCGCCGAGGGGCCGAACCGCCCCTACGGCCTACTGACCCACCCGACCGTGCCGCCGCTGTCGGCCGTGCTGGCCCTGGCGGAGATCGAAGACGGCGTGACCGGCGCGGACTTCCTCGTCGGCTTCGTCGCCGGGGTCGAGGTCGAGTGCAAGATCGCCGAGGCGATCAACCCCGACCACTACAACCTGGGCTTCCACACCAGCGGGACGATCGGCACCTTCGGCTCGGCCGCGGCGTCGGCGCGCATCCTGGGGCTCAACGCGGACCGCACGGCGCAGGTGCTCGGCGGGGCGGCGTCGATGGCCGCCGGCATCCGGGCGAATTTCGGCACAATGGGCAAGCCCATGCATGTCGGCCGGTCGTCGGAGAATGGCGTCACCAGCGCCCTGCTCGCGCGCGAAGGCTTTACCTTCAACGACGCCGCGCTGGACGGCCAATGGGGCTATCTCTCGGTCGCGGGGCGCGGTGGCGAGGCGGACCTGGTTCTGGGCCGGTTCGGCAACCCGTTCTCGCTGACCGACCCCGGGGTCAGCATCAAGCCCTACCCCTGCGGCGTGCTCACCCATCCCTCGATGGACGCGATGAAGGCGCTGATGGAGGAGAACGGCCTCGCGCCCGATGACATCGAGAAGGTGACGCTCTTCGCCTCCAACAACATCCTGCACCCGATCCGGTTCCGCACCGCGCAGACCGAACTGGAGGGCAAGTTCTGCATGGCCTTCCTGCTGTCGGCGATCATCCTGACCGGCCGCGCCGGCAAGGCCGAGTTCACCGACGCCTTCGTCCAGAGCCCGGAATGCCAGGCGATGCAGCAGCGGGTCGAGACCCAGTTCGACCCCGATATCGCGGCGATGGGGCATGACAAGATCCTGTCGCGGATCGAGGTGGTCACGAAATCGGGCCGGACCCTGCGGAAATTCTCGGACGACCGCTATCGCGGCGGACCGCAGAACCCGCTGTCGGATGCCGAGGTCGAACAGAAGTTCATGGACTGCGTGTCGGGTATCCTGTCCGACGCCCGCGCGCGCGAGGTGCTGGACACGATCTGGTCGCTCGAGGACCAGCCCGACGCCCGCGCCCTGCTCGACCGGGTGAACGGCTGAGGACCCTTCCGGCGGTTTCTTTGCAAAAGCGTTTTTCTGCTCTACTGTTCGAGGATCGATCTGGCGGCGACCCGCTGCCGCGAGTGCAGGAAGACGCGAACCGCCGGAACGCCCACCCCATGGAAATGCGCCAACTCCATTATTTCGTCGCGCTTGCCGAGGAGTCCAGCGTCTCCCGCGCCGCCGTCAAACTGTCGGTGGCGCAGCCCGCGATCAGCCGCCAGCTCCGGATGCTGGAAGAGGAACTGGGCGTCACGCTGTTCCACCGCACCGGCCGCGGGATGAAGCTGACCGGCGCCGGGACCTTCTTCGAGGGCCGGGTCCGCAAGATCCTGAACGACCTGAGCGAACTGGAGCACGACGTCCGCAAGCTGAAGGGCGTCGTCGAGGGCAAGGTGACGCTGGGCGTGCCCCCCACCGAAAGCCACATCCTGGTGCCACCCCTGCTGCAGGCCCTGCGCAAACGCCACCCGGGCGTCGACCTGCGCATCGTCGAGGCCTTCAGCGGCGATGTCAGCGAGCTTTTGACCACCGGCCATATCGACGTGGCACTGTTCTACAAGGCGCCGCGCACCAAGCATTACGTCGCCGACGAGCTGCTGCATGAAAGCCTGTATCTTCTGCAGTCAGGCGCCTCCCCCCAGTCCGGGACCGCCCTGCTGAGTGTCCCCGACCTTGCCGGGCAGCCCATGGTCCTGCCCAGCCGCCGCCACGGGCTGCGTGCGCTTCTCGACCAGGTCTGCAACGACATAGGAGTCGAGCTAACCGTGGAATACGAGGTCGATTCCCTCATGACCCTCGTCCGCATGGTCGAGGACGGCTCCGTGGCGACCATCCTGCCTTATAACGCGGTCCAACGGGACATCGCCGAGGGGCGCATCACGGCCACCCAGATCGACCCGCAGCAGCTCAGACGAATCCTGGTTCTGGCCACCACGACCCACCACCCGGTGCGCACCCCCATGCGCATCGTCGCCCAGCTCTGCGCCGAAATCGTGCGCGACCTGGCGGCCGAGGGCCAGTGGCAAGGCATCATCCCCAAGGGATAGCCCGCCGCTAAGGTCAGCCGGCCTGTGGGCAGGCCAGGTCCATCAGGTTGCCGACATCGTCCAGCCTGTCCAGGCCTTCGATCCGCTCGGCCAGCGCTGATGCGGCCTCGTCCGCCAGGGGGAATGCCGCCGCCCGGCAATTGGCCCGGAACTTGGCCATGCGCTGTTCGCCGGACACCGGGTTCCCGGGATGACCGAGGGCCTGCCTGACGGTCTCGGTTTCGGTCGAGCCGTCGGCGTATTCGAGGCTCACGCGGCTGGGGCCGAAGGCGCTGGGTTCGGCCATGTCGAAGGTCCGCACCTCGATCCGCTCGGCCAGCGCCAGCGGCCCCGGCTCGGCCAGCGCGCCGGGGGTGAAATGATCCACCCCGACCCGCCCGTCGATCAGGCAGCGGGCCAGGCAATAGGACAGGCAAAGCCGCGCATAATTGGCCAGCATGCCGGGCCTTGCCGGCCGCCCGACCAGCGAATGGGCCACCGGCGAGACGGTCACCGCGATGCGGCGAAGCCTCCCCGGCTCGGCGGGGCGGCGGGCCTGCAGGCGCATCACCGCCTCGATCGCGCCATGCGTCGCCCGACCCGTAGGAAAGGGTTTTTCCACAACCTGTTCGATCCGCCGGACCCCGGCAAGCCGGGCCAGCACGGGCGCGACGTCGACCGCGTCCTCGAACAGGTTGAAATAGCCGAACCGGCCCTGGAGCGTGTTCTGCGTAGCCGCCAGCCCGGCGCGGGCCAGGTCGACCGCCTCGACCGCGGCGCGGGCGTTGAAGCCGATCTGGAGGGCGAGCAGCATCGTGCCCTCCTCATGCGCCTGCATCGAGCCGCCGGACTGCGCGTATTGCGCGCCGAAGGCGTTCAACATCTGGTCCCGGTCGAGCCCGGCGATCTTGCCGGCGGCGGCAACGGCGCCGAAGCCGCCGACCACGGCGGGGCGAAAGAACTTCATCGGGGCGGTGCCTGCCAGGCCGATGGCAGCGGCGACATCGACACCGGCGACCACCGCCTCGATCAGGGCCGTCCCCGGCACGCCGCCCCGCTGTTCGGCCGCGGCCAGCGCGGCCGGCAGGATCGCCGTCAGCGCATGCACGACGGCCTCTTCGTGCAGGCAGTCGAACTCGGAGTTGTGGACGCAATAGGCGTTGTAGAGCGCGGCCAGCCCCGGCGGGAACCGCCCCGTCCGGCCGAAGACCCGGCAAGGGGCGCCCTGCCCCCAGCCCGCGCCCGCGGCGAACAGCTCTTCGGCCCACTGGCCCGAACTGCCGGCCAGCCCGACGCCGATGGTGTCGAGGATCAGGCGGCGGGCCGCCGCCCGGGTCTCCTCGGAAAGGTCCCGGTAGCGGGTCGCGATGACGTGGTCCGAAAAAGGCCCGGTTGCGTCCATGTTGCAGCTCCTGTCGTCCATCGGTCTAGCGGATCATCCCGGGCAGCCAGAGCGCGATCGACGGGAAGGCGATCACGAGGCCGATCATCACCAGCAGGACGCCGACGAAGGGCATCGCCCCCATCATGACGTCGTTCATCGTCCCTCGCGCGGGTCGGATGCTCTGCACCACGAACAGGTTCAGGCCGATGGGCGGGGTCACCAGCGCGGTTTCCAGCAGCAGCATCAGCACGATGCCGAACCAGACCGGGTCGAAGCCCAGCGAGACCACGATAGGGGTGACGATGGGCACGGTGGCGATCATCATCGACAACGTCTCCATGAAACAGCCCAGGATGATGTAGAAGCCCGCGATCACCAGGACCGTCTGGTAGGGCCCGAGGCCCAGCGTGCTGACGAAGTGCTCCATCGCCGCGGCGAGACCGATGGCGGAAAAGACCAGGTTCAGGAAATAGGCGGCGATGATGATCAGGATGATCATCGCGGTGGTGCGCATCGTGCCCTCGAAGGCGGCCAGCAGCACCGGGATGCTGAGCGCCCGGAAGGCCGCCGCCAGGATCAGCGCCGCGATCACACCCAGCGCCGCGGCCTCGGTCGGGGTGGCGAAGCCGGCATAGATCGACCCCACCACCACCGCGAAGATGGCGGCGGGCGGCAGCAGGTGCGGCACGCTGGCCAGCCGCGCCCGCCAGCTCGTCACGATGCGCTGCCCGCCCCATTCGGGCTTGACCAGGCAAGCCGCGGCGATCAGCGCCATGAACAGCCCGGCCAGAAGCAGCCCCGGCAGAATGCCCGCCAGGTAGAGGCTGGGCAGCGAGGTGTTCGTCATGACCGCGAAGATGATCATGTTGATCGAGGGCGGGATCAGGATGCCCAGCGTGCCGCCGGCGGCCAGGGTGCCCAGAAACAGCCGCTCATTATAGCCATAGACCGGCACCTCGGGCAAAGCGACGGTGCCCACCGTGGCGGCGGTGGCCACCGACGACCCCGAGGTCGCGGCGAACATGGCCGAGGTGCCAATATTGGAATGCATCAGCCCGCCCGGCAGCCAGCCCAGCCAGTGTGACAGCGCCATGTACATGCGCGACGACACGCCGGTGCGCAGCAGGATCTCGCCCAGAAGCACGAACATGGGGATCGCCACCAGCAGGTTGTTGGTGCTGGTGGACCAGGCGATATCGCCCAGCGTGCGGACCAGCGGCATCGGCGAGAACAGCTCGGCCAGGATCAGGCCGAGCACGCCCATCACCGCGGCGACCGGCAGGCTGAGGAGGATCAGAACGATCAACGTGGAAAGAGCGGTGGCCAGCATGGGTCTTATCCTTGTGTGGCGTGTTCGGTCCGGGGCAGGACGGCCTGCTCTTCGATCTCGTCCTCGACGGTCTTGATACCGGCGATCCGCGAGACCCCCCCGACATCCCCGCTCAGCAGAAAGGCGATGGCGCGCAGGAACAGCAGCAGCAGGGTCAGCGAAAAGAACACCAGCCCGCCCAGCCACAGCGACTGCGGCAGCCACAGCGGCGTCTGAAGCGCGCTGTTCGAGGTCGAGCCGAATTGCAGCGTGGTCTGCAGCAACCTGCCGGCCCAGTAGGTCACGAGGAACATGAAGCCGGCCATGCTGGCGAGGCCGAGCAGGTCGAGGACGGCCCGCGGGCGGCGGTTCACCAGGTTGTAAAGCACGTCGATGCGGATATGAGCCTGCTCCATCAGCGCGAAGGTCAGCGCCCAGGACACCGAGACGGCCAAAACGTAGCCGGTGATCTCATCCATCCCGCCGAGCGTCACGTTGAAGAACTTGCGCAGCAGCACCTCGGCGGTGACCAGGATGCAGACGGCGACCAGGGCAAAGCCGGACACCCAGGTCGAAACCCGGCCCAGCTTGCCGGCAAAGCCCAGCGCGCGGTCCAGAGGCGCGAACGCCCCCGGAGCCTTGCGTGTATTGGTCTCGTTCAGAGACATGTCAGTTCACTTCCGTCGTCATGCCGATGACCGGGCCGATCGTCTGGTTGAACTCCGCAACGCAATCGGCGCCGCAGCGTTCGGCCCATTTGGGCAGAATGACGTCCTTGGTGATCTTGTCCAGGAGGTCCCTGTCGGCGTCGCTGACCGGGACGAGGGTCATGTCGGCCTTGACCCCCACCGTGCAGGGATCGGCCCCGATATTGCAGTTGATCCCGTCCTGGGTCTCCTGCCCGGCGCCGACCCAGATCTCGTCTTCCAGCGCCTTCAACTCGGCCTGAAGGAAGGACTGCGTTTCCGGGTTCAGCCGGTCCCAGAAGGACAGGTTGGCCGTGGTCACCATCGTGCTCCAGCCCACGGGAAGGGCGTAGAGATGGCTGGCCACCTCGAACCACTTGGCCGAATTGCCCGACAGGGTGCCGGTGATCGCGCAATCCACCACGCCGGTCTGCAGTGCCGGGATCACATCGGCAAAGGCCATCGTGACGCCGGTGCCGCCCAGCGCGGCGACGAATTCCGACAGCGTGCGGTTGCCGGTGCGGACCTTCTTGCCGTCGATATCGGAGAGGTCCTTGATCTCGGTGTTGCAGTAGAAGACCTGCGCCGGGTAGGGCCAGGTCGCCAACACCTTCACCCCGTATTTGTCGGCGAAATAGGAATCGAGCACCGGCTCGTAGGCTTCGGCGATCGCATGCGCGTCGTCGACGGTCGGGGCCAGCCCGGCAAGGTCGGCGGCCTCGTTGCGGGGATCGTCCGATGCAGTATAGCCGAGAACCGTGGTGCTGATATCGACGACGCCCTGCCCGGTCAGGCGCAGGATCTCGCCGCCCTTCAGGCCCATCTCGTCGAAACCGCGCGCGTTGGCGCGGATCTTGCCACCCGACGCCTCGCGCAGCCGATCATTCCAGAAGGCTTCTTCGTAATTCTCGTAGGAGGACAGAAAGGAAACCGATCCGAGAACGTTCACCTCGACGCTCTGGATCTCTGCCGATGCAGCCGTCGCCGTTACGATCGCGATCGCGGCACCGGCCCGTGCCACCGTTCTTCTGTAAGTCATTTCAACATACTCTCTGTTGGTTCTTCGGCAGCTTCTTGAGGCGCATTCGAAAGGTCTGGCCAGGCCGCCGGCGGGTTTATTTGTGATCGGGTGTGCCGTTGCAGGCAGCGATTAAAGAGTATCGGCTTTCCTAATTCATGAGAAAAAGAACCAGCTATGCCGAATTGATATAGGTTTCCGGGACGCGGCGAAGCCCCAAGCGCAGAGGCTGAACGGCGGCCATCCGCGGTGGGGCGCAGGACCCGTGCAGACCCGGGATCAACCAAGACCTCAGGGCGCGGAAACGCGTAAAGGCACCCGACCGGCACGGCGACGTAGGAAAATTCCGCGCGCGGTCCGGCGCAACCCGCTATGCTGGACGAACCGAGGAGAGGGAGGTGCCCGTGCCGGACAGCCTGTTGAACCCCTATCGCGGCAAGGGGCTGCGCGGCCAGACGCCCCTTCCATCGAGCGGCGCCCTGCCCGTCGCCCGATCGCCGGAACCGTGTCCTGCCCGCGTGCGACCCCCGCTGCGCGCGGCGCCCGCGCTGGCGGCGCAGGCGGGCGTCGCGCGGCTGGCCGATCTGCCGGGGGTTCGCCCGGACAGCCCTGTGCCGACGATCCTCGGGGAAGGCCCCGAAGATGCCTGACGGGTCGCTGGTCTTCCCAGCAGAGGAATACCTCCGCCGGGTCTCCGCCCTGCAGGAGGGCATGGCCCGAGAGGGGCTGGATGTGCTTCTTCTGACCAGTCCTGCCGATGTGTTCTACGTGTCGGGCTTCCTGACCCGCTTTTGGGAAAGCCCGGCGCGGCCGTGGTTCGTCGTGGTCCCCGCCGCAGGCCGCCCCGTCGCTGTGATCCCCTCGATCGGCGCCGACCTCATGGGCCGGACATGGCTGCGCGATATCCGCACATGGGATGCGCCCGATCCGGCGGATGACGGGGTGAGCCTGTTGTCCGATACCCTTGCGTCGCTGGTCCCGGAGCGCGGGAAGGTCGGCCTGCCCATGGGACCCGAGACGCACCTGCGCATGCCGCTGGCCGACTACGGCCGCATCGCGCGGCAAATCGGCCACCGCCAATTCGTGGATGCCACGGCGGTCGTCCAGCGCGTGCGCGAGATCAAGTCGGAGCCGGAAATCGGAAAGATCCGCGCCGCTTGCCGCGTCGCCGACGCCGCCTTTGCCCGCGTGCCGGAGCTCGCGCGGACCGGCCGGACCCTCGCCGAGGTGTTCCGCGATTTCCAGATCGCGCTGCTGCAGGAAGGCGCCGACTGGGTCAGCTACGTGGCCGGCGGGGCCGGGCCAGACGGGTATGGCGACGTCATTTCGCCCGCCGATGAGCGGGCCCTGCGGGCGGGCGATGTGCTGATGCTCGATACCGGCGCGGTGCGGGAGGGGTATTTTTGCGATTTCGACCGCAACTTCGCCATCGGGCCGGCCAGCGATGCCGCCCGCCGGGCCCATGCTGCTCTCTTTGCCGCGACGGAGGCCGGGCTCGCCGCCATCCGCCCCGGAATGACGGCGCGCGACCTGCACCATGTCCTCTCCGAGGCCCTGCGCGCACATGGCGCGGTGCCGGGCGCTGGCCGGCTGGGGCACGGCCTGGGCCTGTCGCTGACCGAGTGGCCCTCGCTCCTGCCCGGGGACGAGACGCCTCTGCGCGCCGGCATGGTGCTGACGCTGGAACCGGGGGTGGAGGTCGCGCCCGGGCGGATCATGGTGCACGAGGAGAACATCGTCCTGCGCGCAGACGGGGCCGAACTTCTGTCCGCCCGCGCCCCGGCCGAACTGCCGGAGTTGCCGGCATGACCCGCGCCGCCTACCGCCTGACCGGGCCGGCCGGGGCGCGGGGCACGCTGGGGCTGATCGTGCTTCAGGTCGACGAGACGATCGAGCAGGATTTCCGCCGCCTGTTCCCCGCCCGCGACGTTGCGCTGCATGTCAGCCGCATCCCGTCAGGCGCCGACCTGACCCCCGGCACGATCGCGCGAATGGAGGCCGATCTGCCGCGGGCCGCTGCCCTTCTGCCGCCGGGGGCGGCGTTCGACGTTGTTGGCTATGGCTGCACGTCCGGCACGACCCTCATCGGGGCCGATCGCGTGGCAGCACTGATCCGGGGCGCGACAAGAACCCGTGCTGTCGCAGAACCGCTGACCGCCGCCCTTGCCGCCCTGACGGGGCTTGGGGTGGGGTCGGTCGCCATCGTCTCGCCCTATATCGATGCCGTCGCCCGCCCCGTCCGCGCGGCATTCGAGGCGGCCGGGCTGCGCGTGCCGGCCACAACGTCCTTCGGCGAAGAAGCCGAGGCGCGTGTCGCGCGTATCGATCCGGCCTCGATCCGCGAGGCCGCCCTGTCCGTCGGCCGCAGGCCAGGGGTGGAGGCGGTCTTTCTGTCCTGCACCAATCTGCGCACGCTGGACATCATCGACGACCTGGAGGGCACGCTTGGCCTTCCGGTAATCAGCAGCAACCAGGCATTGGCCTGGGGGATTGCCCGATGCTCCGGCGCACCGGTCGCCGCCGATGCCCCGGGGCAGCTGTTCCGCCAGACCACGAAAGAAAGCGGGGCAAGCTGAAACGCTGGGCCGCGTTGAACCGGCCCCCAGGTTCTCCTGCCCGACTGTTCAATCAGTCCGTCCAAGGATCGCGCCAGCATCGTGGGGCGCCCCCGAGCCGACGTCGCCCCCCTGCAACCGACGGCCGCTTCGAGCCCGAAGCGGACTCTAGCTGCCGGTGACCGGGGGGCGTGCTATTCGCGCCGGTCTCTAGAGGGTTCGCCCGCCATGCCCGACCGCAGGGGGGCGGGTCAGATCGCGCGCCGGTCGCTTGCCGGTTCCGGCCGATCCGCCGCTTGAACGCGCATGCGACGCTTGTTTGCCCCGAGAATGCACCACATCCACCTTACCTCAGAAATCGGCGAATTTCCTCTTTCTCGCCATCGGTCAATTCGGCCTCTTCACCGATTGGCCGCCACCGGTCCTCCAAGAGTCCGTTCACACCGGTTGAAAACACCGCGCCCAGCGTCTCTCTGTCTGTTTCCAGCACCGCGCGGATCCGCTCGACCGCGTCTTTGTCCAGGTTGATTGCGGAGTTTCGGAAAGGTCGTCGACCGATGTCACTGGGCGCAAAACGGAAGCCGCGCATCTTGCGGGAAATCCGGGCAAAGGCCTGCGGATCGGAAACGCGTTGCGCATACTGGAACGCCGCGATCCGCCGGTTTGGCTGTCGTTTGTTCCTGGGCCGCGCGGACGACGCGGTATGCGGCATTCCTAACAGATGGCAAAAGTCCTCCGTCAGGCTGCGGCCCTGGAGATCCTCCTTTTCCATGGACCGAAAGACAACCCGGTTTTCCGGAAACGCGCTGGTGACGCACTCGACGAAACCAGCCGGAGAATAGATCGGAAACCCCTTGTCCCTTTCGAAGCAGTCCATGAAATCACCGATTGACGACCGCCCCGAGGAAAAGAACGCCGCCTTGTCGATGTAGAACAGGCCCCCGGTTAGAAATTGCGCATAGCTCGATTCGATGAACTGAAAAGTGTTTCGAAAATAGCAGACAATGCGCACGCGCCCCGGACCGAACGCGTCATTCAGGGCATGCACCAGCCTGGGCGCGCCACCGCCCGGCAAGGCATCGGAAAGCTCTTCGCAGGACAAGACGATACACCGGCTGCCCGATGTTTCCTCCCGAATTTCGCGGATTGCAGTTTGCAGGTCCTCTCCGCGAGAAGCCATTGCCAGCGGCAGGTGGCTTCGATACCCGTCGGCCGACCTGTAGGCGGAAGGATAGACGACGCCCTTGGCGCGATTCACCTCGTCTGTTTCTGCAAGGTAATGCTGTATCGACGAGGACCCGCATTTTGGCAGGCCGATATGCAGCCATACCTCGGGTGATCGGGGTTTCTTTGGACGTCTCCGGAACGACAGCAACCTCACCTCTTCGGTCCTCCGACAATTCAATCCGATCAGGTCTCAATAACACTCGCCATTCCATCAGTGGAGTTGGGATCAGGACTTGGATAGCGTGTGTTTTTCTCTTCCCGCGCCTCACGCCCAATGTCATCACGTCGTTTTGACAAAGACAGGATGGTTTCGATTTGGCCGAGACAGGGCCGCACCGCAGCATCCCGCATTCGAAGGGCAACACTCTCCGCTCGGCTGACATCGGAGAACACGCCGCCCACGGCCGCTTCCCGCCCCCGTTGCGACCACATCGACCATCGCAGCAAGGGGCGCATTCGCCTTGTCCGCCGAGAACGCCCGAATTTCAACATTCTGAACGCTTTCGGCCTGCGGCGTGAAAAAGAAGTGCGAGCCCCCTGCCTCGGCGGCGCGCGGGGTTTCGCGCCTCAAATCTCGATATGAAGCCTTTTGATCATCTTGTCCCGTTCGGCCAAGGCATGTTTCGCCTTGCCGGGTGCGACCGCGGCGCACGCGTTGATGAGGCACTCGGCGGCGAGCACGAATGTCGTCATCGAGTTGGACAGGAAACTGGTTTCATGAGGAACGAGGATTGCGACGCGGGACTTCCCGACCAGGGGAGAGTTCGCAGAGTCGGTGACCGCCAGAAGGGATATCCCGCATTCGGCGGCGGCCAGGGCCGTTTCAACGACCTGGGCCGAATAGGGCGCACAGCTGGCCGCAATCAGAACATCGCCCGGTTTCATCGCGGCCAGGCCTTCGGCAGTCCCGAGATTGTTCCCGTCCAGAAGATGGATGTCGGACCGGATCATGCGCAGGCCGTACCCGAGGAAGCTGGCGAAGGCGTGGAACTGCCGGATGCCATGGATCGTGACCCGACGCGCATCTGTGATCATCTGGGCGGCCTCGCGGAATTGCGCTCCGTCGCACATTTCCAGGAAACGGTCGATATTCGCCTGGTTTTCGCGGCAAAGGCGCGCCACACCTCCGAGACCGGCGCCGTCTTCGCCCTCGAGCGCCGTCCGCGCCTGGTTGGTGTAGAACTGACCGGGCGCAGCCATCGAGGCGTTGAGCAGGACCTGCTGAAAGGCCGTGAAGCCCTCATATCCCAAATTGCGCGCCAGACGCGTCAGGGTCGACGGGTTGACCGCGAGCTTGTCGGCGAGCGCCGTGATCGACAACAGCGCCGGGTCGCCCCGAAGTTCCAGCACGCGCGAGAGCGCCTGCCGCGCCTTCGGACCGAGTGACACCGGCGCGGTGCCGCGCGAGATGCGGAGCGAAAGTTCACGCAGGTCAGACAGCGTTTCGGGCGGCGCCGCCGGGCCGTCACGTCCGGCTGTATCTGCCTTCGAAGACCGAGGTTTTCGAGTTCTGGTCATAAATCGTCCAATCCACCCCCGTTTCTTCCACGCGGAAAACCGCGGTGGCAAGCGTATTCTCGCAATCCGGGTCATCGGGGGCGGTTCTGTGGATCGGCAGGCCGGGGCCGCCCTTGTCGCGCAGTATGGCGAGCGGATCGGCTGCGCCGTCCGAAACCAGCTGCGCGCCATGCGCCTGCCGGTCGGCCGAAGACCGCGTGATGCTCTGCCCGTCGGTCCCGCGGCGCAGGTGCAGCGCGTGGTTTGCGTGCAGCGCAGGCCGGTCCAGTATCTTTTCCGAACATGCGCCGCCGCCGAATTCAACGCTGACGAGCCTGCCGTCGCCGGCCTGTGCGAGTGTCATGTGAAACCCGCCGCCGTCCTTGTTGCCGCGCAGCAGGTCGAGCACCTCGTCGAGCGTGCTGCACCCCAACACGGCCCGGCCCGTCACCATGCGGGGCATCCGCGCGTCGACATCGTGCAGGCGCAGATTGTTGACGGCCTGAACGAGGCCCGCCCCGGTCACGGCAAAGGTATGCCCGGGCAGCGAGCCGGGATAGCAGAAGGACAGGAAGCCCGGGCCGTCTTGCGGCGCGAGGCTTGCGACGAAGGCGTGCCCGAGGAAACCGGGCAGCCCATCCTCGTTATGGCCGATCACCGGCCGGGGGCCCGGAAGCTGCACCGTGGTGCAGCCGTCCGGCACGTTGGACATCAGGTCGCCCCGGCAATTCCAGGCAAAGACCTTTTCCAACGGCAGTTCCAGTCCCTCGGCGAGGCCCTCGATCTCTTCCCAGATCGCGGGAAACCGCGCTTGCACATTGGCTGCCATGGCCCGGACGCGGTCCTGCAGGGCGGGGTCGGTCACCGCCTTCCAGTACTCTGCGCGCAGCAGGACGTCATGCACCGCGGCGCGGCCGGCCCGGCCCAGGCTCCGGCCGAGAGCACGCGGCGTGCCTTGCGCCCGGATCCAGCCCAGTTGGGGTGCCGCGCGTTCAGACATGTTGCAGGAAGTCCTTCATGCGGTCGTTGGGCGGCGTGTCGATCACCTCGCGCGGGTGGCCGTCGACCGCGATCTTGCCGTGCTCCATGAAGATCAGGCGCGTGCCGACCTGCTTGGCGAAGCTCATCTCGTGGGTCACCACGACCATGGTCATGCCCTCTTCGGCCAGCGCCCGCATGACGTTGAGAACCTCCTGCTTCAGCTCGGGGTCGAGCGCCGAGGTCGGCTCGTCGAACAGCATCACCTTGGGCTTGACGGCCAGAGCCCGGGCGATGGCCACGCGCTGCTGCTGGCCGCCCGACAGCTCGGCGGGGAAGTGATCGGCCTTGTCGCGCAGCCCGACCTTTTCCAGCAGGTCGCGGGCGACCTCTTGCGCATTCTGCCGGCTCAGGCCGCGCACCTTGCGCGGGCCGAAGGCCACGTTCTGCAGCGCGGTGAGCTGCGGGAACAGGTTGAACTGCTGGAACACCATTCCGGCCTCCTGCCGGATCTCGCGCAGTTGCCTGGCGCTGCCGGTCACGCTGAGCCCGTCGACGATCAGATCGCCCGAGGTGATGGTCTCCAGCCCGTTGATGCAGCGCAGCAGGGTGGATTTGCCCGAGCCCGAGGGCCCGACCAGTACCACCACCTCGCCCGCGTCAATCGAGAGGTCGACCTCGTCGAGCACCTTGAGGTTGCCGAAATGTTTCGACGTGTTCTTGAATTCGATGATGCTCATAGGATCCTCATGCGCTTCTCGATGGTCCGGAGGATCAGGCTCAGGGTGCCGGTCATGATAAGGTAGATGATGGCGACCGCCGTCCAGATCTCGACCGCGCGGAAGTTGGCAGCCATGATTTCCTGACCCGTGCGGGTCAACTCGCCCACGCCGATGACGATGAACAGCGAGGTATCCTTGAGGCTGACGATGAACTGGTTGCCCAGCGGCGGGATCAGCCGGCGGAAGGCCAGCGGCCCGATGATGTAGACCAGCACCTTCCAGTGCGGCAGGCCGATGGCCAGCCCGGCCTCAGTCAGGCCCTTGCCGATTGACAGAAAGGCCCCGCGCACGATCTCGGCGATATAGGCGCCGGCGTTGATGACGATGGCCAGGATCGCCGCCGCCATCGGGTCGATGCGCAGATCGGCCAGCACCGGCAGCGCGAAATAGAGGAACATCACCTGCACCACGATGGGGGTGCCGCGGATCACCTCGACATAGGCGAAGGCCAGCGCATTCAGGACGCGCCCGCCATAGGCGCGCATCAGGCCGGTCAGCGTGCCGAGCAGCAGGCCACCGATCAGACCGGTGATGGTGATGTAGATCGTCGTCTTCGCGCCTTCGGCAAGTTGCGGCAGGAAGTCGACGATGACGGACCAGTCCGTTTCCATGGAAGGTCTCCGTTGTCAGGGGGACGGGGTGGCCGGGCCGATGCGGCCCGGCCGGTGGACGGGTCACTCGGACGAGTCGCCGAACCACTTGGCGAAGATCGCGTCATAGCGGCCGTCTTCGCGCATCTTGGCCAGTGCCTCGTTGACCGGCCCGACCAGTTCGCTGCCCTTGGGGAAGCCGATGCCGTATTGATGCGCCATCTGCTGGTCGCCCACGGCCTTGACCTGGCCGTTGCCGGCGGTGGCGATGTAGTAGAGCACGTTGGGCGTGTCGTGCATGGCCGCGTCCACGCGGCCGGTGCGCAGTTCCAGATAGGCGTTGTCGATATTGGGGAACTTGCGCAGCTCGGTGTCGGGCAGGTTCTCTTCGGCCCAGTCCGAGGCGGAGGTGCCGGTCTTCACCGCCAGGGTCTTGCCCGCCAGGTCGTCCCAGCCGGCGATGTCGCTGTCGGCGGCGACCATCATGCGGAAGCCGCTGTCGTAGTAGCCGTCCGAGAAATCAATGACCTCCTGGCGCGAGGGCTTGATGGTGATGCCGGCCAGCGCCACATCGACCTGCCCGGTCTGCAGCGCGGGAATGATACCGGCGAAGTCCATCGGGCGCAGCTCGAAGTCCAGGTCGAGTTCCTCGGCGATGGCCTCCCACATTTCGATGTCGAACCCGGTGTACTTGCCGTCCTGCTTGAATTCGAACGGCACGAAGGCCGTGTCGGTTGCGACGACGATGTCTTCGGCGCTTGCCGATGTCGCCCCGATGGCGAAAGCAGCGGCGGCGGCCAGTTTAAGTAGCGGTTTCATGTCAGCTCCCTGTTGGATGAATTGCAAATTATTCACGCTTTTATTGCTGTCGCAGCAAATTAATTTGCATACACGCGTATCGAATGCAAGTCTTGGGCTGGAGCGCGCAACTGCTGCCCAGCCGAAGGAGATCCGTCATGTCCGCCCTGTTCCACAGAACATGCAACGCAGCCCTGCCGACGGCAGAGACGGGAGATGGCTGCTATATAACTGATTCAAAAGGAAAAATGTACCTGGACGCCTGCGGCGGCGCAGCGGTGTCCTGCCTCGGCCACTCGGACGAGACGGTCAAGCGCGCGATGCGCGCGCAGCTCGACAAGCTGCCCTTCGCGCATACCGGGTTCTTCACCAGCGCGGCGGCCGAATCGTTCGCCGATCTGCTGACGGCACATGCGCCGAAAGGGCTGAACCGGGTGTATCCGGTCTCGGGCGGGTCGGAGGCCGTGGAGGCGGCGATCAAGCTTGCCCGGCAATATTTCATCGAGATCGGCCAACCGTGCCGACACCGCGTCATCGCCCGGCGCCAGAGCTACCATGGCAACACCCTCGGGGCGCTCGCCGCGGGCGGGAACATGTGGCGCCGCGCCCCGTTCGACGCGCTGATGATCGAGACCAGCCATATCGCGCCCTGCTACGAATACCGCGACCGGCAGGCGGACGAGACCCCGTTCGACTATGGCCAGAGGGTCGCGAATGAACTGGCGGCGGAACTCGAGCGGCTGGGCCCCGAGAGCGTCATGGCCTTCATCGCCGAGCCGGTCGTCGGCGCCACGGCCGGCGCGGTGCCCGCCGTCGAGGGGTATTTCAAAAGGGTCCGCGAAATCTGCGATCGATACGGCGTTTTGCTGATCCTCGACGAGGTGATGTGCGGAATGGGGCGCACCGGAACCCTGTTCGCCTGCGAACAGGACGGCGTCACGCCCGATATCGTCACCGTCGCCAAGGGGCTTGGCGCGGGGTATCAGCCGGTGGGCGCGATGCTGTGTTCGAACGGTATTCACGACGCGATCGCGGACGGGTCGGGGTTTTTCCAGCATGGGCACACCTATATCGGCCATCCGATGGCGATGGCCGCGGCCGGGGCCGTGCTGACGCGGCTGACGGACGGCCGGACGCTGCCGCGCGTCGCGGCGGCCGGCGAGACCCTGCAGGCAAGGCTGGACGACAGGCTGGGTCAGCATCCGCATGTCGGCGACATCCGGGGCAAGGGCCTTTTCCGCGGCATAGAACTGGTGCAGGACCGGGAAACGAAAACGCCCTTCGCCCCTGTCCGCCAGCTTCACAAGCGGATCAAGGAGAACGCGATGGAGGCCGGCCTGATGTGCTATCCGATGGGTGGAACCATTGACGGCAAGAGCGGCCACCACGTTCTGCTTGCCCCGCCCTTCATCATTGAAAATCCGCAGATCGACGAGCTCGTGGACAAGCTCGCCCATGCCATCGACACGGCAATCGCGGCATGAACTCGCTGCCCCGTCTGATGGTCGCGCCCAACGGCGCGCGGCCCGGCCGGGCGGATCGGCCCCGCGCCAATCGCCACGCTGCGGCGTCACCAGAGCAGACTTTGGCACGTCTGTCTGACGGGTTCACCAAAGGCAAAGGAAACCTGAGCCTGCCCCACCTGCAGTCTCTTTGTGCAACAGCTAATCAGGTGCCATATCTAAATGGCTAACGATTTCCTACTCGACCTTCTGTTTTCGTCAATCGGGTCTCAGCGGTCGATTCAGCTGCGAGGAGTCGGGCTGCCGCGATCCGTGGGCAGAAATGGCTGGACGTCCCCCATGGGCACTGCCCCAGATCCCATCCACGACGCCCACTCGAACGGCTAAATCGCGAGATCAAGCGCAGGTCCGATGTCTTCGGCATTTCCCCAATGATGAGGCGAACGTCCGTCTCGTCGGCGCGCTGACGCTCGAGACCAACGACAAGTGGACCGTCGCACGCAGAAATATTCCCCCTTAAGGCCCTGCGCGCCTCACATACAATCGCGACGTCAGGTTGCCCGCGGTGGCAACCGGATCAGCTCGGACCTGTCCGCAGGTCGGCGTTCTTGCACCAACCGTTGGGACAGGACCTTGCCGGGGCGGCCGCGACTTTCGCTCGCGCTTCAGCCGGCCGAAATTCGGGGTCCGCGTAGCGGCATAGGCTGCTGTTGGGGCGAAATCGGCAGGGCCTCCAATGCCCTCGGTTCGACGATGAGATCGGCGAGGGTATACTCGCCCATCACGTCGAGCATCGCATTCAGCATCCGGTTCAGGATAGGCGGCAATTTGCAGGCGCAAGTGATGCCGCAGGCGTTGCCGGGCTGGAAACACTCCACAAGCGCAAAGTCGGGCTCGGTGGTGCGCACGACCTGGCCCAGGTTGATCTCTTCCGGTGGCTTGGCCAGCCGGAACCCGCCGGCCCGTCCCCGGGTTCCCTTGAGATAACCCTCGCCGGTCAGGGCGCGAACCACCTTTTTTAGATGCGGCGCGGAAATCCCGTACAGGTGCGCCGCCTCGTCGATGGTGACGTTCTGCCCCTGTCGGCTGGCGGCCAGAATAAGCACCCGAAGCGCATAGTCGCTGAACTTGGTGAGACGCATCTGAAAACTCCGGACAGGCGGGCGGGTTGTCGATCGCAGCAAATGAACAAGCTGTGCAGCCCGATGGCATCCGGCCGCCGTCGCTGCATCGTCACCCAACCCGCAAAAAGGACATTTGACTTGATCTTAATCAAGGTCACCGCCGTGCTCAACTGCGACACAGGCGCCACGAATAAGGGATATTCAGAATGACCTTTATAAGCCGCGCCGCGTTCTGTCTGCTCCGTTCTGCCGTGGCGGTCATCCTTATCGGGGTTTTTTCCGTTCCCACTGCATGGGCGCAATCACCCTATCTCGCCGGCTTTCTCGATCGGGTTCCCGCCAGCGATCTGGTCGAGGACGCCGCCGGCTATGGCCCGATCCGCGACGATCTTCCGGTGGCGCCGGTATTGAAGGACGGCAAGCCGGTCGCCTGGGCCTTCATCACCTCGGATTTCGTCGGCACCACGGGCTATTCGGGCAAGCCGATCCACGTGATGGCCGCCGTAGACCCTCGGGCGAAGATCGTGGGCGTCCGCCTGGTCAAGCATTCCGAACCCATCGTTCTGATCGGCATCCCGGAGGCGCGGATGCTGGAGCTGGCCCAGGACTACAAGGGGCTGGACCTGCTGGCCGAGCTGGACAGCGGCGGCGAGGCTCATGACCTCAACATCATTTCCGGCGCCACGGTCACCGTGATGGTGATCGACGATTCCATTGTCAGATCGGGGATCAAGGTGGCGCGTGCGCTGGGCCTGGGCGGGCTTGCGCCGAAGAAACAGAACGAGGGACCCCGCCGGGTGATCGACCCCGGGGCGGAACCGTCTGCTGACTGGATCGAGGCCGAGGGCGACGGAACGGTGCGGCGCCTGACCCTGGACGTGGCCCAGATCAACGAGACCTTCGCGGCGATGGGCGACGCGCGCGCGGCGGAACGTCCTGCAGCGGGCGCGCCGGAGGACACGTTTATCGACATGCGGCTCGCCTTGGTCAGCGTCCCGGCCATCGGGCGGGCGCTTTTGGGCGAGGCGGAATACGCCAACCTGCAGTCCTGGCTGGACGAGGACGAGCATGCGATCCTGGTCGCTGGGCGCGGCAGCTATTCCTTCAAGGGATCGGGCTATGTCCGCGGCGGGATTTTCGACCGGATCCATCTGGTGCAAGGCGACGTCTCAGTCCGCTTCCGCGACCGCGGTCATCGCCGGCTGGGCGAGGTCGCGCTGCCCGGCGCGCCGCACTTCACCGAACTGGACCTGTTCAAGATCCCCGCGGAGTCCGGCTTCGACCCGACCAAACCATGGCGCCTGCAACTCCTGGTCCAGCGCGAAGTCGGCGCGCTCGACCGTCTCTTCGCGAGTTTCGATCTCGGCTACCGGCTGCCAGAACGCTACACGCAGACCGAGATCCAGCCGGTGGAACGCGCCGCCGCCGCCGAAGCCGAAAGCGAGGCGGCCGCGCAAAGCGAGCTATGGCGGCGCATCTGGAGCGACAAGGCGCCCGAGATCGCCGGCCTTCTGGCCATGCTCACGGTGCTGACCGCCGCCTTCTTCTTCCAGGGGTTTCTCACCCGGTCCGAGCGCGTGACGACCTGGTTCCGCATGTCGTTCCTGACCGTCACGCTGGTGTTCCTGGGCTGGTACGCGAATGCGCAGCTTTCGGTGGTGAACCTGATGGCGCTGGCCAATTCGCTGGCCACCGGGTTCAGCTGGCAGGCGTTCCTTCTGGACCCGCTCACCTTCATTCTGTGGTTCTCGGTCGCCGCGGCGCTGCTGTTCTGGGGGCGCGGGGCCTATTGCGGCTGGCTGTGCCCGTTCGGCGCGCTGCAGGAGCTGACCAACCGCATCGCGCGCCGTCTGAAGGTGCCGCAATGGACCCTGCCCTGGGGGCTGCACGAACGGCTCTGGCCGCTCAAGTACATGCTCTTCCTCGGCCTGTTCGCCGTCACGCTGGCCTCGATCGACCGCGCCGAGCAACTGGCCGAGGTGGAGCCGTTCAAGACGGCCATCGTGCTGAAATTCACGCGCGCCTGGCCCTTCGTGCTCTACGCGCTGGTGCTGCTGGGCATCGGGCTGTTCGTCGAGCGGTTCTATTGCCGCTACCTGTGCCCGCTGGGCGCGGCGCTGGCGATCCCGGCCCGGCTGCGCATGTTCGACTGGCTCAAGCGGTACCGGGAATGCGGCAACCCCTGCCAGACCTGCGCCAACGAATGCATGGTCCAGGCGATCCACCCGACGGGCGAGATCAACCCGAACGAATGCCTGAACTGCCTGCATTGCCAGGTGCTCTACCAGTCCAAGGCCAAGTGCCCGGTCGTCATCAAGCAGATGAAACGTCGCCAGACCGCGTCGGCTGGCGCGGCCGGACTCGACCGCGCCATCGCCAACCACCCAAACCTCAGGAAAGGACACGACCATGACACAAAAGGATAAGACCGCAGGAATCAGCCGCCGTGGCCTGCTCGGCGCCACGGCCGGAAGCGCCGCACTGATGGGCGCGGCGGGCGGCGGGCGACTCGCGTTGCTTGGCGGGGCCGGCGCGGCAGCGACCGCGGCGACCGCCGGAGCCGCACAGGCCGCCGCCGGGGCCACCCTCGCCCCGGGCGAACTCGACGAATATTACGGGTTCTGGTCTTCCGGCCAGACCGGCGAGCTGCGTATCCTCGGCGTGCCGTCGATGCGCGAACTGATGCGCGTGCCGGTGTTCAACCGCTGCTCGGCCACGGGCTGGGGCCAGACCAACGAGAGTCTCAAAATCCTCACCGAGGGCATGCTGCCGGAAACACGGGACTTCCTAGCCAGCCAGGGCAAGAAGATCCACGACAACGGCGACCTGCATCACCCGCACATGTCGTTCACCGAGGGGCGTTATGACGGGCGCTACCTGTTCATGAACGACAAGGCGAATACCCGCGTGGCGCGGGTGCGCTGCGACGTGATGAAATGCGACAAGATCATCGAGATCCCCAACGCCAAGGCGATCCACGGGCTGCGGCCGCAGAAATGGCCGCGCACCGGCTATGTCTTCGCCAATGGCGAGGACGAGGTGCCGATGGTCAATGATGGCTCCGTGCTGGACGATCCGTCGCAATACGTGAACTTCTTCACCGCCATCGACGGCGACACGATGGAAATCGCCTGGCAGGTGATGGTCTCGGGCAACCTGGACAACACCGACTGCGACTATCAGGGAAAATACGCCTTCTCGACCTCCTACAACTCCGAGATGGGGATGAACCTGGCCGACATGATGGCGTCGGAGATGGACCACGTTGTGGTGTTCAACCTCGCCGAGATCGAGAAGGGCATCGCCGAAGGCGATTTCATCGAGTTGAACGGGGTCAAAGTGATCGACGGCCGCAAGGAGCGGAACAAGAAGTACACCCGCTACATCCCGATCCCCAACAGCCCGCACGGCATCAACACCGCGCCGGACAAGAAACATGTCTGCGTCGCGGGCAAGCTGTCGCCGACCTGCTCGGTGCTGGACGTGACCAAGTTCGACGCGCTGTTCGAGGATGACAGCCTGGATCCGCGCTCGGCGGTGGTGGCCGAGCCCGAGCTGGGGCTGGGCCCGCTTCACACCGCCTATGACGGCAAGGGCAACGCCTTTACCACACTGTTCCTCGACAGCCAGGTTGTGAAGTGGAACATCGAGGACGCGATCCGCGCCTATAACGGCGAGGATGTCGATCCGATCATCGAAAAGATCGACGTCGCCTACCAGCCCGGCCACAACTCCACGTCGATGGGCGAGACCCTCGATGCGGACGGCAAGTGGCTGATCTCGATGAACAAGTTCTCCAAGGACCGGTTCCTGAACGTCGGCCCGCTCAAGCCCGAGAACGAACAGCTCATCGACCTTTCCGGCGACGGAATGAAGCTGGTGCATGACGGCCCGACCTTTGCCGAGCCGCATGACAGCATCATCGTGCACCGCTCGGTGGTGAACCCGGTGAGCGTCTGGGACCGCAACGATCCGATGTTCGCGGACGCCCGCCGCCAGGCCGAGGCCGACGGCGTGGATCTCGATTGGGGCGCGGACGTGATCCGCGACGGCAACAAGGTGCGCGTCTACATGCACTCGGTCGCGCCGGCCTTCAGCCTGGAAAGCTTCACCGTGCGGCAGGGCGACGAGGTCACCGTCTATGTCACCAACATGGACGATATCGACGACCTGACCCACGGCTTCACCCTGAACAACCACGGCGTCGCTATGGAGGTCGGGCCGCAGGCCACCGCCTCGGTCACCTTCACCGCCAGCAAACCGGGGGTCTACTGGTACTATTGCCAGTGGTTCTGCCACGCGCTGCACATGGAGATGCGCGGCCGGATGTTCGTCGAACCGACGGGAACCTGAACCATGCGCCTGCGCCCCGGCATCCTTGCGATCGCGCTGCTGGCCGCCCTATCCGGGGCGGCCGGGGCGGACGCGTTGCATGTCGCCGCCGAAACCGGGGCGCTGGCCCGCGCGCTCGCCGAAGCCGCCCCCGGCGACGTGCTGATCCTTGCGCCGGGCCGTCACGACGGCCCGGTGGACATCGCCAAGCCCCTGACCCTCGACGGGCGGGGCCAGGCGGCAATCGACGGTGGCGGCGACGGGAGGAGCGTCGTCACCGTCACTGCCCCCGACGTCACCGTGACCGGCCTCGAGATCACCGGCTCCGGGTCGTCGCACGAAACCATCGATTCCGGCGTCAAGCTGACGCGCAAAGCCACGCGCGCACGTGTCATCGGCAACCGCATCCTCGGCAATCTCTACGGCGTCGATATCCACGGTGCGCGCGACAGCGTGGTACAGGACAACACCATCATCGGCCGCCGGGATCACCGGATGAACGATCGCGGTAACGGCGTCTATGTCTGGAACGCGCCCGGCGCCCGGGTCGAGGGCAATTCGATCCGCTATGGCCGCGACGGCATCTTTTCCAATGCCTCGCGCGACAACGTGTTTCGCGGCAACCTGTTCCGCGACCTGCGCTTTGCCGTGCACTACATGTACACCAATCGCAGCGAGGTCTCGGGCAACGTCTCAATCGGCAATCACCTGGGTTATGCACTGATGTTCTCGAACCGGATCACGGTGCGCAACAACCGTTCGCTGGGCGATCGCGGCCATGGGCTGATGCTGAACTACGCCAACAATGCCGACGTGGCCGGCAACCTGGTACGCGGCGGCGCCGAGAAATGCACCTTCATCTATAACGCGCACAAGAACCTGATCGCCAACAACCGGTTCGAGGGCTGCGAGATCGGCGTGCATTTCACCGCCGGGTCCGAGCGCAACGCGCTGACCGGCAACGCCTTCATCGGCAACCGCACGCAGGTGAAATACGTGGGCACCCGCGACGTCGAATGGAGCTTGCAGGGGCGCGGCAACTACTGGTCGGATCACCCTGCCTTCGACCTGGATGGCAATGGCATCGCCGACAGCCCGTTCCGACCGAACGACCTGATGGACCACATCCTGTGGTCGCAGCCGGCGGCGCGGATGCTGACCGGATCGCCGGTGGTGCAGCTGATCCGCTGGAGCCAGGCGAGCTTCCCCGCCACCCTGCCCGGCGGCGTGATCGACAGCCACCCGCTGACACGCCCCATCGAGATCGCGGTGCCGCCCGACATCGCCGCGCTGGAGGCGCAATCGGCCCCGGCCTGGAAACGGAATGGAGAAGACGATGGGGAATTTGACCCTCTCCGCGGTCACTAAGACCTTCGGCGCGCAGACCGCGCTGGACGGCGTCGGGCTGACCGTCGCCCCGGGCGAGCGGGTGGCACTTCTGGGCCATAACGGCGCGGGGAAATCCACGCTGATGAAAATCGTCCTGGGCTTGATCCCGACCGACCGCGGCGAGATCGACGTGCTGGGGCACAAGCCCGGCAGCCCGGCGGCGCGCGCGCAGGTGGCCTATCTGCCCGAGAACGCGGCCTTTCACCCGGCCCTGACCGGGCAGGAGCAGATCGCGCTTTTCCTGCGCCTGCGGGGGGAGCCGGCAAGCGGCGCGCGCGCCCTGCTCGACCGGGTCGGGCTGGGGGACGCGGCGGTGCGCCGGATCGGCACCTATTCCAAGGGGATGCGCCAGCGCGTCGGGCTCGCCCAGGCGCTGATCGGGCACCCGCGGTTGCTCGTGCTCGACGAGCCGACCAGCGGGCTGGACCCGGTATCGCGGCGGGAGTTCTACGAGATCCTCGACGATCTGGCCGCGCAGGGCGCCGCGATCCTGCTGTCGAGCCACGCCCTGACCGAGGTCGAGGCGCGCACCGACCGCATCGTGATACTGTCGCAGGGCCGCGTCGTGGCCGACGACACCCTGGCCGGGCTGCGGCGCGGCGCGCCCCTGCCCACCCGCATCCACGTCGCGGCCCGCCCCGGCGCCGCCGACGAGGTGGCGCACGCGCTGTCCGCCGGACGACGCAACGGGGTCATGGTCGACCTGGTCTGCGACGCGGCGGAAAAACTGGACCGACTGGCCAACATCGCCGCACTGGGGCCGCTGGTGGAGGATATCGAGATCCAGCCGCCCAGCCTCGAGGACATCTACGACCATTACAGCAGGAGGGCGCCGGAATGAGCGCGTTGTTCGGATTGGCCGGCTGCGAGTTTCGCATCGCCGTCAGGAATCGCTGGGTCGCCATCGCGGTGGCGATGATGGCGCTGTTCGCGCTGGTGCTGTCGGCGGCGGGCAGCGCGCCGACCGGCACGCTCGGGGCCGACAGCCTGTCGGTTACCGTGGCCAGCCTGACCAGCCTGGCGATCTACCTTGTGCCGCTGGTGGCACTGCTGATGGCCTTCGACGCCATCGCCGGGGAGGTCGAGCGCGGCACGCTGCCGCTGATGCTCACCTACCCGGTGTCGCGCGCCCGGGTGCTGGCGGGCAAGGCACTCGCGCACCTGGCGACGCTGGCAATGGCGCTGGCCATCGGCTACGGGGTCGCCGCCACGGCGGCCTTCGCCGTCGATCCCGACGCGGCCGGGGGGCTGCCCGCGCTGCTGCGGCTCTACGGCTCGTCGCTGCTTCTGGGGGCCAGCTATCTCGGCATCGGCTATGCGCTCTCGGCCGTCGCGCGGCGGCCGGGCGCGGCGGCGGGTCTGGCCATCGGGCTGTGGCTGGTGATGATCGTGCTTTACGACCTGGGGCTGCTTGCCGCGGTGGTCGCCGATGACGGCGGCTGGTTCACGACCGAGTTGTTCCCCTGGCTGCTGCTGGCCAACCCGGCCGATGCCTTCCGCCTGTTCAACCTCGCCGCGTCCGAGGCCACGGCGGCGGCAGCCGGTGTCGGCGGCGCCGCCGGGGCGATCCCGGCCTGGCAGGCGCTGGCGTCGGTCGCACTCTGGCCCGTACTGGGCTTCGCCCTTGCCCTGCTCGCCTTCAGAAAGGTGGAACCATGAAACCGCTCGCGCTCGCCGCGCTCTGCCTCGCGGCGCTCGGCGCCTGCCGGGAGGAGGACCGCGCCGCCGCGCCGGACCCGGTTCCGATGACCGCCGACGCGCTGGGCCATTATTGCCAAATGGCGCTGGCCGAACATCCAGGCCCCAAGGCCCAGGTGCACTTGCGGGGCGTCGCCGCCCCGATCTATTTCGCGCAGGTGCGCGACGCCATCGCCTTCCAACGCATGCCGGAGCAAAGCCACGCCATCGCCGCGATCTATGTCAGCGACATGGCCGCCGCGCCGAGTTGGGACGCGCCGGGCGCCGAGAACTGGATCGCCGCGACAGACGCGCATTTCGTCGTCGGATCGCGCGTCGTCGGCGGGATGGGGGCAACGGAGCTCGTCCCGTTTTCGGAGGAAACGGCCGCCGCGGCCTTTGCCGCCGAAAAGGGCGGGCAGGTTTCGGATCTCGACAGCATCCCGGACAGCGCCGTCCTGGCCCCCGCAGAAGATGGAGAGAACGGCACGGACAGGGAATTCATCGACCGGCTGAACCGGATTTCGAAGGAAAGGCAGGGCTGACATGCGCAATCTCACCAGACGTCGCTTCCTGGCGATCACCGCCGGCGCAACCCTCTGCGTCGGGCGGGCCGAGGCCGCGCCGCTGCGCCAATGGCGGGGCAGCGCGTTGGGGGCCGAGGCGACGATCACGCTGCGCCATCCGGACGGCGCGACGATCGCCCGCCGCGCCTTCGACGAGATCGACCGGCTCGAGGACATCTTCAGCCTGTACCGGCCGGGCTCCGCCCTGTCGCGGCTCAACAAGACCGGGCACCTTCCCGCCCCGCCCTTCGAGCTGCTGGAATGTCTCGGCCTCTGCGGCGCCGTGCACCGGGCCAGCGGCGGGCAGTTCGACCCCAGCGTTCAGCCGCTCTGGGCGCTCTATGCCGAAACCCATGCCGACGGCCGCGCCCCGCGCCCGGACGAGATCGAGGCGGCGCGCGCCCGGGTGGGCTGGTCGAACATGGCCTTCGGCCCGGAAGCCGTCCGGCTGCGGCCGGGGATGGCGCTCACGCTCAACGGCATCGCCCAGGGCTACGTGGCCGACCGGGTCGCAGGGCTGCTACGCGCCGAGGGCCTGACCGACATCTTGGTCAATACCGGCGAGTTTCACGCGCTGGGCGGCGACTGGCCCATCGGCCTCGATGCGGGCGAGCGCAGCCCGGCGGAGAAACTGCGCCTGCGCGACCGCGCGCTGGCCAGTTCCGCGCCGTTGGGCACGGTGTTTGACCGCGCGGGCCGGGAGGGCCACATCCTCGACCCTGCCACGGGGCGCCCGGCGCCTCCGCTCTGGCGCCTGATCAGCGTGACCGCGCCGAGCGCCGCGCTGGCCGATGCGCTGAGCACGGCCATGGTCCTGATGGGGCCGCATAAAATCGACCGTGTTTTGCAGTTTTTTCCAGGGGCGGAGCTGGTTGCCGCGGTTCCGGCCGCGTGAGGGATGGAACTTGGTTCGAAACAGCCAAACGGTTTGGCTTAATAACTGCTCGGTCCGCGTTTCGGACGTTGATACCGCCTGCCGCGAACGACGGATCGCGTTCTGACCAGCATGCCGGTATCAGTGGCCAAGGCCACCAACCAGCGCATTTCATCGCCGATCTGATAGCACCGTTCGCGAACGGAACGGATATCGGGAACGGGTATTGAGACGCGTTCTGCCACGCCTGCATTTCGATCATAGTGGACGTTGGCGAACGGGGAGGTGATAGACAGCCCTTCCTCACCAACAGCGAAACTGAAGACAGCGCGGACCGTCCCGAAGATCCGGGTGATGCTGCTTCCCGCCAGTCCGCGACTGATCAGGGCATCACGGAACGCGTTGGCATCGGCTTTGTTGTAGTCCGTCAGCGACTTGTCGCCACATAAATCAATCACATAGCCACAGCCACGCCGGTGGCCAGCACGGTGAAAGGTCTCAGGTCGCCCTGCCCCTTGAGCCGAAGGTATGTCAACACAGCCTCCGACAACGTCAGTGCGTCGAACGTGACAGTTGGCGCTTCGGTGGGAGATGCAACAGGCCGGGATAAGCCATGCCTCAGAAGATGCTTGCCGGGCAGGTCCGCATCCTGAGCTCAGAGGTGGTACCAGTATTCATCCAGCTTGCAGGCTGCACCGGTCGCACTGGCAATTGCCACGGAGCGGGATCTCGTCCTCAGGGAGTAAGCGATCTTCGAGGACGAATAGTGCCTCTGGAGGTCAACGGGAATCCGTCTGACGAAGCAATAGATGCCCTCTTTCCCGAAGACATGCCGGGAAGAAATGTTCTCCAATTTGTTTTACGCTCCGCCCTATCACCGAACAAAGCTGCGGAAAAACAATATCTTAGGCTGGTTTCGTGGTGCCCGGGGGCGGAATCGAACCACCGACACGAGGATTTTCAATTGGTCTGTTGATCCGCGCGCGCTGTCTCAGGGTCGCTCAACCTGCAACGTAGCCGTTTGAAAACCTTGACCTTTGCGCTTGGCAGATCGTTTCGAGCCGTCTCGCGCCGGAGCGTTCAAGCACACCGCTCCTGCTACCCCAGCGATACCCACGGACACCGAAGACCACACGGGTATCTCGATCCAGCGCAGTCCGATCCAAAACCTTGCAAACCCTCTAGGGTTGTCCCTGACGCGGCTCATCCGCCCATCTTATCATGGGCTTATGAAACGCAAACTCACCACCAAGTTCATCGAGGGTCAGAGGCCCAACCCGTCGAAACGTCTCGACTTCCGGGATGAGTTGATGCCGGGCCTCGTCCTGCGCATCAGCACGTCCGGCACCAAGACGTTCTGCCTACACAAGCGCATCAACGGAAAGATGCGTCGCCTGACCATCGGTCGGTTCGGCGTCGTGTCGCTGGCCGAGGCGCGCGAACGGGTGCGACAGGTGCTCTACGAAATCGAGACGGGCCGGTTCGAAGATCGCACCGGCGTCGAGGTCGAAACGAAGCCGACGCTGGGCGAAGTGATCCCCGACTACATCGAGAAACACGCCAAGGTTCACAACCGCGACTGGAAGCGCAAGGAAGCCCTGCTGGCGAAGTTCACCACCCTGCACGGCAAGAGGATCGACGAGATCAAGCGCGCCGATGTCGTGAAAGCCTGCGACGTGATCCACAAATCCGCGCCGGTCAGCGCGAACCGCGCGCTGGCCCACCTCAAGCACCTCATGGGCTGGTGTGTCGAGCGCGGCATGATCGACGCCTCCCCTATCGCCGGGATGAAACCTTTGTCCAAGGAACGGTCGCGCGAGCGCGTGTTGACAGACGACGAGCTGGGCGCGCTGTGGACGGCCTGTGACGCCGAAGGCTATCCTTTCGGGGATTGCATGAAGCTGCTGATGCTCAGCGGCCAGAGACGCGCCGAGGTCGCCGAGATGCGCTGGTCGGAACTCGACCTCGAAAAACGCCTGTGGACCCTGCCTTCGCAGCGCGCCAAGAACGGCAGGCAGCACACCGTGCCGATCACCGACGCGATGCTGGACGTGCTGCGCAGGGTTCCGAGGTTCCTCGGGTCTGACTACGTGTTCACGACCACCGGCAAATCGCCCGTGTCGGGGTTCGGTCGACTGAAAGACCGGCTCGACAAGGCGCTGCCCGAAGGCACGGACCCGTGGATCATCCACGACCTGCGCCGCACGATGTCCACCAACATGGCGATGCTGGGCGTCCCACAGCCCGTCACCGAGGCGCTGTTGAACCACAAAACGGGTGTGGTCTCGGGCGTGGCCGCTATCTACAATGTCTATTCATACGCGGACGAGAAGCGCGAAGCCCTCGGCGCATGGTCGCAACACGTGATGAAACTGGTCAGGTCAAGCAATGACGCCACCGAAACCGAAATTGCGCAAGCGTCATGTTGACCTACTGCTTCTCAGTATCATTCGCGCCTACGAACATCCCGATAGGAAAAGCGAGGCCGAACGTCTGGCAATCGTGCGCGAGGCCCTATTCGGCGAAAAGCGTGGGCGTGGTCGAACGGCTGCATTCGATGATCTGGCGCTATTCAAGGTCATTGACGAGGTGCGCAAGCGCGAACTTGATGGTCTTCGACGCGCCATCGCGAAGAAGGACGAAAAGCTTCAAACGCCCGAATGGGAAACTGAAATCGCGCGTGACCCCATGAAGGTTCGCGAGGCCGCGCGGCGTTTCGCAGAACTGGCCGGAAAGAGCGACAACGTGAGCGATGACGCTGTTGAGCATCGCCTGCGCAGAAAAGCCGGTGCCCAGTTGACCACAGGGGAAATGGCCGAGATCGAGTCTCTGTTCGATCCCGACGCGCCCCATACCCGAACGATGATTGCCGTTCTCGAATTGCTCGAAAACCTCGGCGTTCAGTCTGATGCGATCTGGGACGAAAACACCTGATTTGTGTCCCGCGCATCGGCGCATCGCCCCTGCTAATCTTCGACTGCATGCACCCTTTGGGGTCGACCCCTTCATCTAACCGATGGAGGACCATCATGAATATAACCGACGGTCGTAAGACCTTGGCCACGCGCGCTGACCTCAAGCGACTTGGCATCAACGTGAGCAACACGACCCTGCTGCGCTGGGAGGCCCGTGGGCGCTTCCCTCGGCGTATCAGGATGGCCGGGACCAGCGTCGCGTGGTTCCTGTCCGAGATCGAGGACTGGCTCGCTGAACGCGCCGCCGAGCGCGCCCGCACATACTACGCCGAATACTGACCGGCGATCCCCCAAAAAGCCACCACTGACGTGCAACGCGCTTTGGCGCGCGCCTCATGGTGTGCCTTCTCGAAAGACAAGACAATGGAAAAGCACAAGAAAAAGACTGAATACCCTGCCCTGATGGCCGAAGGCGCAACAGAACGCGCCGTTCTGCAAGGCCAATACGATTTCCTCTGCGATCTGTGGTACGACCCGGCGTTTCTCGCACCCGATGCTTTCGGAAACCTGTGTTTCCGCCGAAGGGGCACCACGAAGATGATCGACAAATTCGTTCCCTTACGAGGAAAAATCAGGATCGACCGCCTTCTCCGTCGCTATGATCGCCATCGTTTCGATCAGTACTTCAGCCCTAATGTCTATGCGCGCCCGAGCCGGAAGGTCAGTTGCGTCCAGATCACGCGGCTGGGCTGGTGCGACGTGGACGATGCCGACCCGTTCGCCTTCGATCCGAAGCCGTCCGTGGTTTGGGAAACCTCGCCGGGACGCACGCAGGCACTGTGGTTTTGGGATAGGCCACACACGCCCGTGCAGGCGTCGGCCTTCTCGAAGGCGCTCACGTATCGTCATGGCGGCGACAAGGGCGGAAGCGCGCCGAACAAGCTGCTTCGGTTGCCGGGGTCGTTCAACCACAAGCCCGACTACGACAGGCCGTTCATTCCACTGGTGCATTTCGATCCAAGCCCGATCACGGCCCGCCCCAAGCTGCTGACGGATCGATACGGCGTCGGCGCGGCGGAACCCGAGTCGCTGGACATGAACCCCCATGCGCATGACCCGCTCGCTGTCCTGAGGAAATACCGTTCGAAGCTCACGGCCTCGACGCGGTCACTGATCCGGCACAACCGCGTGATGGCACCAAACCGTTCCAGCCGGATCTTCGCGATGGTCGCTGGCCTGCACGAGGCCGAGGCGTCGCTCGACGAGATCGCCAGCGTGATCTGGTCCAGCCCATATTTCCGCGACAAGTACGGCGAAGACCAGAACGCGCTGGAAACGGAGGTATCGCGCATCATCGCGCGAGTGGGAGGGGCGCAATGACCAAGCGGCATTTCCCGAAAGGCAATAGACGCCAAAACCCGAAGACCACACCGCGCCCACCGAAACGGAACAATCGCACCGCGAAGTTCGCACCAATGTCCGCGACGGATGAAGCGATTACGACAATTACGGCCAACGCCCTTCAATCCAAGGAGTTCCCACCCCTTCGATATGCCGTGGACGGCTATCTTGCCGAGGGCGTGACCCTGCTGGCTGGCAAGCCGAAGATCGGGAAGTCGTGGATGGCGCTTGACTTCGCAATGGCCGTCGCCACCGGGGACTTGGCGCTGGGAAGCGTCAGATGTCGCCAAGGCGCGGTCCTGTATTGCGCGCTGGAGGACAACCATCGCCGTTTGAAAAGGCGCATGAGCCAACTCTACGGCGATGTCGAGCACTGGCCACCAGGCCTGCACTTCGCCACGCAGGTCAGGCGTTTGGGCGACGGGCTGGTTGACGACTTGCGCGACTGGATCGAGGCACACCGCCCGAAACTCGTCATCATCGACACCTTCGCTGGCGTTCGCCCGCAGTCGCGGCGCGAGGGCTACGACGCCGATTATGCGGCCCTGTCACCCTTGCAGGAAATGGCCGGTCAGATGGGCGTGGCGATCCTCGTAATCCATCATCTTCGGAAAATGTTGGGTGATGACCCGTTCGACATGATTTCCGGCACAACCGGGCTAACGGGCGCGGTCGATACCGCCTTCGTTTTGCATCGTGGCAAGCAGGGGGTCACGCTCTACGGTCGAGGCCGGGAAATCGAAGAGATGGAACAAGCTGTCGAGTTCGTCGGCGGCATGTGGAAGGTGCTGGGTGATGCTGCCGAGGTTCGGCGGTCGGAAGAACGCAGCGCAATCCTCGAAGTTCTGGAAGGGGCTGACGAGCCGATGGGGCCGAAGGAAATCGCCGACGCCTTGGGCTGGAAGACGGACAACGTCAAGCAACTGCTGTTCAAGATGCACAAGGACGGTGAACTCAAGAAACAGGGGCGCGGTCGGTATTGCGTCCCTGACGAAACATGACGAACCCGGTAACCTCGGTAACCTGATAACCAACGGCCATGCTCAAGGTTATCGCGTTACCGAAGTTATCGATGGTAGCCGGTTTCACGGCTGGGGGCCGAAAACCTCGGCAGTATGCATGACCCCTTGTCCGTCCGCAGGACGCGCGCCGATAAAAAAATGCCTCCCCCCATCCCCCCTGTGGTCGCCCTTCGACAGCGCGGCGCGGACCGCCTCGGAGCGACCCGTTGATCATGAATCAGTCTGTCGGACGCCAGCCGGACCCGAATTGCCGAGTCTTTTCATACGGTCCGCATCCACTCTGGGTTTCGACATCGCGCGCCGGGTTCCACTCGGGTGGCAAACTGCTCGGGCGGTCACTCTTGCACCCACCCTTTGCGATGGTAATGCCGCAGCACGATGGCGCGGTTGAATAGGGGGAAGCCGATCCACAGGCCATTCAAGGTGAAGAACGACAAGATCGCCCATAGGAACATGCCCTTGAACAGGTAGTAGAACGGGCCGAACAGCAGGCACCACAACCGGTGCCAGTTTCCCAAGATGATTTTCGTCTGGCCATTGAAGGCCCATGTCGCGCGTATCGTCATGTCGATTTCCTCGCTGGCTGGTTTCGATGCGATTGCAATAAGATCGAGGACCGTCGCCCGTCAGGGTAATTCCCGCGCCGTCGAGGGTGACCATATGCGCAGCCATGCCGATGCACCGTGTCCGTGCAGATACCATGCGCCGCCAGCATGATCGGCGTGAGCGCCGCACACAGCGCGCCAGCCGGGATTGCGACGGGATCACCACGTCCGAGGCGCCCCCCGGCGCTCCTGGCTCAATACAACGCCGCCGCGCGCGCGTTTGGCTCTCGGTCCTCGGGGTTTGTTGCAGGTCATGTCAGCTTCGCCCAAGCGCGCGGCGCAGGTCGCTCAGCGTCGATCTGAACGGATGCGCTGACATGCTCAGGTTGAGCGGCAAGGGTGGGCCGTTCCTGATCAGCGTTTCCTCAAGGGACCACGGTTCGTCATGCTGCACGACCGAGATCGCCGCGTGCTTGGCGATCCATTCTGACAGCCTGTCCTCGTAGTGGCGGTCCATGCGAACTCGGTTTCGCTTGTCGCGCCAGAATGCCAGTTCAAGCTCCTGTTCGAGAAGGGCCGCAAGGGAATGCCTCAAGGTCGAGGAGCGCACGGTCCCGCGTAGATGGTTTCTCCAAAGTCGGCTTTTCACAGGCGTTGGCCCACCTCGGCGCACTGACCGGTCTTTCGGGGGGGCAATGCCAATGTAGAGCAGGTGTTTCCCGTCACGCTCGATGCATCCCTCCCTCGGCACCAGAGGCAGGCGGTTGTCGAACCACCAGCCATAGACGCCGTGCGTGACCGCGTGCCGGTCGATGAAATCCAAGACATGATCGGGCAGCAGAAGGGCCTCGGGCGACAGGACGGCCCTCGCCTCCTCAGATAGACTATGAGTCAACCACGAGGGCGCACGTCCCCCTGCCTCTTCCTGCATTCCTGAATGTCGCCAGTGACTTCGGGCCTTCCGTGAGTCTAAGTCGAATATGACTTATAGTCTATGGTCGAAGACATGACCGCCATGCGCCATGCCGCGCATGTCAATTCAATCGCGCGTTTCGAGAAATATCCAGAGGATCAGGAGGGAGAAGGGCCTTTCGCAAGAAGAGGTCGCCCATCGCGCGGACATTCACCAGACCTACCTGAGCGGCGTCGAAACCGGGAAGCGCAACCCGTCGATCTTGGTGGTCGAGCGCATCGCCAAGGCCCTCGGCGTGGACGTCTCGGAAATCTTCAAGCCGAACTAGGGTTATCCCTGACACGCTCTGGCCTTGCGTCTTATCGATCTTCATCAGCAACTTAGGAGATCGACATGACCGATATCGTGACGCTCAAGGCCATCTGCGACGAACTCAAGATCGACCCGCGCGAGGCCCGCGAACGCCTGCGTGCCGCCGCAGGTGACGCCAAGGCGAACCCCGAACTGGCGAAGGCGCGGAAGCCGCGCACCCCGTGGCAGTGGGTGAAGGGGTCCGCCGCCGAGAAGGAGGCTCGACGCGCCTTGCAGCCCGCAAAGCAGCCCCCGAAGGCGGGATAGACCGCCGCCTCACTCGGAACAACCAGCAACGGGGGTGCCATGTGCACCCCCGAAGAGTGGTCAGCGCAGCGCGTGGGGCTTGGTGTCTTGACCCGCCGATAGTGCTGGCCATTCAGTCCGCCCCTCACTATCCGGTGGACTTCGAAGCCAAAAAAATGTTTCTTGACAAGCAAAAAGCCGGATCGCAGGGGGCAGTTTATAGTGAATGTGCAACAGCATAAGAAGCTAACCGACGATATATGGGAAATCGCCAAGCGCCTTCGCGGCCCCTACCGGCCCCCACAGTACCGGCTTGTTATGCTGCCTATGGTGGTCCTCCGCCGTCTGGACTGCGTGCTTGAAGACAGCATCGACCGAGTTCACGACGAGTATGTCCGCCTCAAGGCGGCTGGCACGAACGAAAAGGCGATGGAAAAGATGCTGGCGCGGGTCGCGGACCCCAAGCGCAAGCAGCCCCTCTACAACACCAGCAAATACACCTTCGCCCGCCTGACCGCCGATGCTGAGAGCATCGCGCCCAACCTCGTGGCCTACATCAACGGCTTTTCGCCCACGGCCCGTGAGATCTTCGAGAAGTTCAACTTCGCCGAGCAAATCCAGAAGCTCGACGACAGCAACCGCCTGTTCAATATCGTTCAGCAGATGGCGACGGTGCCCCTGCATCCCGATCTGGTTGATAACCTCCAGATGGGCTACCTGTTCGAACATCTGGTGATGAAATTCAACGAACAGGCAAATGAGGAAGCCGGGGACCACTTCACCCCCCGCGAGGTCATCGAACTGATGGCCAACCTCATCTACACCGGCGAGCAGGACGTTTACAAACCCGGCATCTTTCGCACGATCTATGACCCGACCTGTGGTACCGGCGGGATGCTCTCCGTCTCGGAGCAGCACATTCGGGCGGGCAACAAGGCGGCGAACCTCGCCCTTCACGGGCAGGAGTACAACGACGAAAGTTGGGCAATCTGCTGCTCAGACATGCTCATCAAGGACGAAGAGACCGACAACATCATCCTTGGCGACACGCTAGGCGACGGCAAGACGGGCGACGGCTTCGAGGGACACCAGTTCCATTACATGCTGGCGAACCCACCCTTCGGTGTGGACTGGAAGGACCAGAAAAAGGTCGTCGAGAAGGAACACAAAACGCTGGGCTTCAACGGGCGCTTCGGCGCAGGCACGCCCGACATCGACGATGGGTCGCTGCTGTTCCTCCAACACATGATTTCCAAGATGCACCCCAGCCCGGACGATCCCGAGAACCCCGGCGACGGGTCCAAGATCGCCGTTGTGTTCAACGGTTCGCCCCTCTTTTCAGGCAGCGCGGGCGGTGGCCCGTCCAGCATCCGCCGTTGGATCATCGAAAACGACTGGCTGGACGCGATCATCGGCCTGCCGGATCAGCTCTTCTATAACACCGGCATTTACACCTATGTCTGGATGGTCACGAACCGCAAACCGCCCGAGCGGCGCGGCAAGGTGCAACTGATCGACGGCACCCTGTTTGCCGAGCGGATGGACAAGAGCCTGAACAACAAGCGTCACCGCATCACGGACGACCAGATTGCCGACCTGACCCGCATCTATGGCAACTACCGCGACGGCGAACAGGCCGAAGTGGTGGTGAACAAGAAGACGGGCGAGAAGGAAACCCGCACCGTCTCGCGCATCTTCAAGAACCACGAGTTCGGCTTCCTGCGCATCGTCGTCGAGCGCCCCCTGCGCATGAATTTCCAGACCACGCCCGAACGCATCGCGCGGCTGGATCAACTCGACCCCGACAAGCACCCGGTCGCGGACATGCGGGCGGTGGTCGAGGCGATGGACGCTGACCGCCTTTACATGGACCTTGCCGAGTTTGACGCCGATGTGGTTGCCGCCGCGGCCGATCTGGACATCAAGCTGGGCAAGCCCGTGCGCAAGACCCTGTGGATGACCATCGGCGACAAGGACCAGCGGGCCGAAAAGTGCATCTGGGTGGGCGACCGACCCGAGCCAGACCCCGAGTTGCGCGATACCGAGAACGTGCCGCTGCCCGACTGGACGCAGCTACCCCTGCCGATGCCCTTTGGCCCTGATCCACAGAACAAGTTGAACGGCGATCTGGTCAAACTGATGACCCCGGCCATTGATGCCTATATGGCTGCCGAGGTGCTGCCCCACGTGCCCGATGCCTGGGTGGACTATGGCCGCACCAAGGTCGGCTATGAAATCCCGTTCAACCGGCATTTCTACGTCTACAAGCCCCCGCGCGAGTTGGACAAAATCGAAGGCGAAATCGAGACGCTGGAAGGCGAGATCGCCAAGCTGCTGGAAGGTCTGGTGGGATGAGCTTTGTCGCGCGTCCTGACAACAGCCCCACATGGGCCGACGACCTGCCAGAAGGCTGGACCGCCGATTGGGTCAAGTGGTCCGTCACTTTCGCGTCGGCGAAGCCCGATGGCGAAGACATCGAGAAGCTGCCCTATATCTCTAACGAGGACATCACGTCTTGGACGGGCAAGCTGCTTAAAGAAGACCCAGTGCCTGCGGACAAGGAGGGGCGGCTGTTCCGGCGCGGTGATGTGCTGTTCAACAAGCTGCGTCCCTATCTTGCCAAGGTCTATCATGCGGACTTCGACGGGATCAGTTCTGGCGAGTTGTTGAACCTGCGGGCGTCGGAACATGTCCTGCCCCGGTTCCTGTTTCATGTGCTGTCGTCCTATCCGTTCGTTGACATTATCAATTCCGAGAGTTTTGGCACCAAGATGCCTCGCGCGGATTGGGAGACCGTGGGCCACCAGCCCTTGCCACTTCCCGACCTCGACACCCAGCGGCGGATTGCGGGGTATCTGGATGACAAGACGGCGCGGATTGATGCGCTGATCGGCAAAAAACGGGCGCTGCTGGACCGACTGGCCGAGAAACGCCAAGCCCTCATCACCCGCGCCGTCACCCGTGGCCTCAACCCCGACGCCCCCCTGAAAGACAGCGGCATTGACTGGCTCGGCAAAGTTCCAGCGCATTGGCAGGTGAAGCGTTTTCGGTTTTTGCTACAGGGGATTGAACAGGGGTGGTCCCCTCAGTGTGACAACCGGCCAGCCCAGCCCGACGAATGGGGCGTTCTCAAAGTCGGGTGCGTCAACGGTCTGACCTATGACGAGGGCGAGCACAAAGCCCTACCGTCCGATCTTGACCCGATCACACGGTATGAAGTTCGAGTTGGCGATGTTCTGTTGAGCCGAGCAAATACAAAGGAACTGTTGGGAAGCGCATCTTTGGTTCATGAAACCAGAGGACGCATGATTTTCAGCGACAAGCTATATCGCCTCAACCTCGCCGATGATCTCGTCCCTGCATTTGCGATCACGGTCCTTCAATCTCCACTCGCACGCCTCCAGTATGAACGCGACGCAACCGGAACTAGCGGGTCGATGCAGAACATAGGGCAGGACACGATCAAGAATTTCGTGATGCCCATTCCGCCCAGCGACGAGCAGATCAGTATTGGTCAACACGTTGCAGAATTTGATCAGCGTCTGACAAACGTAATCGAGAGCATCAAGGAAAGTGCAGCAAGACTGGACGAATACCGCGCCGCCCTCGTCACCGCCGCCGTGACGGGCAAGATCAAGGCGCTGCTGTCCGAGGACGCGCCCAAGCCCGCCAAGAAGGAGGCCCCTGCCGCCTTCAAACGTTCGGTGCTGGCCGCCTATATCGCCGACACGCTCTGCGACCACCCCACCTTTGGCCGGGTGAAGTTCCAGAAGCTCTTGCACCTGTGCGAAGCGCATCTGGAAATTCAGGAGGTCGCGGGCAACTACCACCGCGATGCCGCTGGCCCGTTTGACACGCAGATGATGCGATCAGTCCATTCCCAGATCGAGAAGCAGGGCTGGATTGCGCCTGTGAAGGGCGACAAGGGCTGGACCTATGCCCGAGGCAAGAAGGTGGACGGCTACCGCGACCATTTTGACCGCTACTTCGGCGACCGCAAAGAGGCGCTGGAAGACCTGCTCGCCCTGATCGCACCGATGAAGACCCAGCAGGCCGAAATAGTCTCGACCGCCTTCGCTGCGTGGAACGATCTGCTGCTGGAAGGCAAGACGCCCACGGATGCTGAGATCGTGGACCTGATCCTGAACGACTGGACCGAAAGCAAGAAGGCGATCAGCGCCGACCGCTGGCATAGCGCCCTCGCGTGGATGCGCGAAAAGGGCCTCACCCCACGCGGGCTGGGTGAGCATACGAAGAAGAAGGGTTAAGGCGCGTGACGCTTGAGTATTGATGGAGGGACTAGATGGCTGACGTATTTCACGATGGGATTGAAGCTCTGATGGCACGGGTTGCCGCTAGCGGCATCATTGGGGAGTGGACCGAGGAGGCAGGTGGGACAAAGCATGTTTTCCGGTCCCGTGAACGCGGGGTTTTGAACTACTGGCCCAACAAAGGGACCGTGCAGTATCAGGGCAAACCGGAGGCGCAGGCTCCCTTGAAGGCAGTGCTTGCGGGTGATGCACCTGCCGCCGCCGTTCCGAAAGCTGCGGCTGCGGCTAAAGATGAGCGAACCAAGATTTTCGTGGTCCATGGCCACGACAGGCACACGCTCGACCAACTGGAACTGATCTTGCGCCGCCTCGGGCTTGATCCGTTCATCCTGCAAAACAATGATGGCGGAGGGAACACCATCATCGAGGCGCTGGAGCAGCAGATTTACAAAGAAGCGGCGTTCGGCATCGTGCTGATGACACCTGATGACTACGGCTATGCCAAAGCCAAGGGCGACGAGGCGACGCAACCCCGTGCCCGCCAAAACGTCATTCTTGAGATGGGTATGGTTCTGGCCTCGCTCGGCAGGGACCGCATGGCGATCCTCAAGAAAGGTGCTTTGGAACATCCGAGCGACGTTGATGGGGTGCTGCGCTTGGACTTCAATGATGAGGTTCGGGAAGTTGCAGTTCGGCTTGCGACCCGGATGAAGAAGGCAGGCATCGAGATCGACGACGCCCTAATCGCAGGCTGCGGGGTCTGATGCTATGGCAGGGCACACCGAGACCGATTTTGAGAAGGCGATTGAACACGGGCTGACCTCGCAGGGGGGATACGCTCGCCGGTCGCCTGCCGATTTCGATGAGGACTTGTGCCTGTTCCCTGCCGATGTGGTGGGGTTCCTCAAGGACACGCAGCCGCAGAAATGGGATCAGCTCGAAGCCCTGTTGAAGGGGCAGACCGAGGATCAGGTGCTGTCCGACCTCGCCAAGGAACTGACGACCAAGGGCACGCTGCACGTCTTGCGTCATGGTTTCCGTTGCTACGGCAAGACCCTGCGGCTGGCTTATTTCCAGCCGAACACGGGCATGAACCCCGAGACGACTGCGCTCTATGCCCAGAACCGGCTGACGATCACGCGGCAGGTCGCCTTCACTTCGGTCAAGAAGGCCCCCGGCGGCAAGGCCAAGCGGTGCATCCTCGACGTGACGCTTGCCGTGAACGGCCTGCCTGTTGCCACTGCCGAGTTGAAGAACCCGATGACCGGCCAGCGGGCCGTGGACGCCAAGAAACAGTATGAGCGCGACCGCGACGAACGCGACCTGATGTTCAAGTTCAAGGAACGCGCCCTTGTTCATTTTGCCGTGGACCCTGACGAGGTGTGGATGACCACGCGCCTCAAGGGGGGCGAGACATTCTTCCTGCCGTTCAACAAGGGCCACAACCGGGGTGCGGGCAATCCTCCTGTAGAGGGGAACTGGAAGACCGCCTTCCTGTGGGATGAGGTCTTGGCGCGGGATAGCCTCTTGGACATCCTGCAACGGTTCATGCACTTGGAGGTGAAGGAAAAGAAGGTCGCCACCGACCGGGGGCCGAAGACTGTCCGCAAGGAAACGATGATCTTCCCCAGGTATCACCAGCTTGATGCAGTGCGGAAGCTGGTAGCCCATGCCAAGGGGCATGGAGCAGGCCGCAACTACCTCGTGCAGCACTCTGCCGGGTCGGGCAAGTCGAACAGCATCGCGTGGCTGGCGCACCGTCTCGCGGGTCTGCATGACGCGGCGGACGTGAAGATTTTCCATTCGGTGATCGTGGTGACGGATCGCCTTGTTCTGGATCAGCAGTTGCAGAACACAATCTACCAATTCGAGCACAAGACCGGGGTTGTCGAGAAGATCGACGAGAATACGCAGCAACTCGCCCGTGCAATCTCCAACGGGGTTCCGATCATCATCTCCACGATCCAGAAGTTCCCGTTCATCGCTCAGGCGCTGCGAACGCTGGAGGACAAGGGCGAAGAGCTGACGCTGGCCACAGCGGGGAAGCGTTACGCCGTGATCGTGGACGAGGCGCATTCGTCACAGACTGGTGAAACGGCATCAGCCCTGCGCGGGATGTTGAACAAGGACGGGATTGAGGCCGCCATCGCTGCCCAGCTTTCAGATGTGGAAGACGAGAACCTGACGGATGAGGCGAAAAGGGCGATCCTGCGGGACACGTTGCGGCGCGGGAAGCAGCCGAACCTGAGTTTCTTCGCCTTCACGGCCACACCCAAGTTCAAGACCAAGGCGATGTTCGATGAGCCGGGGCCGGATGGTCAGTCGCCTTTCCACGAGTACACGATGAAGCAGGCAATCGAAGAGAGCTTCATCATGGATGTCCTCAAGAACTATACGACCTACAAACGGTTCTTTGGGCTGGTGAAACAGATCGAGAACGATCCACAGGTCCCGAAGCGGGCAGCGGCAAAGGTCCTGACCCAATTTCTCACACTGCACCCGCATAACATTGAACAGGTCGTCACGATCATCGTCGAACATTTCCGCTCGAACGTGATGCACGAGATTGGAGGACGGGCCAAAGCGATGGTTGTAACCGGCTCTCGACTAGAGGCCGTGCGCTACAAACTCGCCTTTGATCGCTATATCGAGGAACGCGGTTACAAGGGGATCAAATCTCTGGTGGCCTTCTCGGGCACTGTCGAAGACCCCGCCATCCCTGAAAGCGCTTACACCGAAGTTGGGATGAACAATGGGCTGCCGGAAGCAGAGCTGCCCGAGACATTTGACAGCGACGAGTATCGCGTTCTCTTGGTCGCCGACAAGTATCAGACCGGGTTCGATCAACCGCTGCTGCAAACGATGTATGTGGTCAAGCGGTTGGCGGGAGTGCAGGCTGTCCAAACATTGTCGCGGTTGAACCGAATGGCACCGGGTAAGTCGCGGACCTTTGTTCTCGACTTCGCAAACGAGGAAGAGGACATCTTCAAGGCGTTCAAGCCGTACTACGAGGATACGCCCACCGGCGAGAACGTAGACCCGCAGCGCCTGAACGAGCTACAGCATCGACTACTGGAGTGGGCGATCTTCACGCCTGAGGATGTCAGCGCCTTTTCTGTCGTCTGGTATGGCAAGAAGAAGGATCACACCGCATCCGACCATCGGACGATGAACGCTATTCTGGATCGCGCGGTTGACGCTTTTCAGGATCGAGAAGAGGAAGAACGTGAAGAGTTCAGGGGGCAGATCACCGCGTTTCGCAACCTCTACGCCTTCCTGTCGCAGATCATCCCTTATCAGGATAGCGAGCTTGAGCAGTTCTATACCTTCTGCCGGAACCTGATCTCCAAGCTGCCGCCTCCGGGGGATGGGTCGTCCTTCACTCTGGATGACGAAGTTGCGTTGAAGTACTTCCGCATTCAACAGATGACGCAGGGATCAATCGACCTCGATGACGGGGAGACCGACCCACTGAAAGGGCCAACAGATGTCGGTTCGGGTGGACGGAAAGATGAAGAGGTCGGGTTGCGTGACCTTGTGGAGAGGTTAAACGAGCGGTTCGGCACCAGCTTCACTCGTGCGGATCAGCTTTTCTTCGAGCAGGTTCGCGAGAGCGCTGAAAGCGATGATCGTATTGTCGAAGCTGCGCTCGCCAACAAGTACGACAACTTCTCGTCCTACCTTGAACGGATGTTGGATGAACTGTTCATCGACCGAATGGATGGCAACGAGGAAGTGTTCTCGAAAGTGATGAGCGATCAGCCGTTTCGCTCAGCGGTTCACAAGGGCCTAGCCAGAGAACTCTATGAGCGTATCCGCGCGGGAAGGCGTCACTGACCGCAATGGCGAAAACCTTTGACAGGTCGAGCGTGCTGCCCGTGTCGGTGTCTCGGTTCATGGTACAGAATGCTACCCAAATGATACCCACGGCAAAATACTTGCGTGTCTAGCAACGATGACGACGCAACAAGGCATTGTTTTAATTTGGTAAAAGTGGTGCCCGGGGGCGGAATCGAACCACCGACACGAGGATTTTCAATCCACTGCTCTACCCCTGAGCTACCCGGGCACGGGTAAGCGCTTTGCGCTTGGGTTGCGGTCTTCTAATCGGCGCTAAGGGGAGTGTCCAGAGGGTTTGGGCAAAAAATTCAGTGCAGTTTACGCGCCTGTTCGGCCAGGGCGTCGGCGGCCTCATCGAGGTCCTCGGGGCTCTCGGCGGGAACAGCGTAGCTGCCGGACAGCCAGCGTCCCAGATCGACATCCGCGCAGCGCTTGGAGCAGAACGGGCGGTAATTCGGATCGGTCTTTTTCGAACAGATCGGACAGGTCATCGGGGCAGGCTCTCGGTCAGGGGGCGGCGCTCGCGCTTGCGCTGCAGTTCGAAATGGCCCAGCGGGGTCCAGCCGGCCAGGATGGTCTCCACCGGATCCGCCCTGAAGGCGCCGCGCAGCACCTGTTCCAGTTGGCGGCGGTCCTTTTTGGGCATGGGGGCGAAATCGACGGTGATCTGGCCGCCAAGCCCGCGCAGGCGCAGCTGGCGGGGCAGGTCGCGGGCGGCGGCGATGTTGGCCTTCAGCCCCGCGGCGGGCGAGGTGTCGGCGCCCGTGTTCACGTCCACCGCCACCAGCGCGCGGGTGGGTTCGACAAAGACCGAGGCGCCGCCCGGCAGCGGCTGGGCACCGGAAAGCGCATCGATCGCCTCCAGCACGCCTAGGTCGGAAAAGGCGCCGTCGCGCTCAATCACCTCGTCGGGGGCGGGCTCGGCCCAGTCGCGCCAGGCCAGCGTATGGGCATCGGGCGCATCCAGCAGCAGTTCCGGCCCGCCGTTGGCGTCGGCCAGAACGGCCTCGGCAAGGTCGCGCATGGCGGCGATGTCCTCGGCCACGGCCTCGGCATCGGCGCCGGCGCAGGCCGAGCGCAGGATCAGGCCGCGCCCCTCGGGCGCATCCGCCATTTCCTCATGGGCGATTTCCAGCAGCCGGTCCCGCTCCTCGTCGTCGCGGATCGAGCGCGAGACGTTCAGCCCCGGCGCGTCGGGGGTGACGATGGCATAGCGGCTTTTGAACAAGAGGCGGGAGGTCACCGGCACGGCCTTGCCCGGCTCGGCATGGCCCGTCACCTGCACCAGCAGCGCCTGCCCGGGGGCAAGCCCCTTGGCCTGGCGCAGAAACGCCTTGCCCCCGGGCAGCTTCAGGAACACGCCGCCCTGCCCCTTTACCTGCCGGTCCACCACGGCGCGGAAGATCGCGCCCGGCGCCGGCGTATCGTCGGCGGGATCGATCAGCAGGTCCTGAAGCTTGCCATCGACCATCAGCGCCGCGGCCGCATGGCCGTCGATATGGTCGAGGATCACGGAACGGCCTTTCATGAGACCTCCTTGAACAACGGGTAGCCGGCGGCGCGCAGCAGCGTTGCAGTCTCGGCCAGCGGCAGGCCCACGACCCCGGTAAACGAGCCGTTGATCCAGGGGACGAAGGCCCCGCCCATGCCCTGGATGGCATAGGCCCCGGCCTTGCCCTGCCACTCGCCCGAGGCGAGGTAGGCGTTCAACTCTTCGTCTTCGATATGCTTGAAGCGCACGGTGGTGACCACGTCGCGTTCCCACACCCGGTCGCCCAGGCGCAGGGCCACGGCGGTGATCACCCTGTGGCGGCGGCCCGAGAGGGCCAGCAGGAATTCCGCCGCCTCGCCCGCGTCGCGCGGCTTGCCGAGGATGCGGCGGCCCATCGCCACCGTGGTATCGGCGCAGAGCACCAGCTCGTCATCGGCCGCGGGCACGGCACGGGCCTTTTCGATGGCCATGCGCGCGCAATAGGGGCGCGGAAGCTCGCCTTTGCGCGGGTCTTCGTCGATATCGGGCGGCCGGATGTCGTCGGGCACAACCCCGATCTGCGCCAGAAGCTCCTTCCGGCGCGGGCTGCCCGAGCCCAGAACCAGCCGCATGGCGGGCTTACTTGAAGCGGTAATTGATACGGCCCTTGGTCAGGTCGTAGGGGGTCATTTCCACCTGAACCCGGTCGCCTGCCAGAACACGGATGCGGTTCTTCCGCATCTTTCCTGCCGTGTGCGCGATGATCTCATGGCCGTTCTCAAGCTCGACCCGGAATGTCGCGTTCGGCAGGAGTTCCTTCACGACGCCGGGAAATTCGAGCATTTCTTCCTTGGCCATGGTCACTCCTGAGTTAGTCGCCCGCCAATCCGCGGGCGTGCCATTAAATGCGCCCAGTCGGGCCGGTTTTCAAGGCTAATCTGCGCCGAAAGGCACGGTTTGGACGTCCGGAAGGCGGCTTTTCTGCTCTGGCCAGTGGCTCAAGCAGCGCACTTCGCCGGTTTCCCGAATATGCGAAACGGCGTTGCGGTCGAGTTCGGCATAGACCCAGCCGGGGGCGTCTAGTTCGCCCTGCGCCAGCACGCCTGTAGCGCAGAACCCCATGTCGGGGGGGCCGTAGATCGCCGCCGCGCCGGTGTTTTCGTCCACCGCAGGCGACCAGGGTGCGGCGCCGACCGTGGGGGCGTGGACGGTGACGCACTGGCCTTCCAGCGCGCGGGCCATGGCGCCGACGCGGACGCGGGAATAGCCCGAAAGCGCCTCGGTGCAGGAGGGCACGAGGATGATCTCGGCCCCCGCCTCGGCCAGCGCCCGGCCGAGCAGCGGAAACTCGCTGTCATAGCAGATCAGAACGCCTATCCTGCCCAGCGCGGTATCGAAGACGCGCAGCGGGCCGCCGGGGACGATGCCCCAGGGCTCGCGCTCGAACAGGGTCATGATCTGCTTGTCCTGGTGGCCGTCTTCTCCGCCGGGGCCGAAGAACCGCGCCCGGTTGACGGGCCGCCCCGCCTCAAAGGCCGGGCCGGAGGCGGCGAGGATGTACACCCCATGCGCCTGCGCAAGCTTGGCATGAAGCGCCCCCACGCCCTCGCCCAGTTCGGCGACGGCATGGAGGGATTTCTCCAGATCCCCCGCGATCTCCGCCCCGGCCAGCGAGGCCAGTTCCATCGCGCCGTATTCGGGAAAGACCAACAGGTCGGCCCCCTGCCCCGCAGCCTCGGCCACCCAGTGGGTCAGCTTCTCTTCATAGCTTTCCCAGTTTTCATGCCAGTCGATCGGATATGCGGCCGCGGCGAGTTTCATGGCGTCTCAAGGTCCTTGATCCAGAATTGCAGGGGCTTGTAGGTCTGTTCCGGCTGGTCGATATCCTTCCAGCGAAAATGCGCGATCACGCCGTCAAGCGGACGGTAGCCCCGCTTGCGCCAGAACCCGTCCAACGGACGGTAAGCGGCGGGGCGCAGCGGGTGTTCCTCGGGCCGGACCACGGCGCAAAACGCCGAATAGCGGCGGCCGAGCGCCCTTGCATGCGCCTCGCGCGCGTCGAAAAAGGCGTGCCCCGCGCCCTGCCCGCGATAATCCGGCAGCAGCACGGATTCGGCGCAGTAGAAGATGTCGGCCAGGTCATGCCCCGTTCCCGCGAAGGCGGCCGCGAAGTCCTCGGCGTGATCCTCCATCGGCGTGCCGGTGGCCGCGCCCACCAGCCGCGCGCCATCGAAGGCCCCCACGAGGATCGCGTCGCGGCTGTCGCGGTAGCTGGCCATGTAGCGGCGTTCGTAGCCCAGATCGCCGTCGTAGAGGTACGGCCAGTCACGGAACACCGCGATGCGCAGCGCCGCGAGGTCGTCCAGCGCGGCATCCACAGCCGCACCGGTCAGAGCGCGGAAGCTCAGACGAGACGGCTCAGGCGTCATGCCCGGCCCCTTCGTCCGGCGGCCCGAAACGCTCGATCAGCCGCTCGACAATCTGGTCGCGCGTCTGGCGATAGGCGGCGAGCTTGGTCTCGCGATCCTCGCCCAGCCCCATCGGGTCGAGGATGGGCCAGTATTCCACCTCCAGATGGAAGAGCCGCGTCAGTTCCAGCGCCCGGCGCTGGCTGGCGGGCGAAAGCGCCACCACGAGGTCGAAGCCCGAAAGGTCGTCGCCCCATTCCTGCATCTCGTCGAAAGAGCGCGAGCGGTGGCGGTGCAGGTCCACCCCGATCTCCTTGCACACGGCGACGGCAAAACCGTCGATCTCGAGATCGTCGCTCACACCGGCCGACTGCACATAGACCCGCTTGCCGTAGAACTTCTTCATGATCCCCTCGGCCATGGGCGAGCGGATCGCGTTGTGGTCGCAGCAGAAGAGAACCGAATGGGGGAGGTTCCCGGCCACGCTCTCACCCCCCGAAATGCAGCACGCAGATCAGGGTGAACAGGCGCCGCGCGGTGTCGATATCGACCTCGGCCTTGCCTTCCAGCCGTTCCTGCAGGACGCGCGCGCCCTCGTTATGGATGCCGCGGCGGGCCATGTCGATGGCCTCGATCTGACTGGGGGGCAGCTTCTTCACCGCGTCGAAATAGCTTTCGCAGATCTGCCAGTAATCCTTGACCACCTGCCGGAAGGGGCTGAGCGAGAGGTGGAACTCGGCCACCGTGTCGCCACCTTCGGTGCGCACGTCAAAGACCAGCCGCTTGTCGCGGATCGCCAGGAACAGGTGATAGGGACCCGCAGGCACCGTCCGGCCGTCGCGCCGCGGCAACGCGAACGAGTTGTCCTCCAGCAGGTCGAAAATGGCGACCCGGCGCTCCTGCTCGATTTCGGGCGTGGGGGCCGGCAGGTTGGAATCGTCGATCTCGACGTGGCTCAGGCGGGCAGCGGTCATTCCGAGCCCTCGTTCAGACGGTCGAGGCGGGCGCGCACCGACAGGCCGTGCGCCTCCAGGCTTTCGGATTTTGCCAGGCATTCCGCGGCCGGCCCGATGGCACGCAAGGCGGCCGGGGTCATCTTGGCCAGTGTGGTGCGCTTGACGAAATCCATTACGCTGAGGCCCGACGAGAACCGCGCCGAGCGCGCCGTGGGCAGCACGTGGTTGGGTCCGCCGACATAGTCGCCGATGGCCTCGGGCGTCCATTGCCCCAGGAAGATCGCGCCGGCATGGGTGATCTTCTCGGACAGCGCCTCGGGTTCGGCGACACAGAGCTCCAGGTGCTCGGGTGCCACACGGTTCGACAGCGCCGCCGCCTCGTCGAGGTCCCGCACGGTGATCACCGCGCCGAAATCGCGCCAGCTCGCCCCCGCGATGGCGCGGCGTTCCAACGTCTCCAGCCGCTTCTCCACCGCCGCCGCAACGGCCTGGCCAAAGGCGGCGTCGTCGGTGATCAGGATCGACTGGGCGCTTTCGTCATGCTCGGCCTGGGACAGCAGGTCGACAGCCACCCAGTCGGGGTCGTTGTCGCGGTCGGCGATCACGAGAATCTCGGAAGGGCCCGCGATCATGTCGATGCCCACCTTGCCGAAGACCCGCCGCTTGGCCGCCGCCACGAAGGCGTTGCCGGGGCCGGTGATCTTGTCGACCGGCGTTACGGTCTGGGTGCCATAGGCCATGGCCGCGATCGCCTGCGCGCCGCCGATGCGATAGACCGTGTCCACACCGGACAGCCTGGCCGCCAGCAGGACCAAAGGGTTCACCTTGCCGTCGGGCGTGGGGGCGCAGATCACCAGCCGCTCGACCCCGGCCACATGGGCTGGAATGGCGTTCATCAGGACGGAGGACGGGTAAGAGGCCAGCCCCCCCGGCACATAGAGCCCCGCCGCCGAGACCGGCGTCCAGCGCCAGCCCAGCGTCGCGCCCTCGGGGTCGGTCCAGCTGTGGTCCTCGGGCATCTGGCGCACGTGGTAGGCGCGGATACGCTCGGCCGCCAGCTCCAGCGCCTCGCGCTCGGCCGCGGGCACCCGGGCGCAGGCGGCCTCGATCTCCTCGGGGGTGAAGGCCAGGGTCTCGGGCGTCAGCTTCAGCCGGTCGAACTTCTCGGTCAGCGCGATCACCGCCGCGTCGCCACGGCCGCGGACATCGGCGATGATCTCAGCCACGATATGGTCGACATCCGGGCTGTCCTCGCGCTTGGCCGACAGCAGGGCGGCAAAATCGGTTTCGAAATCGGCGTCGGTGGTTGTCAGGAAAACCGGCATGCGGGCCTCGTGCAAAGCTGATGCGCCCGGTTTACCCACATTCGTCGCGGGTTTGAACCGCCCGGTGCGGACAATCGGGCTGATAGACCCGTCTCCGGGAAACATTGACCTGTGTCAAGGCGAATCTCCCCCGATACCAGATGCTTGTGCTAGGCTCTTTCCAGGCCGCCCGCGAAACGAGGTGGCCGAGCACAAGTCATTTCAGACCATGCCTAGCGGCATGGAAAATCCAAGAGGGAGAAACGTATGACGATCAATGCCTGGAAGAAACCCGCCGCGATTTTCGCAGCCCTGTCGCTCCTGGCCGGGGCCGCCCATGCCGATGACGCGGGCAAGGCGGAATACATCAACGCCTGCGCGGCCTGCCATGGCGAAAGCGGCGTGGGCGACGGCCCGCTGGCCGAACTCATGACCGTTCCCATGCCGAACCTGACGACGCTGGCACAACAGAATGACGGCGTCTTCCCGATGCTGGACGTGATCCACATCGTCGACGGGCGCACCGGCGTGCGCGGTCACGGCTACCCGATGCCGGTCTGGGGCTCGCGCTTCAAGGGCGAGGTCGTCGAGGAAATGGGGGATTACGGGGCCGAGATGGTCGTGCGCGGCCGCGTCCTGTCCATCGCCTACTACCTGGAATCGATCCAGCAGTGACCCCAAGACAGTTCACGCCCCTGCCCGTCCGGGCGGGGGCCCACCGCCTCAGTCGTGGCGCGGCACGGCGCGCGACGGCGCGATATAGGGGCGGGTGACATCCTTGAGCGTCACGTCGATGCATTCCACGTCCAGCGCGATCACGCCGTCCCCGGCCAGGGTCAGAAGGATGCGCCCCGCGCCGTCCTCGCCCGGTTCGAAACTCACCGCAAGCAGCGACAGCACCAGGTCCTTGTCCGACCGGTCGATCCCCTGCGAACTGACCTTCAGCACGTCGGCGAAATCCAGCACCGTCTGCACCCGCTCATAGGGGCGCCCGCGCGCCTCGGCCGCGGCACGGTCTTCCCACCGGAAACGGTTCAGCAGCAGCCCGAAGCGCCGCGCTCGCGGCCGCCACGAGATCTCGGTGATCGGGAAGACGGCATCCTGCACGAGGCTCGAGATGACCTCGATATCCTCGACCGAAAGCGCCTGGAGGTAGAGCGGGCGCTCGGCCCCGTCTTCGAAACGTGCGTCGGTCATTGGCCCTTGACCCTCTCGATCCGGGCACCGCAGGCGCCCAGCTTCTCCTCGACACTCTCATAGCCGCGGTCGAGATGATAGACCCGGCTGACCACGGTCTCCCCCTCGGCCGCCAGCCCGGCCAAGATCAGCGACACGCTGGCCCGCAGGTCGGTCGCCATCACCGGGGCGCCCTTCAGACGCTCGACCCCGGTCACATGGGCCGTGCCGCCCTGCACGTCGATCTTGGCGCCCATCCGCATCAGTTCGGGCGCATGCATGAAGCGGTTCTCGAAGATGGTTTCCTCCAGAACGCTGGTGCCCTCGGCGGTGCACAGCAGCGCCATCATCTGCGCCTGCAGGTCGGTCGGGAAGCCCGGGAAGGGCTCGGTGGTTACGTTCACGCCCTTCACCCGGCCGTTCCGGCGCGCCACCTTCAGCCCGCGCGGCGTTTCCTCGATGCTGATGCCCGCCTCGTCCAGCTTCTCGGCGAAGGCGGAGACGAGCTCCAGCCGGCCGCCGAGGCATTCGACCTCGCCGCCCGCGATGGCCGGGGCCAGCATGTAGGTGCCCAGTTCGATCCGGTCGGCGACCACCGGGTGGGTGGCGCCGTGCAGCGCCTCGACGCCCTCGACTGTGATGGTGTCGGTCCCCTCGCCCTCGATCCGGGCCCCCATCTTGCGCAGGCATTGCGCCAGGTCGACGATCTCGGGCTCGCGCGCGGCGTTCTTCAGCACGGTCGTGCCCCTGGCCAGCGTCGCCGCCATCAGCACGTTCTCGGTCGCGCCGACCGAGACGAAGGGAAACTCCACCACCGCGCCTTTCAGCCCGCCCCGCGCCTGGGCGTGGACGTAGCCGTCCTTCAGTTCCAACTCGGCGCCCAGCGCCTCCAGCCCCCTGAGGTGCAAATCCACCGGCCGCGCGCCGATGGCGCAGCCACCGGGCAGCGAAACCACCGCGTGACCGTGCCGTGCCAGCATCGGGCCCAGCACCAGGATCGAGGCACGCATCTTGCGCACGATGTCGTAATCGGCGGTCAGGTTGTTGATGTCGTGGCTCGACATGGCCAGCACCTGGCCATGCTGCAGGCTGGTGACCTCGGCGCCCAGCGATTGCAGCAGGGTGGACATGGTGCGGATGTCGGACAGCCGCGGCGCGTTGGTGAGCGTCAGCGGCTCGTCACTGAGCAGCGTGGCCGGCATCAGCGTCAGGCAGGCGTTCTTGGCGCCGGCAATGGGGATTTCCCCGTGCAGCGCACCGCCGCCGTTGATCACGATCGAATCCATCTGCTCTACCTCTTACTTCTCGGGCTCTGCGGCCTTGCGCGCGCGGGCCTGCGCCTTACGCCGGGCCAGGTTGGCCTTCAGCGCCGCTTTCAACCGGTCTTCGCGGCTGTCGCCCGGCTTGCGGCCGGGGGCTTTGGGGCGGCTGGGTTTGTCCGTCATGGTCCCTCTCTATCCCGGATGCAAAAAACCGTCCAGATGGGCCTTGCGTCCCCCGCCGAATGCGTCTAATCACCCCTCCACGCCAGGCCGCAGTAGCTCAGTGGTAGAGCGCACCCTTGGTAAGGGTGAGGTCGGGAGTTCAATCCTCCCCTGCGGCACCATCCCCCCCCCACGAGAAAACCCGCCGCAAACGCGTGAAGCGCGATGCCGCCCCGGTCGCACGCCGTCAAACGGCCCGGAGTCCACCAGCCGAATCAGCCCACCCTTTTCGCTCCACCGCGAAGGGGCTTTGCTCAAACCTGCCCTGCATGGTCTCGGCGATCTCCACGTCGCCATCCATCTCGATGCGATCCGGCCCTTGGGCGACGGGTCGAGGTTTGCCAGGGACGGCTGGGCCTCGAGTTCCTTCAGCCTCTTCGACGGAAGCGCCGGCGACATCTTCGGGACGCCCCGGCGCAGATCGTTGAGCCGCGTCGAGCCGGCAACCAGTTCGCGCAGGAGAACCACCGTCCAGCGGGTGCACAGGATCTCGGCCGCCATGGCGACGGGGCCGAACTGCCTGTAGCCCGGTTGTGTTACCGTCGCCCTTCCAAACTCTCGGGCACCGATTCGGCCGGTCCAGATACTGGACTATCGGCTGCTCCGGCGACGGGATAAAATTCTCCATGTCTCGGGAACGGCGCGTCGTCCCGCCGAGGGTGTCGTGCCGCCTTCAAACAGGGATTTCGAACGGGAGAGGAATAATGGAAGCAAGCCTTTATGACCGCCTGGGTGGCGCGGTCGGTGTCGCCGCGCTCGTCGACGATATTGTCGAAGCCCACATGCAGAACCCGGTGATCATGGCCAGGTTCATCCCCTATCGGGACGACCTGGAGCGCCTCGACGCGGTCAAGCAGCATCTGCGCGACTTCCTCGGCGCCGGAAGCGGCGGCCCCGAGGAATACACCGGGCGCAGCATGGCTGAAGCGCATCGCGGCATGAACGTCAACGCGCAGGAATACATGGCCGCGACAGACGACATCATGAAAACCCTGGAGCGCCACGACATCGACGAACAGACCCGCAAGGACGTTCTGGCGATCGCCTATTCGCTGAAGGACGAGATCATCCACGTCTAGCCGCCGGCCGGCCAGGACACAGGCGGTTGCCGGGCAGGCGCCTCCGGCCCGGCAGTGGCTTCAGCGCTTCTTGACGAACTTCGTGAGGATCACGATGCGCTGGCCCTCGACCCGGCCCTCGATCTGCTCCTCGTTGTCGGGCACCAGCGAGATGTTGCGCACGGCCGTGCCGCGCTTGGCGGTGAACCCCGCCCCCTTCACCGGCAGGTCCTTGACCAGGACCACCGTATCGCCCTGTGCCAGCACGGTGCCGTTGCTGTCGCGATGAACCACGCCCGAGGGCGCGCCGGCCTCGGCCCATTCCTGCACCTCCGGCTCCAAGTATAGCATGTCCAACGCCTCGGTCGCCCAGGCCTCGCCGGGCAGGCGCTTGAGCAGCCGCCAGGCCACGACCTGCACCGCGGGTACCTCGCTCCACATCGCGGATTGCAGGCAACGCAGGTGCTGCGGGTCCGGATCCCCGCCTGCCACCTGCGCGGCGCAGGTGGCGCAGAGCGCGACCTCGTCCTCGCGCGGGGCCACGGCCACCGCCGTCACGCCATCCGTGCTGCCGCACAACTCACATGCGCCGCCGCTGCGGGCCATCAATGCCTCATCCATTTCCGGGGTTCCTTTCGTGTAATCCGGCGCGACCCTAATGCGGATCGCACGCCGCCGCCAGTGTGACGAATTTCCTTGCAATCCCGCCCGAGAACCCCCATGTGCACTGCGCGACGTTATCTCTATCGACCCACTGTCTCCCTAACACGGCTTCAGTCACTCGATCGTGCACTGACTAAGCCGACCTGCCGCACTTCCGCGGGCAGGAACTATCTAGGAGACAGACGGATGGCCAACGGCACCGTGAAATGGTTCAACGAAACTAAAGGCTACGGCTTCATCGCCCCCGAGGGCGGCAGCAAGGACGTGTTCGTGCACATCACCGCACTGGAACGCGCCGGCCTGCGCACCCTGGCTGACAACCAGAAAGTGACCTTCGACATCGAAGCCGGCCGTGACGGCCGCGAAAGCGCGACCAACATCCAGCTGGCCTAAGCCCGCTTCGGATACGGACGGAAAGGCGCCCCTCGGGGCGCCTTTTTTCGTGCCTGCGGTCAGGATTTCATGACAAGGGCAGCGCCGGCCCTACGATCGGGCGAAAGCCTCGATATCGCGCGCAGGCCGGGCGCCGGCCAGGCGGGACGCCTCTCGCCCGTTCTTGAACAGGATCAGCGCCGGGATCCCGCGGATGTTGAACCGCACGGTGGCATCGGGGTTCGACTGGGTGTCGATCTTGGCCAGCCGCACCGCGGGCGATACCGCCTGCGCCGCCTTGGCGAATTCCGGCGCCATCATGCGGCACGGCCCGCACCAGGGCGCCCAAAGGTCCACCAGCAGCGGAATACCGTCGTTCTTGGCCGCCTTGAGCAGGGTCTTGAGGTCCAGTTCCCGCACCTTGCCGTCATTGAGCTTGGTGCCGCAGGTGCCGCATTTCGGCCCCGCGCCCAGCTTGTCCTCGGGCACCCGGTTGACGACGCCGCATTCCAGGCAGGTGAGCTTCACAGACTTGGCCATCCCGGCCTCCTTTGACATTCGCGTTTTGGAATATATTGGCTTGCGCCCCCCGGGCCGCAAGCCCATTCTGAGACCGGATCGGCGACAAGAGGCAAGAGGCCGCGGATGACCCCCTGGAAAGACCTTTCCCCCGCGCAACAGCTCGAACTGCGCGAGGCGTATAATGCCAGCCCTGACTGCCTGACCGGAACCTGTTCGCTGGAGGTCAAGCTGGCCCGATTCACCGAATGGCTGGCCGGGCGCGGCGTGCAATTCACCGAAGACGACCTGCGCCCGCCGCGGACGTGATAGGCTCCCCGGGGCAGGAATCAGCCGCGGGGAAAAACATGAAAGCCGCGATCAGCGAGCGCTATGGCGGGCCGGAGGTTGTTTCGGTGCGCGACGTGCCCCGCCCCGAGCCTGCCCCGGGCGAGATCCTGGTCCGGGTCGAGGCCTCGACCGTCAGCCGCAGCGATTGCGGCATGCTGCGCGCCCACCCCTTCTTCATGCGCCTTTCAAGCGGCCTGTTCCGACCCAAGCTGAAGATCCTGGGGATGGATTTCGCCGGCACGGTGGCAAAGACGGGTGCAAAGGTCGCGGATTTTCGGCCGGGTGACCGTGTCTTCGGCATGTCCCCGCGCCGCTACGGCACACATGCCGAATTCCTGTGCATGCCCGAGAAGGGAGAGATCGCCCATATCCCCGCCGAGTTGCCCTGCGACAAGGCCGTGGTGTGCGAAGGAGCGTGGTACGCGAACTCCACCATCCGCAAGCTCGCCCCGGGGCAGAGGCTGCTGGTCTACGGCGCCTCGGGGGCCATCGGCACGGCGGCAGTCCAGCTGGCCAAGGCGCGGGACATCCAGGTCACCGCCGTCGTGGCGACGCGCCACGTCGACTTGGCGCGCAGCCTGGGGGCGGACAGGATCATCGACTACACCACTGAGGATTTCACCCAAATCCCTGACCGGTTCGACATCGTCTTCGATGCGGTGGGCAAGGAAAGCTATTTCCGCTGCCGCAAGCTGTTGAAACCCGGTGGCGCGTTCTGCAGCACGGATCTCGGCCCGGGCTGGTCGAATGTTGTGCTGACGCTGTGGAACACGCTGACCGGGCGTAAGCGGGTGGATATCCCGCTCCCGACCGAGGGCCCCGCCTTCGTGGCGGAGATGGGCGCGCTGCTCGGGGAGGGGCGGTTTCACGGCGTGTTCAACCGCAGCTATCCGCTGGACGCCATCGCCGAGGCTTACCGCTATGTGGAGACCGGGCAGAAGACCGGGATCGTGGTGCTCAGGCTGACCTGAGCACCACCTTCTTTGAGGGGGCCGGTTACTCGGCCGCCTCGGCGTAGTCCTCGACCGGCGGGCAGGTGCAGACCAGATGCCGGTCGCCGTAGACGTTGTCCACGCGGCCCACCGGCGGCCAGTACTTGTCCACCCGGAACGCACCCGGCGGGAAGCAGCCCTGTTCGCGGCTGTAGGGCCGGTCCCAGTCCGCCACCAGGTCGCCCACGGTGTGCGGGGCGTTCTTCAGCGGGTTGTTCTCGGCGTCCATCTCGCCTGCCTCGACGGCGCGTATCTCGTCGCGGATCGCCAGCATCGCCTCGATGAAGCGATCGAGCTCGGCCTTGGTCTCCGACTCCGTGGGCTCCACCATCAGGGTGCCGGCAACCGGCCAACTCATGGTGGGGGCGTGGAAGCCGCAGTCCATCAGCCGCTTCGCGATGTCGTCCACCGTCACGTGTGCGCTGTCGGAAAAGGGGCGGGTGTCCAGGATGCATTCATGCGCAACCCGGCCATTGCGCCCCTTGAACAGCACGTCATAGGCGCCTTCCAGCCGCTTGGCGATGTAGTTGGCGTTCAGGATCGCCACCTTGGTGGCCTGGGTCAGCCCCGCCCCGCCCATCGCCAGGCAATAGGCGTAGGAGATCAGCAGGATCGATGCCGAACCATAGGGCGTGGCCGAGACCGGCCCCTCTTCCCCGCCCGTCTCGGGGTGACCGGGCAGGAATGGCGCGAGATGCGACTTGACCCCGATCGGCCCCATGCCGGGGCCGCCGCCGCCATGCGGGATGGCGAAGGTCTTGTGCAGGTTCAGGTGGCTGACGTCCGAGCCGATCTCGCCGGGCTTGGCCAGCCCCACCATCGCGTTGAGGTTGGCCCCGTCCATATAGACCTGGCCGCCGTGCTTATGCGTGATCTCGCAGACCTCGCGCACGGTTTCCTCGAACACGCCGTGGGTCGAGGGATAGGTGATCATGCAGGCGGCGAGCTTGTCGCCCGCGGCCTCGGCCTTGGCGCGGAAATCCTCGAGGTCGATATCGCCGTTCTCGGCCGATTTCACCACCACGACCTTCATGCCCGCCATATGGGCCGAGGCCGGGTTGGTGCCATGGGCCGAGGTCGGGATCAGGCAAACGTCGCGATGCGTCTCACCGCGCGAGCGGTGATAGGCGGCGATGGTCAGCAGGCCGGCATATTCGCCCTGCGCGCCCGAGTTGGGCTGCATCGACATCGCGTCATAGCCGGTGGCCTGGCACAGGATGTCCGACAGCTCTTCGACAAGCTGGGCGTAGCCCTGCGCCTGCTCGACGGGGGCGAAGGGATGCAGGTCGGCGAACTCGCGCCAGCTGATCCCGGCCATTTCGACGGCGGCGTTGAGCTTCATGGTGCAGGAACCCAGCGGGATCATCGCCCGGTCGAGCGCCAGGTCGCGGTCGGCCAGACGGCGCATGTAGCGCATCATCTCGGTCTCGGCGCGGTTCATGTGGAAGACGGGGTGGGTCAGATACTCGCTTTCGCGCAGCAGGCCCTCGGGGATGCGATATTGCGCGTCCCCGCCCACGTCCTTCTTGTCCATGCCGAAGGCCCGCCACAGCGCCTCGATCGTCGCGGGGCGGGTGGTTTCGTCCAGCGCGATGCCCAGCTTGGTGGTGCCGATCTTGCGCAGGTTGATCCGCTCGGCCTGGGCGGCGTTGTAGATCACGCCCTGCATCGGGCCCACATCGACGGTGAAGGTGTCGAAGAACTCGGCGGGTTCGACCTTGAACCCGGCCTCTTCCAGGCCGCGCGCGGTGCGCACCGCCTTGCGGTGGATGCGCTGCGCAATGGCCTTCAGCCCCTTGGGCCCGTGGAACACGGCGTAGAATCCGGCCATCACCGCCAGCAGCGCCTGCGCGGTGCAGACGTTGGAGGTCGCCTTTTCGCGGCGGATGTGCTGCTCGCGCGTCTGCAAAGCCAGCCGGTAGGCCTTCTCGCCGTGCGAGTCGACGGAGACCCCCACGATCCGGCCCGGCATCGCCCGTTTATGCGCGTCGTGGCAGGCCATGTAGGCCGCGTGCGGCCCGCCATAGCCCAACGGCACGCCGAACCGCTGGGTCGATCCCACGGCGATATCGGCCCCCATCGCGCCCGGCTCCTTCAAGAGCGTCAGCGCCATCGGGTCGGCCACCACGATGCCCAGCGCCTTGGCCGCGTGCAGCGCGGCGATCGGGTCGGTGAAGTCGCGCAAATGCCCGTAGGTGCCCGGACACTGGAAGATCGCGGCGAAGACCGCCTCGGGATCCAGATCCTCGGGCGCGCCCACGATCACCTCGATGCCCAGCGGCGCTGCGCGGGTCTTCATCACCGCGATGTTCTGCGGGTGGCAGTTCTCGTCGACGAAGAAGCCCTTGGCCTTCGACTTCGCCACCCGCTGCGCCATGGTCATCGCCTCGGCGCAGGCGGTGGCCTCGTCCAGCAGCGAGGCGTTGGCGATTTCCAGCCCGGTCAGGTCGCTGACCATGGTCTGGAAGTTCAGCAGCGCCTCCAGGCGGCCCTGGGAAATCTCGGGCTGGTAGGGCGTGTAGGCCGTGTACCAGGCCGGGTTCTCCAGGATGTTCCGCTGGATCGCGGGCGGCGTCACCGTGCCGTAGAAGCCCTGCCCGATCATGGTCGAGTAGACCTCGTTCTTCTTGGCCACCTGGCGCAGGTGCCACAAAAGCTCGCGCTCGGATTTCGGCTTGCCGAATTCCAGGGGCTCGGCCTGGCGGATGCTTTTCGGAACGGTCTCGTCGATCAGCTGGTCCAGGCTGTCGACCCCCAGCACCTCGAACATTTCGGCCATTTCCTCGGGCGAGGGGCCGATATGCCGCCGGTTGGCGAAGTCGTAGGGGAGGTAATCGGTGGGCTGATAGGGCATCTAGGGCTCCGCTTACTCGATAAAGGCTTTGTAGGCCTCTTCATCCATGAAGTCGTCGAGCGCCGACATGTCCTCGACCTTCATCTTGAAGAACCAGGCGTCGCCCAGCGGGTCATCGTTGACCAGCGCGGGGTTGTCGACCAGCGCGTCGTTCACCTCGACGATCTCGCCGTCCACCGGCGCCAGGATGTCGGAGGCGGCCTTGACCGATTCGATCACCACGATCTCGTCGTCCTTGGACACGGTGGTGCCCGGCTCGGGCAGTTCCACGAACACCACGTCGCCCAACTGGGTCGCGGCATGGTCGGTGATGCCCACCACGACAAGGTCATCCTCGACGCGGAGCCATTCGTGTTCTTCGGTGTATTTCATCTTGCTGTCCCTCAGCGTTTGTAGGTGGATGGACGGAACGGCAGCGCCGTGACGGTGGCCGGCAGGCGCTTGCCACGCACCTCACCGTAAATCGTTGTGCCCTCGGCGGCCAGCGCGGCGGGCACATAGCCCATCGACATCGGCCCCTCGATCGACGGGCCAAAGGCGCCCGAGGTGACCTCGCCGATGGGCGCGCCGCCCTCGGCGTCGGCGAAGAGCGGCGTGTGCGCCCGCATCGGCGCGCGCCCCTCGGGGCGCAGGCCCACGCGCTGCCGCGCCGGGCCCTCGGCCAGTTCCTTGAGGATGCGGTCCGCGCCGGGGAAGCCGCCCTCGCGCGCGCCGCCCGCGCGGCGGGCCTTCTGGATCGCCCAGGTCAGCGACGCCTCGACCGGCGAGGTGGTCTCGTCGATGTCGTTGCCGTAAAGGCAGAGGCCCGCCTCCAGCCGCAGGCTGTCGCGCGCGCCCAGCCCGATGGGCTGCACCGCCTCGTTCGCCAGCAGGGCGCGGGCCAACGCCTCGACCTGATCGCCGGCCACGGAAATCTCGAACCCGTCCTCGCCGGTATAGCCCGAGCGCGAGATCCACAGCTCTCCGAACTCCGAGGCCATCACGGCCACATCCATGAATTTCATCTCCGCCACGCCCGGCACCAGCGCCTCCAGCGCCGTCTCGGCCGCGGGGCCTTGCAGGGCGAGCAGCGCGCGGTCGGTGATTTCCTCGATCTCGCAGCGATCCGACAGGTTGGCCTTCAGATGCGCGATATCGGCCTCTTTGCAGGCGGCGTTGACCACGAGGAACAGGTGGTCGCCGCGGTTGGCGACCATCAGGTCGTCGAGGATCCCGCCCTGATCGTTGGTGAACATGGCATAGCGCTGGCGGCCCTCTTTCAGTTCCAGCAGCGCCACGGGGACCAGCGTCTCAAGCGCCAGCGCGGCATCGGCCACATCGCCCGACTTCGCCCGCAGGTTCACCTGCCCCATGTGGCTGACATCGAACAGCCCCGCCTGGGCCCGGCAATGCAGGTGTTCCTTCATCACCCCCAGCGGGTATTGCACGGGCATCTCGTAGCCTGCGAAAGGCACCATCTTGGCGCCCAGTTCGATGTGAAGATCGTAAAGCCCCGTCCGCTTCAGTTCCGACATATGCGTCCCCTTAGTCGCCGGCCCGATATGCGCCCGGCATCGTTGTCGCGGCCTTCGGCCGCCCGAATCGATGCCCCCTCTGTCCGGTCGCCTGAGAACGCTATCCCTTCGGCGGGCGCCTTTTGCGCGCCTCTCTCCAGAGTGTCTGACACCGCAAAGGTCCTTCGGCCTGAGAGTTTACCGGGGCGGTTGCTCCTTCGGCACCGGGCAAGCCCGGATTCTCCCTTCGCGGATGGCGCGGACCCTATGCGAAGCGCCGCTTTCAGGCAAGGGGTTGCGTTCTGCCCGCGAGCCCCCAAATTGAGGGCCATGCAAGACCCGTTCTTTTTCGGCTACGGCTCGCTCGTGAACCGGGCGACGCACGACTATCCCTCCCCCTACCACGCCAGCGTCAAGGGCTGGCGCCGGGCCTGGCGCGGCACAAGGCTGCGCAAGGTGGCCTACCTCACCGTCGTCCCCGCCCATGGCGAGGAGATCGACGGGCTGATCGCCGCCGTGCCCGG
>JBNGCX010000018.1:0-61600 GCA_049974865.1 Paracoccaceae bacterium
CGGTGATCATGATCACCGGCAGCGAGCTGTCGACGCTCATCAGCCGCTTCAGGAAGGCCATGCCGTCCATGCCGGGCATCTTGATGTCGGTGACCACGATTCCCGGAAAGTCCGCGCCGATCGTTTTCAGCGCGTCCTCGGCCGAGGCGTAGGTCTCGGTGTCGAACCCGCTGAGCGCCAGCCACTGGCTGATCGACTGCCGCATGTCCTGTTCGTCGTCGACGATGGCGATCTTCATGCTCCGGCTCATCGGTTTACCTCTTTTCTTTCTTGTTTTTTCGTCATTCCGCGGCCTCGGTTTCCTCGCCGAGGATAGGCAGTTGCACCTCGAACACCGCGCCGCCGCCCGCGGCGTTGCGCGCGGTCAGGCGCCCGCCCAGATCGGCCACGATCGAGGACGAGATCGCCAGGCCCAGCCCCACCCCGTCGCCGGGCGGCTTGGTGGTGTAGAAGGGCTCGAACAGCGCTTCCAGGTCATCGATGCCGTGGCCGTTGTCGCGCACGGTCAGCGTCGCGGTCTCGCCCGCGGTCAGGATCAGGTCGATCTGCGCGTCCTCGCTTTCCTTGGTCGCGTCCAGCGCGTTGCGCAGAAGGTTGATGATCACCTGCTCCAGCCGGATCCGGTCGGCCATGATGGGCACCGGATCGGGCGGCAGGGTGCGGTTGATGGTGACATGGCGCTGCTTGAGTTGCGGCTCCATCATCGCCAGCGCCGCCGAGACGCTGGCCCGCATGTCCAGCGGCTCGAACGCCTCGCCGCCCTTGCGGGCGTAGCTTTTCAGCTGCCGGGTGATGGCGCCCATGCGCTCCAGCAGGTCGTCGATGCGCTGGAAGGACGACAGTGCCTCCTCGGGCCGTTTGCGCTGCAACAGCAGCCGCGCGCCCGCCAGGTAGGTCTTCATCGCCGCCAGCGGCTGGTTCAGCTCGTGGCTGACCGAGGCCGACATCTCGCCGAGCGCGGCGAGCTTGGAGCTCTGCGCCAGGGTCTGCTCGGCCACCTCGAGGTTCTTCTCCACTTTCTCGCGCTCGGCGATCTCGCGCTGGAGCTGGGCGTTCAGCGTCCGTAACTCGGCCGATTCGCGCTGGAAGAAGATCGAGCGCGACTGCGCCCGGCGGCTGAGCAGGTAGAAGCTGAGCGCCAGCAGGATGGCAAAGCCCATGATCTCAAGCGCCAGCACGCCGTTCACCCGCTCGCGCACCGAGGAATAGGTGGTGAACGAGGTGATGCGCCAACCCTGGAACGGGATGCGCGCCTCGTTGCGCATCACGCCCTCGCCCATGATGTAGGCGTCCGGCGGCAGCACGCCCCAGTCGGCCGTGACCTGGATCGCCCGCGCGATCGCCGAGGGGGCCGAGCGGGTGGCGAGCGCCTCTTCGGGGCTCAGCCCGCGCCAGCGCGGCTCGGTGGCCAGGATGATCCGGCCCTCGGAATCGGTGACCATGACCGCGTCCGCGATCCCGGCCCAGCTGCGCTCGAATTTCTTGAGGTCCACCTCGACCACGATCACGCCGATCGGCTCGCGGTCGCTGGTCATGCGGCGCGAATAGGTGAACCCGAACCCGCCGGCCTCGGTCTTCGAGGTCATAAAAACGGTGTCGTTGGCGCGCTGCGCCTCGATGAAATAGGGCATCTTGCCCTGCTGCGCGCCCAGCAGGCTACGGTCGGTGGCGGCCACGACGCGGCCGTCGCGGTCCAGCAGCATCAGCGAGGCGGCGCCGATCTCCTCGAGATAGGAGATCAGCCGCTGCGAGCTTTTCGAATAATCGCCCGAGTTCAGCGCCCCGATCAGCGTGGGGTCGCGCGACAGCAGCAGCGGCACCACCGAGGCGCGCTGCAACTCGCTGACCACGTTGCCCGAGTAGAGCGCCAGCCGCACCTGCGCGCGGTTGCGCGTGCTCTCGGTGAAGCGCTCGGTCAGCCAGGTATTGGTGACCCACACCGTGGCCACGGCCATCGCGATCAGCACGATCACGGCGACGCGCACGCGCCAGCCCGCGCCGGCGCGCGGCGCGGGGCTGTAGGGGACGGGAGGGGTGGAGCCGGTCATTGCCAAAAAATAGGCGCCCGGCCCCGGCGGCTCAAGCGCTCAGGCTCAGGCAGAGGCCATCGCATCGGCCAATGAGCGGAACATGGCCGCCCCGTCGGAGCCGCCATGCGCCTCTTCGGCCATCCGCTCGGGATGCGGCATCATGCCCAGCACCCGGCGGTTCTCGGACAGCACGCCCGCGATGTCGGCAACCGAGCCGTTGGGGTTCTCGACATAGGTGAAGGCGATCCGGTCCTCGTCGCGCAATTGCGCCACCAGCTCGTCTGTGGCCTGGTAGTTGCCGTCGTGGTGGGCGACCGGGACGGTGATGGTCTGGCCCTTGTCGTAGCCGCTGGTGAAGGCGCTGTCCGCGGTTTCCACCTTCAGGTGCAGCGCCTTGCAGACGAACTTGAGGTTGGCGTTGCGCATCAGGGCGCCGGGCAGCAGGCCGGTCTCGGTCAGCACCTGGAAGCCGTTGCAGATGCCCAGCACAAAGCCGCCGCGGTTCGCATGCTCGATCACCGCGCGGGTGATGGGAGAGCGCGCCGCGATGGCGCCGCAGCGCAGGTAGTCGCCAAAGGAGAACCCGCCGGGGATGGCCACCAGGTCGGTGCCCTCGGGCAGCGTGCTGTCCTTGTGCCAGACCATGTTCACCTGCATCCCTGCATTGCGGCAGGCCACGGCGAGGTCGCGGTCGCAGTTGGAGCCGGGGAAGACGAGAACGGCGGCTTTCATGGGTTACGTCCTTTCTCAGGCGGTAAAATCGGTGATGACGGCCACGCCGGGCGGCGCGGGCCGGTCGAAGGCGGCCAGCTCGGCCGAGGCGTCGGACAGCGCCACGCGCCGGGCGATCAGCGGGGTCAGGTCGACATGGCCGCCGTCGATCAGCGACAGCAGGCTCGGGTAGCGCCACGCGGGCATGCCGCGGGTGCCATAGACGGCGAGCTGGCCGGAATAGACCGCATCCATGGGGAGTTCCATGGTGCAATGCTCGCCCGCGGGCATGCCGACCTGCACCATGCGGCCCAGCTTGCGCAGGCTCTTGAGCGCGCCCACGGTGGTGGCCGGGATGCCGAGGGCCTCGATGGCCACGTCGGCGCCGCCGCCGGTGATCTCGCGCACGGCCTGGGCGGCATCGCCGGCCGCGGCGTTGACCACGGCATCGGCACCCAGTTTCCGGGCATAGTCCAGCTTTTCGTCGACCACGTCTACGACCACCACCCGCGCGCCGAGGGCGCGGCCCAGCAGCATGGCCGACAGCCCCACGCCCCCGCCGCCGAAGACGGCCAGCCATTCGCCCGCGCGCAGGCCGGCGCGGCCGGTCAGCGCCTGCCAGGCGGTGGTCACCCGGCAGCCGAGGGCGGCGGCCAGCGCCGGGTCCATGCCCTCGGGCAGCGCGGTGAGGTTGGTGTCGGCGTAAGGCACGGCGATCAGTTCTGCGAAGGCCCCGGCGCGGGTGAAGCCGGGCAGTTCCTGATGGGCGCAGACGGTCTGGTTGCCGGCGGCGCAGTCGGAACAATGGCCACAGGCCAGGATGAAGGGCGCGATGACGCGGTCGCCCACCTTCCAGCGGGTCACGCCGGCGCCGACCTCCTCGACCACGCCGCAATATTCATGTCCCGGGATATGCGGCAGTTCCACGGGATCGCCGCCGGTCCAGGCGTGCCAGTCCGACCGGCAGACGCCGCAGGCCAGCAGCCGCAGCACCACGCCGCCCTCCGGGCAGGCCGGGTCGTCGACCCGGGCCAGCTCCAGCGGCTGGCGCCATCCGGTCAGAAGGGCGGCGCGCATGCGCTCAGACCAGCTCGACCGTGTAGCTTTCGATCACCGTGTTGGCGAGCAGCTTCTCGCACATCTCGGTGACCTCGGCCTTGGCCTTGTCGGCGTCGGTCTCGGCCAGGTCGAGCTCGATCACCTTGCCCTGGCGCACGCCTTCGACGCCGTCGAAGCCGAGCGTGCCGAGCGCGTGGCGCACGGCCTCGCCCTGGGGGTCGAGAACGCCGTTTTTCAACATGACATGAACACGGGCTTTCATGGGCAGAGTTCCTTATCCGTTACGATCCGTCGCGTCTGAACGGGGGGCTTGGGGTCACTTCCGACCGCGTCCGGTCCGGGCTGCCTGCGGCACGACCCGAAGACGCGGCCCATCCTTTCAATTGATCAGCGTCGGCTTGCTGGCATGGGTCACGTTGGTGGGCATCACGCCCAGCCGCCGGGCCACCTCGGTATAGGCGTCGGCCAGATCGCCGAGGTCCTGGCGGAACACGTCCTTGTCCAGCTTGCGGCCGGTCTTGATGTCCCACAGCCGGCAGCTGTCGGGGCTGATCTCGTCGGCCACCACCAGGCGCATGAAGTCGCCGTCATAGACCCGGCCGACCTCGATCTTGAAGTCGATCAGCTTGATGCCGACGCCATACATGACGCCCGACAGGAAATCGTTCACCCGCAACGCCAGCGAGACGATGTCGTCAAGGTCCTGCTGCGAGGCCCAGCCGAAGGCGATGATGTATTCCTCGGGCACCAGCGGATCGCCCAGCGAGTCGTCCTTGTAGGAATATTCGACGATCGGGCGCGGCAGCGGCTGCCCCTCTTCCAGGCCGAGGCGCTTGGCCATAGAGCCCGCGGCGAAGTTGCGCACGATCACCTCGAGCGGGACGATCTCGACCGAACGCACCAGCTGCTCGCGCATGTTCAGCCGTTTCAGGAAATGGGTGGGCACACCGATCTGGTTCAGGCCGGTCATGAAGAACTCGGACAGCCGGTTGTTCAACACGCCCTTGCCTTCGATCGTGGCCTTCTTCTCGGCGTTGAAGGCGGTGGCGTCGTCCTTGAAATACTGCACGATGGTGCCCGGCTCGGGGCCTTCGTACAGAATCTTCGCCTTGCCTTCGTAGATTTTCTTGCGACGTGCCATGAGGTCTCCGATCCTTGGGTCCGGGGCCGCGGCGCCCCGCCCGTTTAGGCGTTTCTCTTATTGCATGGCACGGTTCAGGGCAAGGTGGGCGCTGATGGCAGCGGTAACGGCGACAAATTGGCCCGACAAAGGGCGAACGCCCCCTAGGCAGCGCCCTCGCAATTGCGTAAAACCGCCCCGAAAGACAACAGGAGGGCTGCGGCCGATGACCACCTTCGACGATCGCGAAAACGCGTTTGAGAACAAGTTCGCCCATGACCAGGAGATGCAGTTCAAGGCGCAGGCGCGCGCGAACAAGCTGCTGGGCCTGTGGGCGGCCGAGCTGCTGGGCAAGTCCGGCGAGGACGCCCAGGCCTATGCCAAGGAAGTGATCCACGCGGATTTCGAAGAGGCCGGGCACGAGGACGTGTTCCGCAAGGTGTCGGGCGATCTGGGCGACAAGGCCGACGAAACCACCATCCGCACCAAGATGGTGGAGTTCCTGGCCCAGGCCAAGGAACAGCTCGTCAACGAGGCCTGATCCCTCTGCGAAGCGATCTCGAGGCGCGTCCGGTCCCGGGCGCGCCTCTTGCATTTCCGCGCCCCGCCTCAACATCATTATGACCAGAATGAATTTGCGCAGGCGGCCGGATTCTGGCACCTGACGCGCAACCCCGGCGCCCCCGCGCCAGACAGAGATGCCGAAAGGACCACCCCGATGACCAACGCCCTGTCCCGCCTGCTGGAAACCCGCGACTGGCTGATGGCCGACGGCGCGACCGGCACCAACCTGTTCAACATGGGGCTGAGCTCGGGCGACGCACCGGAACTGTGGAACGTGGACGAGCCCGACAATATCCGCGCCCTCTACCGCGGCGCGGTCGATGCCGGCTCGGACATCTTCCTGACCAACAGCTTCGGCTCCAACGCCTCGCGGCTGAAGCTGCACGGCGCCGAGAAACGGTCGCGCGAACTGTCGCGCATCGCGGCCGAGCTGGGCCGCGAGGTGGCCGATGCCGCCGGGCGGCCCGTGGTGGTCGCGGGCTCCATGGGCCCGACCGGCGAGATCATGGAGCCGATCGGCTCGCTCAGCCATGCCGACGCGGTCGAGATCTTCCACGAGCAGGCCGAGGGCCTGAAGGAAGGCGGCGCCGACGTGCTGTGGCTGGAAACCATTTCCGCCCCGGAGGAATACAAGGCCGGCGCCGAGGCCGCGAAACTGGCCGGAATGCCCTGGTGCGGCACCATGAGCTTCGACACCGCCGGGCGCACCATGATGGGCGTCACCTCGGCCGCGATGGCCGAACTGGTCGAGAAACTCGACTACCCGCCGATCGCCTTCGGCGCCAATTGCGGCGTGGGCGCGTCGGACCTGTTGCGCACCATCCTGGGCTTTGCCGCTTCGGGCACCGAGCGGCCGATCATCGCCAAGGGCAACGCGGGCATCCCGAAATACGTGCATGGCCACATCCATTACGACGGCACGCCCGAGCTGATGGCCGATTACGCGGTGCTGGCGCGCGATTGCGGCGCCACCATCATCGGCGGCTGCTGCGGCACCACGCCCGAGCACCTGCGCGCCATGCGCGAGGCGCTGGAGACCCGCCCGCGCGGCGAGCGCCCGACGCTGGAAACCATCGCCGAAAAGCTGGGCGGGTTTTCGTCGGCCAGCGACGGCACCTCCGAAGACGGCGACACGCCGGCCCCGCGCCGGCGCCGCCGCCGGGGCTGAGAGAAGACCGATGTCAGAACAGGCTGAGCTGATCTCCGGGCCGCGGCGGAACGCGGAACCGGCCGCAGTCGAGCGGCGGAAGGCTGGCCTCCAGCCCCAGCCGCGCGGCGGCGCGCCGGAAGCGCGCGGCGATCATCTCGGCGTAGGCCCCCTCGCCCCGCATGCGGCGGCCCCACTCGGGCGAATAGTCCTGCCCGCCATGCATGGCGCGCACGTGTCCCATCACCCGCGCCGCGCGGTCGGGGAAATGCGCCTGCAGCCAGTCCTGGAACAGCGGCGAAACCTCGCGCGGCAGGCGCAGCATGATCCAGCTTGCCGCCACGGCGCCGGCCTCTTTGCCCGCCTGCAGGATGCGCTCGACCTCGTGGTCGTTGAGCGCGGGGATGATGGGCGAGGCCATGACGCGCACCTCGATGCCCGCCCCGGCGAGGGCGCGGATCGTCTGAACCCGGCGCTGCGGCGCGGGCACGCGGGGCTCCATCACCCGGGCGAGCCGGCGGTCGAGCGTGGTGACCGAGACGCCCACGCGCACCAGGTTCAGACGTGCCATCCGTGCCAGCAGGTCGATGTCGCGCTCGATCAGCGTGCCCTTTGTGACGATGCCCACCGGGTGGCGGAACTCCAGCAGCACCTCGAGGATGCCGCGCATGATGCGGCGGTCGCGCTCGACGGGCTGGTAGGGGTCGGTATTGGTGCCGATGGCGATGGTCCGCGGCCGGTAGGACGGCTTGGAGAGTTCCCGCGCCAGCACCTCGGGCGCGTCGGGCTTGGCCACCAGGCGGGTCTCGAAATCCAGCCCCGGCGACAGCCCCAGATAGGCGTGACTGGGCCGCGCGAAGCAGTAGATGCAGCCGTGCTCGCAGCCCCGGTAGGGGTTGATAGAGCGGTCGAAGGGAATGTCGGGCGAGCTGTTGCGGGTGATGACGCTGCGCGGGCGCTCCTCCCGCACATCGGTGCTGATGGGCGGCGGCGCCTCGCCCGGGTCCCAGCCGTCGTCGATGGGCACGCGGGCATAGGGCTCGAACCGGCCGGAATGGTTGGTGCCCGCCGCGCGCCCCGGCCGCCGCTCGGCCGGGATCTCGGGATGTTCCGTCACAGACATGGAACGAATGTAGAACATTTCACCGCCCGCCGCCAGCCCGCGCCCGCCGAGGGCCCGAAAACCCCCTGCGCGGGTCGGTCGCGGTTGGGCCGATGTCGCAATCCGGCAATTGCGCCCCCTGCAAACAGATCACATAGCGAGTAACCTGCGCGAACACCGCCCCTTTGGGAGACCAAGACATGTCCGAAGAAGAAGACGACCTCATCCTTTCCGAACTGCCCGACGACGAGCTTGTCCAGCAGATGCACGACGACCTTTACGACGGCCTGAAAGAAGAGATCGAGGAAGGCGTCAACATCCTGCTCGAGCGCGGCTGGGCGCCCTACAAGGTGCTGACCGAGGCGCTGGTGGGCGGCATGACCATCGTCGGCAACGATTTCCGCGACGGCATCCTCTTCGTGCCCGAGGTGCTGCTGGCCGCCAACGCGATGAAGGCGGGGATGGCCATCCTCAAGCCGCTCCTGGCCGAGACCGGCGCGCCCAAGCAGGGCAAGATGGTGATCGGCACGGTCAAGGGCGACATCCACGACATTGGCAAGAACCTGGTGTCGATGATGATGGAGGGCGCCGGCTTCGAGGTGGTGGACCTGGGCATCAACAACCCGGTCGAGAACTACCTGGAGGCGCTGGAGAAGGAACAGGCCGACATCCTGGGCATGTCGGCGCTGCTGACCACCACCATGCCCTACATGAAGGTGGTGATCGACACGCTGGCCGAACAGGGCAAGCGCGACGACTACATCGTGCTGGTGGGCGGCGCGCCGCTGAACGAGGAATTCGGCCGCGCCATCGGCGCCGACGCCTATTGCCGCGACGCCGCGGTGGCGGTGGAAACGGCCAAGGATTTCATCAGCCGCAAGCACAACCAGATGGCGGCGGGCTGAGCCTGCCGCGAAAGCCGCGCATGGAGCTCGACGACAGCACCCTGACCCGCGAGGGGCTAGACCCGTCCGCCACCGGCGGGCGGGTCCTGCTGCTGGCCTGCGGGGCGCTGGCGCATGAGATCCTGGCGCTGATCCGGGCCAATGGCTGGGATCACATGACCCTGCAATGCCTGCCCGCGATCCTGCACAACCACCCCGAGCGCATCGCGCCCGCGGTGCGCGAGGCGGTGGCGGCGCAGCGCGACCGTTTCGACGCCATCTATGTCGTCTACGCCGATTGCGGCACGGGCGGAGACCTGAAACGCGCCTGCGACGAACTGGGCGTGGAGATGGTCGAAGGCCCGCATTGCTATTCCTTCTTCGAAGGCAACGCCGCCTTCGCCGCCCATGGCGAGGCGACCAGCTTCTACCTGACCGATTTCCTGGTGCGCCAGTTCGACGCCTTCGTGTGGAAACCGCTGGGGCTGGACCGCCACCCCGAGTTGCTGGAGGCCTATTTCGGAAATTACGAGAAGCTGGTCTACCTCGCCCAGACCGACCGGCCCGAACTCGACGAAAAGGCCCGCGACTGCGCGCGCCGCCTGCGGCTGGGCTATGAACGCCGCTTCACCGGCTATGGCGACTTGGAGAGCACCCTGCGGGGCTGGGCCGCGAAAGCCCCTTAGAAGGGCGCTGATCGCTTCCGAAGATTGGAGCGTCGCGCTGATCCGCCCGGAATCAAGCCGAAGGCGCCGGGCGAGCGTCTGCCCGTCCCGGCGGGCTGGTGCTTTGCCTCCCTCGCGCGGCGTTCAGAGGTCGCCCGGCCCTGGCTGGGAATAAGCGCAGACCTCCAAACGCTGGGCGCCACCCCACGGGCAGGCGCACGCCCTGCTTGCGCTGCACGGTCTCGCAAGGGTCCCCTCAGACCTCAAAGCGGGCCAACACCGATTCGAGGCATCGTCGTCGGATGTATACAAGAAACTTTCAGGCCGCCGCCGCGGCCGCCGTCTCGCGGATCCGCTCCACCATCGCGCGCAGGCCGTTGGAACGCTGCGCCGAAAGGTGATCGTGCAGCCCCAGCCGCGCCAGCTCCGCCTGCGCGTCGACCTTCAGCACCTCGTCCACGCGCAGCCCGCTGTAAAGCGCCACCAGAACCGCGATCAGCCCGCGCACGATCATCGCATCGCTGTCGCCGCGGAAGGTGAAGACGGCCCCGGCCCCCTGCCCCTCGATCTGCGGCACCAGCCAGACCTGGCTGGCGCAGCCCTCGACCTTGGTGGCGGGCACGCGGAAGGCATCCTCCAGCGGCGCCATCGCCTTGCCCATGTCGATCACGTGGCGATAGCGGTCTTCCCAGTCATCGAGGAATTCGAAGGTTTCGACGATCTCTTCAAAGGCGTCCTGGGCCATGCACCTACCTCAGCTTGATTCCGCCCCTGACCTAGGGCCTCGGGCGCCAAAGGTCCAGCCCGGCCCCCGTGACGGGTTTTCAAGCGGCCCGCTTTCGGCTAACCCGAGGGGGCAATTCGAGGAAATCCCATGCGCACACCGCTTCTTGCCGTTCTCTCTGTTGCCCTCCTGCTCGGTGCCTGCGGCAGGGTCCGCGACTCGCAGCTCAACCCGTTCAACTGGTTCGGCCGCTCGACCGAGCAGCAGGTGGTGGCCGGCACCGCCCCGGCCGCCCAGCCCGGCGACCCGCGGCCGCTGATCCAGCAGGTGCTGGAGATGCGGGTGGAACAGATCCCCGGCGGCGCGATCGTGCATGCGATGGGCCTGCCGCCGCGGCAGGGCTACTGGAAGGCCGACCTTGTGGCCGAGAATGACGGCCGCCCCGACGAGAACGGCGTCCTGCTGCTGAGCTTCCGCGCCTATCAGCCGGTCGAGGACACCCCGCAGGGCACCCAGCCCTCGCGCGAGATCACGGCCGGGCTGTTCCTGTCGAACCAGGACCTGGAGGCGGTGCGCACCATCATCGTGCGCGGCGCGCAGAACCAGCGGAGCAGCCGCCGGCGCTGAGCCCTACAGCTCCACCACCTCGACGCTGCTGCCGCGGGCCCGCAGCGCCAGCGCCCCGTCGCACAGGCGCAGCGCGTCGTTCCCGAATACCTCGGCGCGCCAGCCCTTGAGCGCCATCAGGTCGCGCTCGCCTGCGGCGATGGCATCGAGATCGGAGGCCGTCGCGATCAGCTTCTGCGCCACGCCGGAATTTTCGGCCTTGGCCTTCAGCAGAACGCGCAGCAGGTCGGCCAGCGCCGGGTTGACCTGCAGCTTGTCGCGCTTCTTCTCGACGCGGGGATATTGGTCGGCCGGCATCTCCTGCGCGACCTTGACCGCGGCCAGGATGCCCTCCGCGATCTCGCCCTTGCGCGCCTCGCGCAGCAGCAGGCGCGAGCGGCCCAGGTCCTGCATGCTCTGCGGCTTGGTCGAGGCCAGCTCGAGCAGCGCGTCGTCCTTGAACACCCGGTTACGGGGGATGTTGCGCGACTGGGCATAGCCCTCGCGGAACCGCGCCAGCTCCTGCACCAAGGCCAGGAACTTGCCCGAGTTGGTGCGCGTCTTGACCCGTTTCCACGCCTCCGAGGGCTTGACCACATAGGTGGCGGGGTCGGTCAGGATGTCCAGCTCTTCGTGCAGCCATTTCTGGCGGCCGTTCTTTTCCAGCTCGGCGTCGAGATGCTCGTAGATCACCCGCAGATGGGTGACGTCGGCCAGGGCGTAGGTCTTCTGCGCGTCGGTCAGCGGGCGGCGTGACCAGTCTGTGAAGCGTGAGGTCTTGTCGAGCTGCGCCTTGGCGATCTTGCGCACCAGCGTCTCGTAGCCCACCTGCTCGCCGAAGCCGCAGACCATCGCGGCGACCTGCGTGTCGAAGAGCGGCTCGGGGAAGACCTTGCCCTCGGTATAGAAGATCTCCAGGTCCTGCCGCGCGGCGTGGAACACCTTGACCACGCCCGTGTCGCGGAAGAGATCGTAGAGCGGTTCCATCGACAGATCGCCCGCCAGCGGGTCGACCAGCACCGCCTCGCCCTCGCCCGGCAGGGCAAGCTGCACCAGGCAGAGCTTGGCGTAATAGGTGCGTTCGCGGAGGAACTCGGTATCGACGGTGACATAGGGGCCGGCTTTTGCCTGTGCGCAAAAATCGGCCAGTTCTTCGGTCTTGGTCAGCGTTCTCATTCAGGCCCGTCTTACTGTCCGGTCGGGGCCTTCTGGGGGCCCGTTCAGGCTGTCATAGGCAATCGGGACCCGAAAGGAAAGGCCTCAGGGCAGCATGACGGGGTTGCGGTCGCCCTCGGCGAAGCGGCGCAGCACCGCCGGGTAGAGCCGATGCTCCATCGGCAGGATGCGCGCGGCCAGCGACTCCGGCGTGTCGCCCGGCTCGATCGGGACGCGCGCCTGGCCCAGGATCGGGCCGCCGTCCAGTTCGGCCGTGACCTCGTGCACGGTGCATCCGGCCTCGGCATCGCCCGCCTCGATGGCGCGGGCATGGGTGTTGAGCCCCCGGTATTTGGGCAGCAGCGAGGGGTGGATGTTCAGCATCCGCCCCTGCCATTTCTCGATGAAGCCCGGCGTCAGGATGCGCATGAACCCGGCGAGGCAGATGATATCCGGCGCGGCCTTCTCCAGCTCGGCGTTCAGCGCGGCCTCGAACGCCTCGCGATCCTTGCCGAAAGGCTTGTGATCGACGGCGGCGGTGGGGATGCCCATGGCGCGGGCCTTTTCCAGCCCGCCGGCCTGCGGGTCGTTCGACAGCACCAGCACGGGGCGCGCGGGGTGGTCGCCGGTCATGCTCTTGGCCAGCGCGACCATGTTCGAACCGCCGCCGGAGATCAGGATCGCAACCCGCTTGCTCACAGCAGCTTGCCCTCGTAGCGCATGCCCGCGCCCGCGGTGACGGTGCCGATGCGGGTGACCGTTTCGCCCTCGCCCGCCAGCAGCGCGGCGGTCTCGTCGGCTCGGTCGGCGGCCACGGCCAGCACCATGCCGATGCCCGCGTTGAAGGTCTTCAGCAGCTCGGCCTCGGCCATGCCCGCGGTCTCGGCCAGCCAGCGGAAGACCGGCGGCAGCTCCCAGCTGCCCAGGTCGATATCGGCGCCCAGGCCTTCGGGCAGCACGCGCGGCAGGTTCTCGGTCAGCCCGCCGCCGGTGATATGGGCCAGCGCATGCACGCCGCCCGCCCGCACCGCCGCCAGCGCCGGCTTGACGTAGAGCCGCGTGGGGGTCAGCAGGTTGGCGCCGAGGCTGCCCTCGGCCCAGGGGCAGTCGGCGTCCCAGCCCAGCCTCGTCATCTCGACCACCTTGCGCACCAGCGAATAGCCGTTGGAATGCACCCCGTTGGAGGCGAGCCCCAGCAGCACGTCGCCCTCGGCCACGCCGGCGGGCAGGTCCGCGCCGCGCTCCATCGCGCCCACGGCGAAACCGGCGAGGTCGAAATCGCCGTCGCCATACATGCCCGGCATCTCGGCCGTCTCGCCGCCGATCAGGGCGCAGCCGGATTGCGCGCAGCCCTCGGCGATGCCCTCGATCACGCGGGCGGCATCCTCGACGGCCAGCTTGCCGGTGGCGAAATAGTCGAGGAAGAACAGCGGCTCGGCGCCCTGGCAGACCAGGTCGTTGACGCACATCGCCACCAGGTCGATGCCGACGCCGCCGACCTCGCCGGTGTCGATGGCGATGCGCAGCTTGGTGCCCACGCCGTCGGTCGCCGCCACCAGCACCGGATCGGTGTAGCCCGCGGCCTTGAGGTCGAACAGCGCGCCGAAGCCGCCCAGCCCGGCCATCACGCCCGGACGCGCGGTCCGTTTCGCCGCCGGCTTGATCCGATCGACCAGCGCGTTGCCCGCGTCGATATCCACGCCGGCATCGGCGTAGGTCAGCCCGTTCTTTCCATCGCTCATCGCATTTCCCCCGAACATCTTGCGCGCTGCGATAGACCATTGCCCGCGCGCTGTCCACGCCCCCGCTTGACGCGGGGCGTTTCTCTGCTAATCACAGACCCGAGGCGGGCCTGTAGCTCAATTGGTTAGAGCAGAGCGCTCATAACGCTTTGGTTGCAGGTTCGAGTCCTGCCGGGCCTACCAATCCCCCACTATATCATTGTTTTTATTGTGTTTTTTTGATTTGTGCCCTGCACCAGCCTTGTTGCGGGGCACGTTGGCACTCTGGGCACAGATGCAAGACCAAGTCGAAAACATCATTAAGGCGACCACCCATGCAGCGGTACGCCTGAGAAAAACGCGATCCGCGCTTCTAAAAAAAGCCGCTGTAAGCCGGTAGCTGGCCCTACCTCTCTGGATTATTCTCGTCCTTCGATTTCCCACGCATTTGCATTATGGCGCGGTCGAAGGTCTCCTACCTTCGTCAGTTTCGATTTCACGGGCGAATTCATTGAGCTTGTCGGATTGACTCAATTCCCTGTTGGTGCCCATCTTGAGCCTCCATGTATGACAAGCACTACATAATCTATGCGGATGAGTCCGATAAGAGAGGGCGATACTATTCGAATTTCTTTGGCGGTGTATTGCTCTCCGCTTCAGACAGACAGACAATCAGCGAGGTTCTTGATGCGAAGAAGGCCGAACTGGGCCTGACACATGAGGTAAAATGGCAGAATGTTGATCGGTCGTGCGTCGATCGATATGCAGATTTCGTCAGACTGTACTTTTCGTTCGTTGCTGCATCACGCCTGAAAATCCGCATCATGTTTACCCAAAACATGAGAGTGCCAAAGAACCTGCAGCAAAGGCACCACGACGATCAATACTTTCTTCTCTACTACCAGTTTATCAAGCACGCCTTTGGACTGAGGTACTGTGACCATGGCCCCGAACAGAGCGTAGCCGTCAGCATATTACCGGACAAAATTCCCGACTCAAAAGAACGGGTTGAGCGGTTCAAAGACTACTTATGCCGGATCCCGACCTCGGCACTTATGCGCCATACCAATGTTTACATACCCAGGCATGGAATTGCGGACGTTGACTCAAAAGAACATGTCATTCTCCAGGGCCTCGACCTAGTCTTGGGCTCAATGTGTTTTCGTCTCAACGATAAGCACAAGGAGATCCCCCAAGGGAAGAAACGCAGGGGGAAAAGAACTCGTGCGAAAGAAGACCTCTACAAAATCATCAACAAAGAGATCCGCGAGATTTACCCGAACTTCAACGTCGGCGTTGGGACGGCTTGTCACTATGGCCCATCGGATAGATGGACGCACCCATATAGGCACTGGCTTTTCATGCCGACAACCTATGAACTCGATCGAAAATTGGGGAAGAAGGCGGCCCCAGGACAACCTACATAAAGGTCCGACGCACGCGTTGGGCTTCGGTCGCCCCAGGGACGAGTTTACGATAGCGATTCCCGAGAAAATCGTCAACATTTGGGGCCAGAGGCCGGCACTCACACTACGACTTGATCAGATACTTGATATCCAAGTTGTTCACCGCGCCCATCACTCAGCCCAAGAGACTTGCGGAGTAAATCGGTGATTTGCAGGGCACCCGCATCGTAAGTCATTGAAAAATAATGGCGCAAAAGTGCCCTGCATTCGTCGTAACACATTGTTTTTACGTGATTGAGTCACTCCTGCCGGGCCTACCACATTCCATCCACCTTTACTTCGCCGAGCGGCCCTGCCCCGGCCCGCGCGCCGCGCCTTGAATCCGGCGCGGCGATGCACGAATACTGCTGCAATGAGTGACCAGATGCCCCCTACCGAGGCCCCGACCCGCCTGCGCCTGCGCATCGTTTTCGGCGGTGACGCCATGCTCGGCCCGGGCAAGGCCGACCTGCTGGAGCGAATCCGCGCCACCGGCTCGATCGCCGCGGCCGGACGCTCCATGTCCATGAGCTACAAGCGCGCCTGGAACCTCGTCGAGGAGATGAACCGCGCCTTCCGGGCCCCGCTGGTGGACAGCACCCGCGGCGGCACCAGGGGCGGCGGCGCACAACTGACCGAGACCGGCGAGACCGTGCTCGCCCATTACCGAAAACTCGAAGAGATCACCGCCAGTGCCGGCGCGGACGAGATCGCCGCGCTGCGCGCACTCCTCAAGGATATGTCTGACGGAAAATAACGCTTGCATCGGCGGGGCGCCCCCGCGATATGTTTCAGAAAACATATCAATCCCGAGGGAGTTCTCCATCATGTCCATCAAGACGACCCGCCGCAGCCTTCTGACCCTTGCCGCCAGCGCCATTCTGGGCACGGCGGCCCTGCTGCCCGCCAGTGCGCGCGCCGGCGAGGTCACGGTCTTTGCCGCGGCCAGCATGAAGAACGCGATGGACGAGATCGCCGCCCGCTTCGCCAAGGAAACCGGCCATACCGCCACGGTGTCGCTGGCCGGCTCCTCGGCGCTGGCGCGGCAGATCCAGCAGGGCGCGCCGGCCGATGTCTACATCTCGGCCAATGTGGGTTGGATGGACACGCTGCAAGAGGAAGGGTTGATCGACCCCGACAGCCGCTTTGACCTGCTGAACAACGCCCTCGTACTGATCGCCCACGGGCCGGACGCGGCGCCGGTGGAGATCGGGCCGGAACTGGACCTCGCGGGCCTGCTGGGCGAGGACCGGCTGGCGATGGCGCTGGTCGATGCCGTGCCCGCGGGGATCTACGGCAAGGCGTCGCTGGAGACCCTCGGCCTGTGGGACAGAGTCGCGCCCAAGGTCGCGCAGGCCAACAACGTGCGCGCCGCGCTGGCGCTGGTCTCGACCGGCGAGGCGCCGCTGGGCATCGTCTATGCCACCGACGCCGAGGCCGACGACAAGGTGAGCGTGGTGGGCACCTTCCCCGCCGACAGCCACCCGCCCATCGTCTACCCCGCCGCGGCCCTGTCGGAGAGCGGCAATCCGCTCAAGACCACCTTCCTCGACTACCTGCGCGGCGACGCCGCGCGCGAAGCCTTCGAACGGCAGGGCTTCACCGTGGTGGCGGAGTAACCCGCGGGATGGAGTGGCTGGGCCCCGAGGAATGGCGCGCCGTCGCGCTGTCGCTGCGGGTGTCGCTCTGGGCGACGCTGGTCAGCCTGCCCTTCGGCCTGTTCGTCGCCTATGTGCTTGCCCGGTGGGAGTTTCCGGGCAAGCAGATCCTCAACGGGGTCGTCCACCTGCCGCTGATCCTGCCGCCGGTGGTCACCGGCTATCTGCTGCTGCTGACCTTCGGCACGCGCGGGCCCGTCGGCGGGCTGCTGCAGGAGATCGGAATCGTCTTCGCCTTCCGCTGGACGGGGGCGGCGCTGGCGGCCGGGATCATGGCCTTCCCGATCATGGTGCGCGCCATCCGGTTGTCGATCGAGGCGGTCGACCCCAAGCTGGAACAGGCCGGCGCCACGCTGGGCGCCTCTCGCTTCTGGGTCTTCGTCACCGTGACCCTGCCGCTGATCCTGCCCGGCATGATCGCGGGCGCCATCCTGGCCTTTGCCAAGGCGATGGGAGAGTTCGGCGCCACCATCACCTTCGTTTCCAACATCCCCGGCCAGACGCAGACCCTGCCCCTGGCCGTCTATTCCTTTCTCCAGGTCCCGGGCGGTGAAGGCGCGGCCATGCGGCTGGTTCTGGTCTCGGTCGCCGTCGCCATGGCCGCGCTGCTGCTGTCCGAGGTCCTGGCCCGGCGGATCGCCCGGAGGATCGCCGGCGCATGACCCTGTCCATCACCCTCCGCCATGCCTTCCCGAACTTCGAACTCGACGTGGATTTCGAGGCCCCGCCGGGCATCACCGTGCTGTTCGGGCGCTCGGGCTCGGGCAAAACGAGCATCATCAACGCCGTGGCGGGGCTGCTGAAGCCAGACGCGGGCCGCGTCGCCGCCGGGGACTGGGTGCTGTTCGACACCGCGCGCGGGCTGTGGCTGCCGCCACACCGCCGCCGGCTGGGCTATATCTTTCAGGAAAGCCGGCTGTTCCCGCATATGACCGTGCGGCAGAACCTGCTTTTCGGCCGCCGCTTCTCGCCCCGCGGCGACCGGCGCGAGAATATCGAGCACGTGGTGGCGATGCTGGGCATCGGCCACCTGCTCGACCGCCGTCCGGCGATGCTTTCGGGTGGCGAGAAACAGCGCGTGGCGATCGGCCGGGCGCTGCTGGCCAGCCCCCGCCTGATCCTCGCCGACGAACCGCTCGCCGCGCTGGACGAGGCCCGCAAGGCCGAGATCCTGCCCTATTTCGAGCGGCTGCGCGACGAGGTCTCGGTGCCCATCCTCTATGTCAGCCATTCCGCGGCCGAGGTCGCCCGGTTGGCCACCACCGTGGTCGCCCTGCAGGACGGCAAGGTGGCCCGCCAGGGCCCCGCCGCCGAGGTGCTGAGCGACCCGGGCGTCACCCCGCTGGGCGCGGGCGCCGCCGGCGCCATGCTGGAGGCGCGGGTGGTGACCCACCACCCCGACGGGATCAGCGAGCTGGACGCGGGCGGCGTGCGGCTGCTGCTGCCACGGGTGCCGCAGGCGCCGGGCGAGCGGCTGCGCATCCGGGTCGAGGCGCAGGACGTCATGCTCGCCACCGCCCGGCCCGAGGGGATTTCGGCGCTGAACGTCCTGCCCGCGACCGTGCGCGAGGTGCGGCTCGGGGCCGGTCCCGGGGCGCTGGTGCAGCTCTCCGCCGGGCCGAACATGATCCTGTCGCGGGTCACGCGCCGCTCGGTCGAGGCGATGGGCCTTGCCCCGGGACAGCAGGTCTTCGCGGTGCTCAAGGCGGTCTCGGTGGCGCGGCAGGACATCGGCCAACTGGGCCCGTTGCAGGCCTGACCCCCCGCCCCGAAATCGGCCGAAACCCGCCTTTCCCGCGGCCCTGCGGGCGTTGTCTGTTGACCGCCGCGCGCAAAGCCGCGATTGACGCGGGAAAACCGGCAGTCCCATGACAAGATGACCAAGAGCACCCGACCGAAATCCAGACCGGCCATCCTGGCCCTCCTCGTCGCCACGACGCTGGCCGCCGGCTGCGTGGCGGTGGTGCCCGTCCCCGTGAACCAGCGCGCCGCCCCCGTGGTCGTACCCGGCCCGGCGCCTGCCAGCGCGCGCTGCCCGCTGCCCGACGACGCCCGCGCCCGCCGGTCCGAGATCGTGTCGATGATCAACAGCTACCGCCGCAGCCACGGCCTGTCGCCGGTGCGCTCCGAAAAGCGGATGATGCGCGCCGCGCAGGCCCATGCCTGCGACAACGCCGCGCGGGGCCTCTATTCCCATACCGGATCGGACGGCACGGACCTGCGCGGCCGGCTGCTGCGCCAGGGCTTCCGCCCGCGCATCGCGGTCGAGAATACCGGGCTCGGCTTCCGCAAGGATACCGCGCGGATGATGGACTACTGGATCAACTCGCCCCAGCACCGCGCCAACCTGCTGAACCCCAAGGTGAAATACATGGGGCTGGGCGTGGCCCGGCCGGCCGGCGGGCGCACCGCCTGGGTGCTGAACATGGGCACGCCGCTGTGACCCGCTAGCGCGCCAGCACCAGCTCGGCGCGCAGGCCGCCCAAGGCGGCGCTCTTGCCCAGGCGCAGCAGCCCGCCGTGGCTGCGCGCGATGTCCGAGGCGATGGCCAGCCCCAGCCCCACCCCGGTGCCCCGGTTCTGGTTGCGCGCGGCGTCGAGCCGCTGGAACGGCTTCATCGCCTCCTCACGCCGCTCGCGCGGGATGCCTGGGCCGTCGTCCTCGACGGTGAAGCGCACCACCTTGTCGGTGATGTCCAGCTCGGCCCGGGCGCGGCTGCCGTAGCGCAGCGCGTTGTCCAGCAGGTTCTGCAACGCCCGCTCCACCGCCAACGGGCGCAGCATGACCTCGGCCCTCTCGGGCAAGGCGCCCAGCTCCACGTCGCCGCCGCCGGCGCGCGCCTTGTCCGCCACCCGCTGCAGCAAGGCCGCCGGGTCGCAGGGCTCCGGGTCGTCCAGCGCGTCGGCCCGGGCGAAATCGAGAAAGGCGTCGAGCATCCGCTCCATGTCCCCGACATCGCGCTGCATGGCGCGGGTGTCCTCGCTCTCCTCGGCCATGGACAGGCTCAGCTTCAGCCGGGTCAGCGGCGTGCGCAGATCGTGGCTGACGCCCGACAGCATCAGCGTGCGCTGCTCGATCTGCCGCTCGATCCGGTTGCGCATGTCCAGGAAGGCGTTCCCGGCCGAGCGCACCTCGGTCGCGCCCGAGGGCTTGTAGCGCACGATGCGGCCCTTGCCGAAGGCCTCGGCCGCGCGCGCCAGCCGGGTGATCGGCCTGAGCTGGTTGCGCAGGAACAAAAAGGCGATCAGCGTCATCAGCAGCCCCGTGACGATCATCAGCACCAACAGCTGATGCGGGTTCGAGGCCGAGACCGCGCGCCGGTCGATCACCACGCCCATCGGCCCCTGCGCGGTGTCGATCAGCAGCCGCAGCTCGCGCGTGTCGGCGGCCAGGTCCACCGCCCGCATCCCCGGCAGCGCATCGTAGAGCAGCGCCGTCACCGTGCGCCCCGACAGGTCGTAGAACCACCGCGCATCGCTCAGCCCCTCGGGCGCGGGCAGGGTCACCTCCATGTCCAGCGCCCGCGTCATCCCCTCGATCCGCGCCCGCGCGGCGGCGGCGTCGGGGGCGGTGTCCACCTGCTGCACAAGGTAGGACAGTTCGCGCACCACGTTGCGTGTCATCTGCCGGGTGACGCCCTCGAAATGGCGCTGGATGAACACCACCGAGACTACCAGTTGCAGCGTCAGCACCGGCAGCAGCAGAATCAGCGCCGCCCGTCCGTACAGGCCGCGCGGCAGCGTGCGTTTGATCCATCCGTTGCTCATGGGATATGACCCTAGGCGCAGCCAGGCCGAAGAGGAAGCGCAAGATGGATCACGCGGCGTTCAACCCGCCCCCCGGCGAGATGCAGGAACTGGAGCCGGGCATCCGCCGCATCCTCGCGCCGAACCCCTCGCCCATGACCTTCCGCGGCACCAACACCTACCTGGTGGGCACGCGGCGTCTGGCCCTGATCGACCCGGGCCCCGACGACCCGGAACACCTGGCCGCGATCCTCGGCGCGCTTTCGCCCGGCGAATCGATCAGCCATATCCTGGTGACGCATTCCCATGTCGACCACTCGCTGCTGGCGCCCGCGCTGCGGCGCGCGACCGGCGCGCCGGTGCTGGCCTTCGGCGACAGCGCCGCCGGGCGCGACCCCGAGATCGCCACCATCACCGGCCTGGGCGGCGGCGAGGGAATCGATGCCGGTTTCGCCCCCGACCATTGCCTCGCCGATGGCGAGAGCGTGGACGGCGACGGCTGGACCCTGGGCGCGATCTGGACGCCGGGCCACATGGGCAACCACATGTGCTTCGCCGCCGGCGACGCGCTGTTCACCGGCGACCACGTGATGGGCTGGGCGACCTCGATGGTCTCGCCCCCCGACGGCGACCTGACCGCCTTCATGGCCTCGCTGGAGAAACTGCAGGGCCGCCACGACCGGGTCTTCTACCCCGCCCACGGCGCGCCGGTAGACGACCCCGAGGCCCGCCTGGCCGGGCTGATCGCCCATCGCCGCAGCCGCGAGGCGCAGATCCTCGCGGCGCTGGACGCCGGCCCGGCCACGGTCGCCGCCCTGACCGCGCGAATCTATTCCGACGTGCCCGAGGCATTGCTGCCCGCCGCCGGCCGCAACGTGCTGGCCCACCTGGTCGACCTGACCCGTCGGGGACAGGTCGCGCCGCAGGAAAATCTCTCGGCCCGGGCGGTTTTCGCGCGGATCTGAGCGGGAAAACGGGGTGTGAAAATTTTCTTCGAAAACCCTCTGGACGCCCCCGGACTCGGTTGCTATATGACGCCCCACGTTCCGGCGTAGCTCAGCGGTAGAGCAGTTGACTGTTAATCAATTGGTCGTAGGTTCGATCCCTACCGCCGGAGCCAAATCTTCCTCAATGCGTTGATTTGGATGAGAAACCCCAGGCCACCGAATGGCCCCGGGGACGACTCGCCCCTGCCCGCACGGAGTCCCGCCGGTCGCGCCCCGCCTTGCTCAGGCCGGGAACGGGGGCGCCGCGCCCCCGCCCCGACCAGTCAAAGGCCCTCCTCGACCGTGCGTGCCCGCTGAGCGTCGCGAATCCGCTCCGGCCAGGTCGACTTGATCCAGGCCAGCACGTCCCGGATCTCGGCATCCGACAGTTCCCCCTCGAAGCCCGGCATCCCGCTTCGGACGTCGGAGATTCCGAGCCTGTCGAGCACCGCCTGCCCGCCATGTTTGGTGTAGTCGAACAGGTAGCCGTCGCCGTGGTGCCAGGTATGGCCGCTCGGGTCATGCGGCGGCGCGGGCAATACGCCGTCCGGGCCGGGCTGGCGCCAGTTCGGCATGCCCTCAAGCCGGGCGCCGTGGCAGCTCGCGCAGGTCTCGGCATAGAGCCGTTCGCCGCGGGCCAGGTCAGCCGCGTCGATCGAGATCGCGGCCGCCCCCTCGGCCTGCGGCCAGAACAGCGCGGCGGCGACGGCGCCGGTGCAGGCCCCGGCGGCAATGTAGCGTTTCCTCATCATGCGACCCTCAGCCAGGTTTTCATGCCGGCGGCCTGGTGGCCGAGCATGTGACAATGGAACAGCCAGTCGCCGGGATTGTCGGCGACCATTGCGATCTCGCGGCGCGTGCCGCGCTCCACCAGGATGGTGTCGCGCAGCGGGCCGAGGCGGTCCGGCAGGACCTCGCGGAAATGGTGGCCGTGCAGGTGCATCCCGTGCGGGAAGGCGGTGTCGTTGACCAGGGCGATCCTCAGCGTCTCGCCGCGCGCGGCCTCGGCCAGCGGCGCCTCGGGCAGGCCCGCGAACCCGTTCAGCGCCCAGACCAGCCCCTCCTGCGTCAGCCCCTGCATGGATTTCGGCCCCTGCGGGGTCATGGCGTCGCTCAGCCGCCCCATGGCGCCGCCCTCCATCCGCAGGTCGAGCCGCCGGGCGCCGGTCAGTTCCGGCAGGCCGGTATTCGGATTGGGCGGCAGAGCGTGAGGCGCGGGCCGCGGGGCCTTCGCCGCCTGCCCCGTGACCTCGAAGGCCGCCTGCGCCATCCCGCCCTCGCGCGTCAGGTGGACGAGATAGGCGGTCTCGCCCGCCGCGACGGTGACGTCCACGATCAGGTCGGCCCGCTGCGCCGGCGCCAGCACCAGCGTTTCCTGAACCGGCCGGGGCCGGTCGAGCGGCATGCCGTCCAGCGCGACCACCCATCCCTCGAGCCCGGCAAGCGCCAGTTCGAAGATCCGGGCGTTGGCGACGTTGACCAGCCGCAGGCGCAGGCGTTCGTGGCGGCGCACCGTCCGGGACCAGTCCCCGCGGCCGTTGGTGGTGACGTAATTGCCGATCCGCCCGGCATGGGAGCGGTCGTGCAGATTGTCGAAATCGTCCGACAGCGCCGCCTCCGGAGTCATCCGCCAGTCGTCGAGCAGCAGCACCTCCTCGGCGTCGATCTCGGGCCGGCCCTCGGCCTCCTCCACGATCAGCGCGCCGTGAAGGCCCCGCGCCACCTGTTCGGTCGAGCGGTTATGCGCATGATACCAGAACGTCCCCGCGTCGGGCAGGCGGAAGGCATAGTCGAACTGGCCGCCCGGCGCGACGGCCTCCTGCGTCAGCCCCGGCACACCGTCCATCGCGTTGTCGATGCGGATGCCGTGCCAATGCACCGAGGTCGCCTGCGGCAGGCCGTTGACCAGCCGCCGCTCCAGCCGCGCGTTTTGCGGCAGCCGGATCTCAGGCCCCGGCGCGCTGCCCTCGTAGCCCCAGAGCGCGGTGGGCGGATAGCCCCCGGGCGCGAGCTGCCGCTCGACCGGGCCGGCCCGGAGCGTGGCGGGCGCGGCGGCCCGGACCCCGGCGGGCAGCAGAACCGCGCCGAGCGCGCCGCCCATCAACTGTCGTCGTGTGATTTTCATTCGCTGTCACTCCCTCTGGCGCCGCCTCCGGCGCGCTTGTCAAAAAGATAGACCGCCATCGCACGGCGGTCCGCCGGGTCGAGCCAGGCCGTGCCCTGCTGCACCACCTCGCCCATGCCCCCGCCGAAGACGTCGCCATCCGGCATCACCCCCGATTGCAGGGCATAGGAAAGCGACTGCACGCTCCAGCCCGCCTCGCGCAGCGCACCGGGCGTGATCGCGGGGGCCTGATTGCCGCCCGGCAGGTCGTCGCTGCCCGCCAGCCGCGCCCCCGCCCGGCGCGCACCGAGCGCATTGCGGTCGGTGTGGCAGGCGCCGCAATGGGCCACCCCCTCGACCAGCCAGCGGCCGCGGTTCCATTCCTCCGACCGGCCCGCGACCGGCGCGGTTTCCGCCGGTTGCAGGAAGGCCGCGCGCCACAGCTTCAGCCCCGCGCGCTGGTCGAAAGGGAAGGCGATGGCGTTCTCCGGCGCGGGTTCGGCCACCGCCGGAACCGTTCGGAACGCGGCCCAGAGATCGGCGACGTCCCGGTCGCTGAGCCCCGCGTAGAAGGCATAGGGAAAGGCCGGGTAATAGGGCTCCCCTTCGGGCGAAAGGCCCTGCCGCACCGCGCGGGCAAAGTCCTCGGCCGTCCAGGCGCCGATGCCGTGGGTGGGATCGGGGGTCAGGTTGGGCGGCACGAAGCGGCCGAAGGGCGTCTCGATGGGCGCCCCGCCCGCCAGCGGCGCGCCGCCCGCCCCTGTGTCGGTATGGCAGGCGATGCAGCCCGCGGCGCGGGCCAGGTAGGCCCCGCGCGCAGCATCGCCCGCCGGCTCGATGGGGGCCACGGGCCGGCCCACGGGCCATTGCACGACCCCGGCCCCGCCCGCCGCGACCAGGGCGATCGCGGCGAGGCCCCAAATCGCGAACCGGGGCATGTCAGTCGTCCTCGGCGCGGAAGCGGTCATGGCAGGCTGCGCAGACCTGGGTGGTCATGGCAAAACCCGCGTCGGCGGGCATCCGGCCGATATCCTCGGCGCTCATGCCCATGCCGGGGGCGGTCTGCCCGCCCATCATGCCCGCGCCCATCATGCCGCCACCGCCCATCATGCCGCCCACGGGGCCGCCATGCCGGCCGTTCCCGGCGGCCAGCTCCAGTCCCCGCGCGGCGACGCCCAGCTGATCGGCAAGCGCGCTGAACCGGGCCCAATCGGTCCATATCTCGGGCCGCGCCTCGGAGACCGGCGGCGTGGACCCTTCGGGAAAGAGCGCCGTCAGCGCCTCGCCGGAATGCCCCTCGATCACGCGCGCGGCGGCGCGCACCGCCTGCGGGTCATAGGCCGTGGCGCCGCTCATCATCGGGGTGATACGCCTTACGGCGTCGCGCATCTCCTCCATCGCCTCCATCCGTTCCTTGACCACGCCGGTGGCCTCGGAATGGGCGAAGGCGGCAACGGCAAGCAGCGACGCCGCGGCGGCGCCCTGCAGGGTTTTTCGGGTGTTCATGATACCCTCCTGTGCTGATCGTTTCCGGCCCCGGCGGGGCCACGGCGAAACGATCAGGCGCGCGGCGGCGGAGGATCGGCCGAAAGGGACTGCGAGCGTTCGTGGCGCGGCTCGAAGCGCATGGTGACCGCGCGCATCGGCCGGTCGTGGATCAGCAGCAGCGGCGCGGCGGCTTCGATGGCTTGCACGCAGACGGCGCCGGCATGGCAGTGACAGGCCATTTGGGTGGCCTCGGCGGCTTGTTGGGCAACGGCACCCGCGGCCTCGGCGCGGGGCGCGTGCCCGCCGCCATGCGCCTGCGCGCTTCCGGCCAGCCCGGAGGCCAGCAGGATCGCCACGAGGGCGGCAAACAGCGCGGTCAGCAGACGCATCGGGGCACAGCCATTGTCGTTGTCTCGGGAGTAAAGATGCATGCGCGGCGTGCGAAGGTCAAACGCCGGCTGGGCGGGGCGCGGCGGGGGACCCCGCCGCCGACCCGGCGAAGGGCCTTTATTTCCGGCCCGTGCCCGGCCTCGCGCCAGCCGGGCCCCGGGCACCGCCCCCCGGTCAACAAACCGTGAAGACATGCGCGGCGTCAGCCGATGGTCTCCTGCCGCAGGGCCGAGGGCGTCTTGGCGGCATGGGTGGCGATCTCTTCCAGCGGCGCGAACCAGACGTCGCTCATGGCGGCGTAGCGCTCCAAGTGCTTTTCCATCTCCCGCCAGCGCGCCAGCCGCCCGGTCAGGAAGGGATGCAGCACCGCCATCCAGAACCCGCCGGCGTCATGCGCCGCCTCCAGTTCCTCGATGAAGGGGCGGATGCCGTCGCTGGGGCCGCGCACCGGCATCAGGTAGTCGATCTCGGCGAAATGGGCGAAGGGCGGCCAGTCATCGGTGCCCCAGTGCGGCGGCAGCTCGATCAGGCTGCCCGACGGGCGGTGCACCTGGTAGGGCAGATCGTCGGCCATCATCGAGCTGTCGTAGAGGAAGCCATGCGCGATCAGCCGGTCGACCATCGGCGGCGTCAGGCTGTAGACCGGGGCGCGATAGCCGCGCGGCTTGCGCCCGGTCATCTTCACATGCACCTCCAGCGCGCGCTCGAACAACTCCGCCTCGCGTTCGTCGGAATGCCCCATCGGGTCCTCGTGGCACCAGGAATGGTGCCCGATCTCATGCCCGCCCTCGAGGATGGCCTCGACCGTGGCGGGGTAAGCCTCCATCACCCAGCCGGGCATGAAGAAGGTTTGCCGCAGCCCCAGCCGCCGGTAGGTCTCGAGGATCCGCGGCACCGCGACCGTGGGCCCGTAGCGCCCCATGGACACCGGCTGAAGCCGCAGGTCGGCGTCGTCGGGAGAGGCGTTGCGGATCAGCGAATCGGCGTCGATATCGAAGGTCACCGCTGCCGCGCAGCGCTTGCCCTCGGGCCATTCGATCGGGTGCAGGAACATGGGTTACTCCTTGTTGGGCGCGACGGGGCGGCCTAGGCCGCGCAAACCGCGAACAACGCGGTCAGGTCGTTGCGCAGGCGTTCTTCGATATCCTCGCGGCTGCAGTCGTCGGACGAGATGAACTGGATGAAGCGGGCGTTCTCGAGATGGAACAGCGCCTTGCCCAGATGCACGGCGTCGATGTCAGACGAGAGCTTTCCGGCCTCCTGCAGCGCCTCGATCCGGCGCACCAGGACGAAGGCCAGCTGCTGGTCCAGCTTGAAATAGGCCTTGGTGAGCTGCGTGCCCGCGCCGGTCGTCACCGCCGCGATCACCTGGCGCCAGATCTCCTTGTCCAGGTTGGCGATGGCGTGGTCCAGAATCTGCCGCGTGAACTCGATCGTCAGCTCGACGAGGTCGTCCTCGTCCCGCGGAAGGGTGTCTTCCAACCGCTCAAGGAGCAGTTGGTCGTTTTCGATCACCAGCGCCAGCAGCACCCCCGCCTTGGTGCCGTAATAATTGTGGACGGTGACCCCCGAGACGCCCGCCGCCTCGGCGATGCCCTCGATGGTGGTCTTCTCGTATCCTTGCCTTTTGAAAAGGTTTTTCGCGGCCGCGATGATGCGGTTCCGGCGGTCTTCCTTCTGGCGTGCGCGCAGGCTGGTCACCACGGTCTCCTGTCAGTCTGGCCCCGACCCGCTCGGGCGGGATTGATCAAACTTTAGCCCAGCCAAATTTTTTATTGAATAAAAAAATTAATCCGATACGATTTTTTCCAAACAACAACCAACTGAACTCCGACGAAGCCAAACAGCGAGGTAAGACCATGCGCCCATTTCTGAACATCGCCGCGGCGGCGGCCATAGCGGTAGGGGGCGGCGCGGGCGCTGCCTCTGCCGATACCGTGAATGTCGGGGTCTGCGTGTCGTGGCCCGGCTACGCGATGCTCGAGGTCGCGCGCCAGAACGATCTGATCCCGGACCATGACCTGAACATCACCATCTTCGAGGATCCGCTGGGCGGGCACTCGGCGCTGGCGGCGGGGCAGATCGACGTCTATGGCTGCACGGCCGACTACACGCCCCTGATCGTGGATCGCGGCACCGACGTGGTGAACGTGGCCTTCCTCAACCCCTCCTACGGCGTCGACCACATCATCCTGGCGCCCGACGTGGAAACCGAGAACCTGGCCGGCAAGAAGGTCTCCGCCCCGCAGGCCTATATCGGCCACCTGCTGATGGGGATCTGGCTGGATTCGGTCGGCATCACCCCCGGCGAGGTCGAGTGGGTGAACCTGAACGCCGACGAGGCCGTGGGCCCGATGCTGTCGGGCGACATCTCGGCGGCCTACATGTACGAGCCCTGGATCTCCAAGGTGCTGGCGGCCAGCCCCGGCGCGAAAAGCGTCGTCAACACCGCCGACCCGGAGGTGCTGCAGACCGGCATCTTCATGGACGCGCTCTACATGAACAAGAACTTCATCGAAGAGAAGCGCGACGTGGCGCTGGCGGTGCTCAAGGCGCGCTGGGACGGCCTGGGCTACTGGAACCAGCACACCGAGGAGACCAACAAGGCGATGGCCGACTTCCTGCAATGGCCGGAAGAGGACATCGGCTATGTCATCGGCACCAACGGCAAGAGCTTCGAGGGCGGCATCTACATGCTCGACTTCGATGAATCCGCCCGCCTGTGCGGCGTGCTGGAGGGCGACGGGCCCTTCGGGATGGCCAACGGCTCGATGGTGGACTCGATCGCGCTGACCAACGAATGGTGGGTCAAGCTGGGCCTGATGGACAAGACCGTCGACGCCGCCAAGGGCGTGGATTGCAGCCTGATGGGCGACCTTGTGGCCTCGGGCTATCGCCAGTCGCTGACGGCGCACTGAACCCGGCGAGGGGGCGCAACAACTTGCGCCCCCTGCCCCTTTTTCGTCATGGAGATGGGCCTTGTCCTCTGACAGTCGTTCCAAGCCGTTTCTCAAGCTCCGGCAGCCCGCGGGCCGGCCGCAGCGCCTGATCTCGGCCATCGGGATCTGGACATTCTTCTTCGGCGTCTGGGTGATCGCCTCGTCCACCGGGATGGTGAACGAGCTGCTGGTCCCCGCGCCGCAACAGGTGTTCGCCACTACCTACGACCTGTTCGCCACGCGCGGCTTCGCCAGCGACGTGCTGATCTCGATCAGCCGCGTGCTCGGCGCCTTCGCCATGGCCTGCGCGGTCGCGGTGCCGCTGGGCGTGATGATGGGCAGCTTCCCGGCCGTCGAGGCGATCTTCGCCCCCTTCGTGTCGGCCTGGCGCTATCTGCCGGCGCCCTCCTTCATCCCGATCCTGCTGATGTGGTTCGGCACCGGCGAGGCGCCCAAGCTGGCGCTGCTGTTCATCGGGGTGATCTTCTTCCTGATCACGCTGATCATGGACCATACCAAGAACGTCCGGGACGAGCTGGTGGAAACCGCCCTCACACTCGGCGCGCGGCGCCCCACGGTGGTGATGAAGGTGATCCTCCCCGCCGTGCTGCCCGATATCGTGACCGCCATGCGGCAGATGCTGGCCATGGCCTGGACCTACCTGGTCATCGCCGAGATCGTCGCCTCCACCACCGGCATCGGCGCCATGATGATGCGGGCGCGGCGCTTCCTGAAAACCGACGAGATCCTGTCCGGCATCATCGTGATCGGCGCGCTGGGCCTGCTCTTCGACCTGGCCTTCGCGGTGCTGCACCGCTGGATGTTCCCGTATCTGAGGAAAACCCGCTGATGGAACGCGACAGCATTCTGGAAATCCGCAACGTCTCCAAGTCCTTCCCCCTCGGCGGCGGACGGGAGTTGCTGGCGGTCGACGACATCTCCTTCGATGTGGAGCGCAACGCGATCTGCGTTCTGCTGGGCCCCTCGGGCTGCGGCAAGTCGACCGTGCTGCGCATGATGGCGGGGCTGGAGACGCCCACCTCCGGCGAGGTGGTGATCGGCGGCAACACGGTCGAGGGGCCGGGCCGCGACCGCGGCATGGTCTTCCAAGCCTATACCTCCTTCGACTGGCTCTCGGTGCGCAAGAACGTCGAGTTCGGCATGAAGATCAACGGCGTGGGCGCGGCCGAGCGGCGCGAGCGGGCCGAGCATTTCATCAACCTCGTGGGCCTGGGCAAGTTCACCGAGGCCTACCCGTCGCAGTTGTCGGGCGGCATGCGCCAGCGCGTGGCCATCGCGCGGACGCTGGCCAACGACCCCGAGGTGCTGCTGATGGACGAGCCCTTCGGCGCGCTGGACGCCGAGACGCGCTGGCTGATGCAGGAGCTGATGATCGACGTGGCCGAGCAGACCAGCTCGACCATGGTCATCGTGACCCACGACCTGGAAGAGGCGATCTTCCTGGCCGACAAGATCATCTTCCTCTCCAGCCATCCCGGCCGCCTGAAGGAAGAGATCGTGCCCGAGTTCAAGAAGGGCCAGCGCATCGCCGACAAGGAGCGCGTGGTCAAGCTGGACGGCTATGGCGAACTGGAGGCGCGGCTGATGCACATGATGCGCGAAGAGGGGCGCCACGGCGAATGACCACGGGACGCAGGGTAAAAGGAGGCCGGACGGCATGAGCGTAAGCTTCGACTTCACCGGGAAATCGGTGCTGGTCACCGGCGCCAGCAGCGGCATCGGTTTCGGCGTGGCCATGGGCTTTGCCAGGGCCGGGGCCGAGGTGACCATCCTGTCCTCGACCGACGCCATTTTTGAGGCGGCGCAGCAGATGCCGGGCCAGGTGAGCGCCATCAAATGCGACATCTCCGACGCCGCGATGGTCACCGACCGGCTGAGCGGGATCGACCGGGTGGACGTTCTGATCAACAACGCGGGGCTGGAACGGCCCACGCCCCTGACCGGCCAGAACCCCAAGGGCAACGAGACCTTCGAGCGGATCGTCGCCATCAACATCACCGGCACGCAGAACGTCACCGACACGCTGGTCAACCGCATCCCCGACGGCGGGCGGATCATCCTGACCGCCTCGATCTGGGCGCGCACGGCGGTGCCGGGCTTCTCGGCCTACGTCGCCACCAAGCATGCCAATCTCGGCCTGATGCGCGCCTGGGCGCAGGAGCTGGGCCCGCGCGGCATCCGCGTCAACGCGGTCTGCCCCGGCTGGGTCAAGACTGGCCCGGCGATGAACTCGCTGCGCGAGCTGGCCGAAAGCAGCGGCCGCAGCGAGGAGGAGGTCGCGCAGGAGATCATGTCGGCCCAAGCCATCGACGGGCTGATGGAGCCCGAGGACATGGCCGATATCTACATGTTCCTGGCCAGCAGCGGCGGGGCGAACATCACGGGCCAAGCGATCAACGTCGACCGCGGCGAGGTGATGTCATGAGCCTTTACGGCAAGGTGGCCGTGGTCACGGGCGGTTCGCGCGGGATCGGCCGGGCCATCGCGATGGCGCTGGCCGGGCGCGGCGCGCAGGTGGCCATCTGCCATTACGCCGACCCCGAGGCGGAAAAGACCCTCGCCGCGCTCAAGGCCGTGTCCGACGGCATGGCCGTGGATGCCGATGTGTCCGACGAGGCGCAGGTGAAGGCGCTGTTCGACAGGGTCAACGACCAGCTGGGCGCGGTGGACATCCTGGTCAACAACGCGGGCATCCTGCACGAAAGCCCGCTGCCCGAGACCGAGGTGGCGGATTTCGACCGCGTGATCGCGGTCAACCTGCGCGGCACCTTCCTGAACGCCCGCGAATTCGTCCGCCGCAGCGGCGAAGGGCGCATCATCAACATCGCCAGCGACCTCGGCATCCTGGGGCGCGAGGACATGGCGGCCTACACCGCCTCCAAGGGCGCGATCATCAGCCTGACCCGGACGCTGGCGCGCGAGCTGGCACCGGACGTGCTGGTCAATACCATCGCGCCCGGCTCCATCGAGACCGACATGACCAGCCCGGCGAGCATGAGCCCCGAGCAGATCGCCAAGGACCTGGCCACCCCCCTCGCCCGCTTCGGCCAGCCCGAGGAAATCGCCGCCATGGCGGTGTTCCTCGCCGGCCCCGACAGCGGCTTCATCACCGGTCAATGCTTCGGCGTGAACGGTGGCAGCGTGATGCACTGATCAAGGACAACGACGAATGAGCAGCGATCCGTTCTTTCACCCCGTCTCCGGCTTCGACCTGCCGCGCTTTGCCGGCGTGCCGACCTTCATGCGCCTGCCGCATGTCGATCTCGACAGCCCGCGGCTGAAGGACGTGCAGGTGGGCCTGATCGGCGCCCCCTGGGACGGCGGCACCACCAACCGCCCCGGCCCGCGCCACGGGCCCCGGCAGCTGCGCGACATGTCCACCATGATCCGCGCCCAGAACGGCGCCACCGGCGTCCGGCCCTTCGAGACGGTGCATTGCGCCGACCTGGGCGACGTCGCGCCCAACCCGGCCGACCTGCAGGACAGCATGGAGCGCATCACCGGTTTCTACGGCAAGGTCCGCAAGGCGGGCATCGTGCCCCTGACCGCGGGCGGCGACCACCTGTGCTCGCTGCCGATCCTGCGGGCGCTGGGCACCCCCGACCCGCTGGGCATGATCCATTTCGACAGCCACACCGACCTGTTCAAGAGTTACTTTGGCGGCACGCTTTACACTCACGGAACGCCCTTCCGTCGCGCTATCGAGGAAGGGTTGCTCGATCCTCGCCGTGTCGTCCAGATCGGGATCCGCGGAACCACCTACGACAGCGAGGACCGCGATTTCGCGGACAGCGTCGGTGTCCGCGTGATCCCGATCGAGGAATTCCACGCCCGCGGCCCCGAAGACGTGATGACCGAGGCGCGCGAGATCGTCGGCGACCGCCCGACCTATGTCTCCTACGATATCGACTTCGTCGACCCGGCCTTCGCGCCGGGCACCGGCACGCCCGAGGTGGGCGGGCCGAACTCCTTCCAGGCGCTGCAGGTGGCGCGGCTGCTGGAAGGGGTGAACATCGTGGGCGCCGACCTGGTGGAGGTCTCTCCGCCCTTCGACGCCTCGGGCGGCACCGCCTACCTGGGCGCCTCGATCATGTTCGAGATGCTGTGCGTGATCGCCTCCGGCCTGGCCACGGCCTGAGGCAGCGCGCCGCCCCCGCGCGGCACCCCTGCGCGGCCCGCTAGGCCAGCGGGCCGGTCTGGAACAGCTTGACCCGCAGCCCGCCATGGGCCACCGGCGGCCCCGGCGGCTCAAAGGGCAGACCCGTGGCCCTGGCCAGCGACGCCTCGCTGGTCACCACACCGACGCGCCAGCCCCTGAACCCGTCGCGCAGCCTCTGGCCCAGCGTGCCGTGCAGCGCGTAGAGCAGTTTCTTGTTGCCGATGCGCGCGCCGTAGGGCGGGTTGACGATCACCAGCCCGGGCGGGCCCTCGGGGGCCACCAGGTCGCCCACCGCCTGCTGCCGGAACTCCACGAACTCCGCCACCCCCGCCCTTTCGGCATTGGCCTGGCTCGACCGGATCGCGCCCGCGTCGCGGTCCGAGCCGTAGAAGCGGACGGCGGGACGCACCGGCTGACCGGCCGTGCGCATCTGTTCCCACGCCGCCGGGTCGAAACCGGCAAGCTGTTCGAAGGCGAAGCGGCGCGCGCGGCCGGGCTTCAGCCCCGCCGCGATCTCGGCCGCCTCGATCACGAAGGTGCCCGAGCCGCACATCGGGTCGAGGACCGGCTCGGTCCCGTCGAACCCGCATTGCCGCAGGAAGAGCGCGGCCAGCGTCTCGCGCATGGGGGCCTTGCCCACGGCCGCCTTGTGGCCGCGCTTGTGCAGCGACTCCCCCGAGGTATCCACGCTGAAGGTGCACAGGTTGTCGTCGATGCGGACCTTGACCTGCACCTCGGCCTCGGCCGAGACCGGCGCGCCCAGTTCCTCGCGGATGGCGCGCTCGATCCGCTGCGCGGCGGCACCGGCGTGGTAGATCTTGGACCGTTTGCAGGTGACCTCGACACGCACGGGCACGTCGGGGCGCAGCACCTCGCCCCAGGGAAACTTGCGCGCCCGCTTGTCGAGCTGGGCCAGGTGGAAGGCCCGGAATTCCCCGATCCGCGCCAGCACCCGGCCGGCGCCGCGCAGCTCCAGGTTGGCGCGCCAGACCTCGGGCCAGCCGCCCCGCACGGTCACCCCGCCGGGCACGGCCTGCGTCTGCGCGAACCCCTTTTCCCGCGCCTCGTCGCAAAGCACGGGTTCCAGCCCCGGCGGGGCCACGAGGAAGATTTCGAAATCGGCGGTCATGTTCATCGGGCCTGATTAGCCGGAAAGCGGGCGGGCAGCGACCTCTTTCTGACGGCGCGGGCTCAGGCCAGATAGGGCCCCAGCGCCGCGCCGATGGCGACGGTGACCGCGACCCCGATCACGTCCAGCAAAACGCCCGCGCGGATCATGTCGGCCCGGCCCACCGCGCGGTGGGTGAAGACGATGGCGTTGGGCGGCGTCGCCACCGGCAGCATGAAGCCCAGCGAGGCCGCCATCGCCACCGGCAGAAGGAAGGCCACGGGATCGGCCCCCAGGGTGACCGCCGCCGCCCCCGCGATGGGCAGGAAAATCGCCGCCATCGCCGTGTTGCTGGCCAGCTCGCCCACCAGCACGATCACCGCGGCGATCACCACGATCAGCACCGGCAGCGGCAGCCCCTGCAAAGCGGCGGCCTGCTGCCCGATCCAGGCGGCCAGCCCGGTCGTCTCCAGCAGCCCGGCCAGCGCCAGCCCGCCGCCGAACAGGATCAGCACGTCCCAGCGCAGCGTCGCCGCATGGCCCCAGTCCAGCAGCCGCCCGCCCTGCCCCGAGGGCAGCACGAACAGCGCCAGCGCGGCCAGCATCCCGATCCCGGCGTCGCTGAGGCCGAGGCCGGGAAACAGCCCCTCCAGAAACGGCCGGGTGATCCAGGCCGCGGCCGTCAGCCCCGCGATCACCGCCACGCGCCGCTCGCCCGGGCCCATCGGCCCCGGCGCGTCGGCCAGGTCCAGCGCCAGCCGTCCCCGGCCCAGCCCGGGGCTCACATGGGCCAGCACCGCCCAGGCCACCACCAGCAACGTCGCCGCCACCGGCATGGCCACCATCGCCCATCGGGCGAAACCGATCTCGATCCCCTGCACGCGGCTCATGTAGGCGGCGAAGATGGCGTTGGGGGGCGTGCCGATCAGCGTGCCCATGCCGCCGATCGTGGCCGAGAACGCCACCCCCAGCATCAGCGCGGTGGCAAAGCGCCCCTTGCCCGCCTGGGTATCCGCGATCCCGGCGGCGATGGGGGTGACCACCATCGCCGCGGCGGTGTTGCTGATCCACAGGCTGAGGAAGGCCGTGGTCCCCATCATCGCCGCCAGCACCCGCCCCGGCCGGTCCCCGGCGAGCCGCAGCAGGGCGTAGGCGACGCGGCGGTGCAGCCCCCATTGCTCGATCGCCTTGGCCAGCAGGAACCCACCCAGGAACAGGACGATCAGCGGGTGGCTGTAGGAGGATGCCACCTCGTCGATGCCTGCCAGCCCCAGCAGCGGCGCCAGCGCCAGCGGGACCAGCGCGGTGGCGGCCAGCGGCACCGCCTCGGTCAGCCACCAGACAGCCATCAGCAGGCCGAGGCCCGCCCCGGCCCAGGCGGCATCCGACAGGCCCTCGGGGGGCGGCAGGATCAGGGTGAGCGCGAGGCCGGCGGCCCCCGCAATCAGGGACAAACGCATACCGTTGTGTAAGCGCCGCGGCGCCGCGCCTCAAGCGCCGAAGGACAGGGGATCAGGGCGCGCGGCCGTCGCTCAGCGCCCCGATGCGCACGCCCATGCCCTCAAGCTTGGCCGCGGCCTGCCCCATGGCCGCGGCCAGCGTGGCCTCGCCGCCCCCTTCCACGACGGCCTCGGACTGGCTGAGGATCTTGCCGGATTGCAGGTCGATCACCTGGGCGAAAACCTGGAAGCGCTGCGGCGGGGATTGCTCGAATATCTTGAAATTCAGCATCCGCTGCGGCGGGTCCAGCGCCCCCTTGCCGGCCCGGCACAGTTGGCCGAAGCGGGTCTTGCCACGCGTCGCGGGCAGGATGGCATTGCCGGTGCCCAGCAGGAAGGAGACGTGGCGCCCGGTACCCTTGCGACTGTCCTGCGCGACCCTGTGCGCGGTCTCGCGTGCCCGGAAATAGTCGCGCATCGAGAAATCCGCGGAAGGCGGGGCAAGGCCGCGCGCGGCCATGAATGCCTCGGCCGCCCCGTTCATCAGGCTGAAATCCTTGCGCTCGGCGTCGAAGATACAGTCGGTCGGCTGGTTCTCGGTGCCCTGCTGCAGGGTCAGCTCCATCCCGCGCTGCACCGTGAGCCCGCCGCCGACGGCGACCATCTGGCTGGTGACCAGGCGCGGCGTCAGCGCGTCGAACCGGAACACCCGCGTGGCGCCGCGGCCGGTCATCCGCCCCGTCCAGCCGCCGCCCGAGCCGTTGCGCACCAGGGTCATCCGCGCGCCGCCGCCGGTCATCTCGATGCGGTCGCAGCCCTGGTAGGTCAGGTGCACAGGCCCCTCGTTGCGCTTGCGGTTCAGCACCACCACGCCGCCCGCGGCGAGCGTGACCGATCCCGATATCGCCTGGTAGGTCCCCTGGCACGGCAGGGTGGTTTGTCCGGCCCCGGCCGTCGGGCCGGCCATGCCGAGAACGGAAAGGATCACGGCGCCCAGGCGGGCGCGGGGGGAAACACGTAAAGAATGAATCATGGGTGGACGCTAACAACCGTAACCGCGTCCTGTCCACAGCCGGCCATCCCGCTATGCGTCGGGCGGGGGCGCCCCGCCGCCGCGGCCTACCGCTTCAGCAGCTTTCGCAGGTCCGCCAACGACCGCGTGTTTAGCACATCCCGCGCCTCCAGCCAGCCGCGCCCGGCCTGGCTGATGCCGAAGCGCATCATCTCCAGCCCGGCGGTCGAATGGGCATCGGTCGAGATCGCCACCTTCAGCCCCATGTCGCGGGCCATGCGGCAATGGAGGTCATCGAGGTCCAGCCGGCTGGGATGGGCGTTGAGCTCTGGGAAACAGCCGCGCTCCTGCGCGCCGCGCATCACCTGTTCAAGGTCGATCGCGTAGGCCGGGCGCTCGTTGATCAGCCGCCCTGTCGGGTGGGCGAGGATGGTGAAATGCGGGTTGTCCATCGCGCGCAACACGCGTTCGGTCTGCTTCTCGCGCGACAGCGAGAAGCCGCCGTGGATGGCGCAGACGGTGTAGTCCAGCCGCGCCAGCAGGTCATCGCCATAATCGAGGCTGCCATCCTCATGGATATCGACCTCGCAGGACTTGAGGATGCGAATGCCGTCGATCTGGTCGTTCAGCCGGTCGATCTCGTCGATCTGCGCGGCCAACTCGTCGGCGCTGAGGCCCCCGGCGACGGTCTGGCTGCGGGAATGGTCGGTGATGCCCAGGTATCCGTAGCCCAGCGACCGCGCCGCCTCGGCCATCTCGCGGATGCCGTATTTTCCGTCGCTGGCCTTGGTGTGGCAGTGCAGGTCGCCCCGGATGTCGTCCAGCGCCACCAGGTCGGGCAGCGCGCCCTTCTCGGCCGCCGCGATCTCGCCGTGGTTCTCGCGCAGAAGGGGTGCGATGAAGGGCAGGCCGAGCTTGTCGTAGATCTCCTCCTCGCTCTGCCCGGCGATGCGGTCCTCGCCCTCGAAGAGCCCGTATTCGTTCAGCTTCCAGCCCCGGCCGATGGCGCGCTTGCGCAGGGCGATGTTGTGGGCCTTGGAACCGGTGAAATACATCAGCGCCGCGCCGTAGCTGACCTCGGGCACCACCCGCAGATCGACGCTGAACCCCGAATGCAGCGTGACCGTGGAGCGCGTGGACCCGTGCGAGACCACATCCGCGACCTCTTCGTATTCCACGAAGCGGTCCGTGACGGCACTGCCGCGGTCGGCGGTGACCAGGATGTCCAGGTCGCCGACGGTTTCCTTTTCCCGGCGAAAGCTGCCGGCGACGGTGACCTGTTTGACCCCGTCGAGGCCCCTCAGGTAGGCCAGCAGCGGTTCGGCGATATGTTCGGCGTCGATCAGGCGCAGCCGCTTTTCGCTTGTGGCGAGCCGGTCGAGTTCCTCCAGGATATTCGCCTCGGTCTTCGCGCCGAAGCCGGGCACCGCGCGCAGCCGCCCCTGCCGCGCCGCCTTGCGCAGCGCGTCGAGCGTGTCCGCGCCCAGCGCGTCGTGCAGCGCCTTGACCCGCTTGGGCCCCAGACCGGGCACGCGGCGCATATCCGACAGGCCGGGCGGCAGCCGCGCCTCCAGCTCGTCCAGCAGCGCGAGCGCGCCGGTTTCGGACAGCTCCGCGATCTTTCCGGCCAGGTCGTCGCCGATCCCCGGCAGGTCCGACAGGTCCTCGCCCTCGGCGATCATCGCCGCGGCGTCGCGCGGCAGGCCGGCGATGGTGGCCGCTGCATTGCGGTAGGCACGCACGCGAAACCGGTTCCCGCCCTCGATCTCCAGAAGGTCGGCCAGCTTGCGGAACGCCTCGGCGATCTCTGCGTTATGGACCGGCATCCCCCGCCCGCGGATCAGTCCTCGAGCACGAAACTGATCTTGGCGTTGATCCGGTATTTGACCACCTTCGCGTTGTCGACGGCGGCCTCCATTTCCTTGATGTAGATCGACTTGATGTTGCGGACGGATTTCGCCGCGTTGGTCACGGCGACCTGCACCGCGTCCTCGAAGCTCTTGTCGGATTCAGCCAGAACCTCGATCACTTTCAGCATCGACATATCGTCTCCTCCCTCGATCTGTCATCGTCCCCCGGCAGCCCGGAAGACGGTGACAGTCTAAGAGGTGACGCCGCCGCGCGCGTTGACCTCGGTCAAAGGCGCCGGTCAGGCCTCCAGCACCAGCCGCCCCCGTCCGCGCGAGCAGCAACTGACGATGCGGTCGCCCGCCGCGCGCTCCTTCTGGGTCAGCACCCGGTCGCGATGGTCGATCTCGCCCTCGGCCACCCGCAACTCGCAACTGCCGCACAGCCCCTCTTCGCAGTCGCTGGCCACGTCGATCCCCGACCCGCGCAGGACCTGCAGCAGCGTCCGGTCGGCGGGCACGGTCAGGGTCAGGCCGCTGTCGCGCAGCTCCACCTCGAAGGGGTCTTCCTGCGAGGGGTCGAAAAGCGCGGGGGAGGCGCCGAAATGCTCAACGGTCAGGGTGACGTCGGGGCGCTGCGCGACCTCGGCCTCCAGCGCGTCGAGCAGGCGCTCGGGGCCGCAAGCGACGATCTGGGTGCCGGGGGCGGCGCCGGCCACCAGCGCGGCGATATCGGCCCGCGTGCCCTCGTCGCCGACGTGCAGGGACAGCGCCGGCCCATGGTCGCGCGCGACGCGGTCGAGGAACGCCATGCGCCCCCGCGACCGCCCCGCGTAGTGGAAGGCGTAGTCCTTGCCCAGCGCCTTCAGCCGGTCGGCCATGGCCAGGATCGGCGTGATCCCGATCCCGCCCGCGATCAGCAGATGCGAGGGCGCGTCTTCGTCCAGTCGGAAATGGTTCTTGGGCCCGCGCACGCGCAGCTCGCTGCCCGCGCGGATGGTCTCGTGCAGCCAGCGCGAGCCGCCGCGCCCCTCGTCCTCGCGCAGCACGGCCAGGTGCCACTCGCCCGATTTCGCCGGGCCGCAGAGCGAGTATTTGCGCGACTCGCCGTCCGGCAGCACCACGTCCAGATGCGCCCCCGCCGACCAGTCCGGCAGCGGTGCGCCGGTGGGGTCGGCCAGCGTCAGGCCGAGGACGCCCTGTGCCTCCTCCCGCGCGGCGGCGACGGTGACGCGGCGCTGGATGGCGCGGATCTCGGGCGCGCCCACGGGGAAGTCGCGCTGCGCCAGCCGCAGGGCGGGATCGCCGCGCTCGGGGTTCTGCGCCGGGTCCCAGCGCACCCACAGCGCCTCGGGCCCGCGGAACGAGACATTGGGCAGGAAGGTGAACTCCTGCTCCTCCAGCTCCAGATGCGGCAGGCGGCGGGTGAATTCCTCCAGGAAGATGCGCATCTCCATCCGGCCCAGGTTCTTGCCCATGCACTGGTGGCTGCCATAGCCGAAGGTCAGATGCTCGGCCGCGTTGTCGCGGTAGATGTCCAGCGCGTCGGGGTTCTCGAAATGGCGCGGGTCGTGGTTGCCCGAGGCCATGACCATCAGCAGGCGCCCGCCCTCGGGGATGGTCACGCCGCCCACCTCCACGTCGCGCGTCGTGATCCGCCGCCAGGCCACGATCGATCCCGAATGGCGCAGGCATTCCTCGGCCGCGGCCGGGATCAGCTCGGGGTTGGCGCACAGCTCGGCCCAGGTGGCCGGGCGCGACAGAAGCTGGCGGAAGGCATTGGCGGTGGCCAGTGCCGTGGTCTCATGCGCGGCCACGATGATCGCCATCATCATCGAGTGCAGGTAGTTCTCGGTCACCACCTCCGGCATCTGCCGGTTCTTCTCGATCATGTCGTGCATCCAGCCATGCCCGTCGGTCTGGGCGCGCATCTTTTCCAGCACCTGGCCGGAATACTGCCAGAACTGGCCCACGCCCTCGGCCACCGCGACCTGCTCGTCGGGCGAGGGGCGGCCCCAGGTGTTGACCGTGTGCGCCACCGAGAAGCGGCGGAGCTGGGCCATGTCCTCTTCGGGGACGCCAAGGAAATGCAGGGCCACGGTCAGCGGGATTTCCCAGAACATCTCGGCCACCAGGTCGGCGCGGCCGCGGTCAATGATCGCGTCCAGCTTTTCGCGCACCAGGCGGCGCACCATGGGGGCGTGCGCCTCCAGCGCGTCGGGGGTGAAGGCATCCAGCAGCGCGCGGCGGCGCTCCATGTGGACCGGCTCATCCTCGTTCACCAGCGTCCGGTTCATGCCGAACTCGTAGCGCTTCAGAACCTCCAGCGCCTCGGGCGTCGCGGGGGTGATCTTTTCCAGCGCCACCGAGGGCGAGAAGGTGATGTTGTCGCGGAAGATCGCCTTGATGTCCTCGTAGCGGGTGACGACCCAGTATCCCAGCGCCTCGCTATAGAAAACCGGCTCCTCCTCGCGCGCCCAGCGCAGCGCCTCGGCCGGGTCGGCCTGGTAGGGCGCGTCGAAGGCGTCGAAATTCCGCGCCTTTTCCGAGAACGGGCAGCCGCCCGCGGCAGAACTCACCGGCTTGTTCATGTGCATTCCTCCCCCAACGGTGTCTCCCTTCGCGCCACATCGGTGTTACTTTTATCGCACCATGTGTTGCACTAATAGTTTCCCTTGATAGGATGCCCCTGTCAAACACAATCCAGGCGAGGCCCTATATGGCGACATTGCAGACATTGGACCGCGGGTTGCGCGCGCTTTCGCTGGTGGCCGACGCCCCGCACGGGCTGAGCCCGGCCGAGATCGCGGCGGCGCTGGATGTGCACAAGGCCATCGCCTACCGCCTGATCGCCACGCTGGAGGCGCATGGCATGGTCGCGCGCACGCCGCAGGGGAGGATCATCCTGGGCACCGCGCCGCTGCACCTGGGGGCGAACGTGCAGTCGCAGTTCCTGAACGCCGCCCTGCCCCACCTGGACGCGGTGGCGCAGCAGACGGGGGCGGCGGCCTGCATCGTGCTGGCACAGGGAGACGAAGCGGTGGTGGCCCTGGTGCGCGAGGCGCCGGGCGACGACATCATGCGGCTGACCTACCGGCTGGGCGTGCGCCACCCGCTGACGCGCGGCGCGACGGGGATCGCCATCCTCGCCGGGCGCCCGCCCGCCCCGGGCGAGCCCGAGGCCGTGACCGAGGCCCGCGCCGACGGCTTCGCCCTGACCCGCGGAGAGCTGCAGACCGGCGCGGTTGGCGTGGCCGCCCCCGTGCTGACGCCCGGCATGCCCCGGCTCGGGCTGGAGCCCGCCGTGGGCCTGGCCAAGCTGCATGACCTGGATATCGAAACCGCGGCCCGCGCCGTCATGGACTGCGCCGAGACGCTGCGCGGGCTTATGCAACCGGCCGACGAGGCCGCCGCCGCGGTCTGAGCCCGCCTGCGGGCGACCCTAGGAGGGGCAGCCGAAGAACTGCCCGTCGAAGGGCAGGCAGATCGCGCCGTCGCCGTCGCCTTCCAGCCGCAGCGTGTTCTGGTCGATCGAGATCGCGGTGACACGGGTCCAGTCCGCGGGGCACGGCACCGCGCCGATGGCGTGGCGCACCCGGTGCACCCGGCTGGGCGCGAGCGACAGCGGGCAGGCACCGCCCGTACCACATTCCGCATGCCGCTTCCGCTGCCGCCCGCTCCCGGGCGCACAGCCGTCCCCGATGCCCAGCACGCGCCCGCCCTCGGCATGCCACAGCATGGTGACCGGCAGCATGCCGGGATCGCGCAGCACGAAGACGATGTCCTGCTCGGCATGGCGCAGCACCGCCGTCCAGGCCAGGCTGTTGCCCGTGGCCTCGACAAGGGTCACGCGGGCCTCGGCGCCCAGCGCCCGCCCCGCACCCAGTTCCACCGGGCCGCCCCGCGCGCAGCGCGATGCCAGCTCTCCCTGCTGCGCCGGGAGGTCCCGGGCGCAGGGCATCAATTCACCCGCCGCCACCGGCTGCTTGGGCGAAAAGCTGAGCTGCCCGCCATCCGCCATGCGCACCACCGGGTGATGGGACAGGTTCAGCACGCCCTGGCCCCCGCTGAGAAGATGCGACTGGTAGAGGATCGGCTCGCCCTTGCGCAGGCTCAGTTCCTTTTCGACCGAGGCGCCCTGCACGACATGGCCGAGGCTCAGCCGGGCCAGCGCCGCGCGCCCCGACTGGACCACCTCGCGCAGCTCCCACGGGCTGTCGGCGGTCCAGCCGTGGCCGCCGCCACAGGGGCCGCAACTGAAATCGACCGAGCCGCTGCGCCCCGCGGCCCTGAGCGGGTCGAGCCACTTGCGCCCGTCCCAGAACCTCAGCCCCCGCAATTTTCCCAGATGCGGATCAATCGTGACCGCGCCATCCGGCATGGTCAGTGTCATGCAACGATCCATAAGGCCCCCCAGCCCGTGCGTTTTTTCAACGTTAACGCACGGGGAAGGCGGGACAAAGACCGGCTACGGAAACTAACTGTTGCGAGACGCGTCGCCGCGAAAGCCGGTGGCCACCACGAATTTCTCGGAACTGTCCGAGCGGCTGGCCGGCGGCTTGACGTTGGCGACCTTGGCGAAGCGCTGTTTCAGCAGCTTCTGCAACTCGCCCTCGGCCCCGCCGGCCAGGACCTTGGCCACGAAGGTGCCGCCCTCTTCCAGAACGTCGAAGGCGAAATAGGCCGCCGCCTCGCACAACGCGATGATGCGCAAATGGTCGGTCTGCTTGTGGCCCGAGCTGGCCGCGGCCATGTCGCTCATCACCACGTCGGCCTTGCCGCCGAGCCATTCCTTGACCTTCTCGTCCGCATCGTCCGAGAGGAAGTCGAGCTGGTGGATTTCGGCCCCGGCGATCGGCTCGACCTCCTGCAGGTCGACGCCCAGCACCTTGCCCACCGGCTTGCCCTTCTTCTCGCCCAGGGCATTGACCCGCTGGACCGCCACCTGCGACCAGCCGCCGGGCGCACAGCCCAGGTCGACCACCCGCGCGCCGGGCACGAGGAAGCGGTACTTGTCGTCCAGCTCGATGATCTTGAAGGCCGCGCGGCCGCGATAGCCCTCGGCCTGGGCGCGCTTCACGTAGGGGTCGTTGAGCTGGCGTTCCAGCCAGCGCGTCGAGCTGAGCTTGCGCCCGCGCGCGGATTTCACCCGCACCCTCAGATCGCGCTGCCCGCGCCCGCTGCTTTTTCTGCCTGCCATCTCTCTTGTCTCACGTCCTGTGCCGCGCGCGTCCTATCAGAACGGCCCGTCTTCCAACACCCCGTCCGCGCTCATCTGGGCATAGAGCAGCCCCTCGCGCAGGCCGCGGTCCGCCACCGACAGCCGGTCGGTCGGCCAGACCCGCATCAGCGCCTGCAGGATCGCCGCGCCCGACATGATCAGCGCATGCCGGTCGCGCCCGATGCGCGGGTCCACACGCCGCCCCTCGGGGCCGAGGTTCAGGTAATCGCGGATCACCCTGTCGATCTGGTCCGAGGTCATGCGCAGCCCGTCGACCTTGTTGCGGTCGTAGCGCTTCAGCCCCAGGTGGCTGGCCGCCACCGTGGTCACGGTGCCTGAGGTGCCGATGATCTGGAACCCCTCGCGGGCCTGCTCGCGCGCGTAGGGCGAGAAATCGGCGAGGTTCTCCTCGAAGAACCAGCTCATCAGGGCGAACCGCGCCGCGTCGTCCTCGACGTCGTCGAATTTCTCCTTCAGCGTCGCCACGCCCAGCGGCACGCTGATCCAGTCCACCACCTTGGCGGTCGGGAACGGGCTCTCGGGCGCGTGGAAGCCGGCATGCAGCCGCATGATGGCGCGCGGGCGTTCGTGCCGCGGCACCGCGCTGAGGTCGATCCAGACCAGCTCGGTCGAGCCGCCGCCGATATCGACCACCAGCAATTGCTCGGTCCGGGTGGACACCAGCGGCGCGCAGGAGACGACGGCCAGCCGCGCCTCCTCCTCGGGCTGGATGATCTCCAGCCGCAGCCCGGTCTCGCGCCGCACCCGGCGCATGAACTCGCGCGCGTTGCCGGCGCGGCGGCAGGCCTCGGTTGCGACCAGCCGCATCCGCGTGACGCCGTGCTTTTCCAGCTTGGAGCGGCAGATGCGCAGCGCCTGCACCGTGCGCCCGATGGACGAGCGCGACAGGCGGCCGGACATCTCCAGCCCGGTGCCGAGCTGCACCGATTTCGAGAAACTGTCGACCACATGGAACTGGCTGCCCTTGGGCTGGGCAATCAGCATGCGGCAGCTATTGGTGCCGAGGTCCAGCGCAGCATAGAGCTCCGCCGGGTCGGGCTTATTCGGCGCGGGGGTTGCAACCGGTTTCGGGAACGCGCCCGCACCATTCGGACGCCTGGGCGCCATTCTCACGCCCTCCATTTCGAGTTGCTTCCAAGGTAGTCACTGCTGCGGCGCTGCGCAAGATGCCGCCGACGCGCCGCACGGCTTCATAATCTTGTTGAAGATTATTCCGATGCCGCCCCCTTGGCCGCCCCGCCCCTGCTGGCATAGACCCGAAGTCGCGGACCGTGCCCGTCATGTCGAAATCCGGCGCTGCCCGCCCGCCCGCGCGGCGTAGAAGCGAAGCAGGAGCAAGAAGGAATCAGCGATGCCCGACGTCACGATCGTTTACTGGCGCGACATCCCGGCCCAGGTCATCGTCGGCAAGGGCCGGCGTGGGGCCAAGCGCGTGCTGGACGAACGGTTCGAGAAGGCCATCGACCGCTGCGCGATGAAGGTCGGCGCGAAGGACACCGACGCCTACCTGGCGGAATGGCGCAAGGCTGCGCCCTATCCCGCCGAGGGCGCGCCGGAGGAGATCGCCGCGGCCGAGGCCGCGCGGCTGGAGGCGGAGTTCGACGACGAGCGGCTCAAGGCGCTGATCCTGAATGACGGATGGACATGACCCCGCGACAGCTTTGGGAGACCGCGATGGCATTGCTGCACTTCAAACGGCGTGAAGACGCCCCCGCCCCGGTGAACGCCCAGGTCGAGGCCCTGCTCGAGGGCTATTCGATCGAGGTGATGCCGCGCACCGCGGCCAAGGTCGAGGATTTCCGCGACCTGCTGCCCGCGGGCACCCGCGTCTACATCGCCCATATCGACGGCACCCCGATCGAAGAGATGGTGGCCACCGCCCGGCGCCTGGCCGAGGACGGCTATGCCGTGATGCCGCATTTCCCGGCGCGCATCATCAAGGATCAGGCGACGCTGGCCGACTGGATCGCCCGCTACCAGGGCGAGGCGGGCGTGAAACAGGCGCTCTTGCTGGCCGGCGGTGTGGCCGAGCCGCAGGGCGATTTCCACTCCTCCATGCAACTGCTGGAGACGGGGCTGTTCGACAAGGCGGGCTTCACCCGGCTGCATGTCGCCGGCCACCCCGAGGGCAACCGCGACATCGACCCCGACGGCTCGGACCGCAACGTGATGGAGGCGCTGCGCTGGAAGCAGAAATTCGCCGAGACCACCGATGCCGAGATGGCGCTGGCCACCCAGTTCTGCTTCGAGGCAAAGCCGGTGATCGCCTGGGCCGACCGGCTGCGCGCCGAGGGTATCGAGCTGCCCATTCATATCGGCGTGGCCGGCCCGGCCAAGCTGCAGACCCTGGTGAAATTCGCCGTGGCCTGCGGCGTCGGCCCCTCGATCAAGGTGCTGCAGAAACGCGCCCGCGACGTGACCAAGCTGGTGCTGCCCTTCGAGCCGACCGAATTCGTCGCCGAGTTGGCCGCGCACAAGGCCGCGCATCCCGATTTCAACATCGAGCGGGTGCATTTCTTCCCGCTCGGCGGCATAAAGGCCAACGCCCAGTGGGCCATCGACAACGGCGGCCGCTCGGCCGTCCCCGCCAACCAGCAATAACAAGGAACGCCCATGACCCGCACCGTCGTCGAGTCCAAGACCAAGACCGTCACCATCGGCTTTGACGAGCCGTTCTGCGTGATCGGCGAACGCATCAACCCCACCGGCCGCAAGAAGCTGGCCGCCGAGCTGGAGGCCGGCGATTTCTCCACCGTCGAGAAGGACGCGCTGGAGCAGGTCGCCTGCGGGGCGATGGTGCTCGATGTGAACGCGGGGGTGGTCTACAACTCCAACCCCAACCCCAACGAGACCGAACCGCCCCTGATGCGCAAGATGATCGAGCTGGTGCAGGGGCTGGTCGACGTGCCGCTTTGCATCGACAGCTCGGTGCCCGGCGCGCTGGAGGCGGGGCTGGAGGCGGCCGAGGGCCGTCCGCTGCTGAACTCGGTCACCGGCGAGGAGGAGCGGCTGGAGCTGGTGCTGCCCCTGGTCAAGAAATACAACGTGCCGGTGGTGGCGATCTCCAACGACGACACCGGGATTTCCGAGGACCCCGACGTGCGCTTCGCCGTGGCCAAGAAGATCGTCGAGCGCGCCGCCGATTTCGGCATCCCGGCGCATGACATCGTCGTGGACCCGCTGGTGATGCCGGTGGGCGCGATGGCCACCGCCGGCCAGCAGGTCTTCGCCCTTGTCCGCCGGTTGCGCGACGAGCTGGGCGTGAACACCACCTGCGGCGCCTCGAACATCTCGTTCGGGCTGCCCAACCGGCACGGCATCAACGCCGCCTTCCTGCCCATGGCCATCGGCGCGGGCATGACCTCGGCCATCATGAACCCGGTGCGCCAGGTGGAGATGGAGGCCATCCGCGCCGCCAACCTGCTGATGAACCACGACCCCAACGGCGCGGAATGGATCAGGTTCTCGCGCGTGCTGGACGCGGTGAAGGAGGGCACGCCCTTCCCCGAGGCGTCGAAAGCCTCCGCCGCCGCGGGCGGCGGGCGCGGCGGGCGGCGGCGCCGCCGCGCGTAACCCGGTGTTAACCGAAGCCTGGACAAGCTGGAGGGCATGGAGCATGCCCCGACCCGCAGCAACGCCGATTTCTGGATCGCGACGGTCTTCAGCGCGAAGGCCGTCGCCAGGGGCGCGGTGGTGCGCCGCTCGGTCCACTGGGTGGCGCGCGAGATCGGCATCGAGCGTTTCGTGGACGAGGTGCAGCGCCGCGGCTATCACATGGTCGAAACCGGCGGGCAATTCGTCGTCATCTGCAACAAGGCGCCGCTGCGGATCATCTGCTGATCAATTTTTCTGCGAAAAATTGGCTCGATTTTTCGCAGAAAAATCGCATCTTCCCAGGCGGGCCCGGCGCGCCCTTTCCGCAGCACTCTCCGACCCCGGCATGGACCAATGACCGATACCGATCCCCTCGTCATCTTCACCCCCTCGGGCAAGCGCGGCCGCTTTCCAGCGGGCACGCCCGTGCTGACCGCCGCCCGCCAGCTCGGCGTCGATCTCGACTCGGTCTGCGGCGGGCGCGGGATCTGCTCCAAGTGCCAGGTCAGCCCCTCTTTCGGCGAGTTCCCCAAGCACGGCGTCACCGTGAAGGACGACGCCCTGAGCCCCTTCAACGCGGTGGAAAAACGCTACGACGAAAAGCGCGGGCTGAAGCCGGGCCGCCGCCTGGGCTGCCAGGCCCAGATCATGGGCGACGTGGTGATCGACGTGCCGCCCGAAAGCCAGGTGCACAAGCAGGTGGTGCGCAAGGCCGCCGCCGCCCGCGCCATCACCATGGACCCGGCCACCCATCTCTATCTCGTCGAGGTGGATCAGCCCGACATGCACGAGCCCTCGGGCGATTTCCAGCGCCTCGCCGCGGCCCTGCAGGCGCAATGGGGCATCGACGGGCTGACCGCCCCCCTGCCCCTGCTCACCCGCCTGCAGCCCGCGCTGCGCAAGGGCGAGTGGCGCGTGACGCTCGCCGTGCACACGCCGCGCGAGGGGGCCGCGCCCGAGTTGCTGGAAATCTGGCCCGGCTTCTACGAGGGCGGTCTTTACGGCCTGGCCATCGACCTCGGCTCGACCACCATCGCCGCGCATCTGTGCAACCTCGCCAGCGGCGAGGTGCTGGCCTCCTCGGGCCTGATGAACCCGCAGATCCGCTTCGGCGAAGACCTGATGAGCCGGGTCTCCTACGCCATGATGAACCCGAACGGGGCGGCGGAAATGACCGCGGCCGTGCGCGAGGCGCTGAACACCCTCGCCCAGGGCGTCGCCGAGGAGGCCGGCATCGCGCCCGAGGCCATCCTGGAGACCACCTTCGTCTGCAACCCGGTGATGCACCACCTGCTGTTGGGCATCGACCCGGTGGAGCTGGGCCAGGCGCCCTTCGCGCTGGCCACGTCCGAGTCGCTCGACCTGCCGGCCACCGATCTCGACCTCACCGCCATCAACCCCGCCGCGCGCGCCTATGTCCTGCCCTGCATCGCGGGCCATGTCGGGGCCGACGCGGCGGCCGTGGCGCTGTCGGAAGAGCCGCAGAAATCCGACGACCTCGTGCTGATCGTGGACGTGGGCACCAATGCCGAGCTGCTGCTGGGCAACCGCGCCCGCGTGCTGGCCTGCTCCTCCCCCACCGGCCCGGCCTTCGAGGGGGCACAGATCAGCGCGGGCCAGCGCGCCGCCCCCGGCGCCATCGAGCGGGTGGAGATCGACCCCGAGACCAAGGAACCGCGCTTCAAGGTCATCGGCTGCGACCTGTGGTCGGACGAGGATGGCTTCGCCGAGGCCACAGCGGTGACCGGCATCACCGGCATCTGCGGCTCGGGCATCATCGAGGCGGTGGCCGAGATGCGCATCGCGGGGCTGCTGGACGCCTCGGGCCTGATCGGCTCGGCCGAGCAGACCGGCAGCGCGCGCTGCTTCCCCGAGGGGCGGACCCATTCCTACCTGCTGCACGATGCCAGCGCGGAGGGCGGGCCGCGCATCGCGGTCACGCAGGGCGACATCCGCGCGATCCAACTGGCGAAATCCGCGCTTTACGCGGGCGCGCGGCTGCTGATGGACGAGATGGGCGTGGACACCGTGGACCGGGTGGTTCTGGCCGGGGCCTTCGGCGCGCATATCAGCCCCAAGCACGCCATGGTGCTGGGCATGATCCCCGACGCGCCGCTGGACAAGGTGACCAGCGCCGGCAACGCCGCCGGAACGGGCGCGCGCATCGCGCTGTGCAACCGCGCCGCGCGGGCCGAGATCGAACGGGTCGTGCGCCGGATCACCAAGGTAGAAACCGCCGTCGAGCCGCGTTTCCAGGAGCATTTCATCGCCGCCAACGCCATTCCGCACGCCACCGCGCCCTTCCCGGAACTGCGAAAAACCACGCCCCTGCCGGAGGTCAATTTCAACACCGGCGGTGGCGGCGACGGCGGGCGCAGGCGGCGGCGCAGAAGCTGAACGGAGGCGCTTGACCGGCGCCCCGGCGTCGACTATCTGAGAGGTCCGGGCGGGTATGATGTAATGGTAGCCTGTCAGCTTCCCAAGCTGAACGCGCGGGTTCGATTCCCGCTACCCGCTCCAGGATTTCCCGGTATTTTGAGCCCTGACCGACCCGCCCCCGGCGGGACGCGCCCCCATGCGGCGCAGCGACGAAAGGACGACCGGCCATGAAGCCCAGCAAGGATATCGACGAGGTCTGCTACCCGTTCATCTGCGAGACCTCGGCCCTGTGCGATTTCGAGGTGGTGACGGATGAACTCTGCGGCCATATCGGCGCCGCCCTGTCGCTGCTGCCCGAGAACATGGCCGATATCGCCGCCGATCTCGACCGGCTGCAGCCGCTGGCCTTTCACGTCAACGGCTCCATCCGCGGGCGGCTGGCCGTGACCGAAGAGGACATCGCCTGGCTGAAGGCGCGGCTCGGCCATTACCGCGGAGAGGTCGCCGACCGCATCGACGGCTTCATCCTGCCCCGGGGCGAGATGCCGGTGCCCTTCCTCAACCTCGCGCGTTCCGCCGCGAAGAAGGCGATCCGCCTGATGGTGCGGATCGAGGAAGAGGGCCGCGATGTGCCGCCCGAACTGCCGCGCATCTGCAACGTGATGTGCAATTTCCTCTTCACCGTGATCCTGGTGATCAACAAGCGCCGCGGGTTCCGGGAGACCCCCTTCGTCAGCAAGAGCTACGGCCGCGCGCCCCGCACCGCATAACGCAAAGAGACCGATGACCCTGCCCTATCTCACCCCCCTCGACGACGACACACAGCGCGCCCACGGCATCGCCGCGCCCTGGCCCCTGGCCATCGCCGACCGCGTGCGGTTTTCCGAGCTCGACCCGCTGAACCACGTCAACAACGCCGCCTACATGAGCTGGTTCGAGGGCATAAGGGTGCGCTATTTCCACGAATGGGACATCTCGCAGTACCGCGCGGGCGACCCGCGGCTGGTGATCCGCCGGGCCGAGGTCGATTACCTGCGCGAGATGAACATGGGCGAGGATTACATCCTGACCGCGCGCACCGTGAGCTTCCGCAACACCAGCTTCACCATGGAATACGCGCTCTGGGCCGGGGATCTGCGGGCCACCGGCTCGGCCGTGGTGGTGATGCTCGCCCCCGACGGCTCGGGCAAGATGCCCATCCCCGAGGCCCTGCGCCGGCGGTTCGAACAGGTCGACGGCGCGCGCCCGGCCTGAGCGGGCATTGCCCCGCCCGCCCGCCGGTGCGATAACAGCCGCCGAGCCCGCGCCGGAGACCCCGCATGGAAAAACGCGTCTACCTGAACACGCCCGAGAGGGCCACGCCGCTGACCCGGGCGCTGGCGCTGGTCTTCCCGCGCTACCGTTCGCACCTGGCCATCGCGCGCTACCCCGAGGACCTGCACGGCCCCCTGCGCAACATGATCCTGACCACGGACCGGAAATTCCTGTTCGTGCGCAACCTGAAATGTGCCTGCACCTCGGTCGCGCAGGTGATGTATTACTATGGCGAGGGGCGGTTCTACCCCCGCTCCATCCACCGCGCGCAAAAGGGCATCTTGGCCGCCCGTTACCACTGGAACGAGGTGGAGCCGGTGTGGAAGGCCGGCACGGCGTTCACCTTCACCTTCACCCGCCACCCGGAGAACCGCGCCTATTCGGCCTTCACCAATTTCTTCGTCGACAAGAGCAACATCGCCAAGCACAACCACTGGGGCCCGATGAAGGACCACGGCTATGACGAGGCCAGGGGCGAGTCCTACAATTTCGACGTCTTCCTCGATTACGTCGCCCACACGATGCAGATCAGCCCTCTGCAGACCTCGGCCCACTGGCGGCCGCAGGTTCTGAACATCGGCTACGGCAAGATCGACTACGACTTCATCGGCAAGGTGGAAAACCTGAACGCCGACATCCAGACCGTGTTCGAGCGCGGCGGCGCGCCGGGCTTCCCGCCGCGGGCGGTGCTGGAGGCCCGTTTCAACCGCTCGGAGGCCAGGAAACCGCCGCTGACCGACACGCAGCGCGCCCGCATCCGCGAGCTTTTCGCCGCCGATTTCGAGGCCTTCGGCTACTGATCGTCCCACTCGTCGACGCGGTCGCGGACATAGGCGATCAGCCGCAGGGTCGAGGCGTCGGAAATCCCGTCCTCCTCGCCGCGCAGCAGCGGCTCCAGCGAGCGGGCCAGTTCCTTGCCCAGTTCCACCCCCCACTGGTCGAAGCTGTTGATGCCCAGGATCGCGCCCTCGACGAACACCCGGTGCTCGTAGAGCGCGACGATCCGGCCCAGCATCCGCGGCGTCAGGCGCGGATAGATCAAGGTGGTCGAGGGGCGGTTGCCGGGGAAGACCCGGTGACGCGCCTGGCGTTCCAGCTCTTCGCCTGTCAGGCCCTGCGCCTTCAGCATGGCGCGCGCCTCGTCCAGCGAGCGGCCCACCATCAGCGCCTTGGACTGCGCCAGGCAATTGGCCACCAGCAGCCGGTGATGCAGGCTGCGCCCCATCTCGTTGCCCTCGGCGGCGACCAGGAATTCACAGGGCACCACGTCCGTTCCCTGGTGCAAAAGCTGGAAAAAGGCGTGCTGGCCATTGGTCCCCGGCTCGCCCCAGACCACCGGGCCGGAGGGCCGGGTCAGCGCCGCGCCGTCCATCGCCACGCGCTTGCCGTTGCTTTCCATCTCCAGCTGCTGGAGATAGGCCGGCAGGCGGGCGAGCTGCTGGTCATAGGGCAGCACCGCGCGGGTCGGGTAGCCGCAGCACTGATGATGCCACAGCCCCACCAGCGCCAGCAGAACCGGCAGATTCTCGGCGAAAGGGGCGTCGCGGAAATGGCCGTCCATCTCCTCGGCGCCGCGCAGGAAGGCGCGGAAATTCTCGGGCCCCACGGCCAGCATCACGCTCAGCCCGATCGGGCCCCAGACCGAATAGCGCCCGCCGACCCAGTCCTCGAAGCCGAAGACCCGCGACTGCGGGATGCCGAAGGCGTCGGTCTTGTCCAGCGCGGTCGATAGCGCCACGAACTGCGCCGCTGGGTCCGAGACCTCGGCCGCCATCATCCGTCGCGCGGTGGCGGCGTTGGTCATGGTCTCGAGCGTGGTGAAGGTCTTGGAGGCCACGATCACCAGCGTGCGGGTCAGGTCCAGCCCGCCCATCACCTGCGCGATATGCGCCCCGTCCACGTTTGAGACGAAGTGGCAGCGCGGCCCGTCGCAATAGGAGTCCAGCGCCTGGCAGGCCATCACCGGCCCCAGGTCCGAGCCGCCGATGCCGATATTCACCACGTCGGTGATCCGGCCGCCCTGCCCCCGGAACGCGCCGTTGCGCACCGCGTGCGCGAAGGCCTCCATCCGGTCGAGCGTCTCGTGCACGCCCGCCATCACGTCCTCGCCGTCGACCAGCACGGGGCCCGTGCCGGGGCTGCGGCGCAGGGCGGTGTGCAGGACGGCGCGGTGCTCGGTCTCGTTGATCTTGTCGCCGGCGAACATGGCGTCGCGGCGGGCGGCCACCCCGGCCGCCTCGGCCAGCCCGATCAGCAGGGCGCGGGTGTCGGCGTCGATATTCGTCTTGGAGTAGTCGAAGACCATCCCGTCGAAATCGGCGGAGAAGTCTTCGGCGCGGGCGGGAGTTTCGAACAAGTCCTTGATGCGGCGGGCCTTCACGGCCTCGGCTTTCGAGCACAGATCAGCCCAGAAAGTCATCAATCACTCCGCCCAATGAACGGTTGCGTTCGCCAATACCGCGGCAACCGGCGCTACGGCAGGCATACCCAGCCTGACCGCCTCGTCAAGGGCGGCGCGCTTCTCGGGGCCGGTTATCAGCAGATGTGTTGTCATGGCGCCCTGCAGCACCCGGGCAGTCAGGGTCACCCGCGGCTCGGGCGCGCCGGGGGCCCGCATGGGCATCAGGATCGGGGCGTCCTCGTCCAGCGCCTCGCGCAGGCGGTCGGCGCCGGGGAAGAGCGAGGCGGTATGCATATCCGCCCCCATGCCCAGCAGCAGCACGTCGATGGGCAGCGCCGGCGCGATGGTCGCGGCCAGCGCGTCGACCGCCTGCTCGGGCTCCAGCGTGGGGGCGTAGAGCGGCAGAAGCCGCGCCTTGGCGGCCCGTCCCACCAGCAGGCGTTCGCGAAGAAGCCGCATGTTGGACCGCTCCGAGTCCTCGGGCACCCAGCGTTCGTCGGTGGGCAGGATATCGACCCGGGCCCAGTCGAGATCGACCTCGGTCAGCGCGTCGAAGATCGGTCCGGGCGTGGTGCCGCCGGGCACGGCGAAGGTCGCCCGGGGCTCGTGCTCCAGCGCCGCGGTCAGCTCTTCGGCCAGCAGCGCGGCGAGGTCGAGGAACAGCGCCTCGCGGTCTGGATACGCGCGGAACCTCATGACCGCACCTCGCGCCAGCGCCGCCCGTCGCGATGCATCAGCATCAGCGCGTCCTCGGGCCCGGAACTGCCCGCGTCATAGGGCTTGGGGCGGTCGCCGCGGGCCTCCCATTCGGCGATGATCGGGTCGGTCCAGGCCCAGGCGGCCTCGACCTCGTCGCCGCGCATGAACAGGGTTTGGTTGGCCCTGATCACGTCCATGATCAGCCGCTCATAGGCGTCGGGGATCTCCTGCGCCTCGGGGCCGAGCGCCTCGGCGAAGGACATGTCCAGCGGCACCTCGACCAGGCGCATGCCGCCCGGTCCCGGCTCCTTGATGGTCACGTTGAGGGTGATTCCCTCGTTCGGCTGCAGCTTGATCACCAGCACGTTGGGCGCCTGCCCCTTCTGCAGGCCGAAGATCGAATGCGGCGGCTCCTTGAAGGTGATGGCGATTTCCGAGGTGCGCGCGCGCATCCGCTTGCCCGTGCGCAGGTAGAAGGGCGTGCCCTTCCACCGCCAGTTGGACACCGCCAGCCGCAGCGCGACGAAGCTTTCGGTGGTGCTGTCGGGGTTCTCGACATCCGTGACATAGCCCGGCACGCCGTCATCGGCGCAATACTGGCCGCGCACGATGTCGTCGGGGCCCAGCCCGTCCAGCGCGCGGATGACCTTGAGCTTTTCGTCGCGCACCGCGTCGGGGTCGAAATGGCTGGGCGGCTCCATCGCGATCAGGCACAGAAGCTGCATCATGTGGTTCTGCACCATGTCCCGCATCGCGCCCGAGCGGTCGTAATAGGGCCCGCGCCCGCCGACCCCCACGGTCTCGGCCACGGTGATCTGTATGTGATCGATGTATTGCGCGTTCCACAGCGGCTCGAACAGCATGTTGCCAAAGCGGATCGCCATCAGGTTCTGCACCGTCTCCTTCCCGAGGTAATGGTCGATGCGGTAGATCTGCGCCTCGTGGAAATGCTGCGCCAGCGTCTGGTTGAGCTGCCGGGCGCTGGCCAGGTCGTGGCCGAAGGGCTTTTCCACCACGATCCGCGCCTCGGGCCCGGCCATGCCGTTGTCGCGCAGCCGCTGCGCCAGGTCGCAGAACAGCGACGGCCCCACCGAGAAGTAGAAGGCATGCTCCACCCCGTCGCGCACCAGCCCGGCGAGGTCCGACCAGCCGGTCTCGCCCTGCGCGTCGATCACGACATAGCGCACCCGCTGCAGAAAGGCCTCCACCGTTTCGGGCACGCGCTTGGCCTCGGAGACGAACTCCTCCAGCGCCTCGCGCACGAAGGCGCGGTATTGGGCATCGTCCAGCTCCGAGCGCGCGGCGCCCAGGATGCGCGCCTCGGGCGGAATCTGCCCGGCCCAGAATCGCCGGTAGAGCGCCGGCAGGATCTTGCGCCGCGCCAGATCGCCCGTGCCGCCGAAAATCACGAGGTCGAACGGATCGACCGGGATTATGCGTGAAACCATGGGGTCACTCTTGCTGCGATGCTGCATGTCCGAGGCACTCTGTTAGCGCTACCAGCGCCTCTTTAAACGCCGTGTCGCGGCAAGTCTAGCATTGCCTGCTCCGCCTGCGAAGGCGGCTCAGGCCTCCAGTTCCGTATCCCAGTACAGGAAATCCAGCCAGCTTTCATGCAGGTAATTGGGCGGGAATTTCCGGCCCATGTTTCGCAGCTCCTCGGCGCCGGGCTGGCGCGGGGGCTTGCGCAGCGACATGCCCGCCCGGCGCAGGCTTTTCGAGCCCTTCTTCAGGTTGCATTTCGAGCAGGCCGCCACGACGTTTTCCCAGCTCGTCACGCCGCCGCGGGCGCGCGGCACCACGTGGTCGAAGGTCAGGTCGCCGGTGGTGCCGCAATACTGGCAGGAAAATTCGTCCCTCAAGAACAAATTAAAGCGCGTGAAGGCCACGCGCTTTTGAGGTTTGACGAAATCCTTGAGGACGACGACCGAGGGGATCCTTATCCGCATCGTCGGGCTGTGCACGTATTGATCGTACTCCGCCACGATGTCCACCCGGTCCAGCCAGGCCGCTTTCACCGCCTCCTGCCAGGGCCAGAGCGACAGCGGGTAGTAGGACAGCGGCCGGTAATCCGCGTTCAGCACCAGCGCGGGATGCTGTTTGAGGTTCTGGGGTTCCCTGACGAAACCTGTCCTGAAATCGCCGTCCATTTGCGTGACTCCGCCTCCGCCCTGCCTGCCCGTCTCCGGCGCCAAGGCGGGACGACCCCGCCCCAGCTTGTGGATAATCCTACCCAGCCTGTGGATAACTATATATGGCGTTTCGATCCTGACAACCCCCGCAGATGCGGTGGGTTCACGCAAAGGCCTAGCGCGATTTCATGACGCGCCTGTGACGGTTATCCACAGCCCTGCCGGCCGGCTTGGCGGCAGGCTGCCGCCATATTAGGCTGAAACCATGTCCGAGTCCGCGCAAACCCCGCCGCCGCCGCCCTCGGCCGTCCTCGAATCGGCGCTCTACTGCCCCGATCTCGACGCGGCCGAGGCCTTCTATGGCGGGGTCCTGGGCCTGACGCGCCTGACCCGCGTGGGCGATCGCCACGTGTTCTACCGGCTGGCCCACTCGATCCTGCTGATCTTCAACCCGGCCGAAACGGTAAAGCCGCCGTCCTCCAAATCTCTGCCGGTGCCGCCCCACGGGGCGACGGGGCCCGGCCACCTGTGCTTTGCCGCCAGCGAGGCCGAGATCACCCTGTGGCGCCGGCGCCTGGAGGACGCGGGCCACGAGATCGAGGCCGATTTCCGCTGGCCCAACGGCGCGCGCTCGATCTATTTCCGCGACCCGGCGGGCAATTCCATCGAGATCGCCGAGCCGCGGCTGTGGTTCGGCGAGGGTTAATCGCCCTGCCGTTCGATCCCCAGCCGTTCCTGCATGAAGGCCAGCGCCACGCTCAGCCCGTCGGGCGCGATGCCATGCGCGGTGCCCTTCATGACATGGGCGTACACCTCGAACCCGGCCTCGCTCAGCGCCTCGCCGGTCTCGGGCAGCGCCTGCACCGGCACCACGTCGTCCTGGTCGCCATGCACCAGCAGCACCGGCGGACGGCTGACCACCTCGTCGGTCAGGCTTTCGGGCTGCAGCAGCCGCCCGGAAAAACCGACGATGCCGGCCACCTCGTCCACGCGGCGCGGGGCCACGTGCAGGCTCATCATCGTGCCCTGGGAGAATCCGAACAGGACCACCCGGTCGGGCGTCAGCCCCTCGGCCTCGAGCACCGCGTCGAGATAGGCGTTCAGGTCGTCCACCGCGCGCATCATGCCCGCCTCGCTGGCCTCCTCGGTGGAGCCGTCGATCCAGGGGATCGGGAACCACTGGAAGCCGAAGGGCACGCCGGCGCAGCTTTCGGGCGCGTCCGGCGCCACGAAGGCGGTGCCGGGCATATGCGGCATCAGCGGATCGGCCAGCCCCAGCAGGTCGGCGCCGTTGGCGCCATAACCGTGCAGGAACACCACCAGCGATTGCGCCTCGCCCTCTGCCGGCCCGCGCCGGTCGCTCGTCAGAACCCGTGTCATCTGATCCCTTCTCTTTCCTTCGCCACCCGGTAGTAGGCCCAAAGCGCGCGGGCCGCAACGCCCCGCCAGGGCGCCCAACCCGCGGCCATCTCGCGCAGCGCCCGCTCGCCGGGCCGCTCGCCCAGCCCGAACAGCAACCGCGCCGATTCCTGCAGCGCCAGGTCGCCCGGCGCGAAGACGTCGGCCCGCCCGAGCGAGAACATGGCATAGATCTCCGCCGTCCAGCGCCCGATCCCCGGCACGGCCACCAGTTCGGCGATCACCGCCTCGTCCGGCGCCTGCCGCAACGCGCGATAATCGATCCCGGCGCCTGCCAGCGCCTTGGCATAGCGGATCTTCTGCCGGCTCAGCCCGCAGGCGCGCAGATCCTCCTCGGCCGCCCACATCACCTTGCGCGGCCCGGTCAGCCGCGCCGCCTTCAGCCGCCCCCAGATCGCATCCGCCGCCGCGACCGAGACCTGCTGGCTGACGATCGCGCTCAACAGCGCCTCGAACCCGTCGCGCCGGCGGCGCAGCGGCAAGGGCCCGGTGCGCTCCAGCGCATGGGCGAAACGCGGCTCGATCCGGGCCAGATACGCCGCCCCCTCGGCCACGCAGGCCTCGCTCTCGATGATCCGTCCCACCATCACAGCATCCTCTCCCGCGCGTTCCCTCTGCTTCTTCTGTTCCGAAATATCCCCGCCGGAGGCATAAAAGTCGATGCCCCGCCCGCCCCACGACCGCAGGCCGGAAGCGCGGGCGCAACCGTAAGGATAGGCCCGCGCCACCCGCGACCGTTTTTCGCCCTTCCAACCGGACGCGCGGAAGGGTAATGGCAATTGTCATGACCGACACCGTGATCACCCCCGACAGCGATGCGCGCGCCAGGCGCAATGTCACCATCCTCGTGATGGCGCAGGCCTTCCTCGGCGCGCAGATGCCGATGATCTTCACCATCGGCGGGCTGGCGGGGCAGTCGCTGGCCGCCAACGCCTGCTGGGCGACGCTGCCGATCTCGCTGATCGTGCTGGGCTCGATGGTGGCGGCCACGCCGCTCTCGGCCTTCATGCAGCGCTTCGGCCGGCGCGCGGGGTTCTTCCTGGGCACCGCGGGCGGGGCCACGGGCGCGGCGATCGGGGCCTACGGGCTTATGCAGAACTCCTTCGCGATCTTCCTGCTGGGCTCGTTCTTCACCGGGTTCTACATGTCGGCGCAGGGCTTCTACCGCTTCGCGGCCGCCGACACCGCCTCGGACGACTTCCGCCCCAAGGCGATCTCCTACGTCATGGCCGGCGGGCTGGCCTCGGCCATCATCGGCCCGCAGCTGGTCAAGGCGACCAGCCAGGCCATGGTGATCCCCTTCCTCGGCACCTACCTGACGGTGATCGCGGTGAACGTGGTGGGCGCGCTGCTGTTCCTGGGCCTCGACATCCCCAAGCCGCCGGCACCCTCGGCCGACGCCCCCAGGGGCCGCTCGCGGCTGGAGCTGCTGCGCGAGCCGCGCGTGTCGGTGGCGATCATCTGCGCGCTGGTCTCCTACGCGCTGATGAACCTGGTGATGACCTCGACGCCGCTGGCCGTGGTCGGCTGCGGGTTCGAGACGGGCGACGCCGCGAACGTGGTCACCGCCCACGTGCTGGCCATGTATATCCCCAGCTTCTTCACCGGCCACCTGATCGCCCGCTACGGGGTGGAGCGCATCGTGGCCCTCGGCCTGGTCGTGCTGGCCGGCGCCGGCGGCGTGGCCCTGATGGGCGTCGAGCTGGAGCATTTCTTCGTCGCGCTGGTCCTGCTGGGGCTGGGCTGGAATTTCGGCTTCATCGGCGCGACCTCGATGCTGGCCGGCGCCCACGCCCCCGAAGAACGCGGCCGGGTGCAGGGCATGAACGACCTGATGGTCTTCGGCGGCGTGACCATGGCCTCGCTGGCCTCGGGCGGGCTGATGAACTGCTCGGGCGGATCGGTGCAGCAGGGCTGGACCTCGGTCAACCTGGCGATGGTGCCCTTCCTGATGCTGGCCGGCGGCGCGCTGCTGTGGCTGTGGCTGCGCCCGCAGGACAGCTGAGCGCCCCCGAATTTTCGACGAAAATTCGCAGCACATCCCTCCCTGCCACCGGTGCGACGGGACCCCGAATTTTCGCAGAAAATTCGTTACCAGCGTCCGGTGAGGCTCTTCCACAAGAGCCCGCCGCGGCGGATGAATTCCGAGGGCGCCAGCCGCCCCTCGGCCACAAGCGACGGCTCGGCCGCGGCGCGCCGCAGGACGCCCTCCGCCTGCCATCCCGACAGCAGCACCGGCAGCACCGCGCGGGGCAGCGCGGCCCGTTTCGCCCGGGCGCGGCGCAGCCGCTCCAGCGCCGCCTGCGCCAGCGCCGCCACCGCCTCGGGCCGGCCGTCGACCAGCGGCACCCGGCCCCGCGCCTCGAGTTCCGGGATCGCCTGCAGCCAATTCGCCACGCCTGCGGCATGGGCGAAATCCCGCAGGACCGCCTCGCCGCGCTCCGCCCCCAGCAGCCGCGCCGCCGTCCACATCAGGTGCCCGGCGGTGGCGTCGATATGGGCCTCGAAGGCGCCCGCGTCCTCGAAGGGCTCGCGATAGATGTCCCAGCGCCGCGCCTCGACCAGCGCGTCGAGCCGCGCCGCGTCCTGCGCCTCCAGCAGGTCGGCCAGCGGCGTGACCACCTCGTGCCGGCGCGCCGGGCCGCCCTGCCCGATCTCCTCCAGCGCGTCGCGCCACCATTGCAGGCGCATCTCGGCGATCATCGCCTCCTGCGTCAGCCAGGGCGCGCGCGCGACCTCGAGGTTGAAGGCATAGAGCGGGAACAGCCGCGCCCGCGCCGCCACCGGCACCGCCATGGTGGCGCGGAAACGGTCGGGGTCGCCCCGCTGCACCAGCTCTGCGCAGGCCTGGATGCTCATGGCGCGGACCTCATGGCTGCGCCCCGTCGCGGATCAGCTTCCACGTGATGGCATCCAGCAGCGCCTCGAAAGAGGCATCGACGATGTTGGGCGAGACGCCCACCGTGGACCAGCGCCGCCCGGCGCTGTCGGCGCTGTCGATGATGACGCGGGTCACGGCCTCGGTGCCGCCATCGGTGATGCGCACCTTGAAGTCCACCAGCCGCATGTCGTCGATGATCGACTGGTAGGGCCCGAGGTCCTTGGCCAGCGCCTTGGCCAGCGCGTTCACCGGGCCGCGGTCCTGCCCCGCCTCGTCGAGGCTTTCCGAGACGCTCAGCTTCTTCTCGCCGCCGACCTTCACCACCACCACGGCCTCCGACAGGCTGACCATCTGGTCATACTTGTTCTTGCGCCGCTCGACGGTCACCCGATAGCGCTTCACCTCGAAGAATTGCGGCAGCTGCCCCAGCGCACGCCGCGCCAGCAGCTCGAAACTGGCCTGCGCCGTGTCGTAGGAATAGCCCTGCGCCTCGCGCGCCTTGATCTCTTCGAGGATCCGCGGCAGCGCCGGATCGCCCTTTTCCACCTCCAGCCCGGCCTCCGCCAGGCGGCGGCGCAGGTTCGACTGCCCGGCCTGGTTCGACATCGGGATGATGCGCGCGTTGCCCACCGTCTCGGGCGGGATGTGCTCGTAGGTGGTGGGGTTCTTGACGATCGCGCTTGCGTGCAGCCCCGCCTTGTGCGCGAAGGCCGAGGCACCCACGTAGGGCGCGCTTTTCACCGGCACCCGGTTGAGGATGTCGTCGAGCTGGCGCGAGGCCCGCGTCAGCCCGGCCAGCGCCTCTTCGCTCACGCCGGTCTCGTAGCGGCTGGCATAGGGTTCCTTCAGCGCCAGCGTCGGGATCAGGGTGACGAGATCGGCGTTGCCGCAGCGCTCGCCCAGCCCGTTCAGCGTGCCCTGCACCTGCCGCGCGCCCGCGTCGACGGCCGCCAGCGTGCCCGCCACCGCGTTGCCGGTGTCGTTATGGGTGTGAATCCCGAGGCGGTCGCCGGGAATGCCCGCCGCGATCACGGCCTCGGTGATCTCGCCGATCTCGCCGGGGAGCGAGCCGCCATTGGTGTCGCAAAGCACCACCCAGCGCGCCCCCGCCTCATGCGCCGCGCGCAGGCAGTCCAGCGCGTATTCCGGGTTGGCCTTGTAGCCGTCGAAGAAATGCTCGGCATCGAACAGCGCCTCGCGCCCCTGCGCCACGACATGGGCGACCGAAGCGCCGATATTCTCGAGGTTTTCCTCCAGCGTGATGCCCAGGGCCGCGGTGACGTGGAAATCATGGGTCTTGCCCACAAGGCACACCGCCGGCGTGTTCGCGTTCAGCACCGCCGCCAGCACGTCGTCATTCGCGGCCGAGCGCCCGGCCCGCTTGGTCATGCCGAAGGCGGTGAAGGTGGCGCGCGTCCGCGGGGCGGCCTCGAAAAAGGCGCTGTCGGTGGGGTTGGCACCGGGCCAGCCGCCCTCGATGTAATCGACCCCCAGCGCGTCCAGCGTCTGCGCGATCTGCTGTTTCTCGGGGGTCGAGAACTGCACGCCCTGCGTCTGCTGCCCGTCGCGCAGCGTGGTGTCGTAGAGATAGAGGCGTTCGCGGGTCATCGGCACGCCCCCCGTCCGAATTCAAGACCGCCCGGGCCAACGGCCCGGGCCGCGCCCGACCCGCCCCCCAGGGGCGGGCGCGATTGCGCCCACCCCTCGGG
>JBNGCX010000019.1:0-58542 GCA_049974865.1 Paracoccaceae bacterium
TGGCCCGGGCGACCAGCCCGGGCCGCGCCCGACCCTCCCCCCGGGAGGGCGCTTTGGCGACGGCCTTCGCCATTCCGCCGTCATCCGGGACTTCGAAATAAAGCGCTCACCACAAACGTTCCGTTGCGCCCACCCAGGGTCGGGCGCGGCCCTCCTCTCCGTGATCGGGCGATGGCCGCTCGGGGGAGAAACCCCTTTGTCCGCCGGACAAAGGCCGCTACGCTTCTCCGGACGCCGCGCCGCGCGCGGCCTCATTGAAAAAAGTGATTGGTAACAAGGGAGAGAACCGATGGGGAAAAGAGACGACCTGATCGCGCAATATGCCGATGACCTGCGCAACAAATGCGGGATGGAGCCGGACATGGACCTGCTGACCAAGGTCACCATCGGCTGCGGCCCGGCGATCTACGACGCCGACGCCTCGACCGTGGCGGCCACGCAGGAGGGCGAACTGGAAACCGTCAAGAACAACTTCCTGGTCAAGAAGCTGGGGTTGCGCGACGGGCCCGAGCTGATGGATGCGATCAACGCCGTGATCGACACCTATGGCCGGTCCGAGACCAACAAGTACCGCGCCGTAGTCTACTACATGCTGACCAAGCATTTCGGCAAAGAGGCGATCTACGGCTGAACGAGCGAGGGCCTTGCCGGCGCCCGCCCGTTGCGGCGGGCGTTTTGCGTTCATTCAAGAAATCGATTTCTGAGGTTGCTGTAATTCGTTTTTCTGACACGCAGCGGCACCATACATCCGTCGGTGAACCACCAATTTCTTCCGCCGCGGTGGTGGCGGAATGCAACAAACGGAGAAGAGAATGGCCGCGACACCGATCGTCAAACCGTTCTGGGACGAACCGACCGGCAGCTGGCAATATGTGTTCTACGACCCTGCCAGCATGAAGGGCGCCGTCGTTGATCCTGTGCTGGATTTCGACCCCAATTCGGGACGGACCAGCACCGAGAATGCCGACGCGATCCTCGAATACATCAAGGATGAGGGGATCCAGATCGTCTGGATCCTCGACACCCACCCCCATGCCGACCATTTTTCGGCCGCGCCTTACCTCAAGGGCCAGCTGGGCGCACCAACGGCCATCGGCGAGCACGTGGTGAAGGTGCAGAAGCTGTGGAAGGAAATCTACAACCTGCCCGATGACTTCCCCACCGATGGTAGCCAGTGGGACAGGCTGTTCGCCGATGGCGAGGAGTTCATGGTGGGCGAGGTGTCGGTGAAGGTGATGTTCTCGCCCGGCCATACCATGGCCTCGATCACCTATGTGGCGGGCGATGCGGCCTTCGTGCATGACACGCTGATGATGCCCGACAGCGGCACCAGCCGGGCCGATTTCCCGGGCGGGGATTCCACCGCGCTCTACAATTCGATCCAGGCGATCCTGGCGCTGCCGGACGAAACCCGCGTCTTCATCGGCCACGACTACCGCCCCGGCGGGCGCGCGGCGCAATGCGAGGCCAGCGTGGCCGCGCACAAGGCGGCCAATATCCACCTGAAGGACCGGGCCACGCGCGAGGCTTTCACCGCCACGCGCGACGCCCGTGATGCCACCCTGCCGCTGCCCAAGCTGATGCTGGCCGCGCTGCAGATCAACATCCGCGGCGGCCGCCTGCCCGAGGCCGAGGACAACGGCCGGTCCTACCTGAAGATCCCGCTGAACTATTTCTGAGGCGGCCGCGGGCGGGCGCTATAGCCCGCCCATCGTGCAGATGAGCGCCCATTCGCCATCACTCACGGGTTGCACGGACAGGCGCGCGTTGTTGACCAGCACCATGTCCTTAAGGCGCTCATCTGCCTTGCACATCTCCAGCGTTACCGGGTTGGGCAGGGATTGCACCGCCTTGATGTCCACGCATTCCCAGCGCGGGTCGTCGGTGGTGCTGTCGGGGTGGGCCTCGGCGATCACCTCGACGATGCCGACGATCGCCTTCTCTTTCAGCGAGTGATAGAAGAAACCCCGGTCGCCCACCTTCATCTCGCGCATGTTGTTACGCGCCTGGTAGTTGCGCACGCCGTCCCACTCCTCGCCGGCCTCGCCCTTGGCGAGCTGATCGTCCCAGCTCCAGGTGTTGGGTTCGGACTTGAACAGCCAGTAGCGCATCAGCCGATCACCTTCTTCCAGGCCTGGATAGTGACGTTTTCGAACAGCCCCGCCTTGGCATAGGGGTCGTTCGCGGCCCAGTTCTGGGCCGCGTCCATGGACTCCAGGTCGAGCACGACCAGCGAGCCGCACATATCGCCCGCCGCGTCCAGGAACGGCCCGGCCTGCGTCACGACCCCGGTTTCCTCGATATAGGCCAGATGCGCGTCGCGGTTCGCCTTGCGGGTCTCCAGCTGGCCGGGCTTGTCGCGGCAGATCACGGCGTAGAGCATTCTCATTCCTCCTTCAGGGGACGGGCCAGCAGGGCCTCGGCGGCCTCGGCGATGCTGCACCGCCCGTCGATCAGCGCCGCTACCATTGTGGTGATCGGCATTTCGAAATCCAGTGTTTCCGCGCGCCTGGCGACGGCGCGCGCGGTAGCCGCGCCCTCGACCGTGATGGCGGGATCGAAGCCTTCGCCCCGCCCCAGCGCACGGCCAAAGCGGAAGTTGCGCGACAGCTCGGACGTGCAGGTCAGCACCAGGTCGCCAAGGCCCGACAGGCCCGAAAGCGTCTCTGTTTCGGCCCCATTCGCCTGGGCGAAGCGGACCATCTCGGCAAAGCCGCGGGTCATCAGGGCGGCGCGGGCGCTGTCGCCCAGCCCTGCACCCATCACCACGCCGCTTGCGATCGCGATCACGTTCTTCAGGGCGCCGCCCAGTTCCGCCCCGCGAGTATCGGCGCTGCGATAGAGCCTGAGTGACCGGGTAGAGAGCAGCTTTTGCAGCCGGACGCCGGTTTCGGTGTCGGCGCAGGCCAGGGTCAGGGCGGTGGGCAGGCCGCGGGCGATATCGGCGGCGAAGCTGGGGCCAGTGAGGATGCCCGGCGTGGCATTCGGGCAGGACTCGTCAATGATCGCCGTGGGGCCGCGCCCGGTGGCCAGGTCGATCCCCTTGCAGCAGGCGACCAGCGGCAGCCCGTCCAGCGCGCCCCGGTGATCGGAGAGGAACCCGGCCAGCGTCTGCATGGGCACCGACAGCAGAACCGCCTCGCTGTTCTTCAAATCGCCGATTTTCGCCGTAACAGTGACTGTTTCGGGCAGCTCCATCCCCGGCAGCCGGGCGGCGTTCCGCCTTGTCCGGGCCATCTTGTCCACATGGGCGGCGTCGCGCGCCCAGAGCGTCACCTCGCGCCCGGCCTGCCCCAGTGCCACGGCCAGCGCCGTGCCGAAGGCGCCGGCACCCACGATCCCGATCATGCCTTGGCCCCCTTTTTGCCCGCGCCCAGCAGCGCCGGGCTGCGCCGGTCCAGCGGCCAGCGCGGGCGCGCCATCAGTGTCATGTCGTCGCGCGCCCCGGCGCGGAAGCGTTCGATCCCTGCCCAGGCGATCATCGCGGCGTTATCGGTGCAGAGCTTCAGCGGCGGGGCTACGAAACGGCAGCCGAATTCGGTCGAAACAGTCTCTAACGCGGCCCGAAGCGCCTTGTTCGCCGCCACGCCGCCGGCCACGGCGAAGGCGGGCTCGGCCGGGGCCTCTTGCATATAGACCGCCAGCGCGCGGCGGGATTTCTCGACCAGGACGTCGCGCATCGCTGCCTGGAACGAGGCGCAGAGATCGGCGCGGTCGGCGCGGGTCAGCCCCCCCTTTTCGGCCACAACCCCGTCGCGGGCGCGCAGCAGCGCGGTCTTCAGCCCGGAAAAGGACATGTCGCAGCCGGGCCGGTCCAGCAGGGGCCGCGGCAGGGCAAAGCGCTCGGGGTTGCCCGAGTTGGCCTCGCGCTCCACCTGCGGGCCGCCGGGCTGGGGCAGGCCCAGCAGGCGCGCGGTCTTGTCAAAGGCCTCGCCCGGGGCGTCGTCGATGGTGCCGCCGAGGCGGGTGAAATCCTCGGCCCCCTTCACCAGCAGGAACTGGCAATGCCCGCCCGAGACCAGCAGCATCAGGTAGGGGAAGGCCAGCCGGTCGGTCAGCCGCGGGGTCAGCGCGTGGCCCGCCAGGTGGTTCACCCCCACTAGCGGCAGGCCCGACCCTGCGGCCAGCCCCTTGGCGACCATCACGCCCGACAGTACGCCGCCGATCAGGCCGGGCCCGGCGGTCACCGCGATGGCGTCCAGATCGGCCAGCGTCAGCCCGGCCTCGCCCAGCGCCCGTTCGACGCAGATATCGAGCTTTTCGGCATGCGCCCGGGCGGCGATCTCGGGCACCACGCCCCCGAAGGCCGCGTGCAGCGCGGTCTGGTCGGCCACCACCGAGGACAGGATCTCGGGCGCCGCGCCCGGCGCATGGCGCACCACCGCAGCCGCGGTGTCGTCGCAGCTGCTTTCCAGGCCCAGCACGGTCAGGGTCTGATCGGGCTCTGTCATTGCGTGGCTCATCCCCGGCAGGTAACACCGGGGAAAGTTTCGCACAATCCGGCAGGTGCCGCCATGACCCCGCTTTCCCTGCTGCTGACCCGGCCCCGCCCGCAGGCCGAGCGGTTCGCGCAGGCTTTTGCCGAACGGTTCGGGCCGGACATCGGGATCGTGATCGCGCCCCTGTTGCGGATCGATCCGGTGGGCGCCCTGCCGGACCTGTCGGGTTATTCGGGGCTGGTCTTTTCCTCGCAGAACGGGGTGCGCGCCTTCGCGGGGATGAGCAGCGACCGGCGGCTTCCCGCCTATTGCGTGGGTACGCGCACGGCCGGGGCGGCGCAGGCAATCGGGTTGCGGGCCGAGGTCTGTGGCGCGGATGCCGATGCGCTGGTGGCGCGGCTGGCCGGGGCAGCGCCCGGCGGGCGGCTACTGCATCTGCGCGGGGCGCATGCGCGCGGCGAGATCGCGGCCCGCCTGTCGGCCGCGGGCCAGCCCTGCGACGCGGCGGTGATCTATGACCAGATCCCGCAGGGTCTGACCCCAGAAGCCCTTGATTTGCTGGGCCGCCGGGGCGTGGTCCTGCTGCCTCTGTTTTCACCGCGGAGCGCGAAACTCGCGGGCGAGGCTTGTGCCGGGGCGACTGCAACCTTGGCCGTGGCTGCGATGAGCGGGGCCGTGGCGCAGGCGTGGGACGGCCCCGTGCCGGCCCTCATGGAGCAGGCCGGGACGCCCGATGCCGAGGGCATGCTGGCGGCCCTCGGTGCGCTGATTGCCGCAGCGCGTCACCTTGAGGGTGGGGGCCGCGCGAGATAAGCTCGTCCGGCGCACTGGGTGCGGCATCGAATTTCACGAATCGACAGGGGGTTTCAGTGGCCAATTCCAAACCCGAGACCGAAACCGAGGCCGAGGCCAAGGAGACGGAAACGACCCCCGAGACGACGGAGCCTTCTTCCCAGGAAACGCCCCCGCAGGACGCGCCTGAGGCCGGCGCCGCGGAAGAGGGCGAAACGCCCGTTACCCCGGAAGATGAATCGGCCGAAATCCCGGCTGCGGGCGAGGCCCCGGAGCAGCCCGCCGAAGAGGAAGCCGTCGCACCCGAAGCGCCCGACGCCCCCGTGCCGCCGGAACCGGCCCCGAAATCGGGCGGCGGTGTCCTTCCGCTGCTGCTGGGCGGGGCGCTGGCCGGCGGCATCGGCTTTGCCACGGCCTTCTTGCTGCTGCCCCGCGGGGGCGCCGATGACCAGATTGCCGCGGCCCTGTCGGCGCAGGATCAGCGGCTGACCGCGCTGGCCGACAGCGTGGAAAAACTCAGCGGTGCCGTCTCCGCGCAGGATCCCAGCGCCGAGATCGCCGCGCAGTTGGCCAAGACCGAGGATGCCCTGGCCGGACGGTTCGACGCGCTGGAGGGCAATATCGGCGGGCTGGCGGGCCGGCTCGACCAGATCGACGCGCGCCTGACCGAGGTCGAGAAACGCCCCATCGCCGAGGCCGCCGACACCTCGGGCGCCATTGCCGCCTATGAGCGCGAGCTGGAGCGGATGCGCGAGGAGCTGGCCACGCAGCGCCAGCAGAACGAAGAGATGACCGCCTCGGTCACCGCCGTGGCGGAGGAGGCCAAGGCCGAGATCGCCGCCGCCTCCGCCCGTGCGCAGGAGCTGGAGACGCGCGCCGCGATGATGCGGGTGATGGCCGCGCTGGAAAGCGGCGGCGGCTTTGCCTCAGCCCTGCCGCAGATCGGCGCCGAGGTGCCCGCCGCCCTGTCGGACGTTGCCGGGACCGGCGTCGCCACCCTGACCGATCTGCAGCGCAGCTTCCCCGATGCGGCCCGCGCGGGCCTGTCGGCGTCGCTGCGCGAGACCACGGGCCAGGCCCCGGCCGACCGGCTGGAGAATTTCCTGCGCAGCCAGCTCGGCGTGCGCTCGCTGACCCCGCGCGAGGGGGACGACCCGGATGCGGTGTTGTCGCGGGCCGAGGCCGCGCTGGGCGAGGGGCGGCTCGCCGACGCGCTGGCCGAACTGCAGGCGTTGCCCGAAAGCGGCCGCGCCGCGATGGCCGGTTGGACGGACAAGGCGCAGGCCCGGCTCGACGCCGTGGCCGCGGCCGAGGCGCTCGCCGCCAGCCTGAACGTGAACTGAGGGGACAGCGCATGCTTTGGTCACTGCTCAAGATCGTAATCTTCGTCCTCCTCATCGCCGCGCTGACCGTCGGCGCCGGCTTCCTGATCGACTCGGAGACGGGCATCCGGGTGGCCTTCGCCAACACGGAATTCACCATGGGTCCGCTGCAGGCGGTGATCGCGGGCGCGGTGCTGATCGCACTGCTGTGGCTGGCGCTGAAACTGGCCGGGTTCCTGGTGGCGCTCGCCCGCTTCATCAGCGGCGACGAGACCGCCATCAGCCGCTATTTCAGCCGCAACCGCGAACGCCGCGGCTTCAAGGCCATGAGCGAGAGCATGCTGGCGCTGGCCTCGGGCGAGGCGCGGCTGGCGATGACCAAGGCGGCCAAGGCCGAGCGTCTGCTGAACCGGCCGGAACTGACCAACCTGCTGGCCGCCCAGGCCGCCGAACTGGCCGGGGATGCGCAAAAGGCGCGCGCGATCTACAAGCAGTTGCTGGCCGACGACCGCACCCGTTTCGTCGGCGTGCGGGGCATCATGAAGCAGAAGCTGGCCGAGGGCGATGTCGACACCGCGCTGAAGCTGGCGGAAAAGGCCTTCGACCTGAAGCCGGGCCACGAAGAGACGCAGGACATCCTGCTGAAGCTGCAGGCCGAGCATGCCGACTGGACCGGCGCGCGCCGCACGCTGAACGCCAAGCTGAAGCACGGCACCCTGCCGCGCGACGTGCACAAGCGGCGCGACGCGGTGCTGGCCCTTTCCGAGGCGCGCGACGTTCTGGCCGAGGGCAAGACGATCGAGGCCCGCGAGGCCGCGATCGAGGCCAACCGCTTGTCGCCCGACCTGATCCCTGCCGCGGTGCAGGCCGCGCGCACCTATATCGAGCAGGGCAAGAAGCGTTACGCCACGCGGGTCATCAAGAAGGCCTGGGAGGTGCAGCCGCATCCCGACCTCGCCGCCGCCTTCGCCGAGATCGAGCCCGAGGAGAGCGCCGAGGCCCGGATCAAGCGCTTCCATACCCTGACCCACATCGCGCCGGACGACCCGGAAACCCGGATGCTGCTGGCCGAGCTGCATATCGCGGCCGAGGATTTCCCGGCCGCCCGCAAGGCGCTGGGCGACCTGGCCGAGACCGCGCCGACCGCGCGCGCCCTGACCCTGATGGCGGCCATCGAGCGCGGCGAGGGGGCCGACGACAGCATCGTGCGCGGCTACCTGACGCGGGCGCTGAGCGCCTCGCGCGGGCCGCAATGGATCTGCGAAAATTGCGGCACCGTCCATGCCGAATGGCAGCCGGTCTGCGCCCATTGCGGCAGCTTCGACACCCTGTCCTGGAAGACCGCGCCGGCGGGCGAGGTCTCGATGCCGCGCTCGACCGAGATGCTGCCCCTGATCGTGGGCGCCATCGCGGACAAGACGGCGCCCGAAGAGGAACCCGCCGAAGCGGGTGCAGCCAAAGAGGCCGTGACCGGGGAGGAGACCGCCGAGGCCGGTGAGGTGACCGAAGAGGCCGTTGCCGTTGCCGAGGTTGTCGAGCCCGAAGAAGAAGAGGCGAAACAGTGAAAATAGGGCTACACACCCGCGCAACTGGGTGCTAAAGAACGCGCCACCTAGCCGGTGTAGCTCAGCTGGTAGAGCACGTCATTCGTAATGATGGGGTCGGGGGTTCGAGTCCCTTCACCGGCACCACCTGCCCCAGGGCAGGCCCAGGCCCGCAGGCCTGTGCAGATGGTGACCCCCCCGAAATCCGCTATCATTGCTGCGCCCGCCCAGGGCCCTGCGCCGGCGATGCCGGCGGTCACTTTTCCGTCGTGACCCCGAAGCCGGTGCGGCCGATGCTGTCATAGGCCGCGAATCCCGCGCGTTTTGCGTCCTCGGCGGAATAGATGTTGCGCAGGTCGGCCATGCGGGGATGGGCCATCTTGCGGGCCAGGCGCTTCAGGTCCAGCGCGCGGAACTCGTTCCATTCGGTCAGGGTGACCAGCAGGTCGGCCTTGTTCGCCGCCTTGTAGGCGTCGTCGACCCATTGCACGCCGGGCAGCAGGGCCTCGCCCTCGTTGCGGCCCTTGGGGTCGGTCACGCGCACCCTGGCGCCGCCGCCCACCAGCGCCGGCACGATGGTCAGCGAGGGAGCCTCGCGCATGTCGTCGGTATTGGCCTTGAAGGTCACGCCCAGCACCGCGATGGTCTTGCCGTTGAACGAGCCGCCGCAGAGATCGCGCAGCTTCTCGACCATGCGGTGCTTGACCTCTTCGTTCACCCGCATGACCGTCTCCACGATTTGCATGGGCACCGAGTAATCCTGCCCCGTGCGGGCCAGCGCGGCGGTGTCCTTGGGGAAGCAACTGCCGCCGTAGCCCGGCCCGGCATGAAGGAAGGCGGGGCCGATACGGTGGTCAAGTCCCATGCCCTTGGACACCTCCTTGATGTCGGCGCCGGTGCGTTCGCAGAGCGCGGCGATCTCGTTGATGAAGGTGATCTTGGTCGCAAGGAAGGCGTTGGCGGCATATTTGATCATCTCGGCCGATTCCAGGTCGGTCGTCACGATCGGCGATTCACGCAGGTAGAGCGGGCGGTAGATGTCGGCCATGACATGCCCGGCGCGTTCGCTTTCCACGCCCACGACCACGCGGTCGGGCTGCATGAAGTCGTCGATTGCCGCGCCCTCGCGCAGGAATTCGGGGTTCGAGGCGACGTCGAAATCGAGATCGGGGTTCGCCTCCTGCACCACCTGTTTGACCTTGCGGTTGGTGCCCACCGGCACCGTCGATTTGGTGACGATGACCAGGTAGTGATTGGCGGCGCGGGCGATTTCCTGCGCGGCCTCCATCACGTAGCTCAGGTCGGCATGGCCGTCGCCGCGCCGTGTGGGCGTGCCGACCGCGATGAACACCGCGTCGGCGCCGTCGATGGCGCTGGGCAGGTCCAGCGTGAAGGACAGGCGGCCGGCCGCGACATTCCTGGACATGAGGGATTCCAGCCCGGGCTCGTAGATCGGGGCCTCGCCGCGTTCCAGCGTCTCGATCTTGCGCGGGTCCTTGTCGACGCAGACAACCTCGTGCCCGAAATCGGAGAAACACACCCCCGAGACAAGCCCCACGTAGCCCGTGCCAATCATCGCGATTTTCATGACAACTGCCCTTCCTGATCCTCGATCCGTTTTAGGCCGCAGGCCTTGCCGGGTGTCAACTGCGCCTCGGACTCAGATTTCGTAAAAGTCCCGGTACCAGGCGACGAAGCGGGCCACGCCCTCGGTCACCGGGGTCTGCGGTGCCTCGCCTGTCAGGCGGCGCAGAAGCGTGGTGTCGGCCCAGGTGGCAGGCACGTCGCCGGGCTGCATGGGCAGCAGGTTGCGCCGGGCGGTGCGGCCTGTGGCTGCCTCGATCGCGGCGATGAAATCGGTCAGCTGCACCGGCTGGCCGTTGCCGATGTTCACCACCCGCCATGGGGCCACCGGCGACAGGCTGTCGTCCTCGGGCACGGTGCCGTCTTTGGGCCGCCGCGGCACGGCGTCGATCAGCCGCATGATGCCCTCGACCAGGTCGTCGACATAGGTGAAATCGCGCTTCATCTCGCCGCGGTTGTAGACGTCGATGGCCTCGCCCCGAAGGATCGCGCGGGTGAATTTGAACAGCGCCATGTCCGGCCGGCCCCAGGGCCCGTAGACGGTGAAGAACCGGAACATGGTGATGGGCAGGCCGTGCAGGTGCGCATAGGCGTGGGCCATCGCCTCGGTCGCCTTCTTGGTGGCGGCGTAGAAGGACATCTGGTGATCGGTGCGGTCGGTCTCGGCATAGGGCATCCGGGTGTTGGCGCCGTAGACCGACGAGGTGGAGGCCAGCAGCATATGCGCGGGCGGAAAGGCGCGCGCGGCCTCCAGCAGCTCGAAGGTGCCGGTGACATTGCCGTCGAGATAGGCGCGCGGGTTTTCCAGCGAGTAGCGCACGCCGGCCTGGGCCGCGAGGTGGATAACGATGTCGAAACGCTCCTCGCCGAACAGCGCCATCAGCCGGCCGGGATCCTCGACATAGCCCTGTTCGAAGCGGAAGGCGGGATGGTCGGAAATCCGGTCGAGCCGGGCCTGTTTCAGAGCGACATCGTAATAATCGGTCATCGCGTCCAGCCCGACGACGCGATAGCCCCGCTCCAGCAGCCTCTGGCAGCAGAAAAAGCCGATGAAGCCGGCTGCGCCGGTCACAAGTGCCGTTTTCACAAGCGCCCCTTTCGCTGATCGCCCTTCGGGCCCCGGCACGTGCATAGCACCGCCGGAGGGCCGTTGAACAGGCTGTCCGGGGCGATCCGCGCTCAGAGTGCCCGGTCGGCCTGGCGGGCGATACCGAACAGGCTGCCCACGGTCTGGGTGATGGTCTGGACGGTGGTCAGCGGGCTCTCCGAGGCATAGACCACGTCATCGGGATTGACCTGGAAGCGCTTGGCGCTGAACAGCCCGTCGGCGGTGGTCAGGTCGATGACGAAGATCACCCGCGATTCCCGCGGGCCCTGCACCCCGGCGCGGGTGGCGCTTTCGGGGTATTCGCGCAAGATCAGGATGCCCTTGGGATCGGCCCGCGTATCCGAGATGCCGCCGATCAGCGCGATCGCGTCCAGCGCGGAGAGCGAATCCTTCGGGAACTGGACGAGCTGCTCTTTCCCCGCCGCGCCGATGGCGATGAAGGAGCGCGGGTCTTCTTCGACGATGACCTTGTCGCCGCCCCTCAGGGTGGTGTCGAGCCCGGGATCGTCGTAGAGCCGCGCGAGCGTGGTGACATAGAGCTGCCCGTTGCGCATCAGGCGCACCACCGGGTTTTCCAGCGTGGTCAGCACGCCGCCGCCCAGCGAGATCAGGCTCAGCACCGTCAGATCGCGGTCGACCAGGGGATAGGTGCCGGGGGTGCCCACGCCGCCCACCAGGTCGACGGAATTCTTGCGCCCCGATTGCATCGAAAGCTGGATCTGGGCCGAGGGGGTGATGGCCTCCATCGCGGTCTGGATCTTGGCCCGCGCGGCCTGGGGCGTCATTCCGGCGACGCGGATCGAATCCAGATAGGGCATGAAGATCGTGCCGTTCGGGGCCACGCGCATCTTGGGCAGCGTCACCACCTTGGAGCCGGGCGAGGTCAGCAGAGAGTTCTCCTCGCTGTCCCAGATAACGATGTCGACATGGTCGCCCGGGGCGATGATCTGGCTGCTCGCGCCGCGCTGATGGCCGATCCAGGCGCCACGCGGCCCCGAGCCGGTGACCGGCCAGGCTTCGACCTGCGGCAGGAAGGCACGGGTGACCGGATAGATCGCATAGCCCGAGAGCGTATCAGCCTCGGCGCTGGACAGGATTTCGCTTTCCCGGGCGGCGCCGCGCGGCAGGCTGCAGGCCGAGACAAGCCCGCTTGCGCCAAGGGCCAGGAACTGGCGTCGTCCGAAAGCTGACATCCGTTCTCCCCGGAATTTCCGCCGACCCTAGGGGATCGAGGCGTGGATTTCGCACCTAGCGCAAGATACTGAGGGAGGGAAACGGGTCAACCTGAATGCGCGTGCGTCGGCGGAGATTTGGAAAGCGTGGGAAATTTGCCGAGGGTACTGGTGATGGGGGCGACGGGGGCCGTCGGCCGGGCGTTGCGCGCGGCCTGGGCGGATGCCGCGCCCGCCGGTCTGCGCCCGCTGTGGCAGCGGCGGCAGGGCGAAAACGCGGGTTGGCTGCGCTGGGCGCCGCTGCAGGACCCGGTCCCGGACCTGCCGCTGCTGAAGGCCGTGGTGGTGCTGTCGGGTGTGACGCCCGGCTCGGACGCGCCGCTGTCGGATAACGCCGCGCTGGCCCTTGCGGGGCTGGAGGCCGGGGCGCTTGCCGGGGCGCGGCATGTCTTCCTCGCCTCTTCGCAGGCGGTCTACGCCCCCGCCGATCACCCGCTGGCCGAGGGCGCCCCCGTCGATCCGCCCACGCCCTATGGCGCGGCCAAGGCCGAGATGGAGGCCGCCGCGGCCTGCTGGCGCGCGGGGGCCGGGCGGGCGGCGCCCGGTATCACCTGCCTGCGCATCGGCAACGTGGCGGGCGCCGACCTGTTGGGCCGGCGGATCGCGGCGGGGCAGCCGATCCGGTTGGACCGGTTCGCCGACGGGCGCGGGCCGGAGCGGTCCTATATCGGGGCGGGCGGCTTCGCGCGGGTGCTGGAAAGCCTGTTGCAGGCGGCCCTCGCCGGGCGGGACCTGCCCTTTTCCCTGAACGTCGCCGCCCCGCGCCCGGTGGCGATGGCGGACCTGCTGCGTGCCTGGGGCCGCGACTGGGAATGGGTCGAGGCCCCGGCGGGGGCGCGGCAATCGGTGACCCTTGATGTCGGGCAGCTTTGCCGCTTGCATCGTTTCGGCCCGCGTGACAGCGAGGCCGAGCAGATGGTGGCGGAGTGGCGGAGGCTGGGCCGGGAATGACATTTTCGAAACGGGTCTTCGACATCGTGCTGGCGCTGGCGCTGTCGGTTCTCCTGCTGCCGGTGCTGCTGGTGGTGCTGGCCGTGATGTGGCTGCGGGACGGGCGGCCGCTGTTCTACGTCTCGGAGCGGATGAAGACCGCCGACGAGCCCTTTCGGCTGTGGAAGTTGCGCACCATGCGCCCCGACAGCGGCGACCGCGGCGTCTCGGGCGGGGACAAGGCGCACCGGGTGACCCGAACGGGCCGGATGCTGCGCCGCTACCGGCTGGACGAGATCCCGCAGCTCTGGAACGTGCTGCGCGGCGACATGAGCTTCGTCGGCCCGCGCCCGCCGCTGCGCGAATATGTCGAACGCTTCCCCGAGACCTACCGCGAGGTGCTGAGATCCCGCCCTGGCATCACCGGTCTGGCGACGGAGGTGTTTCACGCCCACGAGGAATGGCTGCTGGCCAAATGCGAAACGCCCGAAGAGACCGATGCCGTCTACGCGCGGGCCTGCGTGCCGCGCAAGGCGCGGCTCGACCTGATTTACCAGCGCCACCAGTCGCTGTGCTTCGACCTGGTGCTGCTCTCGCGCACCGCGGCCAAGGTGTTCGGGCGCCGCTGACGGGGCCGTGGTGTTGCCGACAGGTCAGCAAGAATCGGCCTGTTCGCAGGCGCAGCATGGTTTGCCTTGCCGGTTTTCGCCGAACTGGACTAGAGTGCAACTTTGAAAACACGGGTTTTGCTGCCTTGCTGAATTTTGTCAAAGGACTGTCACGCCGACAAAAATCGGCCATCATGCTGTGCGTGGACCTCGCGGTCGTGGTGATCGCGCAACTCCTTGCGCTGGTGGCCTTCCGCAGTTCCGGCGTGGGGCTCGGCTCGCTGGAGAACCTGTGGCTGGTGCTGTTCTTCCAGACCCTCAGCGCGGTACCGATCGCCCTGTTCCTGGGAATTCCCAAGATTCAGCTCAAGGCCTATGAAACGCGGGCGCTGGGCAAGACCGCCGTTTTCGGCCTGTTCCTCGCCGTGATGAACATCATGCTGCACCGGCTGGCGCAGCACGCCATTCCGGTGGGCGTGTCCATCGTGTTCGGGCTGATCTTCATCACGCTGGCGGCCGGCGTGCGGATGGTGATGCTGCAGATGCTGCTGGCGCTCTACCGCCGGGCCGCGCCGACCTGCCGGGTGCTGATCTACGGTGCGGGGACGACCGGGCTGCAATTGGCCTCGGCGTTGAAGACCCATCACCGGATCGAGCCCGTCGCCTTCGTCGACGACAACCCGGCGCTGGAAACCACGACCGTGGCCGGCCTGTCGGTGCACCGACCGGCCGCGATCCAGGACCTTGTCGAGGAAAAGGGCGTCGATCGGGTGCTCCTGGCCATTCCGTCGCTGTCACCGCCGAAGCAGGCGCAGCTGGCGCGCAAGCTGCAAAGCATGGGGCTGGAGGTGCAGACCCTGCCCTCCTTCGCGCAACTCATCGGCGAGGAGGCGCTGGTCGACAAGCTCAGCCCGGTGCAGCCCAGCCGCCTGCTGGGGCGGCAGAACCTCGACGGCCAGCTCAACGTGGGCTGCGGCACCTATGCCGGGCGTACGATCCTGGTCACCGGCGCCGGCGGTTCGATCGGCTCGGAACTCTGCCGCCAGCTTTTGCAGTGCAATCCCAGGCGGCTGGTCCTGTTCGAGATGAGCGAGATCGCGCTCTACACCGTGGAGATGGAGCTTCAGACCCTCTCCGAGGGCAGCGATATCGAGATCGTCGCCCTGCTGGGCTCGACCACCGACCCGCGCATGTCGCGTTTCGTGCTGGCCGAGCACAAGCCGGATATCGTTTTCCACGCCGCCGCCTACAAGCATGTCCCCATGGTCGAGGCCAACCCGCTGGCGGGGCTGGCGAACAACGTGCTCGGCACCAGGACCATCGCCGAGGCCGCCCGCGAGGCCGGCGTGGCGCGGTTCATCCTGGTCTCCTCGGACAAGGCGGTGCGGCCGACCAACGTGATGGGCGCGTCCAAGCGCCTGGCCGAGCTTGTGGTGCAGGACCTCGCCACGCGGTCCTCGGGCACGGCCTTTTCCATGGTGCGCTTCGGCAACGTGATCGGCTCGTCCGGGTCGGTGGTGCCGCTGTTCCACGAACAGATCGCCAAGGGCGGCCCGGTCACCCTGACCGACAACGAGGTCACCCGCTATTTCATGACGATCCCCGAGGCCGTCAGCCTGGTGCTGCTGGCGGGCTCCTTCGCGCCGGCGGCGGGCGAGGGGGGCGATGTCTTCGTGCTGGACATGGGCAAGCCGGTGCGCATCCGCTCGCTGGCCGAGCAAATGATCGAGGCCGCGGGCTATACCGTGCGCGACGAAAACAACCCGGGCGGCGATATCGAGATCGTCACCACCGGCCTGCGCCCCGGCGAGAAGCTGCACGAGGAGTTGCTGATCGGCGAGGGGCTGCTGACCACGCCACACCCCAAGATCCTGCGGGCGCAGGAGGCGCGGCTGTCGGAGATCGAGGTCGCCAGCGCGCTGCGCGCCCTGCGCCACGCCGTGGCCTCTGGCGATACCGTGGCCGCCCGCTCTGTCATCGCGCGCTGGGTGGAGGGCTACCCCTCGCCCGAGGCGGCCAGCAACGCCTGATCCGCCCCCGCGCCTTTCCGTGCATAATTTGCCACAGAACCCCGCCGGGATGAGGCTACGGGCAGGCAGCGGTTGAACGGATGGGTCGGATGGGCGAATGTCCATCGGGATGAAAGCCCGGGGGCGCGAGATGAAGGGACGTTACATGACAGCTTCGGCGCGGCGGCTGTTCGGCGGCGGCGCGATGGCGCTGGCCGCGGCGCTGGCCGGCCTGCCGGGCGCGGCGGCCGAGCGCACCGATGCGTGGCACCCGACGCTGAACTTCTACGGCGTGAGCGGGCTGCTCGACATGCCCTCGGGGCAGAGCCAGCCTGACGGCCAGTTCTCGACCACCTTCTCGACCTTCTCGGGGATGACGCGCGCGACGCTGAGTTTCCAGATCACCCCGCGCCTGTCGGGCAGCTTCCGCTTCTCGCGGACCAAGGACCTGAACCTCGCCGGCTTCGTCGACTATTCCGACCGCAGCTTCGACCTGCAATACCGTGTCCTGAGCGAGGGGCGCTTCCTGCCCGACCTGGTGGTGGGCCTCCAGGACTTCGCCGGCACCGGTCTGGCGGCGGCGGAATACGTGGTCGCCAGCAAGCATCTGGCGCCGAACCTGGTGCTGACGGGGGGCATCGGCTGGGGCCGGCTGGGCACCTATCAGCCGCTGGGCACGCCCTTTGCCAAGCGGCCGCCGCTGAATATCGGGCGCGGCGGCAGCCCGAACACCGACCAGTATTTCCGCGGCCCTGCGGCGCTGTTCGGCGGGATCGAGTGGCAGCCCACCGACAAGCTGGGCCTGAAGCTGGAATATTCCTCCGACGACTACAATTTCGAAGAGGGGCGCGGGGTGATCAAGCACCGCAGCCCGTTCAACTTCGGCGTCGAGTACCAGGCGCGCAAGCATCTGCGGCTGGGCGCCTACTACATGTACGGCTCGGAGCTCGGGCTGACGGCGCAGATCTCGCTCAACCCCAAGGACCGGCCCGCCGGTGGCGACCTGGGTAAGGCGACCTACCCGGTCGAGCCGCGCCCGGCCCGCAGCGCCGATCCCGAGGCCTGGTCCGAGGACTGGGTGCAGCAGCCGCAGGCGGCCGACATCCTGCGCAAAAACACCGCCAAGATGCTGGCCGAGACCGGGCTGGTGCTGGAGGCGATGGCGGTGCGCGGCGACAGCGTGCAGCTGTGGCTGCGCAACCCGTCCTACGACGCCGAGGCGCAGGCCGTGGGCCGCGCCGCGCGGGTGCTGACCCGCACCATGCCCGCCTCGGTCGAGACCTTCGAGATCGTGCCGGTGGTCGAGGGCATGCCGACCGCCAAGGTGGTGCTGCGCCGCTCGGATATCGAGGCGCTGGAGACCGCGCCGAACGGCGCGGCCCGGCTGTTCAGCGTGGCCGGGATCGTCGATGCCTCGCAGCGGCCCGAGAACCTGGCCTATGACGAGGAGCTTTACCCGCGGCTGACCTGGTCGCTGGCGCCCTATCTGAAGCAGGAACTGTTCGATCCCGATCATCCCTATCGCGTCGACCTGGGGATGCGCCTCGCCAGCCGCTACGAGCTGCGGCCGGGGCTGTTCTTCTCGGGCTCGGTCACCAAGAGCGTGACCAACGCCTTTTCGCAGGGCCAGCTCAGGCCGAACAACTCGGTTCTGCCGCATGTGCGCACCGACGAGCAGCTTTACACCCGGCGCGGCGACCCGGGCCTCGAGACCCTCACCATGGCCTGGTATTCGCGCCCCGGCCCGAACCTCTATGGCCGGGTAACCGCGGGCTACCTGGAACGGATGTATGGCGGCGTCTCGGCAGAGATGCTGTGGAAGCCGCAATACAGCCGCCTGGCGCTGGGCATGGAGGTGAATTATGCCCGCAAGCGCGATTACGACGGCGGGCTCGGGTTCCGCGACTACGACATCGTGACCGGCCATGCCTCGGCCTATTACGACCTGTCCCAGGGCTACCGGGTGCAACTGGATGCCGGCCGCTACCTGGCGGGCGACTGGGGGGCGACGCTGACCTTCGACCGGGTATTCGCCAACGGCTGGAAGGTGGGCGCCTTCGCCACGATCACCGACGTCAGCGCCAAGGAATTCGGCGAGGGCTCGTTCGACAAGGGCATCCGCGTGACCATCCCGATTTCCTGGATGGTGGGCAGCAGTTCGCGCACGACGGCCAGCACCACGATCCGGCCGATCCAGCGCGACGGCGGCGCGCGGCTGTCGGTCGACGGCCGGCTGTACGAGACCATCGATGATTATCACCGCTGGGGCCTGGAGCGGCAGTGGGGGAAGGTGTGGCGATGAAACAGCTGAAGGCCACGGGCCTCGTTCTGGCCGCCCTTCTGGGGCTCGCGGGCTGCGGATCCGACCCCGCGGTCAAGGACAACGCGCTTGTCCTGGGGGTCAAGGCGATCCGCGAAGGCACCCAGAAACGGACAGCCGGCGAGGCGGCGGCCCCGGCCCTGACGCGGGCGATGATCGACCAGGTGCAGGTCCCGCTGATCCTGGCCAGCCTGGAAAGCCGGGGCGTGTCGGGGGCGCTCGTGCCCATCGGGCAAAACGGCGCCGATACCACCTGGGCGACGGCCGATCAGATCGCGGTGATCATGCGCGACGGAATCGTGCGCGGGACACGCGGCCTGGGAGAGGACCTGATGTCCGCTTCAATCCCCGGCGAATCAGCCCTGAGGCGCGATGGCAACGTGACTCAAAGGGAATTTTTCCATCTCGACGGCGACGATCAAACGGTTCGGCGGAAATATTCCTGCGAAATTCATGAGCAAGATGCCGCTTCCCTGACCATTGTTGAAACACGCTACCAGGCGCGCCGTTTCGAGGAGCGTTGCAGCGGCCCAGAGGGCGGATTTACCAATGAATATTGGTTTCTGGCGGATGGCAGAATGATCCAATCGCGCCAGTGGATTAGCCCAAGTGTGGGATTTATGAAACTACAGCGCCTCAAGCCGTGATATGAATTCAAACGGCTTTCTCTGCTGGCGCAAACATGCTAACAATCCGGCGATGCTCGTCATACCTATGGAGTTCACAATGAAAAAGATTTCCGCATTTGTCGCAGGTACCGCTCTCGCCCTGACCGCCTCCACCGCATTTGCTGGTGGCCCGGTCGTTGTCGAAGAAGAGCCCGAGCCGGTTGTCGTGGCTCCCGTGGGCAGCTTCGGCGGCCTGGGCGGCGGCGTTGTTGCTGCCGGTGCGGCCGTCCTGGCGATCGCTGCTCTGGCCGGCTCGTCGAACGGCACCACCACGACCCAATCGGGCAACTGATTCCGCTCGACTTCGCGACAGGCGACGCAAGAATTCGAAAGGGGGCCCACGCAGGCCCCCTTTTGTGCTTTCCGCGCCACCATGCGCTGAAGGCGCGGGGGCGCATGGCCCTTCGCCTCGGCGCGGGTCAGCGACCGGCTAGAAAAGATCTCCGAGCACGACCGCCGCGGCGGCGATCCCTGCGCCCAGGCTCATCCAGGCCAGCGGCCAGAGCCGCGAGGGCCGCGGCGATGCGGCCGGCGGCTCGATCTGGCGGATGAGCGTGGCCTCGGCCAGTTGCGGCAGTTTGGGGCCGAACCGGGCCAGCACGCGGGCGGTCTCAGTCAGGTCGCGCAGCAGCGCCCTCGGCCCGACATTTTCCTTGATATAGGTCTCCACGACGGGACGGGCGACCTGCCAGATATTGATGTGGGGATCGAGCGAGCGCGCCACGCCTTCGACCACCACCATCGTGCGTTGCAGCAGGATCAGCTCGGTCCGGGTCTGCATGCCGAACTGCTCGGTCACCTCGAACAGGTAGCTCAGCAGCCGACCCATCGAGATATGCGAGGCGTCCATTCCGAAGATCGGCTCGCCCACGACGCGCAGGGCGCGGGCGAATTCGTCGATGTCGCGGTCGGCGGGGACGTAGCCGGCCTCGAAATGCACCTCGGCCACGCGACGGTAGTCGCGGCGGATGAAGCCGAACAGGATCTCGGCATAGACGCGGCGGGTGTATTCGTCGATCCGCCCCATGATGCCGAAATCGTAGCACAGGATATCGCCGTCGGCGCCGACCTTCAGGTTGCCCTGGTGCATGTCGGCATGGAAATACCCGTCGCGCAGGGCGTGGTTCAGGAAAAGCTGCAGCACCCGCTCGGCCAGCGCGCTCCGGTCGTGCCCGGCCGCGTCGATCGCGTCATTGTCGCCCAGCGGCACGCCTTCGACCCAATCCATGGTCATCACCCGGCGGCTCGACAGGAACCAGCGCGTTTCTGGCACGGCGAAGCCCGCATCCGAACCGGTGTTCGCGGCGAACTCGGCTGCGGCCGAACTCTCCAGCCGCAAATCCAGCTCGCCCATCACCACGCCCTCGAAATGGGCGATGACATCCGTGGGGCGCAGGCGGCGCGAGGCAGGCGAGAGAAACTCGATGATCGAGGCGGCCAGGTAGAACGCGTCGATATCCGTACGGAAGGCCTTTTCGATCTTGGGGCGCAGCACCTTGACCGCCACCAGATCGCCGCTGTCGCGCAGCCGCGCCTTGTGCACCTGCGCGATGGAGGCCGCCGCCACCGCATCGCTGAATTCGCTGAACAGCTGGTCGACCGGCACGTCCAGCTCCTTTTCGACCGAGGCCTTGGCGACATCGGTGGGGAAGGGGGGCAGCTTGTCCTGCAGCACCCGCAGCTGCACGGCCAACTCGTCGCCCACCACGTCGGGGCGGGTCGACAGGATCTGGCCGAACTTGATGTAGGCGGGGCCGAGCGCGGTCAGCGCGCGGGTGGCCGGCGGCAGGTCTGGATCGCCCCTGTAGCCCAGCCATTTGAACGGCCAGCCCATGACGCGCGCCACCAGCCGCAGCGGGGCCGGCGCGTCGAAGGCCTCCAGCACCACGCGCATGGCGCCGGTGCGTTCCAGCGTGGCGCCGGTCCGGACCAGCCGCCAGATGTTGTGAGGGCCGCGCATCTACAGCTTCCAGCCTGAATGCAGCGCCGCGATCCCCATCGACAGGTTGCGGTATTTCACCTGCTCGAACCCCGCCTCGCGGATCATCCGGGCGAAGGTTTCCTGGTCGGGGAAGTTGCGGATCGATTCCACCAGATACTGATAGCTGTCGCGGTCATGGGCGATCAGCTGTCCCATGCGAGGGATCACGTTGAAGGAATAGCGGTCATAGGCCCATTGCATCGCCGGGTTCGGAAGCTGGCTGAACTCCAGCACCATCAGCCGCCCGCCGGGACGCAGCACGCGGTAGGCCTCGGACAGAGCGTCCTCGATCCGGGTGACGTTCCGGATGCCGAAGGAGATGGTGTAGACGTCGAAGCTGTTGTCCTTGAAGGGCAGCGCCATGGCGTCGCCCACCACCCAGTCGAGGCTGTCCTCCATCTGCGCGGCCTCGGCGCGCTGGCGGCCCTCGACCAGCATCGACTCGGTCATGTCCAGAACCACCGCGGTGGCCCCCGGCGCGCGCTTGAGGAAGCGGAACGAGATGTCGCCGGTGCCGCCCGCCACGTCCAGCAGCCGCTGGCCGGGCCGCGGCGCCAGCCAGTCCATCATCGCGTCCTTCCACAGCCGGTGGATGCCCATCGACATCACGTCGTTCATGATGTCGTATTTCGACGCCACGTTGGTGAACACCCCGTGGACGAGACCGGCCTTTTGGTCCTCCGCCACGGTCTGAAAGCCGAAATGGGTGGTCTTCTCGTCGTTCTCGGTCATGGGGGCCTTGCCGTTCCGGGATCACACCCTTCTTATAGGGCGCTGGTCCCCCGATACAATGCGGCGGCCTGGAAGGGAACGAGAGAATGCCTGAATTGCCAGAGGTCGAAACGGTCCGCCGCGGGCTTGCCCCCGCGATGGAGGGCGCGCGGATCGCGCGCGCTGACGTCAACCGTCCCGACCTGCGCTGGCCGCTGCCCGACCGCATGGCCGAGCGCCTGACCGGCGCGCGGGTAGAGCATCTGGGGCGGCGGTCGAAATACATCCTCGCCGCGCTGGACACCGGCGAGACGCTGCTTATCCATCTGGGCATGTCGGGGCGGATGCTGGTCTCGGGCGATCCGCTGGGGCGGTTCCACCACGACCACCCCGCGCCGCAGAAGCATGACCACGTGGTCCTGCACATGGAGAACGGCGCGCGCATCACGTTCAACGACGCCCGCCGCTTCGGTGCGATGGACCTGTGCCCCTCCGCGACGGTGGCCGAGCATGCCTGGCTGGCCAGCCTCGGCCCCGAGCCGCTGGGCAACGCGTTCAACGAGGACTACCTGGTCGAACGCTTCCGCGGCCGCATGACGCCGGCGAAATCGGCGCTGCTGGACCAGCATGTCGTGGCCGGGCTGGGCAATATCTATGTCTGCGAGGCGCTGCACCGGGCGGGGATTTCCCCCACGCGCAAGGCCGGGCGGATCGGCGCGGCGCGGGTGGCGGCGCTGGTGCCGGTGATCCGCGACGTTCTGTCCGAGGCCATCGCGGCGGGCGGCTCGTCGCTGCGGGACTTTCGTCAATCGGACGGCGAACTGGGGTATTTTCAACACAGTTTCCGCGCTTATGGCCGCGCGGGGGAGCCCTGCCTAACCCCCGGATGCGGCGGGAAAATCCGGCGAATCGTCCAGTCGGGGCGGTCGACCTTCTACTGCGCTCAATGCCAAAGATAGCTTGAAAGCCGGTCACAGGCTGTTAAGCCTTCGCTCTTGAACACCAACGAAAGGCTTTGCCGTCATGGCTTACAAGACGCTCATTGTCGAGATCGAAGACCACGTTGCGCTGATCAAGCTCAACCGCCCCGAGGCGCTGAACGCTCTGAATGCCGAACTGCTGGGGGAACTGGCCGATGCGCTGACCCAGGCCGACGCCAATGACAAGGTGCGCTGCATCGTCCTGACCGGATCGGAAAAGGCTTTTGCCGCCGGGGCCGACATCAAGGAGATGAGCGAGAAGAGCTTTGTCGATGTCTTCACCGAGGACCTCTTCACCGGCGACACCGAAACCATGCTGCGCGTGCGCAAGCCGATCATCGCGGCCGTGTCCGGTTACGCGCTGGGCGGGGGCTGCGAACTGGCCATGATGTGCGACTTCATCATCGCCGCCGACACCGCCAAGTTCGGCCAGCCCGAGATCAACCTCGGCGTCGTCGCCGGCATCGGCGGCACCCAGCGCCTGACCCGTTTCGTGGGCAAGTCGAAAAGCATGGACATGCACCTGACCGGCCGCTTCATGGATGCCGAAGAGGCCGAGCGCTCCGGGCTGGTGTCCCGCGTGGTGCCCGCCAAGAAGCTGCTCGAAGAGGCGATGGGCGCGGCCAACAAGATCGCCGAGAAATCGGCGCTGACCGTGATGGCGGTGAAAGAGGCCGTCGACCGCAGCTACGAGACCACGCTGCGCGAGGGGCTGCTGTTCGAGCGCCGCCTGTTCCATGCGCTCTTCGCCACCGAGGATCAGAAAGAGGGCATGTCGGCCTTCCTGGAAAAGCGCGAGGCGCAGTTCCGCGACAGGTAAGGCGGGCAGGGCCGCGCGCATTGGGGGGTTCCCTTTGCGCGCGAACTGCCGTATACGCCGCCGTCATACATGCGCGTGAGGCCCGCTCTGGCCAGAATCAGCCGGTTCCGAAAACCCGGTCGGGTCTTGTCGCGTTCACGATTCAAACAGACCCGAAAGTGGGAACAGACACATGGCAAATTCGCCCCAGGCAAAGAAGCGCGCCCGCCAGAACGAGCGCCGCTACGCAATCAACAAAGCCCGCCGTTCGCGCATCCGCACCTTCCTGCGCAAAGTCGAAGAGGCCATCGCCTCGGGTGACCAGGACGCGGCCAGCGCCGCCCTGCGCCAGGCGCAGCCCGAGCTGATGCGCGGCGTCACCAAGGGTATCTTGCACAAGAACACCGCGGCGCGGAAAATGTCGCGCCTGTCGGCCCGCGTGAAGGCGATGGGCGCCTGAGCCAGGCCATCCGATGGCGGAATTCGGGGCGTGTCCGAAAGGGCACGCCCTTTGCTTTTTTCTTAATTCCCTGCGCTCTCACGGCTTTTTCCAAGGGGCTCTGGATTCGGCGCGACAAAGCCTGAGTCAAGTTCGAAGTTCTGTTGCGCGGGTCGGTTCCGCCACGCTACCTTTGAACCTGCGATTCACATCGTCTTGGGGGGACATGGCGCGAGCGACGCCCCTGCCGCAATCCACGGGCCCGGTTCCGGGAACCGGGCTTCGAAAGAGAAGAGGGCGGGCTCAAGGGTAGAAGAGTGGATGCAGGGTGGGGGCCCTGCAATTCGTCTGAGACCCTGGCATGCGGTCTGGGCTGCCGATCCGGCAGCCGGGTTGTGCAAGCTTCATGTCCATTTAGTCCGCTTCGCGGCGGAGTAACGGTAACGGGTTCGGAGATGACATCGTCATCCGGGCCAGGGGCCGTTGCGTCCTGTCCGCTATTGGCCAACGCGTATCTTGGGTACGTGGGGGTGGAGCTATGCCTGTTCCTGTGCAGGCTGATGGACCGGTCCCAGGGCTTTGCTGGACGCGCTTTATGGTTTGCCGGGCGTTATCCGGTTTGGTGGCGAGTACTTGGGGAAACACCACACAGCGGGCGAAAGAAGAATGACAGAAGAGAGTTGGGGTCGTGTTTGTGAAAACCTGGAAAAAGCCATTGGGCAAAATAACTTTTCGACCTGGATCAAGCCGCTGCGATTTCGGTCGCTGAATGACGGGGTCGCGCAGTTCACGGTACCGACCAGCTTTGTCGGGAACTGGGTGTCGCGGAATTTCGGCGATGAGATCCTGACGCACCTGACCCGCGACGGCCACGATGTGGACCGGCTGGAGTTCACGGTCGAAACCGCCGCGCCGGCCCATTCCCCTGCACGGAAACCCGCCGCCGATCCCCAGCCCGAACCCACGCCGGCCAAGGTCGGCACCGGCAGCGCCGACCTGCCCGGCGCCCCGATCGACGCGCGTTTCACCTTCGACAGTTTCGTCGTCGGCCAGCCCAACGAACTGGCCCATGCCGCCGCGCGCCGCGTGGCCGAGGGCGGGGCCGTCACCTTCAACCCGTTGTTCCTTTATGGCGGCGTTGGCCTCGGCAAGACCCACCTGATGCACGCCATCGCCTGGGAGCTGCGCAACCGCGCCCCCGAGCTGCGGGTGGTCTACCTCTCGGCCGAGCAGTTCATGTACCGCTTCGTGCAGGCCCTGCGCGAGCGCGACACGATCGGCTTCAAGGAGCTGTTCCGCTCGGTCGACGTGCTGATGGTCGACGACGTGCAGTTCATCGCCGGCAAGGACAGCACGCAGGACGAGTTCTTCCACACCTTCAATGCGCTGGTGGACCAGAACAAGCAGATCATCATCTCTGCAGACCGCGCGCCCGGCGAGATCAAGGACCTCGAAGAGCGGATCAAGAGCCGCCTGCAATGCGGGCTGGTCGTCGACCTGCACCCCACCGACTACGAGTTGCGCCTCGGCATCCTTCAGATGAAGGTGGAGCAGTACCGCAAGGAATATCCCGACCTGGTCATCGCGGGCGGCGTGCTGGAGTTCCTCGCCCACCGCATATCGACCAACGTGCGGGTGCTGGAGGGGGCGCTGACCCGGCTCTTCGCCTTCGCCTCGCTGGTGGGGCGCGAGATCACGCTGGACCTGGCCCAGGACTGCCTGGCCGACATCCTGCGCGCCTCCGACCGCAAGGTCACCATCGAGGAGATCCAGCGCAAGGTGTCCGAGCATTACAACATGCGCCTGTCCGACATGGTCGGGCCCAAGCGGCACCGCACCATCGCCCGGCCGCGCCAGATGGCGATGTACCTGTCCAAGCAGCTGACCTCGCGTTCGCTGCCCGAGATCGGCCGGCGCTTCGGCGGGCGCGACCACACGACGGTGATGCATGCCGTCAAGCGCATCGAGGAGCTGCGCTCGGTGGACAACCAGATCGCCGAAGACCTGGAGATGCTGCGCCGCGCGCTGGAGGCGTGAGCGGGGCGGGGCGTCGCCCCTTGACGCCCCCCGCAAACCGTCCGAAAGTCCAGAAAATGCTTGAGCCGCGGGGCGAAACGGGTAGTTTCGTCCTCCCGGTATCATGGGGGACGAGGAATGAAGATCAGCATCGAACGCGGCACGCTTCTCAAGGCCGTCGCACAGGCGCAATCGGTGGTCGAGCGGCGCAACACCATCCCGATCCTGGCCAACGTTCTGATCGAGGCCGACGCCAATTCCGTCAGCTTCCGCGCCACCGACTTGGATATCGAGGTGGTGGACAAGACCGTTGCCCAGGTCGAGCGCCCCGGCGCGACCACCGTGTCGGCCGTCACCCTGCACGAGATCGTGCGCAAGCTGCCCGACGGGGCGTTGGTGGTGCTGACCGATGACGGTGCCTCGGGCCGGCTGACGGTCGAGGCGGGGCGCTCGAACTTCAGCCTCGCGACGCTGCCCAAGGAAGATTTCCCGGTGATGGCCTCGTCGGAATACAGCTCGAATTTCTCGGCCCCCGCTCCGGTGTTGCGCCGGCTGTTCGACAAGTCGAAATTCGCCATCTCTACCGAGGAGACGCGGTATTACCTGAACGGCGTCTACATGCATGTGGCCGACAGCGCCGAGGGCCAGGTGCTGCGCTGCGTGGCCACAGACGGCCATCGCCTGGCGCGCATCGACGCCGACCTGCCCGAAGGGGCGGAGACCATGCCCGGCGTGATCGTGCCGCGCAAGACGGTGGGCGAGCTGCGCAAGCTGCTGGATGACGACGACGCGGTGATCGCGGTCTCGGTGTCCGAGACCAAGGTCCGCTTTGCCACGCCCGAGATCACGCTGACCTCGAAGGTAATCGACGGCACCTTCCCCGACTACACGCGCGTGATCCCGCAGGGCAACACCCGCAAGCTGGAAGTCGACGCCGCCGAGTTCGCCAAGGCGGTGGACCGGGTGGCGACCGTGTCGTCGGAGCGTTCGCGCGCGGTGAAGCTTTCGCTGAGCGAGGACCGGCTGGTGCTGTCGGTCAACGCGCCCGATGCCGGCGCGGCCGAGGAAGAACTGGCCGTGGCCTATGGCGACGAGCGGCTGGAAATCGGGTTCAACGCGAAATACCTGCTGGAGATCGCCAGCCAGGTGGACCGCGAGAACGCGGTGTTCCTGTTCAACTCGGCCGGCGATCCGACATTGATGCGCGAAGGCAATGACGAGAGCGCGGTTTATGTCGTGATGCCGATGCGCGTCTGACCCGCTTGGGTTCGCCTCCGGCGGGAGTATTTTTTTCCAAGAAGAAGGGGGCGGGGATGGGCGTCCTGGCCCTGAAAGAGCTGACGCTGTCGCATTTCCGCTCGCATCTTGGGGCGCGGCTGCGGCTGTCGGGCGGGCCGGTGGCCATCTACGGCCCCAACGGCGCGGGCAAGACCAATATCCTGGAGGCGATCTCGCTCTTGTCGCCGGGCCGTGGTTTGCGCCGGGCCGCGCCGGACGAGATCGCGCGCCGGCCGCAGGCGCTGGGCTGGAAGGTCAGCGCGCTGCTGCAGAGCCTGCACCAGATGCACGAGGTCGAGACCTGGGCCGAGCCGGGCGCCTCGCGTTCGGTCACCATCGACGGCAAGGCGGCGCCGCAGGTGGCGCTGGGGCGGATCGCGCGCATCCTGTGGCTGGTGCCGTCCATGGACCGGCTGTGGATCGAGGCGGCCGAGGGGCGGCGGCGGTTCCTGGATCGGATGGTGCTGAGCTTCGAGCCTGCCCATGCCGAGGCCACGCTGGCCTATGAAAAGGCGATGCGCGAGCGCAACCGGTTGCTGAAGGACCAGGTGGGCGATGCGCGCTGGTACGGCGCGCTGGAAGGGCAGATGGCGCAGGCGGGCGCCGCGATCCAGCGCAACCGGCTGGCGGCGCTTGCGCGGGTGCAGGCGGCGCAGGCGGGGGCCGAGACCGCCTTTCCGGCCGCCGATCTGGACATCGCCGGGCCGGACGGGCCGATCCCGGAGGATGAATCTGCGCTGGCCGAGGGCTTCGCCGCCGGGCGCGGGCGGGACATGGCGGCGGGGCGCACGCTGACCGGGCCGCACAGGGCCGACCTTGAGGCCGTCTACGCTGCCAAGGGTGTTCCCGCCAGGCAATGCTCGACCGGCGAGCAGAAGGCCCTGCTGATCTCGCTGGTGCTGGCAAATGCGCGGGCCCTGGCGCAGGATTTCGGCGCACCGCCGATCCTGCTGCTCGACGAGGTGGCGGCGCATCTGGACGCCGACCGGCGCGCCGCGCTGTATGACGAGGTCTGCGCGCTGGGGGCGCAGGCATTCATGACCGGGACCGGGGCGGAGTTGTTCGAGGGCTTGCAGGGGCGGGCGCAATTCTATGAATTGCGCGAGGAAGACCATGCCAGCCAAGTGATGGAGAGGACCGGAGGATGAAAGCGAACCGCGTGACGCTGATCACCCTGAGCGTGGCCGACATGGACCGCGCCCGCGCCTATTACGAGGCGCTGGGCTGGGTGCCGGAAAGCGCGGAGGGCGCGGTGGCCTTCTACGACCTCGGCGGGCAGAAACTGGGCCTCTACGAGCGGGCCAAGCTGGCCGAGGACCTCGGCCGCGCGCCAGGGGAGCTGGGGACCGGGGCCATGACGCTGGCGCAGAACTTCGCCAGTGAAGCCGAGGTGGATGCCGCCTACGAGGCCGCGCTGGCCGCCGGGGCGACGCCCTGCAAACGGCCCGAAAAGGTGTTCTGGGGCGGCTATTCAGGGACGCTCGCCGACCCCGACGGCCATGTCTGGGAATACGCGATGAACCCGTTCTGGCCGCTGGATGAGGAGGGGCGCCTAGCATGACGCTCACGATCGGGGAGCTCGCGCTATACGCGGGCGCTTTGCTGGTGCTGTTCCTGACCCCCGGCCCGGTCTGGGTGGCGCTGACCGCGCGGGCTCTGTCGGGGGGGTTCCACGCCGCCTGGCCGCTGGCGCTGGGCGTGGTGATCGGCGACGTGCTGTGGAGCGTGCTGGCGATCCTCGGGATATCTTGGGTCCTGTCCGTCTATGGCGGCTTCCTCGAGGCGCTGCGCTGGGTGGCGAGCGGGATCTTCCTGGTCATGGGTGTGATGATCATCCGCAAGGCGGATCGCAGCATCGCCTCCGACAGCCGCCTGACGCGGCCCGGCATGTGGGCGGGCTTTGTGGCGGGGCTGGCGGTGATCATCGGCAACCCCAAGGCGATCCTGTTCTACATGGGGATGCTGCCCGGCTTCTTCGACCTGTCGGCGCTGGGCTGGCGCGACATCGTGGTGATCGCCGTGCTGTCGGCGGTGGTGCCGCTGACCGGCAACGTGATCATGGCGATGTTCATCGACCGCGCGCGGCGGCTGCTGACCTCGCCCCGGGCGCTGAAGCGCACCAACCTGACAGCCGGTCTCCTGCTGATCTGCGTGGGGCTGATCATCCCCTTCCTGTGACACCAAATATTGTGGTCCGGGCGTGACATTCCCCCCAGGCTTTCGTATAAAATCACAAAAATACGAAGGAAGGCTCGAATGGCCGAAAACGCACAGGCACCCCAAGATTACGGCGCCGAATCCATCAAGGTTCTCAAGGGCTTGGAAGCGGTCCGCAAGCGTCCGGGCATGTATATCGGCGACACCGACGACGGCAGCGGCCTGCATCACATGGTGTACGAGGTCGTGGATAACGGCATCGACGAGGCGCTGGCCGGTCATGCCGACGCCGTCACCGTTAAGATTCATGCCGATTCCAGCGTCTCGGTAAGCGATAACGGCCGTGGGATTCCGGTGGACTTGCACCCCGAAGAGGGGGTCTCGGCGGCCGAGGTCATCATGACCCAGCTGCACGCGGGCGGGAAGTTCGACTCCAACTCCTACAAGGTTTCGGGCGGCCTGCACGGCGTGGGCGTTTCGGTGGTGAACGCGCTGTCCGACTGGCTGGAGTTGCGCATCTGGCGCGATGGCAAGGAGCATCACGCCCGCTTCGAGCGCGGCGAGACCGCCAAGCACCTGGAGGTGGTGGGCGACGCGGACGGGCGGCGCGGCACCGAGGTGCGTTTCCTGGCCTCGCTCGATACGTTTTCCAACCTCGACTACAGCTTCAAGACGCTGGAGCACCGGCTGCGGGAACTGGCCTTCCTGAACTCCGGCGTGCGGATCATCCTCGAGGATGAGCGCCCGGCCGAGCCGCTGCGCGCCGAGATGTATTACGAGGGCGGGGTCAAGGAATTCGTCCGCTACCTCGACCGGCACAAGGCGCCAGTGATGCCCGAGCCGATCTTCATGACCGGCGAGAAGGACGGCATCGGCGTGGAAATCGCGATGTGGTGGAACGACAGCTACCACGAGACGGTGCTGCCCTTCACCAACAACATCCCGCAGCGCGACGGCGGCACCCACCTGGCCGGTTTCCGCGGGGCGCTGACCCGGACGATCAACAACTACGCGCAAAGCTCGGGCATCGCGAAGAAGGAGAAGGTAGCCTTCACCGGCGACGACGCGCGCGAGGGGCTGACCTGCGTGCTGTCGGTCAAGGTGCCGGACCCGAAATTCAGCTCGCAGACCAAGGACAAGCTGGTGTCCTCGGAGGTGCGCCCGGCGGTGGAAAGCCTGGTCAACGAGAAGCTGGCCGAGTGGTTCGAGGAAAACCCGAACGAGGCCCGGCAGATCGTCGGCAAGATCATAGAGGCGGCACTGGCGCGCGAGGCGGCGCGCAAGGCCCGCGAACTGACCCGGCGCAAGACCGCGATGGACGTCGCCAGCCTGCCCGGCAAGCTGGCCGATTGCCAGGAGAAGGACCCGTCGAAATCAGAGCTGTTCCTGGTGGAGGGCGACTCGGCCGGCGGCTCGGCCAAGCAGGGCCGGGCACGGGCCAACCAGGCGGTGCTGCCGCTGCGCGGCAAGATCCTGAACGTGGAACGCGCGCGTTTCGACCGGATGCTCTCAAGCCAGGAGATCGGAACGCTGATCACCGCGCTGGGCACCGGCATCGGGCGGGACGAGTTCGACATCTCCAAGCTGCGCTACCACAAGATCGTCATCATGACCGACGCCGACGTGGACGGCGCGCATATCCGCACGCTGCTGCTGACCTTCTTCTTCCGGCAGATGCCCGAGATCATCGAGGGCGGCTACCTCTACATCGCGCAGCCGCCGCTCTACAAGGTGATGCGCGGCAAGTCGGAGGTCTATCTCAAGGACGAGTCGGCCCTGGAGGACTACCTGATCGACATGGGCATCGAGGGCGCGATGCTGCGCCTCGGCTCGGGCGAGGAAATCGTCGGCCAGGACCTGCGCCGCGTGGTCGAGGAGGCCCGCCAGGTGCGCCGCATCCTGCAGGCTTTCCCCACCCATTACCCGCGCCACATCCTGGAACAGGCGGGGATCGCCGAGGCCTTCGTTCCCGGCAAGCTGGACGCCGATCTGCAGGGCACCGCGGATGCCGTGGCCGATCGTCTGGACCTGATCGCGCTGGAATACGAGCGCGGCTGGAAGGGTCGCCCCACCCAGGACCACGGTATCCGCCTGTCGCGCATTCTGCGCGGCGTGGAGGAGGTGCGCACGCTGGACGGCCCTGTCCTGCGCTCGCCCGAGGCCCGCAGGCTGGGTCAGCTCACCGACTCGATCCGCGAGATCTACGGCGAACCCGCGAAACTTGTCCGCAAGGAGCGTGGGACCCCGATCTACGGTCCGTCGGACCTGCTGGACGCGATCCTGGCCGAGGGCGAGAAGGGCCTGACGCTGCAACGCTACAAGGGTCTGGGGGAGATGAACCCGGACCAGCTTTGGGAAACCACTCTGGACCCCGAGGCGCGCACGCTGCTGCAGGTCCGGGTCGAGGACCTGGCCGATGCCGACGACCTGTTCACCAAGCTGATGGGCGACGTGGTGGAACCGCGCCGCGAATTCATCCAACAGAACGCACTGAGCGTAGAGAATCTGGACTTTTAGCCGGATGTAGGTTCGGGCATAAGTTTGCACTTCGACAGATAAATTGCACTCGGACACCCTGAGCGAGGGTATGCCAGCCGGATCACAGACATCGTGCCTTTGCTTGAACTGCCGCGCGCCAGCGTTCTGTCTGTTTCGAACAGGAGCAACATGTAGCCGCATTTTTCCGACGCTGCGGCGAACAGGACGTGGGCGAAACGGTATCTGGACTTTTCCGGGAAAGGCTGGCACCGATATGCTCGGTTTCAACAAACGGCAGCTCCGCTTGCGTTACGAATTCACCCTCTGAACCCTTGCGGCGACTATTGGTTTTATAGCGCTTGAACTTCGTCCTGATATCCAACGGCATCCTGCTGGTCGGAATGGCCATGATCATGGCAGTCGTCGGCGCTCTGTTTCCGGCGACGCGAGGGGTGTTCCTGGTTTCGTCTCTCGTCGCCGGGCTGATTGGGGGCCTGATCGCGGTCGCGGTTTCTCACCGGCTATCGGGTTTTCGCAGGCTGCACACCTTCCTGTTGACGGGCACCATCTGGATCACGGGCGCGACGGCGGGTGCGTTGCCCCTCTGGCTTTGGCAACTTTCGCCCATCGATGCGTACTTCGAGGCGATGTCGGGGATCACCACCACCGGGTCCACGGTCATGAGCGGTCTCGACACGACGGCACCGGGCATCCTGCTCTGGCGCGCGACGCTGCAATGGCTCGGCGGCATCGGGTTCATCGTGACGGGCATCGCGTTCCTTCCGATCCTGCGGGTCGGGGGGATGCAGCTATTCCGCACCGAAAGTTCCGAACAGGGCGACAAGGAAATGGCAAGCGCGGCCCGCTTTGCGAGCACGACCGTTTGGATCTATCTCGCGCTGACCGGCTTGTGCACCGCAACCTACAATGCTGGCGGAATGAGCTTTTTCGAGGCGGTGGCGCATGCCCTGACCACGGTGTCGACCGGGGGATATTCGACCTCTGACGCCTCGTTCGGGCATTTTGACAGTGCCTTCCTGCAATGGTCGGGGACAGTGTACATGATCGCCGGAGCGCTGCCATTCGCCTGGTATATCAGGGGGATCAACCGGCGGACGTTCCGAAGCGAACAGGTGCGCGGGATTTTCCTGCTCTTCGCCATCGCCATCGGCGTTCTGACAATCTGGCGAGTCGTGACGGGGCACACGCCCGTCCTGGAAACCTTGCGTCTCGTCGCCTTTAATGTCGTCTCGGTTGTTACGACCACCGGGTATGCGACGACCGACTACACGACCTGGGGCCCCTTCGCCGTTGCTGTCTTTTTCACCCTGACGGCGGTCGGCGGTTGCACCGGGTCCACCTCCGGCGGGGCCAAGACGATGCGCTGGATCATCGCGATACGAATGATCCGGGTCCAGCTCCGGACAATCCGTTCGCCATCGGCGGTAATCAAGGCTCGATACGAGGGACGCGCCGTCGAGTCGGATGTAATCGGCGGTGTCATGACCTTCTTCTTCTATGCGGCGACGGTGGGTGCCTTGTCCGTCGCGCTGGGTCTTTACGGGCTCGACATGGAGACGTCGATCAGTGGCGCCCTTACCGCCGTGGCGAATGTCGGCCCGGGCGTCGGCGACACCATCGGCCCGGCGGGTAATTTCGCTTCGCTTCCCGATGGTGCAAAGCTCCTGCTTTGCTTCGGGATGTATGTGGGTCGCCTGGAGATGCTCACTGTCTACATTCTATTGACCCGGGCCTTCTGGCGCGAGGTCATTTGAGGCGGCCGAGCACGTTATCCCAGATAGACCGTTCCCGACGGGTAGCCCAACCGGGGCTTGGACCGCGTTGCGAGGAAGAACCCAAGTGTCAGAGGGCCAACGCGCCCAATAAACATAACGGCAATGATCACGGCACGCCCGAGCCCATCCAGGTCTCCGGTGGCCCCGCGTGACAGGCCGGCCGTTCCGAAAGCAGAGGTGACCTCGAATGCGAGGTCGAGGAAATTTCCGTCGTGAGAAAGCGTGATCAGGAAGATGGATAAGAATACAGTCAGAATGCTGACCATGGCGAGCGCCAGCACCTTCATCACCTCGTCCGGCCCCAGGCTCCGTCCGAAGACGTGAAGCTGTGTGCGCCGCTTGAAGAAGGCCACAGTGGCAAGAAGCAGCACGATGAAGGTCGTTACCTTGATGCCGCCCGCGGTTGAGGTGCTGCCGCCGCCGATCACCATGAGCGACATGAACATCATCGCCGTGCTGTCATGGAGGCCCGCAATATCGACCGTGTTGAAGCCTGCGGTCCGGGTCGTCACCCCTTGGAACCAGCTCGCCCAGAGCCGGTCGGCAATGGTGTCCAGCCCCCCGAGCGTGCTGGGATTGGTCCATTCGAGCACCGCGAAGGCCAGAACCGACCACGCGATCAACCCGAACGTTCCCATGACCATGAGCTTCGTGTGCAGCGAGAACCCCTGCCAGGTCCGCTTTTCATAGAGCTCGGTCACGACAATGAACCCGAGCCCGCCGAAGATGAAGAGAACAGGAACCGTGACATTTACGATCGGGTTGCCCACCCATTGCGACAGGCTATCGGGAAAGAGCGCGAATCCGGCATTGTTGAAGGCCGACACGGTGTGGAACAACGCCTGCCACAGTCCCGCCGCCCAGCCGAATTCCGGAACGAAGACGAGGGACAGAAGCGCCACGCCCACAAGTTCACAGGCGAGCACCACCTTCAGGATGCCGCGCACCAGCACGAGTAGTTCGTTGATCGACGTCTGGTTCAGATCCTCGCGCAAGAACATTCGGTGCGAGATGCTGATCGGCAGGCCCAGCATCGATAGCACCAGCACGGCGAAGGTCATCAGCCCGAGGCCTCCGAGCTGGATCAGCACCATCACGATAGCCTGGCCGAACAGCGTGAGCTGGCTGCCCGTGTCGATCACGACAAGGCCCGTAACTGTCACCGCGGAGGTGGCGGTGAAGATCGCGTCCGACCATGTAATCGGTGCGGGGGTTGCGATGGGTAGCTTCAGGAACGCCGCGCCTGCGAAGATCAGCACCGCGTAGAGCGCGGCGAGGATCGCGGGCGGTGGAACCTGCAGGCGGCCGCCCCGTCTGGCCCGGGCCACGCGCCTCAAGGCTCAGAGCCCATCCGTAAATCGGCGTAGGTTTTCCCGGCGGCCGAGAAGCAGCAGCTTGTCGTCCGTCTGCAGCTCGGCCGCGCCGGACTCGCAAGCGACGAATTCACTACCACGCATGAGACCGAGCGCCCGCAACTCAAAATCGTCGGCAAGCCCCACCGCATCGACCCTCTTGCCGTTAAGGCTCTCTGGCACCCGAAAATCCACGACGTGAAACCCGTTGCCAAGGCTTACATAGTCCCGCACCAGCGGGTTGTGCAGCATTTGCGCGATGTGTCGCCCGATCTCCTGTTCCGGCTGGATCACGCGGTCCGCTCCGAGCTTCGAGAGAATCCGATGGTGCGTGCGGCTCATCGCCTTGACCCACACGGTCGGCACGCCCAAAAGCTTGACGTTCATGGTGCAAAGGATGTTTGCCTCGAGATCCTCGCCGATGGCGACGATAGCCACGTCATAATTGCCCACCCCGGCCTCGCGCAGCGCCTGTTCGTCGCGCCCATCCGCGATGACGGCCTCGGCGAGGTTGTCGGCGACGCGAGCCACATTCCGCTCCATGGTATCGATGCCCAGCACATGGTTGCCGAAGCGCGCGAGCTCCGACGCGACCATTGTGCCGAAAGTCCCAAGGCCGATGACGGCAAAGCTGTTGTTCTGGCGCTTCTGCATTCCATCGGCCCTCATTTCCAGTGACGTTCAGGTGGACTGGGCGGTTTCCAAGCCGCCGCCAACAGTTTGTTAGCGGAGATCGAAGTAAGAAGAAATGGGTTGTTTGTTGCGCGGGACCAAGCATATGGGAGGATATGGCTTATCCTCGCGCACCTCTCGCCCGACATCTCCCCGGCCTCTTCGGGCGTTTTTCGCGTATCCTTTTGCCAGCGTTGTCCGGGAAGGGCGTGTTTCTCGCGTCTCTCCTGACGGCGTTGGTCATGACGACATCCGCCGCGGTGGCGGAGGATGCGCCGCAGGATTGGGTGCCCGATGTCCTGGATTTTCCTGACGATCTGGATGTTCTCTCCAGCCGCGAGATCGGGTCGACAGTCCGGATGTTCGCCATCAGCACGAATGCCGATCCGGCCGCGCTCATGACGGCGTGGGAAGACGCCCTCAGGACCAACGGCTTCCTCATCGAGCGGAACCTTGGCGACGTTCTCGAAGGCGCCATCGAATTCTCGGGGTCAGGGATTGCAAATGCGAAGATCGTCGTTGCACCTCGCCGGGGAAACGGCGAGACAACAATCATAGAGTTCGACGCGACATTGCGCTGAGGCGCTTCACGTCGCTTTCGGCAGTCAGATCTGACCTGCGAGCAGCTTCATGGCCAAGACCGCGTCGTGCCACGACAAAACCGCGACGGTCACGGAGGTCCAGTCGGCTTTACCGTCCGCGATCCAAAGGGCGATGCCGAACGCGACGGTTGTGACGATGATGAGTGCCGGGCAGCGCCAGTTCGATGGGATACGATCCTCCAGTAGAAAAACGGCAACGATCATCGAAGGCGCGGCGCGGGCGCTTTGCTTCACAAGCCGAGCCCCTGCAATACGGAGCGGGCGTACAACGTCTACAGCGCCGACCCCGAGTGCCACCACCTGGCGCCGAAAAACCTGCTTATCCACAAAAGAAAGCGGCGGGCGGCCTTACGTGGCGAAGTAGCCGGCGATCTGCCTGGCGCGCCGCGGCGGAACTCCGGCGGCATCTGCGTGTCGCGGCCAGTCGGCGATGGCGGCGCGAACCGGATCAACGAGCGCGGCGATCGCTGCGGGTTTCATCCCGAGCGCCCGCCCGACCGCCTCTATGTGCTTCCGGCCGGGCCGGCGCCCCTCTCCGGCGACCGCGAGATGGTGCTCGCCGCCGGGACCGTCGGAGAAGCTGACGTCGTAGGCCGGCGACAAGCGCCAACTGCCTCCGGGGTCCATCAGGAAGGCGTGGTTCTTCAGGTGATCGTCCCGGTTGTGGGTGAGGACGTTGAAGGTCATCCTGCGGAACATTTCGTCCTGGTCTCCAGCGTGCCGGGTGGTCCAGCGCACCAGCTTCAGCAGGTTCTCGTAGTCGATGGACGGCTGGCGGAAGTCGACGTCGAGCAGGCCGGCGGCGGTGTGCATATGCACCCGTCCAGCGCCGCTGCGGTCGAAGCGCTCAACGGCAAGGAAAGTGTCGCCGCGCCCGGAGCGCAGCACCATGGTCCAGGGCATGGCAATACCGGCCGCCCGCGCCATCCTCGCGTAGGCTTCTTCCTCTTCGATCGCGGTCGGGCTGTCGGTTGTCGTCGGGTGCTTGATCAGCACCTGCCGCTCGCCCCGCTCCGGGGTGCGTCGATGGTCGCGCACGCGACCGGTCTGCGCATCGAGCAGGCCCACGAGTTTCGGCCGGGCGCCGGCAGAACCGCCGGCCGCCGCGCGGGCCTTGCGAAGATCCTCTACCGACGCGTCCTCGGCCATGCTGGTCGCGAGATCGGCGAACCATTCGAGGTCGACGCTGTTCGGGTCGACCGTTCGCTCCTCGGGACGGTAGATGAGGGCGCCCATGCCGTGGGTGCCGACGATCGCCAGACGGTCGACCGGGGTGATGGCGGTGCGACCGCTGCCGCGGCGCTCGAGTTCGCGGTCGATGAGCAGCCGGCCCCAGCCGTCAGGGAGCGAGTCGCCGAAGACCCCGGGCAGGCCTTCGAAGGCTGCCGGATTGCCAGTGCGATAGAGTCCGGCCAGGGTCTTGATATGGTAGGGCGAGATCGGCAGCGGGTCGGCCACGAACGCTGGATCCCATTCGACCGCGGCGGAGCGGCGGGCGGGATCCCAGGCGATCTGCCCCACGGGGCGGACGTTGTTCGGATCGAAGGCAATCTCGACGCGGAGGCGGCGGGCCATGCTCACGACCCCTTGCGTTTGCGGACTCGCTGTCGCGCCGCGGGCTTGTCGAGGTCGTCGAGACGGGTCGCCTCGACGGCCGGGAAGAGGGCGCCGAAGCCATCCAGAGCGTCGAGCGCGTCGGCGACGGCGAGGAGGCTGGCGAGGCTGATCTGCCCCTTCTGTTCGAAGCGCTTCAGAGTCGCCAGCGGAACCCCGGACCGCGTGGCCAGGTCGTTCTGTGTCAGCGCGAGCGCGAGCCGGCGGTTGCGGGCAGCCGCGCGAACCCGATCCTGCATCTCGGAGGGTGTGTCGAGGTTAAGTATAAGGGGCATTATTTTAATCTTTATATCCTCTTTTGGACCTTACGGATACTATATTAGCCAAGCCGTGGGAGCAAGAAGGAGGTAGGCCTGGCCCCGGTAGCTCTTGCTTCCATCAGTCATTAGGCTCGTCGTCTCCGGATCGATCCATTCCAGGAGACCCGGTTCGGGCGTCGCCCTCTGATCATTGGGAACAACCCTTGCGCGTGCCTGTCCTTCGCGTGAGGCCGCCACGAAGATCATCGGTTTGCCGGTCCCTTTGCCTCTCGGATTATAGGCTCCCGAGGCGTTGTTGCAGAACTCGACCTGCAAAGGATTCACTTCGCGAATCCATGGCGTTAGACACGTTGCATGAGCAAACCACCTCTTGCTCGCTATCGCACGACGAACTGGTCCAGCGACAACGCCTCACTGCGGAAGCGGGGGTCTTTGCTGATCTGGGTCGACAAGGAGATGACCTGGCTCGCGCCGCATGAGGGTCGCCGGGGGCGCCCGCCGGTCTTCTCCGATGCGGCCATTCAGTTCTGCCTGTCGATCAAGGTTTTCTTCAGGCTCCCCTTGCGGCAAACTGCCGGGATGGTGGCCAGCCTGCTCTGGCTGGCGGGATTGGACTGGCCCGTTCCGAACTTTTCAACCCTGTGCCGCAGGCAGAGAACCTTGGCCGTCCAGGTTCCGTATCGCCGCGCCGCTGGACCGTTGAACCTGCTGGTCGACAGCACCGGGATCAAGTTCCTCGGCGACGGAGAATGGCAGGCGCGCAAGCATGGGGTGCAGGGCAGGCGCCAGTGGCGCGAGGTGCATCTGGCGATGGACCCGGCCACATCCGACATCCGCGCCGTGGAATTCACCCCCAGCCGCGACGGCGACAGCCCCGTGCTGCCCGACCTGCTCGGCCGGATCCCCGAGGATGAGCAGATCGGCACCGTGACCGCTGACGGCGCCTACGACACACGCCGGTGTCACAAGTCCATCATCGAGCGTGGTGCTGTCCCGATTATTCCGATCCGAAAGAATGGGCGCCTCTGGAAAGAGAACTGCCCTGCGGCACGCGCCCGAAACGAAACCCTGCGCGCGACGCGATATTACGGGAGGGCATTTGGGAAGCGCTGGACAGGCTACCATACCCGCAGCCGGATCGAGGCGAGGATGCGCTGTCTGAAAGCCTTCGGCGAGCGTATCGCCGCAAGAGACCCCGACCGCCAGACCGCCGAAATCCACATCCGAATCGCACTCATGAACCGCTTCAATGGACTCGGCACCGCCGAGATCGTCCGCGTGGCATGACGTCAATGGGGCAAGGGGAACTCGCGCCTCAACCGTGGGTAATGCAACAAGGCCCATCCACACAAGGACATTCGCGATGTTCGAGCCGACGACATTGCCAAGCGCGATCTCCGGTGCGCCGTCAAAAGTTGCATTAACCGACACCGGTAGTTCCGGCGTCGAGGTGCCAAAACCGACGATGACGAGGCCGATCAGGAGTTTCGAGATTCCCAACCGCTCGGCGGGAATGTCAGCAAATCGTGTTGGTTCACCTTCGTTCTGCCAGAGGTAGCCAATGTTGCCTCTCCCGTTCTGCCGGAGATGCTGTATGCGCCACGCCACGCCTGCCCAACTGCTTGATGCCCTTCTAAAATCCATCTCGGAGCTGCCACCCGCACAGATCGGGAAGGCGGAAGCGGCCCTTGCGACCGCGCGACGAAGGGCAGAAGCCGTCGTCGAGATCGACGAGGTTGGCGAGGAACAGGCCTGCCCCCATTGTGGCTGCGCCGAGCGGTCTTCCTGGGGCACGACTCGCGCCGGGGCACGCCGCTGGCGGTGCAAGGGCTATTCGCGGACCTGGACCGGGAGAACCGGCACGCCGCTCGCCCGTGTTCATCGTCCCGGTCTCTTCATAGAAGCCCTCCGCAATATGCTCGACCCAGGGGACAATCCACTCTCCTGCCGCAAGCTGGGAGCCCGTCTCGGGGTCTCTCGCGACACGATCTGGCGCTGGAGAATGATCGTCTTCGACCAGTTGCTGAAGGCTGAGCCGAGCGCGCTTTGCGGGAATATCGAAACCGACGAGACGTTCCAGAGGGAAAGCAGGAAGGGGTCGCGAGAGTGGGTTCGGCATGCGCAAGATCCGTCGCGGTTCCCACAGCCGCCTCGAAAGCGGTGGCATGAGTATGGGCACAAAGGCCCACCACAGTCCATCGTCAGGCAATGGTTGCGCCCACTTCTCGGCGTCGTCGATCGAACCGGACAGGCCAGATTCCAGCACATCAGAGACAACAGGCAGCCAACAATCGAGGCGGCTCTCATGCCGCAGGTCGCGCCGGACGCGATGGTCCTGTTCGATGGCGCGCCGCAGTATGAGGCCATCGCACGAACCCGCGGGATCTCCTATACGGTTCTGGTTTCGGGCCGTCGCTGGGAAACCACGCCGAAGGCCTACCACCTGAACACGGTGAACAGCCTCCACGCCGAGTGGAAGGGCGAGTTCCGCAAGAGATGGCGCGGCCCGGCGAGCAAGTATCTCGACGGCTATGCCCGCTGGATGGTCGCCCGCCGCAACACCGTTCCGCTGGCGATGTTCCGGGCCATCATCACGTAGCCCGGGTCTGCACCATCATGCGACGCTTTTCGGGCGCGCATCGCGAGCCGCGCGCTGCCGGAGCAGGGTTGCATCGAGGCATGCGTAGCCGCGGAGGTGATACTTCGTGATGCTGTCGCGCAGTGCCTTGTAGAGGGCCGGATCGGTCAGGGCCAAGTCATTGTCCACGCCGCCCTGCGCGAGTTCTGCGACGGCGGCGAGGTCGGACCATCGGCGATCTTTGATCGCTCTGGCCAACGCCAGATCATCCGACAGGTATTGCCTGAGAAGGCTTACCCCAGCGACCCAATCATCCCGCTTGCTCATCGTTCAGGATCCTCTCGCGACTTGCGTTTCTGGGCACGGCGCTCGGCGACCGGGAGGGTGGCATCCACCAGCGGCATGTTCTCGCGGATGGTCTCCCGGTCGGCATCCGGGAACTTGTCCGCCGCCTGGAGGATCTTCTTCCTCGAAACGCCAATGGCTCCAATAAGGTAGACCACGTCGTCTATGTCAACCTCCGAGGCTCGGACGAGCTTGGAGGCGGCGATGATCGGCGGCGGAGGGCAGACCACGGTGAGCTTCCGACCCTGCCAGAGGATCCGGCTGTCTTCCCCCGTTGCCCAGATGTCGTCCCGAACGGCGGGGAGATTCACGATCCCAGGGTTGATGATCTGGAGGTAGGCGCCTTCGGGTCGTAGGAGAGCCCGCTCGCCGCTGCGAGACGGCGCAGATCAGAATCGAGCACCTGGCTCCCGGGCCGCCAGACGTCAATGTCTCCGGTCTGACGCTCGGGCTGTCCGAGCAGAATTAGGGCAGCCGCGCCCATGACACAGATAGTCTGCCGGTCCTCCGCTGCGCGATCCATGGCTTCGAGAAATCCGATCAGACTGGTGCGATCAATGTCTTTCATGAACACTGCCCTTTCTGGTTCTGCAACCCGCTCAGTGAATGCGTGGTCATATCTACCACATGGTTCCCCGAAGCAGGCAGCCGCTTGCATCTCTGTCGAAAAGACACAGAGATGCAAGCGGTTGACGCTCAACAGCACCAGCGTGGGTCAGGCAACCCGACGCCAACACGATTTGCTGACATTCCCCGCTCGGCAATGGCGACGGAACCTCGCACAAGCCCCTCGCCACCGACGAAGAGAAGCATCAGGCCGGCGGCCACGAGCAGGAAATCATGAAGCATCGTCTGTTCCGAATGTCAGAGCCAACCGCGGCGTTTGAAGTAGAGGTACGGCAGGATGGCCGACAGGATCATCAGCCCTATCGCGAAGGGGTAGCCGACCAACCAGTCAAGCTCGGGCATGTGCTCGAAGTTCATACCGTAGATCGAGGCAATCAGTGTCGGCGGTAAGAACACGACGGCCGCCACGGAGAAAATCTTGATGGTCGCGTTCTGCTCGATGTTGATCATGCCGAGTGTTGCATCGAGAAGAAAAGTGATCTTCTGGGCCAGAAACCCGGCATGATCGCTCAGTGACCGGATGTCGCGGGATAACGTTTTTATTCGTTCGCGGATTTCCTTGCTGCTCTTCCGTTTCATGGTCTCATGGGCGAGGAATCCGACCAGTCGATCAAGAGTAACAAGACTGTCGCGGATGTCCGACGTCAGGTCGCCTGTGCGGCCGATATTCTCGAGCGTATTCCGAAAGTCCCGGCTTCTGGTGGGTTTGGCGGTCTTCTGGCGGAAGACTGTCCGTGATATTTTGTCGATGTCGCGCCCGGCTCGCTCAAGAATGTCCGCGAGGCGATCCACGATGGCTTCCAACAGGGCCACCAACACCCCTTCGCCTGTTTCGCAGCCCATGGAGACTTTCGCGGCCCGAATTGGGAAGGTCTTGAATGCCCTCGGTTCGTGATACCTGATGCTAATCAGACGCTCCCCAGCCAGGACAAAACTGACCGGGTTCATGACCGGTTCGTCGCCGTCGGCCTGCGCCGGCAACATCGCCGTCATGAAGGCCGCGCCATCCTGATTATAAAGACGCGACGAAATCTCGATTTCTTCCATCTCCTCCTTCGTCGGAGCATTTATGCCGAGCTGTTTTTCCAGCGCGGCCTCTTCTTCACGCGTCGGGACGACCAAGTCGATCCAGACATGTGTGTCAGAAAGTCTCGGAGGTTGAGCGACCTCATGCAGCAACCCCTTCTGGCAATCGAAAACTCGGATCATGGGCGTCTCCTCAGGCTCGGGACAGCAGGACAGCAGGACGCTACCGCGCCAAGAAACGTTGGCCAACCGGATTGTCTGGAAAACTGGGACCACTTCAGGGGCTCACCGAGCACCAGACCTGCTACGATGTGGCGAAATGCAATGGTGTGTCCGTTGTCGAAAGCGACCTTCTGCCGCCACATTCGTGCAACCCGACTGATCGAGGCCGTGCGCCGGTCAAGCTCGCACCGAACGTGGAGCATCGCGGACCAAGGCGATCTGATAACACGCGCCTTCAATGTCCTGATGGCCAACGTGTAGATCACAAAACCAACACGGTTTGCGGACATGGCCACACGAGGATTATGGCAGGCGGCAATGTCGAAACCCATCGCGGCTCACACGCGATCTTCTCTCGCCTGACCGCCGTGCGAAATTCATCCGTTCTCGGAGCGCATTCGTGAAGGTTTCGGCTCTGAGGTCGAGCACGATGTAGCCGTCAGGGTCGAGCAGGCAGACATTCGGCACCGCGACCGCTTCGGCAACCTTTCTGGCGGGCTTGCGGCATGACTGCCGACGGCTTGTCTTGATGCTTGTGCACGTAGGTCTGCGGAGTCCGGCCGCCGCGGATGCTCATGCCAGCTCCGTTTCGGTTCGGTTCGCGACGGGTTTCGTCGCGCTCAGGACCAGAAAGGCCGCGCCAAGCGAAGTCAAGCGCCCGAGCCACGGATCGACCGGCGCCATGGCTTTCGCGGCCAGCCCGAACGGCGGGTAGAAGACGGCTCCGGTGACGGTGGCGTCCTCGAGCCCCGCCTCGGTGGCCAGCGCGAGCAGATCGCCCCGGCTCCGGAAATGCGCTGCGCGCCAGAGATCGGAGCCGAGCCAGCCCTTCACGCGCCGCTGCGCGACCCAGAGAGACGATTGACCGAGTTCGCCGAGTATCAACCGACCGCCCGGCTTCAGCACGCGGACCATCTCAGTGATCGGTCGGTGCGGATCGTCCACGAAGCAAAGCGTGGCGACCGAGACGACGCGATCGAATCGCTCGGCCGAAAATGGAATATTGCTGGCGTCGCCTTCAACGAGATCGATTTCGACCCCTGCGGCTTTCGCTCGGCGTTGCGCCGCGGCGATCATCTCCGACGATGCATCGAGACCGGAAACCCGGGCGCCGTCTTGCGCGAGCCGCGTCGCCAGCACCCCGTCGCCGCAGCCGACATCGAGGACGCGGAGACCGCGCGCCGGGCCGATCCGGGCGAGCAGCAGGCGTTCCTCGAGGGCATCCGTGATCCGGCCGAGCGTGCTGCGTCGCCAACCGGCATAGGCCTCTGGAAGGGCATCGAGCGCAGGAGCGAGATCGGTCCGGTCTGACAATGCCCGCTTCCCTTGCTCAGCGGATCGTCCGGCGAAGCGCGGCGACGACATGGTCCACCTCGTCAACAGTCGTGGTGCGGCCGAGGCTGAACCGGATCGCGCCCATGCCGATCTCCGGCGTGACGCCCATCGCTGCCAGGACCGGAGACAACTCGACCCGTCCTGAATGGCAGGCGGACCCGGTCGAGGCCGCGACTTCAGGCATGGCTGCGAGAATCTCCGCACCCACGCGCCCGAGGAAGGAGACGTTGAGCGTATTGGGCAGGCGGTGCTCGGGGTGGCCGTTGAGAACGACGCCCTCGCCGAAAGCGTCCTTGAGAGCGGCCCAGAAGCGGTCCCGCAGGGCTTGGACTTGCTCCATCGGCTCGAGGTCGGCGGCAAGACTGGCGGCCACGCCAAGGGCCGCGGTTAGCATCGCGCTTTCGGTCCCCGCCCGACGACCGCTCTCATGCCCGGCGCCGTGGATAAGCGGTTCGAGCTGCAGGCCATCGCGGGTATAGAGCGCGCCGATGCCCTTCGGCGCATGGAACTTGTGCCCGGCCATCGTCAGCAGATCGACACCGAGGTCGTCCACCCGGGTCGGGATCTTGCCGACCGACTGCGCGGCATCAGTGTGGAAGCGAACACCGTGTTCCCGCGCAATCGCCGCGCACGCCGCGATCGGCTGGATTGTTCCCGTCTCGTTGTTGGCATGCATGAGGGTGACGAGAACGGTGTTACCCGTGATCGCGCGCCGCAGGTCTTCGGGATCGACCAGCCCCGTGCCATCGACCGGCAGCCAAGTCACTCGTGCGCCGAGGCGCTCGAGGAAACGAAGCGGCGCCACGATGGCCGGATGCTCGACGCTCGACGTGATGAAATGCGGTTGTTCCTTGCCGCTGGCAAAGAACACGCCCTTCAGCGCGTGGTTGTTCGCTTCGCTGCCGCCACTCGTGAACACGATCTCCTGCGACGCGCAGCCGAGAAGATCCGCAACCTGCGCCCTCGCGTTCTCGACCATCCGGCGGGCAGGAACCCCGGCCCAATGGCTGCTCGAAGGGTTGCCGTGCCCCGTCTCCAGGGCATGGCGCATGATCTGCGCGACCTCGGCGGCAACCGGCGTGCTGGCGTTGAAGTCCAGATAAATCTCGCGCATGACCGAGTCCCCACTTTCCGTTGTCGCTCCGCCCGCCGTCAGGGCTTGTAGGCAGCGTCCTGCTGCCAGCCGGTGTAGCCCGTCTGCATCACCACGACGTTCGTCCGCCCCGCCACGCGCAGCGCGAAGGCGGCTTGGGCGGAGAGGCTCCCGGTGTTGCAGAAGAGGATCGTCATGCGGTCCTCGGGGATCTCGTCGATCCGGTCGAGCACTTCGCGCCATTCGATGTTGACGGCGCCAGGGATCGTGCCTTCCTCGAACTGGCCCGCGTCGCGGGTGTCGACGAAGAGCGCGGTCTCGAACACGGTTTGGTCGATCTGTTGGGGCAGGATGATGCCGGCCTCGTATTCCGAGAACATCATGTATTCCTGCATAGCGTCGATGGCCGCGTCCTGCGCCAGAGCGGGAGGCACGGCAAGGCCGAAGGTGACGGCCGCGGCCGCAAGGATCGTCTTCAAGGTCATCCGGGGTTCCTCCGTTTCGGATGTTGGGGTGTCAGGTGTTTCGTGCGCGCCAGCCGTTGGTGCCGCCCTCGAGCCAGAGCGCATCGGCATGGCCGCGGGCGCGCAACGCCGCCGCGCCCTCCGCGGATCGGCCGCCGCCTTTGCCGCAGATGGTTACCGGCGTCCTGCCGGCAGGGATCTCGCCCGCGCGGTCGCCCAGTTCAGCCAGGGGAATATTCACCGCGCCTGGAACATGCGCGGCGGCGTAATCCTCGGCATCGCGGACATCAATGAGGAAATACCGCGCGGGATCGTCGTCGAGCGCGGAGAGTGGAAGCATGTCTTGCATCAGAACACCATCACCTTGTCTGCGGCGAGCTCTGCCTGCGCAAGCTCGTTCATTGTCGATCTTTCCGCCCCATCGAGCATGTCGCCATCGGCGAGGCCGCGGGCCTCCATGCAGGCCCCGCACATGAGCACACGGCCCCCCGCGTTCAGCACCCGCCGAATCATGCGCTCGAGGTTGTAGTAGCCGTCCGGCGTCTTCTGGCCCGCCTTGGCGCAAAGCACAGCGTCGGCCATCAGGAAGACGGTGATCTCGGCCTCGGGGTCGTTCTTGGCCAGCGCATGGGACATGCGCAGGCCGTTGAAGCTGCGCTCGGTGCCATAGGGCGGGTCGTTCAGCAGGATGAGATGTTTCATTTCATTTCCTCACTGGTTGGCGCGCACGTTCAGATCCGACAGAAAGGCCCTGATCCGCCGGGCGTTGGCGCCGCGGTCGATCTGACCGATCCGAGAGCGTGAGCGCATGTCGATGCGCACGCCCGAGGCGGTTTCGGTGACTCGGATCGCCACCTCGTCCTCGAAGCCGAAGAGGCGGCTGCTCGCGATCGCTTCGATCTGGGCCTCGGCAGGCTCGGCCGAGAGCACCTCCCAACCGCGATCTTCGACCAGCGCCAGGGCAAGACCGAAAGCGTCATCGAAGGACAGGTCGAGGTCGAGCGGGCGCACATCTGGATAGGCCGCGCGCTGCGGTTCTACGTTTGCGCGGGGATAATCGGAAGGCGTCACGGTGAACCAGAAGACAGGCGGATCTTCGGTATCGGTGGAAATGTCGTTGATTGGCGGCGTGGTCCGGGAGGCAATTTCGAAGGCCAGCCCCAGCCCCGCGACGGGTAGCGACAGGAGCAGCCCAAGAACGACAATCATGGCTCCGCCCTGCCGGCGGCGCAACCAGGCGACTCCTCCCGCCGTTGCAACCAGAACACCGGCAATGGCCGCCCATGCGCCCCACAGCGCCACGCGATAGGACTGAAGCCAGGCCCAGCCGTCCAGACGAAAGCCCCAGACCGACACAGCAAGGAGCAGCAGCGAGGCGCCCCCGAGAAGGACGGCGCCCCATCCGAGGCGGGTGGTCAGTGTGTCACGCATGGGTCGTCTCCAAGTCAGATGCGGGATTGAGGCGGGGATGGGTTTCCGTCATCGCCAGGATCAGCCACAGGCCCGATCCGGCCATGGCGATCCCGGTGAACCAGAACCCGGCCTCCAGCATACCGGACGCGTCGGCGATCAGCCCCATGGCCAGCGCGCCGATCGCATATCCGAGATCCCGCCAGAAGCGATAGACGCCAAGCGCCGAGCCCCGCCAGGATGGGTGCGCGATGTCACCCATCGCCGCGATCAGTGTCGGGTAGAGCAACGCCATGCCGATGCCGGTCACCGCCGCCGCAAAAGCCCAGGCGGCAACCGAGGCGAGGAAAGGAAAGGCCAGCACCCCGCCGGCGCAGAGGAAGAAGCCCGCGACCGTCGGCCACTTGCGCCCAAACAGGTCCGAGAGCGGCCCGGTCCAGAGCTGGCTGCCGCCCCAGACGAAGCCGTAAATGCCGGTAACCCAGCCGATTTCGATCAGGCTGGCGCCCTTGGACACCATGAAGACCGGAACCAGCGCCCACATCAGCGCATCGACGAATTTCTCGACGCTGCCCGCCTGCGCCAGTGCCATGAAGGTGGGATTGCGCCAGGTCACCAGGGCGAAGATCTGGCCCGAGGACGGATTGTCCGGGCCTTCGACATAGCGCGGGCGCGGCCCGGTGGTTTCGCCCGCCTTATGCCGGGCGGCCTCCGCCCTGGCCCAGGGCAGCGTCTCGGTAAAGGCGAGCATCCCGGCCGCCAGCGCCAGCAGGATGATCACGAGGCCGAAGAGGAACAGGCTGAGCCGGGGATCGAAATAGCTCGCCAGGTAACCGGTCACCAGCCCCGCGAGCGCCACGCCGCCATAGCCCGCGAATTCGTTGAACCCGGTGGCAAGCCCACGCTGCGACCCCTTCACGATGTCCATCTTGGCGGTGACGGTCATCGACCAGCAGAAGCCCTGGTTGACGCCGAGGAGCACGTTCGCCGCCACGATCCAGCCCCAGGAGGGGGCATAGAGGATCATGAAGGGAATGGGCAGTGCCACCAGCCACCCCCAGATCAGCACGCGCCGGCGCCCGACGCGCTCCGAGATCCGGCCCGAGACGAAATTCATCGCCCCCTTCACCACTCCGAAGGACACGACGAAGGCAAAAATCGCCGTCATCGAGCCCTGCACCACGCCGAACTCGGTTTCCGCCAAGGCGGGGATCACCGTGCGTTGCAGGCCGATGGTCAGGCCGACGAAGAAGACCTGGAGAAGCTGCTCCAGAAACTGCCGGATGTTCTCACGGATACCGAGTGCATAGCTCATTTTGCGTCCTTTCCAGGCTCCAGCGCGCCACCGCTTGCGGGGCCGCGCAGGGGCTGGACGAGCATCCGGTCCAGCCACAGGTCGCGGCGCGTGCGGAACTGTTCGATCCCGATCGTCATTCCTTCATGCCCCTTTGCAGGCTGGGCGACATAGGTGCCCAGCAGCCGGTCCCACCACGGCAGGTTGAAGCCGAAATTGCTGTTGGTCTCGCGGGGATCGACGGAATGATGCACCCGGTGCATGTCCGGCGTCACCACGATCAAACGCAGCACCCGGTCGATGGGGCGCGGCAAGTCGATATTGGCGTGATTGAACAGCGCGGTGGCGTTCAGAAGAACCTCGAACAACAACACCGCCACGGCGGGCGGGCCGAGCGCCGCGACAACCGCCAGCTTGATGCCCATCGAGATCAGGATTTCCACCGGGTGGAACCGCAGCCCCGTGGTGGCATCGAAGTCGAGATCGGCGTGGTGCATCCGGTGCAACCGCCAGAGCGCCGGGACGGCGTGGAACATCACATGCTGGAGATAGATCGCCAGATCGAGCACCAGCATCGAGGCGATGATCGCGGCCCAGGTGGGCAGGTCGACATTGTTGAACAGGCCCCAGCCCCGTTCTTCGGCCATGATCGCAAGTCCGACCGCCAGGATCGGAAAGCTGAGCCGCAGGATCATTGTGTCGAGCACCACGAGCGCGATGTTGTTGGTCCAGCGGATCACGCGCGGAATGTCGCGGCGGCGGCGCGGCGCGGCCAGTTCCCACAGCATCATCGCAACCAGAATGCCCAGAAAGGCGGCAAGGCGGATCGTCGGTTCAAGCGCGAGGATGGTTTCGGACATGGACGATAGCTCCGGGTTGCAGGGCGCGAAGAAATCGCTATTATTCAATTGATAACTTGAATGTTTATCGTCCGGAGGTGCCGCGTGTCAAGCAGCCCCAAGACCGCCCTTCTCGAAGAATACGCGCTCGTCGCGCGCGCCCTGTCCGCGCCAGCGCGGCTGATGATCCTGGAGCAACTCGCCCAGGGTGAGCGCGGGGTCGAGGCCCTGGCGGAGAAGACAGGCCTCACCGTCGCCAACTGCTCGCAGCACCTGCAGCAGCTGCGTCGCGCCGGTCTGGCGACCAGCCGCCGCGACGGCAAGGCGGTGATCTACCGGCTGACAGATGCAAAGACACTGACGCTGATGGACCTGTTGCGCGTAGTGGCAGAAAGAAACCTCGCAGAGGTCGAGTGCATCCTGCGGGCCCTCTCTGACGGTGAGGACGCGCCCGAGCCCGTGAGCCGCGACGAGCTTGCCGCACGCATCAATGAAGGATCCGTCACCGTTCTCGATGTCCGCCCCGCCGACGAATACGCCGCTGGCCACATCCCGGGCGCGGTCAACGCGTCGCTGGCTGACTTGGATCGGATCATTTCCACCCTCGACCCGGGCACCGAGATTGTCGCCTATTGCCGCGGGCCATTCTGCATATACGCACATCAAGCGGTCGCCGCCCTTCGCAGGAGCGACCTAAAGGCCAAGAGGATGGAAGGTGGTCTGCCGGAATGGCGCGAAGAAGGACACGCGGTGGAGACAAGCCTGGCGTGAGCCAGAGGCTGACCCAAAACGGAAACAGCCGCTTCGCGTCTTGATGTGGAATCTGGGGCAGGGTCATTGTCGATCGTCCGGGTTGCGTTTCCCTTCGCGACCTGAATGATGTCGAGGGTCGTCATCGCTGCATCGATGTGTCGTGACCTGCTGAGGGATTTTCTTTCACGAGGAGTTGGAGGCCGGCCACGGTCTCGCCATCCCCGCGTGGATCGTACTTCACGCTCGGCCTCAGGCCGAGCGTCGTATCTACCATAGCCTGAATGCCTGGTCCGGATCCTTGTTCGCCATTTCTTCATCCAGAGTCGCCAGCTTGATCCCTTCCAACGCGAGGCTGGCGCGAAGCTGCACCATTTCTGGCACCGCCTTCTCCCAATCCGAGGACATGATCAGGAACACCTCAGGGAAATCACGATGCAGGAGCGACGCCACAGCGAGTGCCTCAACCTGAACACGGCGGGTCTTCTTCTGCCGCGATGACTTGATTTCCACCGCAGCGACCGGTTCGCCATCCGAGGTAATCACCAGGTCGCACGGAACCACGTCACCTCGCGTCTCGGCGTCGACACTCGGTTTTCGCCAGTTTCCCACCAGCTCCATGTGCTCGGAGACGAAATTCTCCACAAGGTTCTCAAAGGCCCGCGCACGATGCCATCTTGCATGTCCTACCGCTCCCGGGACCGCCTTTTCCTGCTTGGTCTTCTCCAGGACAGATTTCAATTCGCCCCTGGAGATCGAGCCCTGGAAGACCCGTGGCGCGATCTCCGCGCCGGTCTCAGGGGAGATATCGTTGATCTGCGACAACAGGAGAACACTGGTCATCGCAAGGCGGTCAGGTTTTTCAGCGTGGATTTCCGGCGCGTGTCGAGCGACCCAAGATTCTGCGGCGAGGGGGTTGCGGAGGCTGGCGGGGTCCTTGCCGCGCAGCGCTGCCACTCGCTGGAGTACATCGGAGGGAGACCCGAAGCCGAGAGCCTTGTGGTCGCTCATGGCCGCACGGAGCTTTCCGGCAAATATCAGCCAGTTCGTCTCTAAAGCGAGATTTTCGAGATCATGGCTCAGAATCGCTAACCCTCTCTGATTTGCCGGCAGAGTCACGGTCTGAAGGCGAATCGTGTTAGTAATACTAACGTAAGGCAGAAAGTGAAAAAATGAAAAAGGACAAGCGGTCGGCACCGGTTGCACGTGACGTGCGCAAGCGGGGAGACAAGAAGAAGGCGACATACGCCTCTTTCGTGAAGTCCCCCGGCATCATACAGTTGGAAACCAGGCTCGAGGCGAACGCGGCTTGCACGTTTGACTGTGACCCGCGGGTTGTCGGTTTTCGGCCGCAGCCGATGACGATAGAGCTGAATTCCGGCCGAATCTTTTCCACGAAAGAGGCCCTCTTCGAAGCCTATCGCGGTACGCGGTACAAGCCGCGCCCTTACACGCCGGATTTCGAAGTCACGCTGCGGTCAGGGCGGATATTCGTTGAAACCAGGCACTCGGCCTTTATCGAGAAGCGTCCGGAAACCCTGGACCTGCCTGATATTTTCAAGGGCTTCGGATTGCGGCTCGTTGTCATAGACGAGACAGGATTTCCGGAAACCTATTGCCAGAATATCCGACTTCTGCGGGGCCATCTGCGGACCGAGATTCCGGCGAAACTGGCGAAGACATTCGCCGATGCATGCCGCGAACCCCGGCCATTCCGCGATATCCAGGCTGAAGTGGGGACCGAAAGGGCCATGCTCCTTGCTGCGATCGCGCAAGGCCTGGTTGAAGCCGACATCGTCGGCGAGCGCCTCTCCGACCGGGCAATTGTGTGGTCGGCGACAACCCGGGCGCATCTGATGAGGTTGCCGCTATGAAGCTTCCAGATAGCCGGGATATCGGAGCCATCGTCAATCTCGACGGCGAAAAGTACGAGGTCTGCGCTCGCTCGCCAAGCTGTGTCTACCTTGAGGCTGCCGATGGGGGCCAAGCAGCCATCAAGGAAGAAAGATATCGCATTCTGCGCGCCGCGGGTCACGTCCAGATGCCGGGAGACGATCTGGAAGGGGAGCGCATTCCCGATGAAAAGGCACGCCAGGAGCAGCAGTATCGCCTTGCCCTACTCAGGGAGGTTACCCGTATCCGCAGTGAGGCGTGCGAACCAGTGAAGGTCGATCAGGCCATATCGATGGCCCATGAGCGCGTGACTGCCCCGCGAGCATACGCGCCTTTCAAGAAGGACAGGCCGTCACGTCGCATCTATTATTATTGGAAGAAACAGCTTTCGGAGTTCGGGGTCGACGGGCTCCTGCCCGAGCATCACAAGCGCGGTAACCGCGAAGGGCGGTGTGATGCGGAGTTCGAGGAGATCGTGCTCGAACTTCTTGAGGACTCGTTTCTAAGGCATGACCGCTTCACCATCACTGGCCTCGCCGCAAAGGCGGAAGACCTGTATCGTGACCGATGCGAGGCGGAGGGCGAGACCCCGGGTGCCTGCGGTCGGGAATCGGTCGTGTCGATCCTCAAGACCATCCCGCATCATGACATCGTCAAGGCGCGGCTCGACAGTGAAACCGCGCGCATGGTCAACTTGAAGGCGGTGCACTTGCACAAGGTGCAAGCACCCCTTGATGCCGTCGAGGTCGACTGTGGGAAGCCAAAAATCATGCTTGTCGACCCCGACGGAAATGTGATCGGGCGCCCGACGGTATGCGTCGTCGTGGACTGCGCCACTGGCTGGATTCTCGCACTTGTGGTTTCCCTTCAAGCTCCAAATTCTGAGCTCGTGGCCCGCGCTCTGAAAGAGTGCATGACGACCTATGATGATGCCTTCTTTGATCGTTTCGGCATAGAGAACCGCGCCCAGCTGTGTGGCAAGCCCAAGGTAATCATCTCTGATCATGGGCCGGAGAATTCGGGTGATCTGGTCGAGATGATAGTGAAGAATGGAAGCTTCGAGTGGCAGAAGTGCAAGCCCAAGCATCCGGAAGAAAAACCGAACGTCGAGCGAACCATTCGCGAAGTCAAACGGATCTCGCAGACCTTTGTGGGCGCGACGGCAAGCCCGCTCATGCCCGATCGTCAGAGGACGGAACGTGGGACCGCGGAGGCATCCCTGACCGTCGATGAATACGAACGCCTTCTTCAGAAATGGCGTTTCGATGTCTATGGCAACCTGCCCCGAAAGCGCGTGGTCTCGCCCATCCGGAGCCCGGAGAGCCCGTACCAGTGTTGGAACCGGCTCGCCTCGAAAACATTCATTCCGGACCCGCTCGCGCCCCAAGAGCTCGACGCGATCTTTTTCTGTGCGACCGGGGAGCGTGTGTTGCATAGGTACGGGATCGAAGTGGGTGGCGTGCAGTTCGCCTCCGGTGAATTGGCCAAGATCCTCGACAGCGTCGGGGCCGGGAGCAGCCTGGAGGTCAAGTACGACCCGTCAGACGCCCGGGTTATCAAGGTGCTCAATCCGGGCACTGGAACGCACTTCGCTGTGCCGGCGAAGGATCCGGACCTTCCAGCCATCGGTTTCGAGGAGATCCGGAGACGGCGTCTGAAGTCTCCGGAACAAAAACGCCAGGAACGCAAGGCGCGCTCCCTGGCCTATGATCTCGCGCTGGAGGCCCAGGAAATTCACGACAAGAAACACGGGAAACGCTTGAAAAAGAAGAAGACAAACGACTGGAGGGCAGCGCGGAAGGTCGAAATCACGCGGCGTAAGCATGAGGAAATTCTGGGGCGGAGCAAGGAACCCCATGTCTTCAACAAGCCCATCCGGCCTGCTTCTCAGGCGGCTGACGTGAAGGCCAAGCTCGCACGCCCCACGCGTGTTCCGAAACTGATTGATATGGAGTGACCCCAATGGCCAAAGAAACCTTGCCACTACTGGCGCAGCTCATCCACCATGACGCTTTTGCGACCGCCTACACAGATCTTGAGGAGATTATTTCGGTGCGCGATCCAGCCAGCGGTTTGATCGTTCCGCTTCTCGGTCCGACCCGTGTCGGGAAGTCTGCACTATTGAGCCTTCTGAGGCGTCGCCTGTCGCGACCTGCAACTGGCGGGCTGTTCCCGACTGACGATTTCGTAATCGGAAAGCTCGCCCCGAAACCCAGCGATCGGGATATCTATCGTTCTGTCTTGCAGGCCGTGAAGGCGAAATGGCGTAGGGGGGAAGATGTCGCCGATCTTCGCAAGCGCGTCTTCTACGCAATCAAGGAGATCGGCGTTCAAGTGATAGCCATCGACGAATGCAATCATTGTGCGGAGCGAGGGGCGCACCTCTCGGCCCGGGCCGCCGCGGATCATTTCAAGACCATCGCAGACGAGACCGGCGTGACGCTGCTTCTCGTCGGATTGCCGCGATTCCAAAGCATCCTCGAAGGCAACGAGCAGATGCGCGACCGTTCTTCCAACACGGTCTTCCTGCTTCCCTACGACTGGCAAAAGGAAAACGAGCGCGACGCCTTCGTCGGGGTCGTTGTGGCCGCCCTCGATGCCATCGCCCAGAGTCGTATCGATCTCGAATGCGGGTTCGAAGACGTGGCGCCACGGCTCTACGGCGCTTCTGGAGGTCGTGTGCCTGTGGCACTGCGGATGTTGAAATCCGCGCTCCTTCGACGAAAGCAGGGCGAGAGTTTCAGTCTCGACCTTCTCCGGCCGGTGGCTCGTGGCATGCAGCAATTTCCTATCTCTCCGCTCGCCTTCTTCACCGATGAGATCCCGGACGATGTGATGCTGATCCGCTCTTTCGCCACGATCATGTCTGAAGCGGGGCTGGCGTTCGAGGCAGATACGCTCGATGGCGTTCAAGTAACTTGGGATATGAGGGCCGCCTCATGACCGGCGCCCTCGCACCGGTTCCGGGTGAAAGTCTTCTTGGCTTCCTGCGCCGCATGGCCGACGGGCAGTTCTACGATGACATTGGCGATTTCCTCGCTGGCTTCGGGATGGCCTACGGGCGGTCGTTGATAGAGGCGATCGACGATGTGGAGCGTTTTCTCTGTGTGCCGACTGGGAGCCTCTCCGAGATCGCACCGAGCGCGACACCAGATCGGCCTGTCCTGCAGTGGCGCTTCCATAGGCATCACTGCGCCGCGATATGCCCGGTGTGCCTTGAAGAGGGTCTTCCGCATCAGCAAGCGTGGAGCCACGCTTTCATGTTGGCCTGCCCTCATCACGAGGTCAGGCTCATCGGGGTCTGTCCGATGTGCCAGGATTTGCTTCATCCGAACCGGGGCGGCCTGCGTACATGTGCGTGCGGATGCCCCCTGCACAGGATTCCGGCCCAGACAGCGGAGGCCTGGGAAACCGCGGTGTCCGCGCTCCTCGACGGCGCTGTACACTCCACCCGCGCGCTCTTACCACCTGCTCTTGCATTTCGGACACCGGCTGACATCGGCAGTTTTCTTCTGTTCCTTGCCGGAAGCGAGATGCGTGCCTACACGGGCAAGCCGGGGAAGGTAAAATTGCCGAAGTCGCCCGAAGAGGCGCGTAGCTTCCTTGCTTCCGCAGCCCCCTTGCTCTGCGACTGGCCAAAGGGTTTCGAAGAGGTCGTCCAACGTCGTCTCGGTGCGGCCCATGGCGCCACGGTCCCGGAACGTTTAGGGAAATGGTATCAGAGCCTGATGCGCTTCCGCGCGCCGGCCTACAGCGACTTCCATGAAGCACTGGGCTCTGTCGCGGCAGCCGTCTTCGATGGGCCCTATCTTGGAAAAACGGCCACCGATCCCGATGAATGCACATGGATCTCGGCGGCAGAAGCCGCTCGCCTGCTTGGGGTGCGGTCGGAGAGGGTCGTCCAGGCGGTTTCGGATGGCGAGATCGAAGGCCAGTTGCACGCGAGCGGCTTCGGACATCGCCACACGATGGTCCGCCGCGATGTCGTTGAAGACTTGAAATCCGAACGCGCGCGGTTTCTGGACAAATCCGCAACCCGAGCTTTCCTGGGGATTACTAAGGCGCAGTACCGCCTCATCGAGGAAGCGGGCGTTCTGAAAGCGTCGATCCTGGCGAGAAAGCGGCCTCTGGTCGATGGGGTACACGACAGACAGACACTCCAAGAGATGATGGAAAGGATCGCCCGCGGCGCCACGGTCACAGATGGTGAAACGGTTGCATTTCGGGAGCTCAACCTCCGCTTCACGACGGACAAGGCGGCGCTGCTCGATCTCTACCAGAAGATCTTTGATGGGGCGCTCGCACCGTGCATCGACAGTGTCGGCGGCACGCTTGCGGATTTCGCGTTTCCGCGCGACGCGGTGGCATCGGCTCTCCGCGATCACCGGAATGTCGACGGGTGGACCACGCGAGAACTTGCTCGACTCACCGGATGGAAAGAGCAGTGCATCGCACACTGGTGCGACCTCGGGCTTCTCGGGCATGTCTCTCGTCCCCACTTTCGAGGCACACTGCGCATCATTCGGCCCACGGATCTGATCGAATTCCAAGCGCGGTACGTCCCGGTGGCAAGTCTGGCCAAGCGCCTTGGTTGGTCATCGCGCGGCGTGTTGAAGACTCTCGCGGATGCCGGCATCGAACCGTGCGGAGTGCTCCACGAGAAGCAGGCAACCCGCGGACACCTCGTGCATCTTGAGGGCATGTTGCGCGTTGGTATCCGGAGTTCTGGCCGATGAGCGATTCAGGGGGCCGGTCCGTCCCACACGAGGGTGCACGACGGTATCTCTTTTCCCAGTATCACAAAGCCTCGTCTTCCGCGCGCCTGCGGGGGTCTCGTTCCGCGTCGGCAAGGCCTCGAAGCCCTTCCACATGTTGGAATGAAGCCATGCGACGCCAAACCGGCCAAGGCTTGTCGGCAGGTCTCAATACTGTGCGTCCGACTACAGAAAATGTGTCGGTGAAAAGATCAGGCCTTGGGGTCGGGCTTGTCTTCCAGGTTCTTGGGCTTGAGAACACCTTGCCAACGCCCCTTGGCAGGGATGCTCTGCTTCGGGATGCGATCAGTCATAGCCTCACCCATTGGATTGGTTCCTAACCTCCGTCTCCCCGAAGGTGGATGAACAACAGTTTAGAGGCCACGATCTCCTACCGCAAGACGCTCGGGTCGTGCCATCTGGGGGCATCTGCGCTCATGCGAAGCCTCCGTTTTCTCGCCCCGGCGGCATAGAACATCAGGCGCGATCCCGCGGGATCTGACGGCATCGCGCGCCACAATCAATTTCCTGAGGGAGCGCTCTCAATGGGAGTCAGCCTTGTTTGCGTGAATGAAGTGCATTTTTTTGCTCAAGGCGGAGTGCAAATCTCCGATTCGGACTGGAGGATTTTTCCTTGTAGCTGGACCCGCTGAGTGCAGTATTTCACTCGAACCTACACCGGATGTAGAGGTGCGCATGAACTTGCGTGCCCATACCCTCTAAGCGCGGCGACCGGTCGCTCGCCGCGATAGGGGTGACGGTCCGGTCCGAGCGCCTCGGGGCATTGGCCGAATGGGAAATTCTGGCCCTTTCCGCCCTTTGCCCCTGCGCCGCCACTTTTGGCGTCGCGGACAAGGCGGACCTGAAATTTCCCCTTTCCGACCACGGGCCGGCCTCCTGGCGCCAGCTTGTGCAGGTGACCTGCCCCTTTTTTCAGGGCCACTCGTAAGCTGAGCCTGTTCTCCTTTTGTGTGCCATCATTCGGCGGCGTGAGCAATGGGCGCGGGCGCGGAGCCATCAGGTAGCTCAAGCGGCTGCGCCCATTGCGTTTTGTCGAAGGGTCTTGCGGCTGCGAACTCCTCCGGGGTCTGATACTTCAGGCTGCTGTGCGGACGCTCCCTGTTGTAATCGAGCCTCCAGTCTTCGATGATTTCACGGGCTTCGCCGATGCTGATAAACCAATGCTGGTTCAGGCATTCTTCCCGGTATCGCCCGTTGAAGCTTTCGATATAGGCGTTCTGGGTCGGCTTGCCGGGGTCGATGAAATAGAGCTGGACGCCATGATCATCGGCCCATCCGTCGAGCGCCCGACCGCGCAGTTCCGGGCCGTTGTCGACGACCAGGATATCGGGGTATCCCCGTTCGCGGGCCACGCGTTCCAGGATCTCGACCACCCGCTCGCCCGGCAACGAAAAATCCACCTCGATGGCTGGGCATTCACGCGTGCAGTCGTCTTTCAGATTGGCCGTGCGGAACTTGCGGCCATTGGCCAGCGCGTCGCTGGTGAAATCGAGCGACCAGCGCTGGTTGGGCGCAATCGGGCACCAGGCCCCCTCACGGCCTTCACGCGGGATCTTCTTGCGTTTGGTGCGCCGCAACCACAGCCGTTCTTCGCGATAGATTCGCTCGACGACCTTGACGTTCACCTTGAAACCCTCACGGACCAGTTTGGCATGCAACATGCGATACCCATACCTCCTGTGCTTGCCTGACAAGGTGATCAGGCGCTCTCTTAGCCGCGCGTGGCGGTCTGGCCGGGCTTGATAGGTCAAGCTCGACCGCGAAATCCCAACCAGCCTGCACGCCCGCCGTTCCGTGAACTGATGATCATCCATCAGCTTCTGGACCGCGGTGCGGCGGTGTGCAGGCGTCAGAAGTTTTTTGCCAGCAGCCCCTTGAGACCCGCGTTGTCGAGCATGGCATCGGCCAGCAGACGCTTCAGTTCGGCGTTCTCGGCCTCAAGATCCTTCAGGCGGCGCAGCTCGGAAACCGTCATGCCGCCATACTTGGCCTTCCACTTATACAGCGTAGCATCCGACATCCCGTGCTTGCGGCACAGCTCCGAGACCTTCGCCCCGGCCGCATACTCCTGCAGAATCCCCACGATCTGTTCTTCGGTGAAACGTGATTTGCGCATCGTCTGTTCTCCTTGTCGTTTTGAACGTTACGAGAACAAACTCTACTTTTGAATGGCCCGGTTCTTGGGGGGCAGGTCAAGACC
>JBNGCX010000020.1:0-57020 GCA_049974865.1 Paracoccaceae bacterium
CACCCTCTCGGGAGCCGACCCGGAAGGGCTGTTCCCCGCCATCCTGGGCCATGAGGGCGCGGGCGTGGTGGTGGACACCGGCCCCGGCGTGACCAGCGTGAAGAAGGGCGATCACGTGATTCCGCTCTACACGCCCGAATGCCGGGAATGCGAATACTGCCTGAACCCGAAAACCAACCTCTGCCAGTCGATCCGCACCACGCAGGGGCAGGGCCTGATGCCCGACGGCAGCTCGCGCTTCTCGACCCTCGATGGCGACCCGATCCTGCACTACATGGGCACCTCGACCTTCTCCAACTACACGGTCCTGCCCGAGATCGCGGTGGCGAAGATCCGCGAGGACGCCCCCTTCGACAAGGTCTGCTATATCGGCTGCGGGGTGACCACCGGCGTGGGCGCGGTGATCAACACCGCCAAGGCCGAGCCGGGCTGCCGCGCCATCGTCTTCGGCCTGGGCGGGATCGGTCTAAACGTGATCCAGGGCCTGCGCCTGATCGGCGCCGACCAGATCGTGGGCGTCGACCTTAACCCCGCCAAGCGCGAAATGGGCGAGCATTTCGGCATGACCGATTTCGTCAACCCCAACGAGGTCGAGGGCGATTTGGTGCCCCACCTGGTGGATCTGACCAAGGGCGGCGCCGATTACACCTTCGACGCCACCGGAAACGTCAACGTCATGCGCGCCGCGCTCGAGGCCTGCCACAAGGGCTGGGGTGAATCGATCATCATCGGCGTGGCCCCGGCGGGCGCCGAGATATCGACCCGTCCCTTCCAATTGGTCACCGGCCGAACCTGGAAAGGCACCGCTTTCGGCGGCGCGCGCGGCCGCACCGATGTGCCGAAAATCGTCGACTGGTACATGCAGGGCAAGATCGAGATCGCCCCGATGATCACTCACACGCTGAGCCTCGACGAGATCAACAAGGGCTTCGACCTGATGCACGCGGGCGAATCGATCCGCTCGGTGGTGGTTTACTAATCCGCCCCCAGCCCCCATTTAAGGGGCAACGTATTGAAAATATTTTAGGGAGCGCCCCTCGGGGCGCCCCCCAAGAACGAAAGAGCAGATATGCCAAACCGCACCCCCCCGCTCCTGGCCGTCCTGATCGACGCCGACAACATTCCCGCCCGCTATGCCGAGGTGATCCTGAAGGAAATCACCTCCTTCGGCGAACCGGCGCTGCGGCGCGTCTATGGCGACTGGTCGTCCAGCCGGCTGAACCCCTGGGCCGCCAAGGTGCTGGACCTCGGGCTGACGGCCCACCAGGAAACCGCCAACACCAAGGGCAAGAATGCCTCCGACATCGGCCTGGTCATCGACGCGATGGACATCCTGCACTCGGGCCGGTTCGATGGTTTCGTGCTGGTGTCCTCGGACAGCGATTTCACCCGGCTGGCCAGCCGCATCCGCGAGCAGGGGCTCGACGTGATCGGCATCGGCGAGTCGAAGACGCCGGTCTCCTTGCGCAACGTGTGCAACCGCTTCGTGATGATCGAGAACCTGATCGAGACGCCCGAGCCGCAGCAAAAGGGCAAGGCGGCCGAGAAGCCTTCGCACAAGCCGCCGCTGGAGGCCGTGGACCTAATCCTGCGCGCGATGGACAAGATCGACCAGGAGGACGAGTGGTACTCGCTGGGCCAGGTCGGCCAGTTCATCACCGCCGACAATCCCGATTTCGATACCCGGACCTACGGAAAGCGCAAGCTCAGCGACCTGGTGAAGGAACTCAAGCGGTTCGAGACGCGCCACCTCGGAAACCAACTCCAGCTGCGCCGGGTCGACTAGGCCCGGTAGCGGGCCATGAACATGCCCACCGCACCGGCGATCACGCGCTCCACTTCCTGTTCGGTAAAGCCGGTGCTCACGCCGAAGACCATGCGCGCGTGCAGATCGGCCTTGCACAGTTCGGCGAACTGGTCGGCGGCCAGCTGGAGATCGTCGATCGCCAGCTCTCCGCGCGTCACCGCCTCGCCGAGGAAGGCCGACAGCTCGGCGCGCACATGCGCCGGGCCGGAATTGTAGAACTCCCGCCCCAGTTCGGGAAAGCGCTCGCTCTCGGCCACGCAGATGCGGAACACCCGCTGCGAGAAATCCGACAGCAGGAAGCGCAGCATGTGGCGCGCGGCGGCCTCGAGAACCGCCTCGACCGGCGCCGCGCGGTCGATCTCGTCCATCGCGTCCTGCGATTGCTGGCGGCACTCTTCCTTGACCACCTCCATGAACAGAAGGCGCTTGTCCGCGAAATAACTGTAGAGCGTGGCCTTGGAGACGCCGGCCGCCCGCGCGATGTCGTCGACGCTGGCGCCTTCGAACCCGTCGCGCAGGAAGACGGCCCGTGCCCCTTCCAGCACCTGCCCGAACTTGCGCCCCTTCTTGATGCCGCGTGCCTCGATGCTCATCGCGTCCCCTTGTCAGGGGACAACTTTAAACCACCCGGTTCAGTTCTTGCAATATCGGCTGGCTGCGGCATTCTCGGGGTTGCGCGGCAAGGCGCAGGAGATAATTTAGAACCATTCTAAACAAGGAGCCCCCGATGATTCCCGGCTTTTCCCAGCGCCGCCGTTTCTCCGACCTGTCCGAGCAGGAAATCCTTGCCCTGGCCATTTCCTCGGAAGAGGACGACGCCCGCATCTACCGCAGCTATGCCGAGCAGCTGCGCGCAGAATTTCCTGACAGCGCCCGCATCTTCGAGGGCATGGCCGAGGAGGAGGACGAGCACCGCCGCCGGCTGATCGAGATGCACAAGGCCCGTTTCGGCGACGTGATCCCGCTGATCCGGCGCGAGCATGTCTCGGGCTTCTACGCCCGCCGCCCGGTCTGGCTGGTGCAGAACCTGGGGCTGGAACGCATCCGCGACGAGGCCGCGATGATGGAGCGCGACGCGCAGCGCTTCTACGAAAAGGCCGCGGCGCAGAGCGAGGATGCCGAGACCCGCAAGCTGCTGGGCGATCTCGCCGCCGCCGAGGCCGGCCACGGAGAAGAGGCCGAGCGCCTGGCCGGCGAGCATCTGGACGAAGCCGCCAAGGAACGCGAGGAGCGCACCGCCCATCGACAGTTCGTGCTGACCTGGGTGCAGCCGGGCCTGGCGGGCCTGATGGACGGCTCGGTGTCCACGCTGGCGCCGATCTTCGCCACCGCCTTTGCCACCCAGGACACCTGGACGACCTTCCTGGTGGGCCTCGCCGCCTCGGTCGGCGCGGGCATCTCGATGGGCTTCACCGAGGCGGCCTCGGATGACGGCGAGATATCGGGTCGCGGTTCGCCGCTGAAGCGCGGCATCGCCTCGGGTGTCATGACCACGGTCGGCGGGCTGGGGCACGCGATGCCTTACCTGATCCCGCATTTTTGGACCGCCACGATCATCGCCATGGTCGTGGTCTTCGTTGAACTCTGGGCGATTGCCTGGATTCAAAAGAAATACATGGAGACGCCCTTCCTCCGCGCGGCCTTCCAGGTGGTTGTGGGCGGGGCTCTGGTTTTCGGCGCAGGCGTGCTGATCGGCAGCGGCTAGAGTTGAGGACGGGGCGGCAGGGGGCGCTGCCCCCGTCGCGCTTCGCGCGACTCCCCCGGGATATTTCGAAACAGAAGAAGCTTGTCCCCCCCTGCGCGCGCATCGGGCGGCAGGGGGGGGTCTCCTGTTGCGGCCATCGGCGTCCCCGCCTGTACCGCGAGAGCAGGCTGCCCCGCGAAGGTAAAGAAATCCCTTCTTCTGTTCCAAAATATCCTCGGGGGTGATTTGCCCCGGGGCAAGAGGGGGCAGACAGCCCCCTGTTCCTCCAGCCGTTTTCCGGAAGCTGTCGGTTGACCCCCGCCCTGCGCGTGCTACCAAGGTCCGATGCTGGCGATCCTGTTGCAAACCCTGCCCTTTTTCGCGTTGATCGGCCTCGGATACTGGGCCGGGCGGAGCGGGTTTTTCAGCGCCGAGGCCACGGCCTATCTGACGAAATTCGTTTTCTATTTCGCCCTTTCGGCGATGCTTTTCCGTTTTTCGGCCAATCTCACCCTGGGCGAGGTCCTGAACTGGACCTTCGTTGCCGCGTACCTGTGGGGCACGGCGGTGATCTATCTCGTCGCCACCGGCGTGGCGCTCATCCGGCGGCTCAGCGTCGAGGAGGCGGCGGTCGAGGCGCAATGCGCGGTGATCGGCAATGTCGGGTTTCTCGGCGTGCCGATGCTGGCGATGCTGCTGGGCGAGGCGGCGGTCGGGCCGGTGATGATGGTGCTGGCGGTGGACCTGATCGTCTTCGGCAGCCTGATCGTGATCTTGGTGACGGGCGCGCGCGACGGGCGGATGTCGCTGGGCATCCTGCGCACCGTGGGGCTGGGCCTGCTGAAGAACCCGATGATCGTGTCCATCGTGCTGGGCCTGGGCTGGTCGGCGCTCCGCCTGCCCATCCCTGCACCGATGAACGATTTCCTGTCGATCCTCGGCGCCGCCGCCACGCCCGGCGCGCTGTTTGCCATCGGCGCGTCGCTGGCCTCCAAATCGGCCGAGCGCATGCGGGTCGCGGGCTGGCTGTCCTTCTCCAAGCTGGTGCTGCATCCCGGCGCCGTGGCGATCTCGGCGCTGGTCCTGTTCCCGGTGGAGCCCTACGCCGCCAGCGTGATGATCGCGGCGGCCGCGCTGCCGGTGGCGGGCAATGTCTATATCCTGGCCCAGCATTACGGGGTCGCCCCGCACCGCGTCTCGGCGGCGATCCTGGTCTCGACGGCGGCCAGCATCCTGACGGTTTCGGCGGTCATCGCCTGGGTGTCGCAATTCTGAGCCTTGCGGGGTCACCCCCGGCGCGCTACGCCAACGTAAAAGGGGAGCGCGATCATGGAAACGATTTCGGAAAACCGGTGTTTCGGCGGGGTGCAGGGGGTCTATACCCACGACTCCGACATCTGCGGCTGCGAGATGACCTTCGGCCTGTTCCTGCCGGCCGAGGCCGAGCACGGCCCGGTGCCCCTCCTGTGGTATCTCTCGGGCCTGACCTGCACCCATGAGAACGCCATGACCAAGGCCGGCGTCCAGGCTTGGGCGGCGGAGCACGGGATCGCCGTCGTCTTCCCCGACACCTCGCCCCGCGGCGAGGGCGTGGCCGATGACGAGGCCTACGACCTCGGGCAGGGCGCGGGCTTCTATGTCAATGCCACGCAGGCGCCCTGGGCCCCGCATTACCGCATGTGGGATTACATCGCCGAGGAACTGCCCAAGCTCCTGCTGCACAACGTGCCGATCGAGGAAGAGCGCCAGGCCATCACCGGCCATTCCATGGGCGGGCACGGCGCGCTGACGCTGGCCATGACCTATCCGGGCCGGTTCGCCAGCGTCTCGGCCTTCGCGCCCATCGCGCACCCCACGCAATCCGACTGGGGGCGCAAGCAGTTCGCTGCCTATCTGGGCGACGATCCGGCCGCCTGGGTGCGCCACGACGCGACGCTGCTGATGCGCGAGGGGGGCTTCGACGGGCCGGTCCTGATCGACCAGGGCACCAGCGACCAGTTCCTGGAACTGCTGAAGCCCGAGGCGCTGGCCGAGGCCATGGCCGCCCGGCGGCAGGAAGGCGCCTTCCGCATGCAGAAGGGTTACGACCACAGCTATTTCTTCGTCTCCAGCTTCATGGCCGACCACCTCGATTTCCACGCCGAGGCGCTGTTCGCGTGACGCGAATCTTCGTCGATGCCGATGCCTGCCCAGTCAAGGCCGAGGTCGAGCGCGTCGCCCAGCGCCGCGGCGTGAAGGTGCTGATGGTCGCCAATGGTGGGCTGCGCCCCTCGGCCCACCCGCTGATCGAGATGGTCTACGTCCCAGAGGGCCCGGATGCCGCCGACAAGTGGATCGCCACCCGCGCCGGGCCCGGCGACGTGGTGGTGACGGCGGACATCCCGCTGGCGGCGAAATGCGTCGAGGCCGGCGCCCGCGTTCTCAGCCACAAGGGCGAGGCGTTCACGCCCGCCAACATCGGCAACCTCCTGGCCACGCGCGACCTGATGGCCGACCTGCGCGCCGCCGATCCGTTCCGCCAGGGCGGCGGCCGGCCGTTCTCCAGGGCCGACCGCTCCCGTTTCCTCGACGCCCTCGACCGCACCCTCAACGCCGCGGCGCGCGACAGCGTCCCGGATTGATTTCCGCCCGGTGGTCGCGCGCAGAAATTGAAAAGCCCGGGCCGCGCCGCTAGCCTGCCCGCATCCTGAGCAAAGGAGCCCCCAGTGCCCCCCAAGGCCGTGATCTTCGACATCGGCAATGTGCTGATCGGCTGGCATCCCGAACGGTTCTATGACCGGGCGATCGGCGAGGATCGCCGCCGCGCCCTGTTCGCCGCCGTGGACCTGCACGACATGAACGAGCGTGTCGACCTGGGCGCGGATTTCGCCCGCACCGTCTACGACATGGCGGACCGCAACCCCGATTTCCGCGACGAGATCCGCATGTGGCACGACCACTGGCTGGAGCTCGCCCAGCCCCTCATCCCGCATTCCGTGCAGCTCATGCGCGCCTTGCAGGCCAGGGGCACGCCGGTCTTCGCCCTGACCAATTTCGGCGTCGGCAGCTTCGAACTGGCCGCCGCGCACTACCCGTTCCTGCGCGATTTCGATCGCAGCTATGTCTCGGGCCACCTGAAGGTGATCAAGCCCGACCCGCGGATCTACGAGATCGTCGAGAGGGACAGCGGCCTGCCGCCCGAGAGCCTGCTGTTCACCGACGACCGTGCCGACAACATCGCGGCGGCCGGGGCGCGCGGCTGGCAGACCCACCATTTCACCGGCCCCGAGGGCTGGGCCGCGCGGCTGGTCGCCGCCGGCCTGTTGAGCGAGGAGGAGGCCCGCTATGACCCCTGACTTCATCCCCTTCGACGCGGCCGAGCCGCTGCTGTCCTGGGCTGCCCTGACCGAGGCGCTGGCCGAGGGACACAGAATGCCCCGGGCCGAGATCGGCGACACATTCCTCTATCGCAACCCCGACACGCTGCTGTCGCGCGCGGCTTGGATCGACGGGATGGGGATCGCGGTCAAGACCGCCACCATCTTCCCCGGCAACCCGGCGCATGACAAACCCACCGTCAACGGCGGGGTGAACCTCTATTCCGACGGCGACGGGATGCTGGAGGCGATCGTCGATTTCCACCTGGTGACCAAGTGGAAGACCGCCGGCGACAGCCTGCTGGCCGCCAAGATCCTGGCCCGGCCCGACTCTCAGACCGTCCTGATCGTGGGGGCGGGCACGGTGGCGCATTCGCTCTACCAGGCCTATTCCAGCGCCTTCCCCGAGGCCCGGTTCCAGGTCTGGAACCGCTCGTCCGAGGGGGCGGCGCGGATGGCCGCGGCCTTCCCCGACGTGCAGCCCGTGTCCGACCTCGAAGCGGCGGTGAGGGGCGCCGATATCGTCACCTCGGCGACCATGAGCACCCAGCCCCTGATCCGGGGCGAGTGGCTGCGGCCGGGCCAGCATATCGACCTGATCGGCGCCTACCGCCCCGACATGCGCGAGGCCGATGACGCCGCGCTGGCCCGCGCGCGGGTCTTCGTCGACAGCCGGGACACCACGCTCGATCATATCGGAGAGCTGAAAATACCCTTGGAAAACGGGGTGATAGCCCGCGACGACGTGGTTGCCGATTACTACGATCTGCCCGCGGGCCGCTTCGCACGGGGCAGCTCGGACGAGATCACGCTGTTCAAGAACGGCGGCGGCGCGCATCTCGACCTGATGACCAGCCGCTACATTCTGCAGGCCTGGCGCGCGCGATGACCTGGGCGGCCCTGCTCCTGGCCGCTCTGGCCGGCCTCTACGTGGCCGCCGGTTGGCTGCGCCGCCCGATGGATGCCCGCGCGCGGCAGGGGGCGCCGGGGCGGTTCGCGGAACTGTCGCAGGGCGTGACCCATTACCGCTGGGACGGCCCCACGCGGGGGCCGGTGGCGGTCTGCGTGCACGGGGTGGCCTCGGCCTCCTATGTCTGGGAGGCGGTGGTCAAGGCGCTGACCATGATGGGCTTCCGCGTGCTGCGCTACGACCTTTACGGCCGGGGGCTGTCGGACCGGCCGGGCGGCAAGCAGGACGCCGCGTTCTTCCTGCGCCAGCTCCGCGACCTGCTAAAGGATCAGGGGCTTGAGGGCGACCTGACGCTGCTGGGCTATTCCATGGGCGGCAGCATCGCCACCTGCTTCGCCGCCGAAGAGCCGCACCGGGTGGCGCGGCTGATCCTGCTCTCCCCCGCCGGGCTGGGTCACCACCCCGCCCCGCTGCACCGCCTCGCCCGCTCCGTGCCCCTGTTCGGTGACTGGCTGATGCAGGTGCTGGGCGGCTGGCAGACCCGGCGCGACGCGCGGCGGGCGGGGCGCCTGCCCGTGGCGGTGGAGGGTATCGCCGCGATGCAGCTGGGCGAGGTCCGGTTCCGCGGCTTCCTGCCCGCCGTGCTGTCCAGCCTGCGCCACATGCTGGCCGCCGATCTCGGCCCCCAGCACAGGGCCATCGCCGAGGCGGGCATCCCCGTTCTGGCGGTCTGGGGCGGGGCCGACCCGGCGATCCCGCTGGCCGGCATGGGCCGGCTGGCCGAGATCAACCGCGCTGCCCGGCAGGTGCAGGTCAAGGACGCCACCCACGCGCTGCCCTACACCCACCCACGCGAAGTTCACGCCGCGATACAGGAGTTCCTGCGCGCGGTCTGACCACCCCGAAATCGCGATATGAAAGCCATATGACCCGCATATGACTTCCATATGAGGTTTCGCGCGTTCAGGCGGCCGCGGCGGCGGCCTTCAGCGGGCGCTCGCGCACCGGCAGGTGCACGATGGCCGAGAAGGCGCCCACGCCCACGCCGACCCACCACACCAGCGTGTAATCGCCGTAGATGTCGTAAAGCCGCCCGCCCAGCCAGACACCCAGGAAGCTGCCCAGCTGGTGCGAGAAGAACACGATGCCGTAAAGCGTGCCCATGTAGCGCAGCCCGTAGATATGGGCGACCAACCCGCTGGTCAGCGGCACCGTGGCCAGCCACAGCGAGCCCATCACCACCGAGAACAGGATCACGCTGGTTGGCGTGATGGGCATCAGGATGAACAGCCCCGCGGCCAGCGTCCGGCCCAGGTAGATCATCGAAAGCAGGTATTTCTTGGAAAACCGCTTGCCCAGCCAGGCGGCGTAGATCGTCCCCGCGATATTGGCGAGACCGATGAGCGAGATCGACAGTGCCCCCAGCGCCGAGGTCGTCCCCACCCCGACCGAGGCCAGCGTCCCCGACGGGTCGATGGCGCCGCACATCTCGGTCACCAGGGCCGGGAAATGCGCGGTGATGAAGGCCAGCTGGTAACCGCAGGAAAAGAAGCCCAGGAAGATCAGCGTGTAGGAGGGGTCGCGCAACGCGGTGCGCAGGGCGTCGCCCATGCTCTGCTCCAGCTCGGCCCTTGTGGCGGGCTGCGGCGCGCGCAACATCGGCAGCGCCATCAGCGTGGCGAGGATGGTAGCTGCGAAGATCAGGAACACGCTCTGCCAGGTCATCATCGACAGCAGCCACTCGGCCACCGGTGCGCCGAAGACCTGCCCGGCCGAGCCCGCCGCGGTGGCGATGCCCAGCGCGACCGAGCGGTTGTCGTCGCTCGCCGCCCGGCCCACCACGGCGAGAATCACGCCGAACCCGGTGCCGGCGATGCCGAAGCCCACCAGGATTTCCAGCATCTGGTGAGCCTCGGGCGTCACGGCAAAGGAGGACAGCACCAGCCCCGCGGCATAGGTGAGCGCCCCCAGGATGATCGCGCGGCGGTCGCCGAAACGCTCGGCCAGTGCGCCGAAGATCGGCTGGCCGATCCCCCAGGCGAGGTTCTGGATGGCGATGGCCAGGCTGAACTCGGCCCTCAGCCAGCCGAACTCCTCGGCAATGGGGATCTGGAACACCCCGAAACTGGCGCGCACGGCGAAGCTGAGCATGATGATCACGCAGCCGCCGATCAGGACGGGGGTGAAGAGGGGTGCGCGGGTCTGGGGCATCGGGGTCTCCTTGAAAGCCGCGCGAGACTCTGCGACATCCGCGCGCAGGTCAAATCATATTCCGAGATGGCCTGCGCCACCTTTCCTTATGGATCGGCGCGGCGTATTGGAGGCCCGATGTACGACACGTTGCGCGAGAAATACGCCCGGAAGGTGACCGAGGGCGCGCTGCACGCCGACCCCGGCCAGATGGCCGTGCTCGACCCGCTGGAGCGGGTGCGCCGGCAGCTGGAGGACGCGGCCGGCGAAAAGCGCGGCTTTGCGCTGTTCCGCAAGAAGCCGGCGCCGGTGCGCGGCCTCTACCTCTGGGGCGGGGTGGGGCGCGGCAAGTCGATGCTGATGGACCTGTTCTACGACCATGTCGCCATCCCCGAGAAGCGCCGGGTGCATTTCCACGCCTTCCTGCAGGAGGTGCACGAGGGCCTGCACAAGGCGCGGCAGAAGGGGGCCAAGGACGCCCTGCGGCCGGTGGCCGAGGCGCTGTCCAGGGACCTTCGCCTGCTGTGCTTCGACGAGATGCAGATCACCGACATCACCGACGCGATGCTGGTGGGGCGGCTATTCGACCTGATGTTCGACAACGGGGTGACGGTGGTCACCACCTCCAACCGGGTGCCGGACGACCTGTACAAGGACGGGCTGCAGCGCGAGCGCTTCCTGCGCTTCATCGACCTGATCAAGGAGCGGCTGGAGGTGCATCACCTCGCCTCGCCCAACGATTACCGGCAGAACCGGCTGTCGGGCGCTGAGGTCTATTTCTGCCCCGCCGACGCGGCCGCACAGGAGGCGATGGACGAGATCTGGCGCGATTTCACCGGCGGCGCAGGCGAACCGCTGGTGCTGACGGTGAAGGGGCGCGAGGTGCGGCTGCCGCGGTTCAGGGCTGGCGTGGGGCGCGCCACCTTCTGGGATCTCTGCGCCCAGCCGCTGGGCCCGGCTGACTACCTGGCACTGGCCGAGGCGTTGCGCGTGCTGATCCTCGAGGACATCCCGCGGCTGGGGCGGAGCAATTTCAACGAGGCCCGGCGCTTCGTCACCCTGGTCGATGCGCTCTACGAGGCGAAGGTGCGGCTGATCTGCTCCGCCGCGGCGCAGCCCGAGATGCTCTATGTCGAGGGCACGGGCGCCTTCGAGTTCGAGCGCACGGCGAGCCGGTTGCGCGAGATGCAGGACGCCGATTGGGGCCAATAGCCCAGCGGCCGGAATGCGCGCCTTCGGCGCAAGCCTTCTTTCTCCGCCACCCGGGGGCGGCGGCATGCCTCCGGGGGGATATCTTCGAACAGAAGAAGAGACACTGCGCCCCCTTCTTCTGTTTCCAAATATCCCCGGGGTTTGGGGCAGAGCCCCAATCCGCGCGCGGCCAAGGGCGGGCTGTCAGCCGTTTTCGCGCAGCACGTTTCCGGCGAGGTACAGCGAGCCGCAGATCAGGATGCGGGCATTGGGCGTCTTCGCCGTGATCGCCTCGATGGCTTCATGGGCGGACCCGGCGGTGCCGGCGGGCAGGCCCGCAGTCTCTGCCGCGCGGGCCGTGGTTTCGGCGGGCAGGGTGTTGGCCTCGCCCGGGATGGAGACAGCGGTGAGGGTTTCCGCGGCCTGGGCCAGCGGGCGCAGGTAGCCCGCGATGTCCTTGGTGTTGAGCATGCCGCAGACCAGGTGGACCGGGCGCGGGGGCAGGCGGGTGAGCGCCTCGGCCAGCGCCTCGCCCGCCGCGGGGTTGTGACCGCCGTCGAGCCAGAGCTCGGCCCGGCCGGCGGCCTCGACCAGGGGGCCGTGGCGCAGGCGTTGCAGGCGGGCGGGCCATTGCGCCTTGGTGACGGCGGCCTCGCAGGCCTCTTCGCCGTAGCCGAGCGCGCGCAGCGCAGCCAGCGCGATGCCGGCGTTCTGTACCTGGTGGGCGCCGATGAGGTTCGGGAGCGGCAGGTCGAGCAGGCCGGTTTCGTCCTGGAACACGAGCCGGCCGTGTTCTTCCCAGACATGCCAGTGCTGGCCGTGGGCCAGCAGGGGCGCGCCGAGGCGGGCGGCGCGGGCCTCGATCACCTCGAGCGCCGTGTCGTCTTGCGGGCCGACCACGCAGGGCACGCCGTGCTTGAGGATGCCCGCTTTCTCGCCCGCGATCTCTTCCAGCGTGTCGCCGAGGAACTGCTGGTGGTCGATGGAGACGGGCGCGATGACGGTCAGCGCCGGTTTCTCGACCACGTTGGTGGCGTCGAGGCGGCCGCCGAGGCCCACCTCGAGCAGGGTGTAATCGGCGGGCGTGCGGGAAAAGGCCAGAAGCGCCGCGACGGTGGTGATCTCGAAATAGGTGATCGGGGCGCCGTCATTGGCGGCGTAGCAGTCGTCGAGGACGCGGCTCAGAGCGTCCTCGGAGATCAGCTTGCCCGCCAGGCGGATGCGTTCGTGGAAGCGGGCCAGATGCGGCGAGGTATAGGCGTGGACGGATTTGTCCGCGCCCTCCAGACCCGCGCGGATCATGGCCAGCGTCGAGCCCTTGCCGTTGGTGCCGGCGATATGGATCACCGGGGGCAGGGCGCGCTCGGGGTGGTCGAGGGCGTCGAGTAGGCGCCAGACGCGGTCGAGCGTCAGGTCGATCACCTTGGGGTGCAGCGACATCATCCGTTCGAGGATGACGTCGGAGCCGGCGGCGGTCATTCCTTGGGTTTCTTCTTGCCGGCCGTTTTCTTGCCGGCGGCCTCGGTTTCCTCCGGCGCGGGGGCGGGCAGGTCGCCCTTCACCGCGGGGGGCAGGCCCAGCAGCATGCGGGTGATGGTGATCAGTTCGTCCCGCATCTCGGTGCGCGGGGTCACCCGGTCGAGCATGCCGTGGTCGAGCAGGTATTCGGCGCGCTGGAAGCCCTCGGGCAGCTTCTCGCGGATGGTCTGTTCGATGACGCGGGGGCCGGCGAAGCAGATCAGCGCGTTCGGCTCGGCGATATGCACGTCGCCCAGCATTGCGTAGGAGGCGGTCACGCCGCCCGTGGTGGGGTGGGTGAGAACCACGATGTAGGGCAGGCCGGCCTCTTTCAGCATCTCGACGGCGACGGTGGTGCGCGGCATCTGCATCAGCGACAGGATGCCCTCCTGCATGCGCGCGCCGCCTGCGGCGGAGAACAGGATCAGCGGGCGGCCCAGTTCCACCGCGCGCTGGGCGGCGGCGATGATGGCGTTGCCGACATACATGCCCATCGACCCGCCCATGAAGGAGAAGTCCTGCGCGGCGGCGACGATGGGGGTCCGGCCCATTTCGCCCTCGGCGACCAGCATGGCCTCTTTTTCGCCCGTCGATTTCTGGGCGGCCCGCATGCGGTCGGGGTATTTCTTCTGGTCGCGGAAATGCAGCGGGTCGGCGACCGGCTCGGGCACCTTGACCTCGGCGAACACGCCGCCGTCGAACAGCGCGGCGAACCGCTCGCGCGGGCTGATGGCCATATGGTGGCCGCACTGGGTGCAGACCATCAGGTTGTCGGACAACTCGCGGTGGAACAGCATCGTCCCGCAGTCATCGCATTTGCGCCACAGGTTCTCGGGCACCTCGCGGCGGGAAAACAGCGAGTCGATCTTCGGTTTGACGTAGTTCGTGATCCAGTTCATCGGAATTTGCCCATCGCAGCCTGTTGCGGCCCGAGATAAGGGGCCGCGGCGTCAAATGCAATCGAATGCCGCCTAGCGGGTGAGGACCGCCCGCAGCAGCCGCCAGATCACGAACAGCATTCCGAGGTCCACTGCCAGCCCCAGCGGCAGCATGCCGGCGTCGGCCACCCCGTAGGAGGTGAGGTAGAGCGCCAGCCCCGTGATGGTGCCCTGCACCGACAAAACCAGCATGGCGAAGACGTTGTTGGCGAAATGCAGCCCGATCGCGGCGCCGAGAGAGCCGGTGCGCTCGGTCAGGTCGGCGGCGATCAGGGCAAAGCCGAGGGTGACGGCGATGATCAGCCAGGCGTTTACCCCGGCCTGCGGGTTGTAGTGCAGCGAGGCGAAGAGCAGCGCCGGCAGGCCCATCCATACCCAGCGCGCGGCGAAGCGTGCGGCGAGTTGCTGCTGCAGGTAGCCGCGAAAGAGCATCTCCTCGGCGCTGACCTGCAGCAGGACCAGCGGCAGCGCCAGCGGCAGCCAGCCCATCCAGGTGGAGAGTGGCAGATTGGGCATGGGCGGGGCGATCATCCAGCTGATGCCCAGACCGACCGCGTAGAGGGGGGCCAGCACCGCCAGGGTCAGGAAGAAGCCGCGCAGGGTCTCGCCCGCCGGGCCGAACAGCGTGCCGGGGCCACGGAAATGGCAGGCAGCGGCGGCCAGCACCGGCCCCAGTGCCATGCCCGAGAACGTGCCCAGCAGGAACAGCACCTTGGCGGGCGTGTCGGGCTGGCTCAGCCCCATCACCCAGCCGAAATAGTTGAGCGGTCCGACGATCGGGTAGAGCACCACCAGCATGATCGCCGAGGTGCCCAGCAGGCAGAACAGGATCAGCAACAGGCCGAGGCCGAGCCGCCAGATCTCGGGGTAGAGTTTCGCGGGGCGGATATAGGCGGCGAATTCGGGGGCGCGCATGGGGGCTCCTGTGGCTTGTCGGGGGGAAGCTAGCGCGTGGGCGCGCGCGCGTCCATCGGGCAGGGCTCAGACCCTCAGGGCGACCCGCGTGGCCAGCCAGCTTACCCCCAGCACGGCCAGTTCGACCAGCATCTGCGGGCCGAGTTCGGGGGCCGCCATGTCGTAGGGAGAAAGGTAGAGCGACAGGCCCGAGACCGGGCCGGGCAGCGACACGATCAGGATGGCCAGCGCGTTGTTGGCGAAGTGCAGACCCGTCGCCGCTCCAAGCGTGCCGGTGCGCGCGGTCAGGTCGGCCGCGAGCAGGCTGAACCCCGCCGCCCAGGCGGCCATGCCGAGGGCGTTGCCGCCGGCCTCGCCCGGCACGTAATGCCCCCAGGCGAAGAGCGCAGCGGGCACCCCCATCCAGACCAGCGGCGAGGCGAAGCGCGCCGCGAGCTGCTGTTGCAGGTAGCCGCGGAACAGCAGTTCTTCGGCGGCGGTCTGGATCAGGATGGCAGGCAGTGCCAGCGGCAGCAGCATCAGCCAGCGCCGCAGGTCCAGGTTGCGCTGCAGTTCGTCCCCGCCGGGCAGCGCGAACCACAGAACGGCGTAGAGCAGCGCCAGCGCCCGCAGCGTCAGCAGGAAATCGCGCGCCGCGCGCGGCAGCGGGCCGATCAGGCTGAGCGCGGAGCGCTGATGGAGCTGCTGCGTCACCGCCGCGGTGCCCAGGATCAGAAAGGCGAAGGAGAAGAGCAGCAGCAGCGACTCCCGCGTGGTCAGCGTGCTTTGGAAAATGCCGTGGAAGGCCGATTGGGCGGGGGCCGGCCCCATGATCTGCGCCGCCAGCGCGAGGCCGGCATAGATCAGGCCCAGGTAGATCAGCATGATCAGGGGATAGCCCAGCACCACGCGCCACAGCGCGCGGCTGGGCCGCGCGGGGGCGACGAGGCTGTCATGGGGGGCATATCGCATGTCGGCTGTCCTTCGCCGCGACCCTAGACCGCCCTCCGGCCCGCATCAATCGCGCTTGTGCCCTGGGCCGGGCGCGTCTATTCCCAAGGGAACAAGACCCGGAGGAGACCCATGACCAAGCGCCCGTTCGACAAGTCCCGCCTTCCCAGCCGCCACGTGACCGAGGGCCCGGCCCGCGCGCCGCACCGCTCCTACTACTACGCCATGGGGCTGAGCGACGAGGAGGTCGCGCAGCCCTTCGTTGGCGTGGCCACCTGCTGGAACGAGGCGGCGCCGTGCAACATCGCCCTGAACCGCCAGGCCCAGGCCGTGAAGCTGGGCGTCAAGGCCGCCAAGGGCACCCCGCGCGAATTCACCACCATCACCGTGACCGACGGCATCGCCATGGGCCACGAGGGCATGCGCAGCTCGCTCGCCTCGCGCGAGGCGATTGCCGACACGGTGGAGCTGACCATGCGCGGCCATTGCTATGACGCGCTGGTGGGGCTTGCCGGCTGCGACAAGTCGCTGCCGGGCATGATGATGGCGATGATCCGCCTGAACGTGCCCTCGGTCTTCATCTATGGCGGCTCGATCCTGCCGGGCCGGCTGGACGGCCGCGACCTGACCGTTCAGGACGTGTTCGAGGCGGTGGGCCAGAACCAGGCCGGCAACCTGAGCGAAGAGCAGCTCTATCGGCTGGAACATGCCGCCTGCCCCTCGGCCGGCGCCTGCGGCGGCCAGTTCACCGCCAACACCATGGCCTGCGTTTCCGAGGCGATCGGCCTTGCGCTGCCGAACTCCTCGGGCGCGCCCGCGCCCTATGAAAGCCGCGACCAGTATGCCGAGGCCTCCGGTGAGGCGGTGATGAACCTGATCGAGAAGAACATCCGCGCCCGCGACATCGTCACCCGCAAGAGCCTCGAGAACGCCGCGCGCGTGGTGGCCTGCACGGGCGGCTCGACCAATGCCGGCCTGCACCTGCCCGCGATGGCGCATGAGGCGGGGATCGACTTCGATCTTTTCGACGTGACCGACATCTTCCGCGACACGCCCTATTTCGTCGACCTCAAGCCCGGCGGCCAATACGTGGCCAAGGACCTCTACGAGGCCGGCGGCGTGCCGGTGGTGATGAAGGAGCTGCGCAAGGCGGGCCTGATCCACGAGGACTGCCTGACCGTCACCGGCCGCACCATCGGCGAAGAGATCGACCTGGTGGAGCGCGAGGCCGACGGCCGCGTCATCTACCCCGTCGACACCCCGCTCTCGCCCACCGGCGGTGTGGTCGGCCTGAAGGGCAACCTGGCCCCCGAGGGCGCCATCGTGAAGGTGGCGGGCATGGAGCGGGACCAGCAGGTCTTCACAGGCCCGGCGCGCGTCTTCGAATGCGAGGAGGACGCCTTCGCCGCCGTGCAGAACCGCGAGTACCAGGAAGGCGAGGTGATCGTCATCCGCAACGAGGGCCCCGCGGGCGGCCCCGGCATGCGCGAGATGCTGGCCACCACCGCCGCGCTGTCCGGCCAGGGCATGGGCAAGAAGGTGGCGCTGATCACCGACGGCCGCTTCTCGGGCGCGACGCGCGGCTTCTGCGTGGGCCATGTCGGCCCCGAGGCGGCGCAGGGCGGGCCGATCGCGCTGTTGAAGGATGGCGACATGATCACCATCGACGCGATCAAGGGCGAGATCTCGGTCGCGCTGAGCGACGAGGAACTGGCGGCGCGCAAGGCCGACTGGTCCGGCCCCAGGGAAACCATCTACGCCTCGGGCGCGCTGTGGAAATACGCCCAGCTCGTGGGCTCGACCGTCAAGGGCGCGGTCACGCATCCGGGCGGAAACGAAGAGAAGCATGTCTACATGGATCTCTAGGCCGGCCTGGGCCGGGGCCTGCGCCCTGGCCCTGCTGGCGGGCTGCATGGAGGGCGCCGGTCCCGGCGCCTTCACCTATCCGCGCAACGCCCCGGAAAAGCTGAGCGTGGCCCGCGGCGCGGTCGTGGTGGCCGGGCCCAAGGGCTATTGCGTCGACCGTCCGGCCTCGCGCGATGCCGAGGCCACCTCCTTCGTGCTGCTGGCGGGCTGCGCCGCGCTGACCCGCAAATCCAATGCCCCGCGTCCGCGCGTGCCCGCGCTGCTGACCGCCTCGGTCACCGGCGAGGTGCCGGCGGGCATCGGGCTGGCGGGGCAGGCGGGGCGGATGAAAAGCTTCTTCGCCTCGGACGAGGGGCGCGCGGCGCTGGCCCGCGACGGCCGGGCCGAGAGCGTGGAAATCCTTCAGATGTTCACCCGCGACGGCGCCTTCCTGCTACATGTCCGGGACAGCAGCGCCGAGGACGACCCGGCGCTGGGGCCGGAATACTGGCGCGCGATCTTCGAGGTGAACGGGCGGATGGTGACGGCCTCGGTCGCGGCCTTTGCCAACCGGCCGATGAGCGACGACGCCGGCCAGGCGACGCTGTCCCTTTTCGTGGCCCGCATCCGCGCCGAAAGCGCGGCCGCCGCCAAGGCCGCAGCGGCAGAGGCGGAGGCGGCGCCGGTGACCCGGCAATCCCGTCCCCGGCCACGGCCTGCGGGCGGGTGAATCTTGGGGTGAAATCCCCGGTCATTTGCTCTAATCCTGAAACGGGCCGTGAAGAGGGCCGCGACGGGCGACTGGGGCAGGCAGAATGGCAAAGGCGTTGAATTCGCTGATCGACCGGGTGGCGCAGCGCCGCGGCGTGCGGCGCTGGCGGCGCGCGGCCGAGGCGGCCGGAACGCTCGACCTCGCCGCGCTACGCCGGCTGCGCGGCCATGCCCGGCGCCTGCGCCGCCAGATCGACCGGGTGATCCATGTCGCCGACGGGCGGCTGACCCTGCCGCTGGTCGGCCCCAACGCGATCCAGACGCCGATGGGCACCGACTGGGCCTATCGCCCGCAGCCCTGGCGCGGCCCGCTGGACCGTCCCGGGACGGCGGCGGTGGAGAACAACACCCGGATCGGCGACGAGGTGACGGTGTTTCACGACTGCGCGGTCTCGGAGATCACCCTGCGCCAGATCCGCAACACCCGCGAGGCGGACCTCGCCCCCTTCGGGCTGCGCATGGACGTGTTCCGCTTCGACGGGTCCTTCCTGTCGCTGGCCGTCGACCTGCCGCCCGAGGCGGTGCAGGGGCTGGAGCGGCGCCACCTGGTGCGGCTGGCCACGATCGTCGAGATGGAGAAGCCTCTGGAGATCTTCGCCCGGCTGAACGTCAAGCACGGGCCGAATGTCGAGCAGGTGGTGCGCGAGCTGCCCCTGCAGGAGGGCGAGGTGAGCGTCGAGTTCGACCTCGCCTATACCAAGCTGAACGAGAAACGGGTGGAGAAGATGTGGCTGGACCTGATCTTCGAGGGCCCGGAGATGAACCAGATCATCCTGCGCGACCTGGCGATGAGCCGCCGGCCGCGCTCGGAGCTGTGAGGGGGCGCAGATGGGCGAGATGGTGCTGACCAAGGCGCGGATCCGGGCAGGGGTCTGGGAGGGGGTGCTGAGCGGCGTGCCCGAGGGCCCCGCGCCGCGGCTGGAGGTGCTGCACCTGGAAACGCCGGTGGAGGGGGTGACCCTGACCGCCGACCCCGCCGTGCCCGGCCAGTTCCGGGTGGCGGTGCCGATCCCGGCGGAACTGCTGAGCGACGGGGTGCAGACCTTCGTGATCCGCGATGCGGCGGGCGGCGCGCGGCTGGGCAGCTTCGCCATCGTTACCGGCGAGCCGCTGGAAGAGGACATCCGGGCCGAGGTCGACCTGCTGCGCGCGGAACTCGACATGTTGAAAAAGGCCTTCCGCCGGCATTGCCTGGAGACGATGTAGCGGCCTTGCCGGGCGCCGGCGCGCGCGGCGGGGTATGAGTTTTTTCCAAGAAGAAGGGGGCCGGGATGATCACCGAGATCGTGACCTTCGAGATCGCCGCGGGGCTGGGGCGAGCCGAGGTTCTGGCGCTTTATGAGAAAACCGTACCGGGGTGGCGCGACAACCCCGATCTGATCCGCAAGACCTATCTCTATGACCCGGAAAACAACCGGGGCGGCGGGGTCTACCTGTGGAAGAGCATCGAGGCGGCGAAGCGCGCCCATGACGCGGCCTGGTGCGACAGGGCCGAGGCGATGTATGGAAGCCGCCCGCAATTCGCCTACTACGAGACGCCCTTCGTGATCGAGAACGGCTGAGCCCTGCTCAGTGGTGATGGTGTCCCAACCCGCGGCGGATCATGTGGAAATTGACCGGGAAGGCGGCGGCGAAGCCCACCGGGATGGCCAGCCCCATCGCCCACCAGAATCGCGGCGCGAAGACCGAGGCGACCGACGCGCCGCCCAGCAGGTAGTCGGCGCCGTTCATCGCCAATTCCATCGCGGCGATGGAGGCGGTTTCGCCCATCCAGATCATCGAGAACGCCCTGGACAAGGCGATCTTCTGCGACCGTGCCAGGGGGATGGTGGCCAGGCCCAGCCCGGAGATGAAGGCCAGCACGGTGCCGATCGCCATCGACCACCACGGGCCGAGGCCGAGCGAGACGCCGATGGCCAGGCCGGCCACTTCGCCGATCGTGCAGCCGATGGTGCAGTGCAGCGTGGCGAGCAGCGCGGCTTTCAGGATGGACCCTTCGCCGTGTTCCCGTGCCATGGCCTCAACCTAGGGGCCCTATACGCTGTTTCAACACACCCCGTGACGCCGCGTTGCGCGTGACAATCGGGGCGCGGCTTTTGCATCCTCGCGGCGCAAAGGGAGGACGGAATGACCCATTATCCGCATCTGCTGGCCCCGCTGGACCTGGGCTTCACCACTTTGAAGAACCGGGTTCTGATGGGCTCCATGCATACCGGGCTGGAGGAGCGTGGCGACTGGAGCCGGGTGGCCGAGTTCTACGCCACGCGGGCGCGCGGCGGCGTGGGGCTGATGGTGACGGGCGGCATGGCACCGAACCGCGAGGGCGGCGTCTTTCCCGGCGCGGCGGGGCTGTTTTCCGAGGAGGACATCGCCAACCACCGGGTTGTGACGGACCGGGTGCACGCGGCCGGCGGCAAGATCGCCATGCAGATCCTGCATGCGGGCCGCTATGCCTACGGGCCCGATTGCGTGGCGCCCTCGGCGGTGAAATCGCCGATCTCGCCATTCGTTCCCAACGAACTCGACGAGGCGGGGATCGAGAAGCAGATCTCGGACATCGCCACCGCGGCCGCGCGGGCGCGCGAGGCGGGCTATGACGGGGTCGAGGTGATGGGCTCCGAAGGGTATTTCCTGAACCAGTTCCTTGTGACCCATACCAACAAGCGCACCGACCGCTGGGGCGGCTCCTACGAGAACCGGATGCGGCTGCCGATCGAGGTGGTCCGGCGGGTGCGCGCCGCGGTGGAGGACGATTTCGTCGTGATCTACCGGCTGAGCATGATCGACTTGGTGCCCAACGGCTCCACTTGGGAAGAGGTCGTGACGCTGGCGAAAGAGATCGAGAGGGCGGGCGCCACGATCATCAACACCGGCATTGGCTGGCACGAGGCGCGGGTGCCGACCATCGCCACATCGGTGCCGCGTCGGGCCTTTGCCTGGGTAACCAAGAAGCTGATGGGGGAGGTCGGGATTCCCGTTATCACCTCCAACCGGATCAACACGCCCGAAGTGGCGGAGGGCGTTCTGGCCGAGGGTTGCGCGGACATGGTGTCGATGGCGCGGCCCTTCCTGGCCGATCCGGAGTTCGTGAAAAAGGCCGCCGAGGGGCGCGCGGACGAGATCGCGCCCTGCATCGCCTGCAACCAGGCCTGCCTGGACCATACCTTCAGCGGCAAGATCAGCACCTGCCTGGTGAACCCGCGCGCCTGTTTCGAGACCGAACTGGTCATCGAGCCGGCCGAGGTGGCCAAGACGGTGGCCGTGGTGGGCGCCGGGCCGGCGGGGCTGTCGGCGGCGCTGACGGCGGCGGAGCGGGGGCACAAGGTGACGCTGTTCGACAAGGCGGACACGTTGGGCGGGCAGCTCAACATGGCCAAGAAGGTGCCGGGGAAGGAGGAGTTCCGCGGGCTGGTGGACTGGTTCGCCACCATGGTGGAGCGCGCCGGGATAGACCTGCGGCTGGGCAGCGAGGCCGGGCTGGAGGACCTGAAGGGGTTCGACGAGGTGATCGTCGCCACCGGCGTCGCGCCGCGCGACCCCGGCATCGCGGGGCAGGACGGCCCGAACGTGATCAGCTATATCGACCTGCTTGCGGGCGGTGCCGAGGCCGGCGGCCGCGTGGCCGTCGTGGGCGCGGGCGGGATCGGCTTCGACGTGGCCGAGTTCCTGGTCACGGGTGACAGCCCGACCGAGGATCTGGCGGCGTGGCAAGAGGAATGGGGCGTGTCCGACCCGGAGCGGGACCGTGGCGGGCTGGCGCCCGGCGGGCCGCACCCGGAGACGCCCGCGCGCGAGGTCACGCTGCTGCAGCGCAAGGCCGAGAAGCCGGGCAAGCGGCTGGGCAAGACCACCGGCTGGATTCACCGCGCGGCGCTGAAGATGAAGGGCGTCAAGATGCTCAGCGGCGTGAATTACGAACGCATCACGTCCGAGGGGCTGCATGTCAGTTTTGGCGAGGCGCGCGAGACCCCGACGCTGATTCCCGCGGACACCGTCGTCCTTTGCGCCGGGCAGCTCTCGCGGCGCGACCTGGCCGACGCGCTGGCGGCCCAAGGCATCGCGGCGCATGTGATCGGCGGGGCGGAAAAGGCCGCAGAACTGGACGCGAAACGGGCGATCGACCAGGGAATGCGGCTGGCTGCGACATTTTGACGTGGGGTCAGCGGCGTTTCCGTGCCCAGAACACTGCGCGCAATTATCCCGATATTGTCCGCCCCCCTCCGCATTCCTGCCCGATTTCGGAGCGATACCTGAGCCCGAAGACAAGTGCGGGAAGGTATCGAGATGGATCGACTGACCGAAATGGAAGCGTTCGCCACTGTGGTGGACCAGGGGGGCTTCACCGATGCGGCAAAGAAAATGGGCATTTCCAAGTCCGCCGTGTCAAAGCACGTGTCGTCCCTCGAGGCGCGCCTCGGCGCGCGGCTTCTGAATCGGACGACCCGCCGCGTCAGCCCGACCGAGATCGGGCTGGCCTATTACGACCGCGCGCGCCGCGTTCTGAACGATGCCGGAGAGGCCGACGCGCTGGTCACCGCCATGCAATCGGCGCCCTCGGGGCTGCTGCGGATCAGCGTGGCCACCGATTTCGGTGTGAATCACCTGTCGCCGCTCTTGGGCGAGTTCCTGCAGGAATATCCCGACATCACGGTGAACATGGTTCTGAACAACCGCTATGTGGAACTGATTTCGGAAGGGTTCGACATGGCGATCCGCGTGGGCGAGCTGGAGGACAGCACGCTGCGGGCCCGCAAGCTGGCCGAGACCACCAAGCGGATGATCGGCGCGCCCTCCTATTTCCAGAAATACGGCCGGCCGCAGAAGATCGACGATCTGAACGAGCACAAGCTGCTGCATTATTCCAACCAGGCCAGCGGCAACGTGTGGAAGATCACCGCGCCCTCGGGCGAGAAGCGGCAGGTGCGCACCGCGGGCTGGCTGACGGTGAATGACGGCCAGTCGCTGTTGAACGCCGCGATCGCCGGGCTGGGCATCGCCTATCTGCCGAGCTTCCTCTACCGCGACGCGATGGAAAAGGGGCTGGTGGAAGAGGCGATCCCGGGCCTGCCGGTGGACACGCTGGGCATCTACGCCGTCTACCCGCCGGGCCGGTTCACCCAGCCCAAGGTGCGGGCGTTCATCGATTTCCTCGCCGGTCATTTCTCGGGCAAGGATCCCGACAGCTGGTAGGCGGGCTAGATTTCTCCCTGAAGGTGCAACTACTGGGTCGAGGTGAGAATCACTTCGACCCTTCTGTTTTTCTCGCGCCCGTCATCGGTCAGGTTGCTGGCCAGCGGCGCGAGATAGCCCACGCCCTCGGCGCTGATCTGGGCGCGGTCGGCGCCCAGACTGCCCACCAGAAAATCGGCCACCGACTGCGCGCGGCGCTTGGACAGCGCGATATTGCCCGCCAGCGCGCCCTCGGCATCGGTGTGGCCGACCAGGACGACCCTGCGCCCGGGATTGTCGCGTAGATAGGCGGCCAGCGCGTCGAGCGAGGCGAACTCCTCCGACTCGAGCTGCGAGGAGCCGGTGGCGAAGCGCAGATCGTCCAAAACCGCGTGGCCCAGCCGCTCCAGCCGGTCGCCGAACTGGTCGGCGTCGGTCACGGGTGCGGCGGCATCGGGCGACTTGGTCGAGGCGACCGGGTCGGGGTCGGGCAGCGCGGAGGCCGCGCCGATATGCACGAGCTGCACATAGCCGCGCGTCGACGAGCGGCTGACCAGCAGGCAGACATATTCCGGCCCATCCCCGCCCGGCTTGCGCGCGGCGAGGTAGCGGTAATCGCCCAGGTTCACATGCATCGCCGGTTCCGGCAGCACGTCGGTGGCATAGCGGAAATCGAAGCCGCCGCAGGCGTCGTCCTCGCATTCGAAAAGCGGCTCGTATCCGGCCGTGGCAAGCTGGTCGCGCAGCGGTTTGAGGATCTGCAGCGTGGTCAGACCGTCGGTCTGGATCTGCCAGGCCTGCTGCACCACGGCACCCTCGGCGGTCAGGGTCTCGAACCCGTCGCCGCCCCAGGCGGACACCGCCAGGGCATAGCTGGAGAGCGGCGCCACCTCTTCGGCGGCCCGGATCGCCGGGCCGGGGAAGTCCAGCTCCATCGCCGGGGCGGCCAGCGGGGTCAGGCCCGCGGCTGCCAGTATGAGCGCGCGCAGTCTCATCTGAAAGCGCCGTGATACTCGTCGTTTGGGACCATCGCCGTGGCCGAGGCCACGCGGTTGGTCATGTTGAAGAAACCGGTGACGGAGGCGATGTCCCAGATGTCGCGGTCGGTGAAGCCCACGTCGCGCAGCGCCTGGCGGTCGGCCTCTTCGATGGCGGCCGAGGCGGTGGTCAGCTTGGCCGCGAAATCCAGCATCGCCTTCTGGCGGTCGTCGAGATCGGCGGCGCGGTAGTTCATCACCATCGCCTCGCCCAGCTTCGGGTCGCCCGAGAGCTGGCGCACGGCGGCGCCATGGGCCACCTGGCAATACCAGCAGCGGTTGATGGAGGAGACCACGACCGCGATCATCTCGCGCTCCAGCTTGCTCAGCCCGCTGTCGCCCAGCATCAGGTCGTTATACATCGCCGAGAACGCGTTCAGCTTGGCGATGTCGAAGGCGTAGGCCCTCAGCACGTTCGGGACCATCCCCAGCTTTTCCTGGCAGACGTCGAAATATTTCTGGGTGTCCGCCGGCAGCGGATCGGCCATCGGCAGGTCCAGCGCGGTGGGTTTTTCGTTGTCTTTCGTCAACTGCTCCGACCTCTTTCGGCCTTATTAATTCTGTAATGATAGTGTCCCACAACCCGCATCCCGAGGGAAGCATAGAGGGCGCGGGCGCCCGCGTTTGCCTCGGTCACCAGAACGGCCACGGTGTCGGCCCCCTGATCTTGTGCCCAGATCGCGGCCTTGCGCATCATGTGGCAGGCGGTTTTTTGCCGGCGCTGACGCTGGGTCACCTCAACCGCATGACAGAACGCGATTTTTTCGTGGATGGCCACGAAGGTGACGCCGGCGGCGCGGTCGTTGGCGCGGCCCAGCACGGCGGTTTTCGGCCCCGTGACGCGGGCCATTACCGCGCGGCGGGCCGGGCCGATGCCGCCCTCCTCCCACAGTTCCTCCATGATGGCGAGCGGCGGCCAGATGGTGAAGGCCGAGACCGGCGGCGGGGCCTCGCTGGCCAGCTCGGCCACGGGGATGGCCAGGATCTGCACGGGGTCGACGATCTCGTAGCCCGCGGCCTCCAGCAGGGCGTCCAGCGCGTCCTCGCCTTCGCGGATCATGACCAGCGGGTCCTGGCCCAGCTCGGCGGCGGCGCGTTCCAGGGCGGGCAGGTCGTCGGCGGTCACGGGGGCCTCGGCGGTGGCGGAAGAGACGCGCTTGCCGCCGCCCCGCCCCTCGCGGATCGTCCACGGCCCTTCGCGGCGATGCGAGGCCGCGGGCCAGGTTTCCTCGATGCCGGCGTAGAGGGCCTCGGGCGTCATCCGTCGCCCTCGGGATAGATGTCGGACAGCCGCGACATTGCGCGGTCGATCTGGCCGGCATCGGTGCCCCGGATGACGACGTTCGCGCCGTAGATGCCCTCATGCGCGAAGGGGTAGCAGCCGATGGAGAGTTCGGGGAAATCCTGCGCCAACTGCGCGAGGGATTCCGCGATCTCGCCCTCGCCGCGGTTGACGCGCAGGGTCTGGCTGAGCACCGGGTCGCCGCCGGTCAGCGTGGGGATGACCGACGCCACCATTGCCTGGAACACGTTGGGTACCCCGGCCATGACATGGACATTGCCCAGGGTGAAGCCGGGCGCGGCGCTGATCGGGTTGTCGATCAGCGTGGCGCCTTCGGGGATGCGGGCCATGCGCTGGCGGGCCTCGTTGAACGCCGCCCCCGAGGCGGCGTAATGCTCGGCCAGAATGTCGTAAGCGTCCTGCCGGATGCCGATGGGCACGCCGAAGGCCGCGGCGATGGCGTCGGCGGTGATGTCGTCATGGGTGGGGCCGATGCCCCCCGAGGTGAAGACGTCGTCATAGGCCTCGCGCAGGGCGTTCAGCCCGGCGACGATGGCGGGCTGGTGATCCGAGACCACGCGGATTTCCTTGAGCGCGATGCCGTGCTTGGTCAGCTCGCGGGCCAGGAAATTGGAATTGGTGTCATGCGTGCGGCCCGACAGGATCTCGTCGCCGATCACCAGCATGGCGGCGGTTGGGTTGGCCATGGTGCTCTCCTTGTCACTCCCCTCAAGCCGGTATAGGCCCGGCCCATGCGCTTTCAAACCCCTCTCGTGCCCGCGCGGCTGATCCGCCGCTACAAACGCTTCCTCGCCGACATGCAGCTGGAGGACGGGCGCGAGGTGACCGCACATTGCGCCAATCCCGGCTCGATGCTGGGGCTGGCCGAGCCAGGGGTCAAGGCCTGGCTGGAGCCCAACGACGACCCCAGGAAAAAGCTGAAATTCGGCTGGCGGCTGGTCGATCACGAGAACGGCCATTTCACCGGGGTCGACACCTCGGTCCCCAACCGCGCGTTGAAAGCGGCGCTGGAAGCGCGGCAGGTGCCCGCGCTGGCGGGCTATGGGACCGTGCGCCCCGAGGTGAAATACGGGACCAACAGCCGGGTCGACTTTCTGCTGAGCGAGCCGGGCCTGCCCGCGGCTTACGTCGAGGTCAAAAGCGTGACCCTGAGCCGGCAGGCGGGTCTGGCCGAGTTTCCCGACAGCGTGACCGCGCGCGGGGCCAAGCACCTGGCGGAGCTGTCGGAGATGGCCGCGCAGGGCCACCGGGCGGTGATGCTGTTCCTTGTCCAGCGAACGGATGCCGAGCGGATGAGTGTCGCGGGGGATATCGACCCGGCCTATGCCGCGGCCTTCGACGCCGCCCGCGCGGCGGGGGTGGAGGTTCTGGCGCATGGCACGACGATCAGCCCCGAGGGTGTTGCGCTGGGCGCAGAGCTGCCCGTCCTCTAGCCCCCTCTGGCATTTTCGGCCGATCGGGACTATCTACGACGCGGAAAGCAATGGAGAAACCACCAGTGGACGATGGCGCACGCGGCCGTGTGACGAAAGACGGCATCAGGATTCATGACAAGGCGGATTTCGCCGGCATGCACAAGGCCGGGCGGCTGGCCGCGCATATCCTGGACGAAATCGCCCCGATGGTCGAGCCGGGCCGCACCACCGGCGAGATCGACAAGGCGATCACCGACATGGTGGAGGAGGCCGGCGCCACCTCGGCCACGATCGGCTATCGCGGCTACCAGCATGCCTCGTGCATCTCGGTCAACCACGTGGTCTGCCACGGCATCCCCGGCGACAAGCGGCTGAAGGACGGCGACATCCTGAACATCGACGTCACCGTCGTCGTGGACGGCTGGTTCGGCGACACCTCGCGCATGTATGTGGCCGGCAAGCTTTCCCGCAAGGCCGAGCGGCTGATCCAGGTCACCCACGACGCGCTGTTCAAGGGAATCGAGGCGGTCAAGCCCGGCAACACCTTCGGCGATATCGGTTACGCCATCCAGGCTTACGTGGAATCCCACCGCATGAGCGTGGTGCGCGATTTCTGCGGTCACGGGTTGGGGCGCGTTTTCCACGCGCCGCCCAACGTCCTGCATTACGGCCGTCCGGGCACCGGGCCGGTGCTGGAGGAAGGCATGTTCTTCACCATCGAGCCGATGGTGAACCTCGGCCGCGCCGAGACCAAGGTGCTGGCCGATGACTGGACGGCTGTCACGCGGGACAAGTCGCTCAGCGCCCAGTTCGAGCATTCGATCGGGGTGACGGCGGATGGCTTTGACATCTTCACCCTGTCGCCCGCGGACAAGTTCCACCCCACCTGGGGCTGATCACGCGGCGGGCGCCAGCCCGGACTGCGACATCAGCTCCTCGACGAAGAGCGAGACGAACTGCGCCCGGTTCGCGCTGCCGGACTTGGCGTAGACCTGCCCGAGCTGCACGCGCACCGTGCCCGGCGCGGTGCCGCGCATCCGGGCGATATCGGACACCTCCAGCCCCTTGAGCGCGAACAGCGCCACCTCGGCCTCCGAGGGCGTGAGGCGCCAGTCCGCAAAGCGGCTGCGCACGACCTCGTCGAAGGCGCCCGAGGCCAGCGACAGCGCCTCTTCGGCCTGCCGGATGCGCTTCAGCGTGCGGCGCATCTCCAGCGCGCCGAAGCCGGTGCCGACGATCAGCGCCACGGCGACCAGCGCCTCGAAGGTGGTGTGCAGATCGGTCCCGATCTTGGGGAAGTCCCGGGCGGCGTCGGCGATGAAGAACACGCAGGCCACCGATTGCAGCGCCAGCGTCACGGCCAGAACGGTCGCCCGCCGCGTCTCGCGCCGGTTTCGGCCCCTTTTCCGATCTGTTTCAGTCATTGCGCCCCCCTCCGGCATTTTCGCGACTGATCGACCGTTTGCGGCCGTGGCGCAAGCCCTTGTGGTTGCCAACGCTCAGCAGCGCAGGTCCACAAGGTTGTGCGGCCGGTATTCGAACGGGCCGGTATGGAGCGGCTCGGCCAGGATGCCGCCGAAACGGGCCTCGCCCACGATCACCGGGCGGCCCTTGATCAGGCAGGCGACGGCGCCGGCATCGTGCCAGTCCGCCTCGCCCTTGCGGCGGTAGGCGAAGCCGCCCTCGGGGCCGTCCTGCGTGAATTCCAGAGCGCGGCCGTGACCGTCGGTGGCGGTCGCCAGGCAGTCTTGGCAGAAATACCAGGGATAGCGGGCGTAGTAGGGGGTCAGCCTGCCGCAGCCGGGGCAGTGATGATCGGGTTCGGACATGGCGTCACGCGGCCTCCAGGATGGTGATCACCGTATCACCGTAACGCCGGCTGTCGTGTTCGGTGAAGCCCTCGGGCGCGGTGACGGGGGCATTTTCCTCCCAGACGACCAGTGCGCCGGGGGCGACCCAGCCGCCCGTTCGCGCCGCTTCCAGCGCCTTGTCCCCCAGCCCCTTGCCATAGGGCGGGTCGAGGAAGACCAGGTCGAAGGGGGCGCCACGGTTCTCGCCCAGCCGCGTCGCGTCGCGGCGGAAGAGCTTGGTCGCGCCTTCGGCGCGGCATCTGCCGATGTTCTCGCGGATCAGGGCGCGGGCCTTCATCCCGTCGTCGACAAAGGTGACATGCGCCGCGCCGCGCGACAGCGCCTCCAGCCCCAGCGCACCGGTCCCGGCGAAGAGGTCGAGCACCCGCGCGCCGGTCACCGGGTCGCCATAGGGGCCGTTCAGCAGCAGGTTGAACAGGCTCTCGCGCACGCGGTCGGTGGTGGGGCGCAGATGCGCGCCCGCGTCGCCCTTGCCCACCGAGGCCAGCGTCAGCCCCTTGTGCCTGCCCGCGATGATTCTCATGCCTTGGCCAGCGCCATGAGGTTGGTGGCCGGGTCGGCGAGGGCCGCCGGGTCGGGCGACTTGCCCGCCTCCAGCAGGCGCTTGCCCACCATGTAGGCGCGCGGCTCGTTCATGGCGTCCACCGCCAGCAGCCTGTCACCCGCGAAATACCAGTGGCTGACCGCGCCCTCCTTGTCGCCGGGGCGCACGACCACGCGGTCGTAGCCGGTGTTCAGCCCCGCGATCTGCAGTTTCACGTCGTACTGGTCGGACCAGAACCAGGGGTAGGGGACATAGTCCTTGCCCGCCCCCAGCATGTTCTCGGCCACGCATTCAGCCTGGTCGATGGCGTTCTGGACGCTTTCCAGCCGGATCCGCCGGTCCTTGTAGGGGAAGGAGGCGCAATCCCCCGCGGCCCAGACATCCAGGTCGGAGGTGCGGCCCTGCGCATCCACCGCGATGCCGTTGTCGACGGTCAGGCTTGCGGCCTCGGCCAGTTCGGTGGCGGGCGTGATCCCCACGCCGACGATCACCATGTCCAGCGCCAGCTCGGTGCCGTCGCTCAGCACCGCGCCGGTGACGTGGCTCTCGCCGGTCAGCCGCTCCAGCCCCACGCCTTCGCGCAGGTCGACCCCGTGGCGTTCATGCAGGGCGCGGAAATAGGCCGAGGTCTCGGGCGCGGCGACGCGCTGCAGGATGCGCTCGGCCATCTCCACGAGGGTGACCTGCATCCCCAGCCTGGTGCAGACGGCGGCAGCCTCCAGGCCGATATAGCCGCCGCCCACGATCAGCACGCGGGCACCTTCCCTGCAGCCCGGCGCCATGGCGTCGACATCGGCCAGCGTGCGGACGACATGCACGCCGTCCAGCTCGCCCCCGATGCGGCCCGGCAGGCGGCGCGGGACGGAGCCCGTGGTCAGCGCCAGCTGGTCGTAGGGGATGGCCTCGCCGCCCGCGATCACCACCTTGTCCTTTCGGTCGATGGCCACGGCGGTGTCGGACAGCCGCAGGTCGATCCCGTTCTCTGCGTAGTAACTCTCGGGGCGGAGGTAGAGCCGCTCCACGTCCATCTCGCCCAGCAGGTATTTCTTGCTGAGCGGCGGGCGCTGGTAGGGCGGGGCGGGCTCTTCGCCGATCAGGGTGATCGGCCCGGCGAAATCCAGCGCGCGCAGCTTGGCGACAAGGGCGCTGCCGGCCTGCCCGGCCCCTACGACGACGATCCGCTTCATTTTCCCGCCTTTCCCTCTGGCCGTGCTTGGCCCGAACCCTACATGTGCGGTCGGGAAATTGGCAATGCGCGAGGGAGGACGCGATGGGAATTTCGGTCGGAGACAGGCTGCCAGAGGCGACGATGGTGCGGATGGGCGCGAATGGCCGGCCCGAGCCCGTCCAGCTGGGCGAGGTGCTCAGGGGGCGCAGGGTGGTGGTCTTTGGCCTGCCCGGGGCCTTTACCGGCACCTGCTCCACCTCGCATCTGCCCAGCTTCATGCGCACGGCGCAGGCCTTCCGCGAGAAAGGCGTGGACGGCATCATCTGCATTGCTGTGAACGATGCCTTCGTGCTGGATGCCTGGGGCGAGGCGACCGGGGCCAAGGCGGCCGGAATCACCTTTCTCGGCGATGCCGAGGGGCAACTGACCAATGCGCTGGGCATGGCTTTCGATGCGCCGGCGATCGGGCTGATCGGGCGGTCGAACCGCTATGCGGCGCTGGTCGAAGACGGGGTGGTGACCGCCGTGCAGGTGGACGATCCGGGGGTCTGCGACGTTTCCACCGGCGAGCGGTTCCTCGAGGCCGTTTAGCCGGAGCCGGCGGCGCCCCACGGGACGGGGCGCCGGTGGCGGTCAGTCCGAAGTCCGGATGACGGTCTGTGTGGGGTAGGGAATCTCGATCCCGCCTGCGTCGAAGCCTTCTTTCACCGCGCGGGTGAGGTCGAATTTCATGCCCCAGTAATCACCCGCGTCGCACCACACGCGCACCGTGAAATCGACCGAGCTGTCGCCGAGGTTGGAGACCTTGACGAAGGGCTCCGGATCGCCATGCGCGCGCGCGTCGGCCTTGATGCTGTCGCGGATGATGGTCTCGGCCTTTTTCAGGTCGCTGTCGTAGGACACCCCGAAGACCAGGTCGCAGCGCCGCGTCTCGTGGTAGGAATAGTTGGTGATGGCCGAGGAGAAGATGTCGCCGTTGGGCACGATGATCTGCACGTTGTCGGGCGTGGTCAGCTCGGTCGTGAACAGCGACACCGCCGAGACCGTGCCCGACTGGCCCGCCGCGGTGATGTAGTCGCCCACCTTGAACGGGCGGAAGCCGATCAGCATCACCCCGGCCGCCAGGTTGGACAGCGTGCCCTGCAGCGCCAGGCCGACGGCCAGGCCCGCGGCACCCAGCAGGGCGGCGAGCGAGGTGGTCTCGATTCCGAAGCGGCCGAGGATGAAGATCGCGGCCACGGCCAAGATCAGGTAGCTGACCACCGAGCCTGCAAAGCGCATCAGGGTCACGTCCAGCTTGGCATTCTTCTCCCCCAGGCCCGCGATCCGGCGCTTGGCGATGCTGCTGAGCCACAGCGCGGCCAGCGCGATGGCCAGCGCCGAGACGGCGTTGGTGGCTAGTTCGATCAGTATCGAGGCGTCCATGTTCATCAACTTTGTCCCTGTTCCTGTTGTGCCAGTTCGTCCAGTTTCCGGGCGAGCTTCACGTCCAGCGCGGTCAGCCCGCCCGCATCATGGGTGGTGAGGGTGACGTTCACCGTGCGGTAGACGTTGCTCCACTCCGGGTGGTGGTTCCATTTCTCGGCCCACAGCGCGGCGCGCGTCATCCAGGCGAAGGCCGCCGTGAAATCGGCAAATTGAAAGGTCTTGGTGATGGCGTCGCGCCCGTCGGCCACGGCCCAGCCCGCCTCGAGCAGCGGCAGCAGCTCCGTCTGGCGTTCGATCTCGGTCAGTTTCTCGGTCATTCCGGCTCCTCGTGGGGTTGCTTGCGGAAGGGGCCCCAATCGGTCAGCAGCTCGATCTCCTGGCCCACGGCGTCGCGCTCGGCCGCAAGGTATTCCTCGACCGCGCGGCGGAAGCCCGGATCGTTGATCCAGTGCAGCGAATGGGTCGCCACCGGCAGGTAGCCGCGCGCCAGCTTGTGCTCGCCCTGCGCGCCGGCCTCGACCCGGGCGAGGCCGTGGGCGATGGAATAGTCGATGGCCTGATAGTAGCACGCCTCGAAATGCAGGCAGGGGTGATGCTCGACCGCGCCCCAGTAGCGGCCATAAAGCGTGTCGCGGCCGATGAAGTTCAGCGCGCCCGCCACCGGGTGGCCGTCGCGCTCGGCCATGACCAGCAGGATGTCGTCGCGCATGGTCTCATGCGCGATGTCAAAGAAGGTGCGGGTGAGATAGGGCGCGCCCCATTTGCGCGCGCCGGTATCCTGGTAAAAGCGCCAGAAGGCATCCCAGTGCTGCGGCTGGATCCGGTCGCCCGTATATTGCCGGATCTCGCCGCCGAAGGCCTGCGCGGTGGCGCGTTCCTTGCGGATGTTCTTGCGCTTGCGCGAGGACAGCTGCGCGAGGAAGGCGGCGAAATCCTCGTATTCCGCGTTTTCCCAGTGGAACTGCTGACCGACGCGATGCAGCAGGCCCATTTGCTGGCCCGCCTCGGCCTCGCCCTCGGTGCAGAAGGTGACGTGCAGCGACGACAGCCCGTTCTCGGCGGCGAGTTGCACCGCGCCCTGCACCAGCGCCGCGCGGCCCGCCGCCTCATGCCCCGGCCGGGTCAGCAAGCGCCGACCGGTGGCCGGTGTGAAGGGCACCGCGATCTGCAGTTTCGGATAGTAGTGCCCGCCCGCGCGCTCATAGGCGTTGGCCCAGCTGTGGTCGAACACGTATTCGCCCTGGCTGTGCGACTTGGCATAGAGGGGGGCGACGGCGATCACCTCGCCGCCTGCGCGCACCGCCAGGTGGTGCGGCTCCCACCCCGTGCCGGGGCCGACCGAGCCGCTGTCCTCCAGCGCCTTGAGGAAACGGTGTGTGGTGAAAGGGTCGATGGGCCGGCCTTCGGTGGCCTCGGGGCAGGCGCAGGCGTCCCAGTCGCCGGCCGGGATGTCGGCCAGCGAGGACAATACGGTTATGTCGACCTGCGTGTCGCCCATGGTTCCCTTTACGTGGTCCCCTGCGCGGGCGCGTCAAGCGGTCGGGTGGGCCGCGGCGTAGCCTTCGAAGGTGATGTTGTCGGCGATGCGGCGCGCGTGGCTTTCGGCCTCTTCCGAACGGATGGTCCAGCACAGCACCGGCACGCCGCGCGCCTTCAGCTCGCTTATGCGGGGGTGATCGAGATCGGCGGCGGCATGGGAGATGAAGCTGGCGCCGACCCGCTCGAAATCCGGGATGCCGCGCAGGTGGGCGCGGGTGGCTTCGGGCAGCAGCGGGAAATGCTCGGGCGCGTAGCCGCAGGTGGTGATCCCGCGGGGGATCTCGGGTGCGGCCTCGGCCAGGGCGGCCACCGCGTGCGGGTTGAAGGACATCAGCGCCACCGCGCCCGCGTAACCCGCCAGGTCCTCGGCCACCGCCTGTTCCAGCGGGCCGACATCGGCGCCCAGCGCGCCGTCCTGATCCTTGATCTCGATGAGCAGCGGCGCGCGCCCGGCGACCAGCGCCAGCACCTCGCGCAGCGTCGGGATGCCCTCATCGCCGCCCTTCAGCGGAATCCCCGAAAGGTCGTCCGCCGCGCGTTGGCGGAGGGCGCCGGTCTCGGGCGTCAGGCGCCCGAGGTCGTAGTCGTGGAACACCATCGCCCGGCCGTCGGCGGACATCTGGATGTCGATCTCGATGGCGTAACCCGCCGCGATCGCGGCCAAGATGGCCGCGCGCGAGTTCTCGGGCCGGCCGGCCGCGAGGTCGTGGAAGGCGCGATGCGCGATCGGGCGGGCCAGGAAGGGGGTCATCGGATTTCGAAGATCCCCTCGATCTCCACCGCCACGCCGAAGGGCAGCGAGGCCGCGCTGACGGCGGAACGTGAATGCCGGCCGGCATCGCCCAGCGCCTCGACCAGGAAGTCGGAGGCGCCGTTGATGACCTTGGGCTGGTCGCCGAACTCAGGCGTCGAATTGACGAAGCCGGTCAGCTTCACCACCCGCACAAGCCGGTCGAGATCGCCCTCGCAGGCGGCCTTGACCTGGGCAAGCAGCCCGATGGCACAGGTCTTGGCCGCCGCCGCGCCTTCCTCGACGCTCATGTCCTCGCCCAGCTTGCCGGTGACAAAGGCGCCGTCCTTCATCGAGACCTGGCCCGAGACGAACACCAGGTCGCCCGATTTCACGAACGGCACGTAATTGGCCGCGGGGGCGGGGGCGTCGGGCAGGGTCACGCCCAGCTTGGCCAGGCGGGATTCGTAGGTTCCGCTCATCGCTGATCTCCTTGGTCGGTTTCGCGGGCACGCTAGCGCGGGGCAGGCGGCCGCGAAAGCCCGAAATCACCTTTCGCGGAACGCCTTGTTGAAATAGTCGGCCAGCGGCTTGACCAGATAGGCCAGCGGCGTGCGGTCATCGGTGCGCAGGAAGGTTTCGACCGGCATGCCGGGGATGATCTTCAACTCGCCCAGCTTGTCCAGCTCGCCCTCGTCCAGCACGACCTCGCCGCGGTAATAGGTCTGCTGGCTGCGCTCGTCGACGAAGGCATCGGGCGAGACACGCACCAGTTGGCCGAAAATCTCCGGCGTGGTGCGGCTGTCGAAGGTCGAGAAGCGCAGCGTGACCGGTTGACCGACGAAGACCTCGTCGACATGGATCGGGTCGATGCGCACGGCGATGACCAGCGGGCGGTCCTGCGGCACCAGGAACATCACCGGCTCGGCGGCGCGGATCACCGAGCGCGGCGCGAAGACCGTCAGGCCATAGACCACGCCCGAGACCGGCGCGCGAATCTCCAGCCGCGAAAGCTGCTGCAACAGCGCCTGGCGCCGCTGGGCCAGTTCCAGCTCCTTGGTCTGGAGGTCACGGATCTGGGTGATCGCCTCTTCGCGGCGCGTGGTGCCCAGCTTCAGGATCTCGATGTCGATTTCGGTGATGCGGCCCTCGGCCTCGGCCTCCGCGGCGGCCAGCTTGCCGATATCGCCTTTCAGCCGCGTTTCCTCGCGCCGAAGCGCCAGCACGCGCGAGGCTTGCGCCAGCCCCTTGTCCAGCAGCTGCTGCTGGCTGGCCAGCTCTTCGTCGATGAGTTCCAGTTGGCCGGCAAGTGCCTCCTGCTGGGCCCTGATCCCGTCGACCTGGTTGGCGAACTGCTCGCGGCGCTTTGCCAGCTGATCGGCCTCACGCGACAGCGAATCAGCACGCGCGGCGAAGAGACGGGCCTGGCCCTCCATCAACTCGGCCACCTCGGGGCGGTCCGCCGCGATTTCCTTCAGCCAGGGGTCGAAACTCACCTTGCTGGCCTCGTCGCGCTCGGCCTCCAGCCGGTCACGACGGGCGATCATCTCGAACAGGTGCCCCTCGACGATCGCCAGTTCCGAGCGGAGTTGCTCCCCGTCCAGTTGGATCAGCAGGTCGCCGGCCTCGACGGTGTCGCCCTCGTCCACCTCGACGCTTTCGACCACCCCGCCGTCGGGATGCTGCACCACCTGGCGGTTCTGTTCGACCTCGACGCGACCCGGGGCGATGATAGCCCCCGAGATATGGGCCATCACCGCCCAGGTGCCGAAGCCCCCCAGCAAGATCACCAGCGCCAGCAGGCCCAGGGTCAACGGGCCGCGCGCCGAATGCGTGTTCCCGCCGCTCATGATACACCCCCCGCGTCCCTGGATTGCTGGATCTGCGCGTAATTCGCCACCGTTTCGCGCAGCACCTGGTCGCGTGGACCGAAGGCCTTGCGCGCGCCGCCGTCCAGAACCAGCAGCAGGTCGCATTCCATGATCGCCGCCGGACGGTGGGCCATGATCAGCACAGATTTCCCCTCCGCCTTGCGTTGCCGGATGGCCTGGTTCAGGGCCATCGAGCCCTCGTTGTCGAGGTTGGAGTTCGGTTCGTCCAGCACCAGCAGCACCGGGTCGCCATACATGGCGCGGGCCAGCCCGATGCGCTGCATCTGCCCGCCCGACAGCCGCCCACCCGCGGCCGAGACGCGGGTGTCGTAGCCGTTGGGCAGTTGCAGGATCATCTCATGCGCGGCGGCCTTCTTGGCAGCGGCCACCACCTTGTCCGGGTCGGGCTCCAGCGCCATGCGGGCGATGTTCTCGGCAATCGTGCCTTCGAACAGCACGACGCGCTGCGGCAGGTATCCGATATGGCCGCCCAGGACATCCGGGTCGTATTGGTCGAGGGCCGCTCCGTCCAGCCGGATGCGCCCGCCCGCGGGCCGCCAGACGCCGGTGAGGGCCCGCGCCAGGGTGGACTTGCCCGCGCCCGAGGGGCCGATCACGCCCAGGGCCTGGCCCGGGGCGAGGTCGAACGAGATCATCCGCAGCGCGGCCTGCTGCTCGCCCGGGGGCACGACCGTAAGCTGTTGCACCTCGAGGCGGGCCTTGGGCATTGGCAGCGGCATGCGTTCGGGCTCTTTCGGGACCTCGGCCAGCAATTCGCCCAGGCTGTGCCAGCCCCGCGCGGCGCGCTGGATCAGCTCCCACTGGCCGATCGACTGATCGATCGGGGCCAGCGCCCGGCCCATGAGAATCGAGCCCGCGATCATCGCCCCCGGCGTCAGCTCTCCCTGGAGCACCAGCCAAGCGCCGAGCGCAAGCATCGCCGATTGCAGGAACAACCGGAAAGTGCGCGAGACGGTCTGGAAGGCGCCGGCGCGGTCGGCGGCCTCGGTCCGGCGTTTCGCCGCGTCGTCGCGGGCGCGCTCCCACCGGGCGAAGGCCGCGCCTTCCATCCCGAGGCTGCGCACCATCTCGGCCTCGCTCCGCAGCTGCTCGGCCAAGTGGTCGGCCCCCGCGGTGGCGGCGTTGGCCTGGGCCACCGGCGTGCGGGTCCGCAGTTGGTTGAGCACCGCGACGAAAACGATCAGCGCGCCACCCACCAGCGCCAGGCTGCCCAGCCAAGTGTGGAAGATGAAGATCGCGGTGAGGAAGACCGGGGTCCAGGGCGCGTCGAACAGCGCCAGCAGCGCGGGCGAGCCCAGAAAGCGCTGCACCGCATCCAGATCGCGGATGCCGCTTTGCGGATCGGGGGCGCCGCGGGCGATGGCCTGCTTGCGCAGCACTGCCGAGAACACGCGCGCATCCAGAAGCGTCTGGAACCGCGCCGCGACCCGGGCCATCACCCGCCCGCGGGCGAAATCCAGCAGGCCCATCATCAGATAGAGGAAGGCCACCAGTACGAAAAGCGCCAGCAGCGTTTCCTCCGACCGGCTGCCCAGGACGCGGTCGTAGACCTGGAGCATGAACAGCGGTCCGGTCAACATCAGCAGGTTGACGAAGACGCTGAACAGGAAAGCGCTGGCGAAAAGACTCTTGCTGGCCCGGCGCGCATCGCGCAGCTCGTTCAGGCCCTTTTCCAGTTCGGCGCGACGCATCGCCATATCTGTCGGCTCCTTGACTGCCTTCAGGCATGTTGTTGCACATGTCACCTCAAGGCCACAACGGTTTGGTTGTATCCCGTACACATCTGGGTTTCTTTGGCAGCGCGGCTATGTTCACGCGGTGACAGAGTTGCCTGCCGCAAAGAGCATTCCGTTCGTAAAAAATTTTGGGGGCCGATCCGATGAACATCCTGCTGCGCCTTGCCGGACTCGCCGGGATCAGCCTGCTGGCGGCCTGCACGCCTCCCTCCGGGCCGGGCGCGATTAACGACCCCTTCGAGGCGCGCAACCGCGAGGTGCATGAGGCCAACAAGAGCCTCGACCGCAACCTCGTACGGCCCAGCTCGCAGCGCTATGGCCGGGTCGTCCCCAAGCCGGTGCGCCAGGGCATCGAGAATTTTTCGGACAACCTCGCCCTGCCGGGCATGGTGGTGAACAGCCTGCTGCAGTTCCGGCTGGACGACGCGGCCTGGAACTCCGGGCGGTTCCTGTTCAACTCGACCATCGGGCTGGCGGGAGTCCTCGACCCGGCCAGCGATATCGGCATCACCGAGCGCGACACCGATTTCGGCGAAACCCTTCATGTCTGGGGCTTCAACGAAGGCGCCTATCTGGAACTGCCCGTGTTCGGCCCCTCGACCGAGCGGGACGCGATCGGCAAGGTTGTTGATTTCGCGCTGAACCCGATCGGCTCGGTCCTGACCTATCCCGAGGCCGAGATCGCCGCCGCGGCCGGCATGGGCGCACGGCTTGGTGATCGCTACGACCATACCGAACTGATAGATTCCGTTCTATATGAGAGTGCCGACAGCTATGCCCAGGCGCGGATTCTCTATCTGCAGAACCGCCGCTTCGAACTGGGCTACAACGAAGAACCGGATTACTACGATCCCTATGAGGACCCCTATGGCGAATGAACTTAGCCGTCGCTCCGTTCTGTCCGGCCTGATGGCCGGCGTGGCCGGGCTGGCCCTGGCGGGACCGGCGCTGGCGCTCAACACCGAGCAGGCGCGCGACCTGATCAACGACCTCGTGGACGAAATCAACCGCGTCATCAATTCGGGCAAGCCCGAGACCGCGATGTATGGCGATTTCGAGAAGATCTTTATCAAATACGCCGACGTTCCGATCATTGCGCGCTCGGCGCTGGGGATCGCGGCGCGCTCGGCCAGCGCGGCGCAGATGAGCGCCTTCACCACGGCCTTCCGCGGCTACATCTCGCGCAAATACGGCAAACGGTTCCGTGAATTCATCGGCGGCGAGCTCAAGGTCGAGGCCGCCCGCCCGGTCAAGAGCTTCTACGAGGTCAAGACCACCGCCTTCCTGCGCGGCGAAGCGCCGTTCGAGGTGATTTTCCTCGTCTCCGACAAGAGCGGGCGCAACCTGTTCTTCAACATGTATATCGAGGGCGTGAACATGCTGGCGACCGAGCGCACAGAGATCGGCGCCATGCTGGACGCGCGCCGCGGCAATATCGACCAGCTCATCCAGGACCTGAAGACCGCCGGCTGACCGCGCGTCCGCTGATCGCGGGGGCGGCGGTTGCCGCCCCTGTCGCGGTCACGGATCCGCGGGCGCCGGCGCGGCTCAGTTGCGCCGGCCCAGCAGGCTCTGCAGCACCTCGCGCAGCACGCTTTCGGCCGGATCGCGCCGCTTTTGGCCCTCTCCGCCAACGGCGTTCTTGCGGGCCGAATCGGGGAGCAGCATGGGCAGGGGGCGCGGCGGCAGCCCCTCGTGCACCCGCAGCATGGTCTCGTGCCAGATCTCGGCGGGCAGCCCGCCCCCGGTCACGCCGGTCAGCGGCGTGTTGTCGTCATAGCCCATCCAGACGCCTGCCACGTAATCGGCGGTAAACCCGATGAACCACGCGTCCCGGGCCGCCTGTGTCGTGCTGGTCTTGCCCGCCGCCTGGCGGTCCGCCAGCTTGGCGCGGCGGCCGGTTCCGCCCTCGACCACCTGGTGCATCATGTAGATCAGGCTCTGTGCCGCGCGCTCCGAGATCACGCGCTCGCCCATGCCGCCTTCCTGCCCGATCAGCGGCGTGTCGTCGCCCTGCAGCCGCAGTTCGACCAGGCCGTAGGGGCGCACGCTGCGCCCGCCGTTCAGGATACCGGCATAGGCGCCGGTCATCTCCAGCAGCGTCGATTCGGAGACGCCGAGCGCCAGCGCGGGCCCGGCGGCCAGGTCGCTCTGGATGCCGAAATCGGAGGCAACCTTGCGCACGTTCTCGCGCCCCACCGCCTCGGAGACCCGCACCGCGGGGATATTCAGCGAGTATTTCAGAGCCTCGGTCAGGGTCACCCGGCCCATGAATTCCTTGCTGTAGTTGCGGGGCGAGTAGGGCCCCGAGCCCGGCACGTCGATGGTGATCGGCTCATCCACCACCGTCGAATTGGGCGTGTGGCCCAGGTCCAGCGCCGCGGCATAGACGAAGGGTTTGAAGGCCGAGCCGGTCTGCCGCTTGGCCATGGTGGCGCGGTTGAAGGCGCCGGTGACCTTGGTCTTGCGCCCGCCCACCATGGCGCGCACCGCGCCGTCGGCCGACATCACCACGATCGCGGCCTGCGCCTTGGAGCCTTCGCGCACCTTGTTCTCGAATATCTCCTTCATCGCGGCCTCGGCCGCCTTTTGCAGGCGCTGGTCGAAGGTGGTGCGGATGATCACGTCCTCGGTGGTGTCGTTGGACAGGAAGGCCGGCGCGCCGTCCATCACCCAGTCGGCGAAATAGCCGCCGGCGCGCGCCGCCGCCGCCTCGGACAGTTCGGCCGGGTGGGCGCGGGCCTGGTCGGCCTGCTGCGCGGTCAGGTAATCCTGTTCCTCCATCAGGCCGATGATCAGGTTGGCACGGTCCTGCGCGCGCTTGAGGTTGTTGGTCGGCGCATAGGTGGAGGGGGCCTTGAGCAGCCCGGCCAGCATGGCCGCCTCGGCGGCGTTCACCTCGTTGGCGGATTTGCCGAAATAGCGCTCGGCCGCGGCCTGGAAGCCGCGCGCCCCCGCCCCCAGATAGGCACGGTTGAGATAGATCGTCAGAATCTCGTCCTTGGAATACTTGGTTTCCATCGCCAGGGCGAAGGTGGCCTCCTTGATCTTGCGCCACAGCGTGGTGCGGCGGCAGTCGGCCTCGTAGTCGGCCTCCGACTCCCATTTGTCGGGGTCGTAGGGCACGCCCAGGCACAGCAGCTTGGCCGTCTGCTGCGTGATGGTCGAGCCGCCATGGCCTGAGAACGGACCGCGCCCCTCGCGCAGGTTGATGCGGATGGCGCTGGCGATGCCGCGCGGGCTGACGCCGAGATGGCGGTAGAAGCGCTTGTCCTCGGTGGCCACGATGGCGTTCTTCAGCTCCGGCGCCACGGTGTCGGCGGTGATCTGACCCCCGAATTGCTCTCCTCGCCAGGCGAAGACCTCGCCGTTGCGGTCGAGCAGCGTGACCGAGCCGCGCGCCCGCCCGTCCAGCAATTCGGCCACCGGGGGCAGCGTGGAGTTGAAATAGAACACCGCACCCGCCACCAGCAGGCCCACGACGACGGTGACCGCCCAGGTGAAACGCCACACCAGGCGGATAATCCAGCGGATGATACCGGCGAAAAAGGCGGCGATCGGGTTGCGCCGCCGTGCGCGGGCGGGCGCCTTGCGGCGACGGGCAGCGCTGGCCGCCGGCTTTTTCTTCGCCGCGGTCTTTTTCGCCGCTTTCCCGGGAGAACGCCGATGGGCCACCAATGGTGGCTTGCCCCTGCCCCGCATATCAACCTCGATGCCTTTTTGTGCTCTTGCGCGCGAGAATACCGCGCTGCGGCAAGAATGTGGAGCGTCCAACCTGTCACAATTTCGCTTTCCTTTTATGCCTAAAAATTGAGCAACAGGTATATTTTGTGCAAAAATTGTGCAATTATTCCCGTGAAGCGGCCCTCAGCCCGGCCGGATTTCTTGTGTCAGGCCGAGTGTCTCCTCTTGCTGGAGGCCGTGAAATCCCCGCGAGGGGCCTGCCTACCGGAAGGGTGACAACGTGAAACTCATCATTGCAGCAATCAAGCCGTTCAAGCTGGAGGAGGTGCGCGAAGCGCTCACCTCCATCGGCGTGCGCGGCATGATGGTGACCGAGATCAAGGGCTTCGGCTCGCAGTCCGGCCACACCGAAATCTACCGCGGCGCGGAATATGCCGTGAACTTCGTCCCGAAGGTCAAACTCGAAATCGTGGTCCCGGCCGCCATGGCCGACCAGGTGGTCGAGACCATCGCCGCCACCGCCAAGACCGGCAAGATCGGCGACGGCAAGATCTTCGTCCTCGACGTGGGCCAGGCCGTGCGCGTGCGCACCGGCGAGACCGGCGAAGACGCGATCTGAGACGGTTCTGAAAAGGGAAAACGGAAAAATGAAACTCATCAAGATTCTCACCCTCGGGACGGCGCTGTCGGCTGTCGCGCTTCCCGCCCTGGCCCAGGATGCGGCCGCCAGCGCCGCGCCGGGCGAGCAGACCGCCTATATCCTGACCACGGTCCTGTTCCTGGTCGGCGGCTTCCTCGTGATGTGGATGGCCGCGGGCTTCGCCATGCTCGAGGCCGGCCTGGTCCGGTCCAAGAACGTGACCATGCAGCTGACCAAGAACATCGCCCTCTTCGCCATCGCGGCGGTGATGTACTACCTGGTGGGCTTCGGCCTGATGTATCCCGCCGACTGGTGGGCCGAAGGTGTGCTGGGCCCGATCTTCGCGGTGACCTCGCTGGAGCCGGTGGGCCTGGCGCCCGAAGACGCGGCGCTGGACTATGCCTCGGCCGGGTCGGACTTCTTCTTCCAGCTGATGTTCTGCGCCACCACCGCCTCGATCGTATCGGGCACGCTGGCCGAGCGGATCAAGCTGTGGCCCTTCCTGGCCTTCGTGGTCGTTCTGACGGGCTTCATCTACCCGATCGAAGCCTCCTGGCAGTGGGGCGGCGGCTGGCTGGCCGAAGCCGGCTTCTCGGACTTCGCGGGCTCCACCCTGGTGCACGCGGCGGGCGGCTTCGCGGCGCTGGCCGGGGCCATCGTGCTGGGTCCGCGGATCGGCAAGTTCGGCAAGGACGGCAAGGTGCACCCGATCCCGGGCTCCAACCTGACGCTGGCCACGCTGGGCACCTTCATCCTGTGGCTGGGCTGGTTCGGCTTCAACGGCGGCTCGCAGTTGGCGATGGGCACCGTGGGTGACGTGGCCGACGTGTCGCGCATCTTCGCCAACACCAACACCGCGGCGGCGGGCGGCGCCATCGCAGCCCTGATCCTGACCCAGCTGGTTTATGGCAAGGTCGACCTGACCATGGTGCTGAACGGCGCGCTGGCCGGCCTGGTGTCGATCACCGCCGAGCCGCTGGCCCCCTCGTTGACCGAGGCGACCATTATCGGCGCGATCGGCGGCGTGATCGTGGTCTTCACCGTTCCGCTGCTGGACAAGCTGAAGATCGACGACGTGGTCGGCGCCATCCCGGTGCACCTGATCGCCGGCTTCTGGGGCACCTTCATCGTGGCCTGGTCGAACGACGGCGCCTCCTACGGGACGCAGATCCTGGGCTTCGTGGCCATCGGCGCCTTCGTCTTCGTGATCAGCTTCATCGTCTTCTACATCATCAAGTCGGTTATCGGCCTGCGGGTGTCGGAGGAAGAGGAAATCAACGGTCTCGACATGGCCGAACTGGGCATGGAGGCCTATCCCGAATTCTCGAAAGGCTGACCTCCCTTCCTGTCAGTTCGAGAACTTACTGCCCGGGCTTTTGCCCGGGCTTTTTTTGTCGCGGGGCCGTGGTCCGGCAGCCCCGGCGCGGCGCGGGCGGAGGGCGCTGCGCCATGAGTATTTTGGCCAAGAAGAAGGGGGCGTCAGATGCCTGCGGCGAGGATGGCGTCGGCAAGTTGCGGCACGGCCTGCGGGCTGAGGCCGGCGATGTTCATCCGGCTGTCGCCCACCATGTAGACGGCATGGTCGCGGCGCAGGGCCTCGACCTGCTCGGGGCTGGCGCCGAGGCGCGAGAACATGCCGCGGTTCTGGGCGAGGAAGCCGAAGCGGTCCGAGCCCGAACGCTCGCGCAGCGCGGCAGCGAGTTGGCGGCGCAGCGCGGCGATGCCTTCGCGCATGCCGTCGAGTTCCTCCTGCCAGTCGGCGCGCAGGGCCGGGTCTTCGAGGATCATGCTGACCAGCCGGGCGCCGTGATCGGGCGGGAAGGAGAAGTTCATCCGGTTCAGCGCCGCGAGGTTTTCCTGCGCGCGGCCGCGCGCCTTGGCATCGGGCGTGACCGTCAGCAGGATTCCGGCGCGTTCCCGGTAGAGGCCGAAATTTTTCGAGCAGCTGGCAGCGACCAGGGTTTCGGGCAGGGCCTCGGCCAGCTGGCGGGTGCCCGCGGCATCGGCCTCGATCCCGTCGCCGAAGCCGAGATAGGCGAGGTCGATCAGCGGCGTGGCGCCGGTGCGGGCCAGCAGATCGGCCAGCGCCTGCCAGTCCGGCAGGGCGAGGTCGGCGCCGGTGGGGTTGTGGCAGCAGCCATGCAGCAGCACCACGTCGCCCGGGCCGGTCTCGGAAAGGTCTTCGAGCATGGCGTCCGGGTCGGAGGCCCCGGTGGCGGCGTCGAAATAGCGGTAGCCGCGCCGTGCCAGCCCGACATGGTCGATGATGGGCGCGTGGTTGGGCCAGGTGGGGTCGGGCAGCCAGATACGCGCCTGCGGGGTGGCGGCGCGGATCAGCTCGGCCGCGGTGTGCAGCGCGCCGGTGCCGCCGACGCTGGCCGCGGCTGCGACGCGCGCACGGTCCAGGCCGTTACCCAGCACCAGGCCGGCCATGGCGTCGTGAAAGCCGGGATCGCCGGCCAGCCCGGTGTAGCCCTTGGTCTGCTGGTCTTCCCAGAGCTGTCGCTCGGCCGCCTTGACGGCGCGCATCACCGGGGTCTTTCCCTGCGCGTTGCGGTAGACACCCACGCCGAGGTCGATCTTGCCGGGCCTCGGGTCCTCGGCGTAGAGCCGCATCAGCTTCAGGATTTGATCCTCGGGCTGTTGCGGCAGCGGCGCCAGCAGGCGGCTCATCCCGTGGCCACTTTCAGGTCGTTATACATGCCCCATTCCGCCCAGGAGCCGTCATAGAGCGCATGGTCGGACTTGCCGAACCGCTCCATCGCCAGGCAGAGAATGGCCGCGGTCACGCCCGACCCGCAGGAGGTGATGGCGGGTTTCGCCAAGTCCACGCCGGCCTCTTCGAACACGGATTTCAGCGCGCCGGGCTCCTTCATCGTGCCGTCCGCGTTCAGCAGTTCGCCGAAGGGCACGTTGCGCGAATTGGGGATGTGACCCGAGCGCAGGCCGGGGCGCGGCTCGGGCACCTCTCCGCGGAAGCGTTCGGCGCTGCGGGCGTCGATGATCTCGTAATCGCCGAGCTTGGAGGCGGCGGCGACCTGGGTCACGTCCTTGACCAGGCTGGCCTGGCGCTGGACGGTGATGTGGCGGTCGCGCACGACGGGGGGCAGGTCCTCGACCGGGCGGCCCTCGGCCTGCCATTTCGGCAGGCCGCCGTCGAGCACGGCGATGTCGGTTTTGCCCATCAGGCGGAACAGCCACCACACGCGCGCGGCCGAGAAGATGCCGACCGTGTCATAGACCACCACCTGGTGGCCGTCGCCCACGCCCATGGCGCGCATGCGCGAGATGAACTTCTCGACCGGCGGCGCCATATGCGGCAACTCGGAGCGGTGATCGGAGATCTCGTCGATGTCGAAGAAGCGGGCGCCGGGGATATGCGCGGCCTCGTATTCGGCGCGGGCGTCGCGGCCGGAATCGGGCATGTGCCAGGACGCGTCGAAGATCCGCAGGTCGGGATCCTTCAGATGGGCCGCCAGCCAGTCGGTGGAGACGAGGGTCTTGGGGTCATCTGTGGACATGGGAAACCTCCGGCAAACGCGTGTCCTGCATGGATAGAATGCCGCCCGGCGCGAGGCAAGGGCGGGGCTCAGCCGCCCTGGCGCAGCAGGCGCTGTTTCTGGCGCTGCCAGTCGCGCTTGGCCTGGGTGGCGCGCTTGTCCTGGGTCTTCTTGCCCTTGGCGATGCCGATCTTCAGCTTGGCGATGCCCTTGTGGTTGAAATAGAGCACCAGCGGCACAAGGGTCATGCCCTTGCGCTGGGTTTCGTTCCACAGCCGCGCCAGTTCTTTTTTCGAGACCAGAAGCTTGCGCTTGCGGCGTTCCTCGTGGCCCCAGGTCTTGGCCTGTTCGTAGGGCGCGACGTAGCTGTTGATCAGCCAAAGTTCGCCGTCCTCGACCGAGGCGTAGCTTTCGGCGATGTTGGCGCCGCCCTGGCGAAGCGATTTCACCTCGGACCCCTGCAGCGCGATACCGCACTCGATATCGTCCTCGATCGCGTAGTCGTAACGCGCGCGGCGGTTCTCGGCGATCACCTTGTAGTTGGGGTCTGTCTTCGGTTTGGCCATGACGCGGATGTATGGGGTGTGGCCGCGGCTGTCCAGAGGGCGCGCGCTGCGCCTGCGGCGCAAGACGCCGGTGAATTTGGGGCGCTGCCCCAAACCCCGGGATATTTTCTGAACAGAAGAAAAAAGGCGAAGGCCTGTCGGGCGGCTTGCCTTCTTCTTGGCTAAAATACTCTCGCCGAAGGCAGCGGAACGGCGGCGGCCGGTCGGACCTCAGCCCTCTTGCGGCGGCAGGTCCACGGTTTCGAGCCATGGCTTGATGTCCACGACCGGCGTGCCGTCATAGCAGTCGATGGCGTCGATGCCGATCACGCCCTTTTGCATGTCCAGCGAGGTGATGCGCACCGTGCTCATGGCGATGGGGTTGGGCCGGGCGGGCGAGCGGAGCGCGAAGGTGCCGCGGGGGCCGTCGGTGTGGCGCGGGTTCTGCAGGATCAGGTCGCGGCGGCCGCGGTCCATCCAGTACAACACGATGATCGGTTGCCCGACCGTCAGGCCGGTCAGGCCGCGGGCATAGCCCGGTTCCAACTCGATCCGCGCGGGCTGCCCGGTTTCGCGGGCCCGGCCGATGTTGCGCGGTGCGGTGCCCTTTTCCCAGGCCGAGCGGATGCGGCCGATGAAGGCGACCCGCGGCCCGTCGGAGGCGGCGGGGTCAAAGGGAAGGCATTCCTCCCCTTCGCGGATTTCGTCGTCCATTTCAGAGGAGCCCGGCATGGCGCATCGCGGCGTCGATCTGGGCCGCCACGGTCTGGGTCACCGGCAGGACCGGCAGGCGCAGCTCGTTTTCGCATTTGCCCAGCCGGGACAGCGCGTATTTCGCGCCGGCCACGCCCGGCTCGGCGAAGATCGCCATGTGCAGCGGCATCAGGCGGTCGAGCAGCTCCAGCGCCTTATCGTAGTCGCCGGCGAGCGTCGCCTCCTGGAACTGGGCGCAGAGCCGCGGCGCCACGTTCGCGGTGACCGAGATGCAGCCCACGCCGCCATGGGCGTTGTAGCCCAGCGCCGTGGCGTCCTCGCCCGAGAGCTGGATGAAATCGGTGCCGCAGGTGATGCGCTGCTGGGGCACGCGGGCGAGATCGCCGGTGGCGTCCTTCACGCCAATGATGCGGGGCAGCTTGGCCAGTTCGCCCATCGTATCGGGCGTCATGTCCACGACCGAGCGGCCCGGGATGTTGTAGATGATGATCGGCAACTCGCAGCAATCATGCATCGCCTTGAAATGCGCGATCATTCCCGCCTGGGTCGGTTTGTTGTAATAGGGCGTCACCACCAGCGCCGCGTCGGCGCCGACCTTTTCGGCATGCTGGATGAAGCGGATGCCCTCGTCGGTGTTGTTGGAGCCGGCGCCGGCGATCACCGGCACGCGGCCGGCGGCGGCCTTGACCACCTCTTCGATCACCATCTCGTGCTCTTCGTGGGTGAGGGTGGGGCTTTCGCCGGTGGTGCCGACGGGCACCAGCCCGTGCGAGCCTTCCGCGATCTGCCACTCGACCAGCGCCTTCAGCGCGTCGAGATCCACCGAGCCGTCCTTGAACGGCGTCACCAGGGCTGGAATGGACCCTTTGATCATGACACGCTTCCTCCTGTGCTTTCCGGGATGGGGGTGAGTCGCCCCGTTTCAAACGCGGCGGACACTAGCCGTAGTCCGCGGCGTTGCCAAGTTTGTGAATTGCGGTCTTTCGCGGCGCGGCTAGTGTTTTTGTGAATGAAGAGTCCTCCATGCACCTGCGACATCTGATTCCGACCCTGCTCTGCGCCCTCTGGCTGGCCGGTTCCCCCGCCGCGCGGGCGGCCGATGAGGCGCCGCTGGTGCCGGTGATGGAGGCCGTCCGCGCGGATGAATGGGCGCGGGCCGCGGCGCTGGCCCGCGGGATCGGGGCGGTGGCCGAGGATATCGTCCGGTGGCGCCGGCTGCGCGCCGGAGAGGGCGATTTCGACGCCTATCGCGACTTCCTCGCGCGCCGCGCCGATTGGCCGGGCCTGGACCGCGTGCGCAGCCGGGGCGAGGGCACGATCCCTGAAGGCGCTGATCCGGCCGAGATCATCGCCTATTTCGGGGGGCGCGCGCCGGTTACGGGGCTCGGGGCGCTGCGGCTGGTGGCGGCCTACCGGGCATTGGGGCGCGGGGGCGACGCGCAGGCGCAGGCCGTGCTGACATGGCGCAGCCTGCCGCTGGGCGCCAAGGGGCATGCCGACCTGCTGGACTGGTATGGCCCGCTGCTGGCGCCGCATCATGCGGCCCGCCTGGACGCGTTGCTTTGGCAGGGGGCGGACGACGATGCCCGGCTTATGCTGTCGCTGGTGGACCAGGGGTGGCGCGCGCTGGCCGTGGCGCGCATGACGCTGCGCGCCCGGGGGGGCGGCGTGGACGCCCTGATCGCCGCCGTGCCCGGGCAACTGGCCGGCGATGGCGGCCTGGCATGGGAGCGCTTCGACTGGCGCCGGGACAAGGGGCGGCACGAGGACGCGATCACGCTCCTGGACGAGCGCAGCATCAGCGCCGAGAGCCTAGGCCGCCCAGAGCGCTGGGCCAACTGGCGGCGCATCTATGCCCGGCGGATGATGCGCGACGGGCAGGCGGAGTTGGCTTACCGGCTGGCGGCCAACCATTTCCTCGCGCAGGGATCCGACTATGCCGACCTGGAATGGCTGGCAGGGTACATTGCGCTGCGCCAGCTGGACGAGCCGGAGGTGGCGCTGGCGCATTTCCGCCGTTTCCACTCGGCTGTCGAGACCCCGATCAGCCTGGGTCGTGCCGGATACTGGGAGGGGCGCGCGCTGGAGGCGCTGGGCCGCGCCGAGGAGGCGCAGGCCGCCTATCGGGCGGCCGGGCAGCACCAGACCAGCTTCTACGGTCAGCTTGCGGCCGAGAAGGCCGGGCTGCCCATGGACCCTGCCCTGGCGGGCACGGAGAGCTATCCGGATTGGCGGCAGGCGGATTTCACCGGGTCCTCGCTGATCGAGGCCGCCCGGCTGTTCCACGAGGCGGGCGAACGCAACCTTGCCGAATGGTTCCTCACCCACCTGGCAGAAAACGCGGGTGCCGAGGGGCAGGCGCAGCTTTCCGGCCTCGCGCTCGACTGGGGCGAGCCCCATATCGCCCTGCGCATCGCCAAGGTGGCGGCGGGCGGTGGCACCATCCTGCCCCGCGCCTATTTCCCGGTGACGGAACTGGCCGACCTGGATCACCCCGTGGCGCCCGAGCTGGTCCTCGCCATCGCCCGCCGGGAATCGGAGTTTGATCCGGGCGTGACCAGCGGCGCCGGTGCGCGGGGCCTGATGCAGCTCATGCCCGGCACCGCGCGGCTGGTGGCCGAGGAGTTGGAAATCGCATACGCTCCGGGACGGCTGCTGAGCGACCCGGATTACAACGCCACCCTCGGCGCGGCCTATCTTTCTAGGCTGGTCGAGGAATTCGGCAACAACGTCGTCCTGGTGGCGGCGGGCTACAACGCCGGGCCTGGCCGACCGCGACGCTGGGTAGAAGAGTTCGGGGACCCGCGCTCGGCCGGGGTGGACGCAGTGGACTGGATCGAGACGATCCCCTTCCGTGAGACCCGCAACTACGTGATGCGGGTGGCCGAATCGCTGGTCATCTACCGCGCGCGGTTGTCGGGCGAGGCGGTGCCGCTGAAGCTGAGCGAGGAATTGAAGGCGCAGTGATCCTCGTCTCGTCACACCAGCCGCTATCCCGCGGGGCGATCCACGCGACCGGCAGCTGCCGCGCCTCGCGCGCAACCTTCGGAAGCTCGGCCCGGGGACAGCGGTTTGACCGGGCGGCACCATGTCTTTGGTGTGCTGCGCTCATCCCGGAAGCGTGCGCAGGCAGACCAGCTGAGGCGATTTCATACTCTCCGCGGCAACAGCCGTGGACTCAAGAAACTGCTTTCCTCGTGGCGCCGAGGGCGAGGCTGAAACGCGGCCAGTCGGAACGGGCTGTTCGCGCGTTTTGGACGTTTCCTGCAAGAGGATACGGCTGCATAGCGCAATGCCGGTAATTCGCGTTGAAACAAAACAGGACTTGGTCGGCTCCAGCTTGCCGTGGCGCACGGAGTTCTTCCATTCAGTGCGCCAAGTTCGGTTGCTGCCTCAGGTTGTCCGGCATCCAGGTTGCGATATCAGGGAAGGCGATCAGGACGAAGATCATCAGGACCAAGATCAGGAACATCGGGATCGCGGCGCGCGCGATGAAGTTCATCTCGTGGTTCGTCATGCCCTGAAGCACAAATAGGTTGAAGCCGATGGGCGGGGTGATCTGTGCCATTTCCACCACCACGACGATGAAGACTCCGAACCAAACAAGGTCGATGCCGGCTTGCCGGATCATCGGCTCGACCACCGCCATGGTGAGCACGACGGAAGAGATCCCGTCCAGAAAGCACCCGAGGACGATATAGAATACCAGAAGAACCATCAAAAGTTCGAACCGTGACAGTTCCCAGGACCCAATAAGGTTCGCGAGCCCGCGCGGCAGGCCCGTAAAGCCCATGGAAAGCGACAAGAAGGACGCACCCGCGAGAATGAGCGCAATCATGGCCGAGGTGCGGGTTGCCCCCATCAGGCTTTGGGTGAACGTGGCCCAGGTGAGACTGCCTTGGGAGGCGGCGAGGATCAGGCCGCCGATGACGCCGAAGGCCGCAGCCTCGGTGGCGGTTGCGTAGCCGAGGTACATCGAGCCAATGACGACGAGGATCAGAAGTAGGATCGGGATAAGGAAGCGTGAGTTTTTCAGTTTTTCCGAAAAGCTCATTCTCGTCCCCGTTTCCGGGGCCCAGCGCGGGGAGACGCGGGAATAGATCGCGACATAGGCCATGAACATCGCCGCCAGCATGAGCCCTGGGACGACGCCTGCGAAGAAGAGCTTGGTTATGGATTCATTGACCGTCACGCCATAAACGATGAGGGTCAGTGATGGGGGTATCATCAAGCCAAGCGTGGCGGCACCGGCGAGCGTGCCGATGATCATCGGCTCGGGATAGGCACGTTTGCGGAGCTCCGGGATCGACATCTTTCCGACTGTTGTCAGTGTGGCGGCCGAGGAGCCGGACACAGCGGCGAAGACGGTGCAACCGACGATGTTGGTGTGCACCAGCCCGCCCGGAAGCCGCGCCATCCAAGGGGAAAGTCCGCGGAACATGTCCTCAGAGAGGCGTGTGCGAAATAGGATTTCTCCCATCCAGATGAACAGCGGCAACGCGGTAAGCGTCCAAGACGACGAGGCAGACCAAATTGTGGTCAACATCACGTCGCCGACCGGTCGTGTCGTGAAAAGCTCCATCCCGACCCAGGCGACGCCCATCAGCGCAAGGCCGACCCAGACCCCACTGCCCAAGAGAGTGAACAGAACAAACAAGAACAGGACGATGATCGAAAGGTTTTCCATGTCACTCCCCCGTGCTTTGATCGGTAAGGTCGCGCGTGATGCGGTGATCCCCTCTGAAGATCACGTGGACCAGATGATCGGATAACGCGACGGCAAAAATGAAAGCACCGATCAACATCGCGCTTTGAGGTATCCAAAGGGGGGTTTTATCCTGCCCTTGGCTGATATCGCCGTACTTCCAGGACCAATAGACGAAGCGCTGGCAGTAGTAGACGAAATACCACATCACCGCGGTGCCGATTCCGAAGCACCAGACTTCGACCCAGCGGCGGGCAGCTTTAGGCAGCGAATTCAGCAACAAAGAGACCCGGATATGGCTGCCGCGGTTCAACGCGTTAGCGAATGCGAGGAACGACGCCGCCGCCATGGCGTAGCCGGCATATTCCGGTGCGCCGGGGAATACCTCACCCGTCCAGCGCGCCAACATCTGGACGACAATCAGCGAAATCAGCGCAATCAGGCAAAGCGCGGCGGCGATGCCCGCGACAAGATATATAGAGTCAAGAATGCGCTTCAGGCCTCGCAACGCGGTCATCATCTGGTCCCTGTCACTTTGGTGTAAATGCGGGCCGCCCAACCAGCGGCCCATTCTCTTTTTGTTTTCCGTTGGGCCTATTTCATGGCCTTGAAGGCATCGACGATCTCCTTGCCTTCATCTCCGGCGGCCTGAAGCCACTCGTTGGTCATGATGATGCCGATTTCCTTGAGTTCGGATCGCAGCTCTTCCGATGCCGGACCAGCGATCATGCCCGCGTCGCGGAGTCCCTGAAGAGTGACGCCGGTGTTTTCTTTCGAGCGCCAAGTGCCGGCATATTCGGCCATGTGCGCGCAGGCCTGGATGACGTTCTTGTTTTTGTCTGACACGCCGGACCAGACCTCGCTGTTAACCATGATGTAGTTGCGTGGAAGCCAAGCGTTGACGTCGTAGAAATAGTTCAGGCTTTCCCAGACTTTCCGGTCAAATCCGGTAGCCGCGGACGATACCATGGACTCGGCGACCCCAGTGGCGAAGGCCTGGCTGATTTCGGCGGCTTCGATGACTACCGGCAACATGCCAGTGAGCTCAGCAAGCCGAGAGGTCGCATTGTTGTAGGACCGGAACTTGATCCCCTTCATATCCGCGACCGAGTCGACCTCGTTTTTGAAATATAGCCCTTGGGGAGGCCAGGGAACGGAGTACAGCAGCGTCAAGTTCTGCTCTGACAGGATTTTTTCGATCGTGGGCTTGGCCGCTTTCCAGAGTTTGTCGCTGTCCTCGAACGATGTCGCCAGGAACGGAACGGAATCAAACCCGAAAACGGCGTTTTCGTTTTGATGCCCGGACAGGATACGCTCTCCGATGGGCACTTGTCCGGTCTGGATCGCGCGTTTGATCTGTGCGCCCGGGAACAGGGAACCCGACGGATGCGTTACGATCTTTATGTCGCCGCCGGTCCCGGTTGTCACGCAATTGGCAAATTCGGCGCCGGTCTCGGAATGGAAATTCGATCCGGAATACGCCATGGGCATGTCCCAGGTTTCACCGGCGGTCGCCGGAGAGTTCATCACGGCAGTGCTGATCGCTGTCGCGGCTAGAACGCGTCCGAGTTTGTTCATTATGTCTCTCCCTTGTTGCTGAGTTGTCTGGATCGCTTGAACGTTCTTGTTGCCCGGCGCGGCTGAACGTGCCGGGAAGGCTGGTCGGCAAGTCAGGATCTCGCCGACGTCCTGAAGGCGCTCTTGCCGGCATCCTTCTGCCGAGGATGGCCTTGGGTGGGGCGCCCGTGGGAAAAACCATATCTCGCGGCATGCCCAAGTCAACAAAAAAATTTACCTTTAAATACCAAAATATGATATTTGAAAAATTCCATCATATCGGTAAACAAAGTATATGACTTTGCGCCATTGCCGACCGGCCCTCGCTGTGTCTTTCTAATAGGTATTGGATGGTGCCGGCGTGGGCGGTTGGGATGTGCGCGGTTTTCGCCTCAGGGCCCGTATGTTGCGGCCTGGGGTGGTCCGCCGAGAGGAGTAGAGACGTGGAAGACAGCGTGTTTGAGCCGATTGTATTGGACTCCGTTGCAGATGCCGTCGTCGCGCAGATTGAGAAGCTGATCATTTCTGGCGCGCTGAAAAGCGGCCAAAAGCTTCCGTCGGAGAAGCGGCTGTCGGAAGTCATGGGGGTATCGCGGCCAAGTATCCGGGACGCCGCCAGGATACTGGAGGGCCGCGGCCTGCTCGTTGTGAAGCAGGGTGACGGGACGTATGTTGCGGACCTGATCGGCCCGTCGCTTTCGCCCGCAATGATTGATGTTTTGTCGCGGCATAAGGCGTACCGCGACTTCCTGGAGTATCGTCACGAGTTCGAGGGGTTTGCCGCCCATATGGCGGCCGAGCGTGCCACGAAGAACGACATGGAAATCATCAAGCGGCATCTGTCGGAGATGGAGGCCGAAGCGGCGTCGAAAAAGTTTCTGGAGGAGCCCAATATCGATGCGGGCTTTCATTCGGCAATCGTCGATGCGGCCTATAATATTGTGCTGACGCACACGATGGCGCCGGTCTACGAACTCATGCGAAGGGGGGTCTTCTACGACCGCTCTCTGATCGAGCGCAAGCCGGGTGTGCGAGAGGCCCTGCTGGCGCAGCATCGCGAGATCGCAGAGGCTATTTTTTCCCGTGATCCCGAGCGCGCCGCCGAGGCTGCCCGGGCTCACATAGACTTCATTTTGGACTGGTACAAAATCGGCTCGGAGGAAGAAGGGCGAGATCGCAATGCCGCCAAGCGCCTCTCGCTTATGAGGTCTGCGCAAGAATACATCTCTGCTCAGCATAAGGATGCGAAAAAGGCGCCCGCGCGTGCGCGCGGGCGCCCTCCGAAGTCAGCGCCGAAGTCTGCTGGTTAGCGGCACGCCCAGGGCGTCGTTCGGCTCGATGGCTGCAGCGACACCGGGTCAGTCCGTCTGAGCCCCCCATTCCCTGAGTGGGACTGGGGGGTAATTTTTTTGTCCTTTGAATTGGCGCTGGGATGCGTGAGGGAAGGGCGATAGGTGAAATTGATCCAGATATGATGCCGTCGCGCCTCGCTGCGCGAGAGTGACGTTGACACGTGATCCGTGAAAGGTTAAGAAAATTTACCTATAAGGGAGGAAATCCCGAATCGGCCTCTATTTCTTCAATCGGGGGGTCGGCAGATGCGAAAAATTTACCTTTTGGAGGAGGGGCACATGGCCAAATACCGGGTCGGGGCCGATATCGGCGGCACATTCACCGACATTGTTGTCAGGGGTGACGATGGGTCGCTTCACGTTCACAAGCTTCCGACGACCCCAGACAATTTTGGCCGCGCAATCGTCGAGGGTGTCGGTGCGGTCCTGAGTCGGCTCGGCGAGGATGGTGCGGCCGTTGAGGGGCTTGTTCACGCGACAACGGTTGCCACCAACGCCGTGTTGGAGGCGAAGGGCGCCACGACGGGCCTCATCACCACAAGGGGCTTTCGTGACGTTCTGGAATTTCGCCGGATCCGCATCCCGGTAATGTACAACCTCAAATGGAAGCGGCCGGAGCCGCTAGTCCCGCGGAACCTGCGGCTCGAGGTGGATGAGCGTGTCGGGCCGAACGGGGAGATCTGGCGGCCGCTTGACGACGAAAGCGTGCGTGCGGCGGCCGAAAAGCTGAGGGCGGCTGGCGTGGGTGCGGTCGCGATTTCGTTGATGCACTCCTATGCGAACCCGGCCCATGAGAAGCGCGTGGAGGACATCATCCGGGAGGTTCTGGGTGACGGAATTTTTGTGACCCGTTCGAGCGACTTTCTGCCGGAAATCCGCGAGTACGAGCGCACGAGCACAACCGTGCTGAACTCCTATCTCGGGCCGGTCGTTGAGAACTACATGAAGGAGTTGAGCGGCAACCTCAAAAAGGCCGGTATCGACGTCAATCTCCAGATCATGAAATCAGACGGCGGCATAATGCCGGCGTCCGCCGCCGCGCAGAAACCTGCGAATATCGTGGAATCCGGACCAGCTGCCGGCGTCATCGGCGGGGCGCGCGTCTCCCAGCATGCTGGTGTCAACCAGGTCGTGTGCCTGGACATGGGGGGTACCACCGCCAAGGCTGCACTGGTCGAAAACGGCGAGGTTGCGAAAACGACGGAGTTCGAGGTCGGCGCAGGGATCAATATTTCCAGTAAGCTTGCGATGGGTGGTGGTTATGCGCTGAAACTCCCGGTGGTAGACCTGTCGGAAATCGGTGCTGGCGGCGGTTCGATCGTTTCAATTGACTCTGGCGGCATGATGCATGTCGGGCCGGAAAGCGCCGGTGCTGTGCCCGGGCCTGCCTGTTACGGTGTCGGCAACGACCCGACCTTCACCGACTCAATGGTTGTGCTCGGCTACCTCAATCCGGACTTCATCGCCGGTGGTCACGTGAAGCTGCAGAAGAGCCGATCCGAAGAGGCGCTCAACCGAGTTGTGGCCGAACCCCTTGGTCTCACGCTTCAGGAATGCGCGCATGGCGTCTTCTCGGTTGCCTGCAACAACATGGTGCGGGCGGTAAAGGCGGTTTCCACTTATAAAGGCCGCGATCCGCGCGACTGCGCGTTGTTTGCCACTGGCGGAAATGGTCCGATGGTGGCTGCGGAGGTGGCGCGTATGCTGAATATGAAGCGCGTCATCGTCCCCCCGCACCCCGGCGTGTTCAGCGCGACCGGATTGTTGTTGTCAAATACCGAAGCAGAGGCAACGCAAGCCTTTGTTCACCGTCTCGCCAACGTCGACGGTCAAGAGGTTACCGACACTCTGAATGCCATGAAGGAAAGGCTGGAAGAGGAAATGCAGGCGATTGGCGTTTCCGCAGAGGATCTCACGGTACGTTGTCTGGCGGACCTGCGTTACGTCGGCCAGGCATTCGAACTGACGGTGGAATTGTCGCCCGACGAGGAGGGGATTTTCCGCCCCGAGGTGATGGCCGAGGCGTTTGGCGTGGAGCACGAGCGCACATACGGCCACAGAGGTGAGGCCAGCGAGCCGGTGGAATGCATTAACCTGCGCGTTGCGGCCATCGTGAAATCCAAGGACACGATCCTGGAGACCCTATCGTCCACCGCATTGGAGCGGGCAGTTCAAGAAGAGCCGACCAAAACGCGCAGCGCCTACTGGGGCGCTAAGTACGGAGTGTTCGAGACTCCGATCATCGGGCGAAATGCACTTGTTGGAGACGTGATGGAAGGCCCCGTCATCGTTGAGGAATACGATTCCACGGTTGTCGTGCCGCCGAAAACTAAGGTGACCCTCGATGAACAAGGCAACATTGACATCACGCTGGAGGATTGAGAATGACCAAGATTGACCCGATCACAGCTGAAGTTGTTAAGAACACACTTGGAT
>JBNGCX010000021.1:0-56092 GCA_049974865.1 Paracoccaceae bacterium
GAAGAGAAGCTGCGCTTCGCCATCCGCGAAGGCGGCCGCACCGTCGGCGCCGGCGTCGTCTCCAAGATCATCGAGTAACCGAAACTGGCCGGGCGGGCCATGCGCCCGCCCATCAGCCTGAAGGGCAAAGACAATGCAAAGCCAAAATATCCGCATTCGGCTGAAGGCCTTTGACTACCGCGTTCTGGATGCCAGCACGCAGGAGATCGTCAACACGGCCAAGCGGACCGGCGCCCAAGTGCGCGGGCCCATTCCGCTGCCGAACAAGATCGAGAAATACACGGTTCTTCGCGGTCCGCATATCGACAAGAAGTCCCGTGACCAGTGGGAAATCCGCACGCACAAGCGGCTTCTCGACATCATCGACCCGACCCCGCAAACCGTGGACGCGCTCATGAAGCTCGACCTGGCCGCCGGCGTCGACGTCCAGATCTCGGTTTAAGGAGGGCACTTAGAGATGCGCTCTGGAGTGATCGCCAAGAAGGTGGGCATGACCCGCCTGTTCATGGAAGACGGCAAGCAGATTCCTGTGACCGTTCTTCAACTCGACAACCTGCAGGTGGTGGCGCAGCGCACCGCCGAGACCGATGGCTACACCGCCGTCCAGCTGGGTGCTGGCACGGCCAAGGCCAAGCGCGTTTCGGCCCCGATGCGCGGCCATTTCGCCAAGGCCAGCGTTGCGCCCAAGCGCAAGGTCGCGGAGTTCCGCGTGGCGCCTGAGAACCTGATCGCCGTCGGTGAGGAAATCACCGCTGACCACTATCTTGAAGGTCAGTATGTCGACGTGTCGGGCACCTCGATCGGTAAGGGGTTCGCCGGTGCCATGAAACGGCACAATTTCGGCGGCCTGCGCGCCTCGCACGGCGTGTCGATCTCGCACCGCTCGCACGGCTCGACCGGTCAGTGTCAGGACCCGGGCCGCGTGTTCAAGGGCAAGAAGATGGCCGGCCACATGGGCGCTGCCCGCGTGACCACGCAAAACCTGCAGGTCGTCAAGACCGACGCCGACCGTGGCCTGATCATGGTCAAGGGCGCCGTTCCCGGTTCCAAGGGCGGCTGGGTCACCATCAAGGACGCGGCCAAGAAGCCGCGCCCCGAGAACGTGGTTCTGCCCGCGGCGCTGAAATCGGCCAAGGCACCTGCCGAAGAGGCTCCGGCTGAAGGAGACGCAGAATGAAACTCGACGTGATCAAGCTGGACGGCGGCAAGGCCGGTTCGGTCGAGCTGGACGAGGCCCTGTTCGGGCTGGAGCCGCGGGCCGACATCCTGCACCGCGTGGTCCGCTGGCAGCGCAACAAGGCGCAGCAGGGCACCCACAAGGTCAAGACCCGTTCCGAGACCAGCTACTCGACCAAGAAGATCTACCGCCAGAAGGGCACCGGCGGCGCACGCCACGGTGACCGCAACGCGCCGATCTTCCGCAAGGGTGGTATCTACAAGGGCCCGACGCCCCGCAGCCACGCCCACGACCTGCCGAAGAAATTCCGCAAGCTGGGCCTGAAACACGCACTGTCCGCCAAGGCGAAAGCCGGCGAGCTGGTGGTGATCGAGGCGGCCGAGTCGGAAGCCAAGACCGCCGCCTTGGCCAAGCAGGTCAAGAACCTGGGCTGGAAGCGCGCGCTGATCATCGACGGGGCCGAGGTGAACGAGAACTTCGCCAAGGCCGCGCGGAACATCGAGGGTCTCGATGTGCTGCCGTCGATGGGCGCCAATGTGTATGACATCCTCAAGCGTGACACGCTGGTGCTCACCAAGGCGGGTGTCGAAGCTCTGGAGGCTCGACTGAAATGAGCGCGAAACCGGAACATTACGACGTGATCCGCAAGCCGGTCATCACCGAGAAGGCCACCATGGCGTCGGAAAGCGGCGCGGTCGTCTTCGAAGTGGCGATGGATGCGAACAAGCCGCAGATCAAAGAGGCTGTCGAAAGCCTGTTTGGCGTGAAGGTGAAGGCGGTCAACACCACCATCACCAAGGGCAAGACCAAGCGCTTCCGCGGCCTGGCCGGCAAGCGCAAGGATGTGAAAAAGGCCTACGTGACCCTCGAAGAGGGCAACACGATTGACGTGACCACGGGTCTTTAATACACAACGCAGGTCGCCGGCCCCGGATTCGCTCCGGGGCCGCGCTTTTCATTCGGGGACCTCCGATAAAGGGCCCTTAACACCGGGGTCGAAAGACCCCCGCAGCTAACGGAAGACAGAAAGCATGGCACTCAAGTCGTACAAACCGACGACGCCTGGCCAGCGCGGGCTGGTTCTGATCGACCGTTCGGAGCTCTGGAAAGGGCGCCCGGTCAAATCCCTCACCGAGGGTCTGACCAAGAAGGGCGGCCGGAACAACACCGGACGGATCACGATGCGCCGCCGCGGCGGTGGCGCGAAGCGTCTGTATCGCATCGTCGACTTCAAGCGGAACAAATTCGATGTGTCCGCCACCGTCGAGCGGATCGAATACGACCCGAACCGCACCGCCTTCATCGCGCTGATCAAGTACGAAGACGGCGAACAGGCCTATATCCTCGCCCCCCAGCGTCTGGGCGTGGGCGACAAGGTGATCGCGTCCGCCAAGGCCGACGTGAAGCCGGGCAACGCGATGCCCTTCACCGGCCTGCCGATCGGCACCATCGTGCACAACATCGAGCTGAAGCCCGGCAAGGGCGGCCAGATCGCGCGCGCCGCGGGCACCTATGCCCAGTTCGTCGGCCGTGACGGCGGCTATGCCCAGATCCGCCTTTCCTCGGGCGAGCTGCGCATGGTTCGCCAGGAGTGCATGTGCACCATCGGCGCTGTGTCGAACCCCGACAACAGCAACCAGAATTTCGGTAAAGCGGGCCGCAACCGCCACAAGGGCATCCGCCCGTCGGTGCGCGGTGTCGTTATGAACCCGATCGACCACCCGCATGGCGGTGGTGAGGGCCGCACCTCGGGTGGCCGTCACCCGGTGACCCCCTGGGGCAAGCCGACCAAGGGTGCACGTACCCGCAACACGAACAAGGCGTCGCAGAAGCTGATCATCCGCTCGCGTCACGCCCGGAAGAAGGGTCGCTAACATATGGCACGTTCTGTTTGGAAAGGCCCTTTTGTTGATTCCTACGTTCTCAAGAAAGCTGAGAAGGCACGGGAATCGGGCCGAAAGGAAGTTATCAAGATCTGGTCGCGCCGCTCGACGATCCTGCCCCAGTTCGTGGGCCTGACCTTCGGCGTCTACAACGGCCGCAAGCACATCCCCGTGCTGGTGACCGAGGACATGATCGGCCAGAAATTCGGTGAATACTCGCCGACCCGGACCTACTACGGTCACGCGGCCGACAAGAAAGCGAAGAAGAGGTAAGCGTCATGGGCAAGGCAAAGAACCCCCGCCGCGTGGCCGAGAACGAAGCAATGGCGAAAACCCGCATGCTTCGCACCTCCCCGCAGAAACTGAACCTGGTTGCGCAGATGATCCGCGGCAAGAAGGTCGACAAGGCCCTTTCGGACCTGACCTTCTCGAAGAAGCGGATCGCGGAAGACGTGAAGAAATGCCTTCAGTCGGCCATCGCGAACGCCGAGAACAACCACAACCTCGATGTGGACGAGCTGATCGTGGCCGAGGCCTATGTCGGCAAGAACCTGACCATGAAGCGCGGTCGCCCGCGTGCCCGTGGCCGGTTCGGCAAGATCATCAAGCCGTTTTCCGAGCTCACCATCAAGGTGCGTCAAGTTGAGGAGCAAGCCTAATGGGTCATAAGGTCAATCCGATCGGCATGCGCCTCCAGGTCAACCGCACCTGGGACAGCCGCTGGTACGCCGATACCAAGGATTACGGTGATCTTCTGCTCGAAGACATCAAGATCCGCGAATTCATCAAGGACGAGTGCAAGCAGGCCGGCGTGGCCCGCGTGATCATCGAGCGCCCGCACAAGAAGTGCCGGGTGACGATCCACACGGCCCGCCCCGGTGTCATCATCGGCAAGAAAGGCGCGGACATCGAAGCCCTGCGCAAGAAAGTCGCCGCGATGACCGACAGCGAGCTGCACCTCAACATCGTCGAGGTTCGCAAGCCCGAGCTGGACGCCCAGCTGGTCGCCGAAAGCATCGCGCAGCAGCTTGAGCGCCGCGTGTCCTTCCGTCGTGCCATGAAGCGCTCGGTCCAGAACGCCATGCGCATGGGCGCGCTGGGGATCCGGGTGAACGTGGCGGGCCGCCTGGGCGGCGCCGAGATCGCGCGGACCGAATGGTACCGCGAGGGCCGCGTGCCGCTGCACACCCTGCGGGCGGATATCGACTACGCGCATGCCGAGGCGTCCACGCCCTACGGCATCATCGGCATCAAAGTCTGGATCTTCAAAGGCGAGATCATGGAGCACGATCCCAGTGCCCGCGATCGCCGTCAGCAGGAGCTCCAGGAAGGTCCCGCGCCGCGTGGCGCCGGCGGCCGCCGCTAAGGAGAACTGACAGATGCTTCAGCCTAAGCGTACAAAATTCCGCAAAATGCACAAAGGCCGCATCCGCGGCCAGGCAAAAGGCGGTTTTGACCTGAACTTCGGCCAGTTCGGCCTGAAGGCCATCACCCCCGAACGTGTCACCGCGCGTCAGATCGAGGCAGCTCGCCGCGCCATGACCCGCCACATGAAACGTCAGGGACGTGTCTGGATCCGCATCTTCCCCGACGTGCCGGTCACCTCGAAACCGACCGAAGTGCGTATGGGTAAAGGTAAGGGTTCGGTCGACTACTGGGCCGCCAAGGTTAAGCCCGGCCGCGTCATGTTCGAGATCGACGGCGTGTCCGAGGGCGTCGCCCGCGAGGCCCTGCGCCTGGCCGCGATGAAACTGCCGCTGAAAACGCGCATCGTGGTCCGCGAGGACTGGTAAGAAATCGTCCCTCTTCGGGATGAACCAAGGCCCCCGCCGAGCGATCGGCGGGGGCTTTCTCGACGTCGCTGATCGCCGATTGCGCCCCTCGCGCCCGGGCCTTTGCTGGGATAAGACAAATCCATGTCACAGATTGAATCGCTCTTCGTCACCCGCATCTATCGGGCCGCGCTGTCCGAGTTCGACCCCAAGATAGATGCGGCAGAACTCGAGGCTTCCTGCTATGGCATCGCCGAGGATGACGAGGCCGGGCAGACCTGGTGCGAGGAAAACGGTTACCCGGGCTACACCAGCTACGCGTCGTTGACCGATCTGCCGTGGCGCTTCCCGATCTTCGAAGACCTCGTGAGGGTGCTCGACCAGCATGTCGCGGCCTTTGTCGAAGACCTGGAATTCGATCTCGACGGCAAGGAGCTAAAGCTGGAGGACATCTGGATCAACATCCTCCCCGAGGGCGGCATGCATGCCTCGCACATCCATCCGCATAGCGTGATCAGCGGCACCACCTACGTGTCGATGCCCAAGGGGGCAGGGGCGATCAAGTTCGAGGATCCCCGCTCGGCCCGGATGATGGCGGCGCCCGTGCGCAGGAAGGATGCCCGGCGCGAGCAGCAGGGATTCGTCTATTACACGCCCGAGGTGGGCGACGTGCTGCTGTGGGAAAGCTGGCTGCGCCACGAGGTCCCGATGAACATGGCCGAGGAAGAGCGGATCAGCGTCAGCTTCAATTACAGCTGGGGCTGAGCGCCGTTCCGGAGGCGCTCTGGCGGCGCATTAGGGGCCCGGAGGGGCCGTGTGCGGGCCGGATTCCATAAATACTGGGGGTATGGGTGTTTTCTCCTTGCCCTCCCGCTCACCCTCCCTTATAGCAACGCAACTCACGGACCCCGTTTCGAGGGGATTCGTGTGTTTGTCATCTATCCACCAGGTCGAAGGTGACCCGAACCGGGGGCCTTCTGGTGATGTTGAAAAAAGGAAAAGGCGATGAACGCCCAGGAACTGCGTGACAAGACGCCGGACCAGCTGCGCGAAGAGCTGGCCGCGCTGAAGAAAGAAGCCTTCAACCTGCGTTTCCAGCAGGCGACCGGCGCCCTCGAGAACACCGCTCGCATGCGCACCGTCCGTCGTGACGTCGCCCGTGTGAAAACCGTTCTCAACCAAAAAGCCGCCGAAGCGGCAGCCGAATAAGAGGAGCGCCGAGATATGCCCAAACGTATCCTGCAAGGCACCGTGACCAGCGACAAGAACGACCAGACCGTCACGGTTTCGGTTGAGCGCCGCTTTACGCACCCGGTTCTGAAAAAGACCATCCGTAAGTCCAAGAAGTACCGGGCTCACGATCCGAAGAATGAATTCAAGACCGGCGACACTGTCCGCATCCAGGAATGCGCGCCGGTCTCGAAGACGAAACGCTGGGAGGTTATCGCCAACTGAGCGGTAACATTCCGGTTTGAGCGAAACCCTGGGGCAGCGTCCCCATAGGTCGGGAGAAACCACATGATCCAGATGCAGACCAATCTGGATGTCGCTGACAACTCCGGCGCACGCCGGGTGCAGTGCATCAAGGTCCTGGGTGGTTCCAAGCGTAAATACGCCTCCGTCGGCGACATCATCGTCGTCTCGGTGAAGGAAGCCATCCCGCGCGGCCGCGTGAAGAAAGGTGACGTCCGCAAGGCCGTCGTCGTGCGCACCGCCAAAGAGGTCCGTCGCGAAGACGGCACCGCGATCCGCTTCGACCGCAACGCGGCGGTGATCCTGAACAACGCAGGCGAGCCGATCGGCACCCGTATCTTCGGGCCCGTGGTGCGTGAGCTGCGCGCGAAGAACTTCATGAAGATCATCTCGCTCGCCCCGGAGGTGCTGTAAGATGGCTGCCAAACTGAAAACAGGTGACAAGGTCATCGTGCTGGCCGGCAAGGACAGGGGCAAAGAGGGTACCATTACCTCTGTCGACCCGAAGGCCGGCAAAGCCGTGGTTGAAGGCATCAACATGGCCATCCGTCACACCCGCCAGTCGCAGACCAGCCAGGGCGGCCGCCTGCCGAAGGCGATGCCGATCGACCTGAGCAACCTGGCGCTGCTCGACAGCAAGGGCAAGGCCACCCGTGTCGGCTTCCGCATGGAAGAGGGCAAGAAGGTGCGCTACGCCAAGACCACCGGGGAGACTGTCTGATGCTGGACGCTGCTACCTATACCCCCCGCCTCAAGGCGCTGTACAAGGACCAGATCCGCGCGGCCCTGAAGGAAGAGTTCGGTTACAAGAACGACATGCAGATCCCGCGCCTGGACAAGATCGTCCTGAACATCGGGGTCGGCGATGCCGTCAAGGACACCAAGAAGGTGAAGGCCGCGCAAGAGGCGCTGACCCTGATTGCCGGCCAGCAGGCCGTCGTCACCCGCGCCAAGAAGTCGATCGCCGGCTTCCGCGTGCGTGAGGACATGCCGCTGGGCACCAAGGTGACCCTGCGCGGCGACCGGATGTACGAATTCCTGGATCGCCTGATCACCATCGCAATGCCCCGTATCCGCGACTTCCGCGGCATCTCGGGCAAGTCGTTCGACGGCCGTGGCAACTACGCCATGGGCCTGAAGGAACACATCGTCTTCCCGGAAATCGACTTCGACAAGGTCGTCGATATGCTGGGCATGGACATCGTGATCGCCACCACCGCGAACACCGACGCGGAAGCCAAGGCGCTGTTGAAAGCCTTCAACATGCCCTTCAACAGCTGATCGCGGGAGAGGAAGAACATGGCTAAGAAAGCAATGATCGAACGCGAGAAGAAGCGTCAGCAGCTGGTGGAGAAATACGCCGCCAAGCGCGCTGCGCTGAAAGAGATCGCGAATGACGAGAGCCGCCCGATGGAAGAGCGCTTCAAGGCGCGTCTGAAACTGGCGAAACTGCCGCGCAACAGCTCGGCCACCCGGCTGCACAACCGCTGCCAGCTGACCGGCCGTCCGCATGCTTACTACCGTAAGCTCAAAGTGTCGCGGATCATGCTGCGGGACCTCGGCTCGAAGGGCCAGATCCCCGGCATGGTGAAATCGAGCTGGTAAGGAGGGGAACACATGTCTGTAAACGATCCTCTCGGCGATATGCTGACCCGCATCCGCAACGCGCAGATGCGTGGCAAATCCACCGTCAAGACGCCGGCCTCGAAGCTGCGCGCCTGGGTGCTCGACGTGCTCCAGGACGAGGGCTACATCCGCGGCTATGAAAAGACCACCGACGAGCGTGGCCTGCCGCAGATCGAGATCAGCCTGAAGTATTTCGAAGGCACCCCGGTGATCCGCGAGCTCCAGCGCGTGTCCAAACCCGGCCGCCGCGTGTACATGAGCGTCAAGGAAATCCCGCAGGTCCGCCAGGGCCTGGGCGTCTCCATCGTGTCCACGTCGAAAGGCGTGATGTCGGACGCAGCAGCACGCTCTGCCAATGTTGGCGGCGAAGTGCTCTGCACGGTATTCTAAGGAGGTCTGCATGTCTCGCATTGGTAAAAAACCGGTCGAGCTGCCCTCGGGTGTTTCCGCATCCGTCTCGGGCCAGACCGTTGAAGTGAAAGGCCCGAAGGGGACCCAGAGCTTCACCGCCACCGACGATGTCACCATCGCCGTCGAAGACAATGTCGTCACCGTCACCCCGCGTGGCAGCTCCAAGCGGGCGCGCCAGCAGTGGGGCATGTCGCGCACCATGGTTCAGAACATGGTCACCGGCGTGGCCGGCGGCTTCAAGAAAGAGCTGGAGATCCAGGGCGTGGGTTACCGGGCTCAGATGCAGGGCAACACCCTGAAGCTGAACCTGGGCCTCAGCCACGAGGTCAACTTCGATGTCCCCGCCGGGGTCACCGTGACCTGCCCGAAACCGACCGAGATCGTGATCGAGGGCCAGGACATCCAGGAAGTGGGCCAGGTCGCCGCGAACATCCGCGACTGGCGGAAACCCGAACCCTACAAGGGCAAGGGCATCCGCTACAAGGGTGAGTTCATCTTCCGCAAGGAAGGCAAGAAGAAGTAAGGACGCGAGAAATGGCAAACAGCAAACGAGACCTGTTTCTGAAACGCCGCCTGCGCGTTCGGAACAAGCTGCGGAAAATGAACGCCGGGCGTCCGCGCCTCAGCGTGCACCGCTCAAACAAGAACATCAGCGTGCAGCTGATCGACGATGTGAATGGCGTGACCCTTGCCTCTGCCTCGACCCTCGAGAAAGAGCTGGGCGTTGTCGGCAAGAACAACGTCGAGGCGGCCACCAAGGTGGGCGCAGCGATCGCAGAGCGCGCCAAGAAGGCCGGCATCGAAGAATGCTACTTCGATCGTGGTGGCTTCCTCTTTCACGGCAAGGTGAAGGCTCTGGCCGACGCCGCCCGTGAAGGCGGGCTGAAGTTCTAAGGAGACGAGATATGGCAGAACGTGATCAACGCCGGGGCCGCCGCCAGGAGCGCGAAGAAACCCCCGAATTCGCCGATCGTCTCGTGGCGATCAACCGCGTGTCGAAAACCGTGAAGGGCGGTAAGCGCTTTGGCTTCGCGGCCCTCGTGGTCGTCGGCGACCAGAAGGGCCGTGTGGGCTTCGGCAAGGGCAAGGCGAAGGAGGTCCCCGAGGCCATCCGCAAGGCCACCGAGCAGGCCAAGCGGAACCTGATCCGCGTGCCGCTGCGCGAAGGCCGCACCCTGCACCACGACATGGAAGGCCGCCATGGCGCCGGCAAGGTCGTGATGCGGACCGCCCCGCAGGGTACCGGCATCATCGCCGGTGGTCCGATGCGCGCGGTGTTCGAGATGCTGGGTGTCCAGGACGTGGTCGCCAAGTCGGTCGGCTCGCAGAACCCCTACAACATGATCCGCGCCACCCTGGACGGTCTGACGAAGGAAAGCAGCCCCCGCATGGTCGCGCAGCGCCGCGGCAAGAAGGTGGCCGACATTCTGAAGAAGCCGGAAACTGCCGAGGCCCCCGCCGACGCAGCGGCCGAAGCGTAAGGAGACGGGCACATGGCTAAAACCATCGTCGTCAAGCAGGTCGGCTCGCCGATCCGCCGCCCGGCCGTCCAGCGCCAGACGCTGATCGGCCTTGGCCTCAACAAGATGCACAAGACCCGCGAACTGGAGGACAGCCCCTCGGTCCGCGGCATGATCAACAAGATCCCGCATCTGGTCGAGATCGTCGAAGAGCGCGACTGAGCGGCTTCGCGGAGATTGAGAAATGCCCCGGCTTGCCGGGGCATTTTTCGTTTGCGCCAAGGGCACGCAGTTGCTCTGATCTGCCCCGAATGTCCAATCAGATGAAAGGGGGGCGTAATGCACAAGGGATCTTGCCTCTGCGGCGCCGTGCGGATCGAGGTCGAGGGTGAGTTGACTGCCCCCGACGCCTGTCATTGCGGCCAGTGCCGCAAGCAGTCGGGCCATTTCTGGGTCTCAACCTACATTCCGCAAGACAGCGTGACGATAGCGGGAGAGGACGACGTCAGATGGTACCGTTCCTCCGAAGAGGGCGCGCGGGGGTTCTGTTCGACCTGCGGGTCCTTCCTGTTCTGGAAACCGGTGGAGGGCGATCACATCGCGATCAGCATGGGCGCCTTCGAGACGCCCACGCAGACGCAGCTGGCCCGGCATCTCTATGTCGCCGACAAGGGCGACTATTACGAGATCGCGGACGGGCTGCCGCAGAGGGCGCAATGAAAAAAACCATGAATGGCGTCCGTGGCGCGTTTAGGAGCGGTACGCAAAGAACGGGATCACGCCGGTCATGCCGTTTCGATGTGGTTTTCGACAATGACCGAAAACGCTTCATTTTCCGGATCGCACAGGTCCACGTACGTGTAAGCCCTTCCCTGGCTCGCGGCCAGACTGTCCAACCTTTCAGCTGCGTTCATCTGGGATGCAGGCCCGAGCCTGAGCGTGACCGTGCCGTTTACGATCTCAAATCGCTCGTCTTCTTCGGCAACGATAGAAATCGCCTAGAGCCTGACGCGACCGTCACCGGTTTCAACCGGTATGGGCCGCAGTTTGCCGTGCTCTCGGCGCAGAGAGTCCGCGAGTTCACGGAGTTCGTGGGCGCTCGCGCGGAGCACCAAGTTTGGTCCCGGCTCGCCAGCGTAGGAGCCTTCTGTGAAAAGGCACTGCATGCGGTTTTCGTTCCCTTTCGTTCCGTTCCAATCCTTCGGCTCAAACCGTATGGGCGTCAATTCCGACCCGCACCCCTTGCCACCTTGTACCACCTCGCCTATACGACGCCGGTGGTCTCCATAGAGGCCCGACTCGAAAAACCAAGAAACGCCGCGTTTGGCCCGTTCTCGCTTCAGGGGTCAATTCCGGCAAAGGAGAAGCGACATGAAACTGCATGAACTGCGCGACAACCCGGGCGCAGCCCAGTCAAAGAAACGCGTTGGCCGTGGTCCCGGCTCGGGCAAGGGCAAGACCGCGGGCCGCGGTATCAAGGGCCAGAAATCGCGTTCGGGCGTGGCACTTGGCGCCTATGAAGGCGGCCAGATGCCGCTCTACCAGCGCCTGCCCAAGCGCGGCTTCAACAAGCCCAACCGCAAGAAATTCGCCGTGGTGAACCTCGGCCTGATCCAGAAGTTCATCGACGAAGGCAAGATCGACGCCTCCAAGCCCGTCACCGAGAACGTGCTGGTGGACTCGGGCCTGGTGCGCCGCAAGCTGGACGGCGTGCGTGTGCTGGCCAAGGGCGATATCACCGCCAAGGTGGAACTGAACGTGACCGGCGCCTCGAAAGCGGCGGTGGACGCCGTGGCCAAGGCTGGCGGCGCGCTGACGGTCACCACTGCGCCGGCGGCCGAATAAGAGGTTGTGGGCGGCTCATACGCCGCTTACATCTCGATTGAGTTTTCCAAGCGCCGCCTGACCGGAAAACGGTTCGGGCGGCGCTGTCATGAAAGAGACAGGGCATGGCATCTGCAGCAGAGCAAATGGCCGCGAACATGAGCTGGGGGGCCTTCGGCAAGGCCACCGAGCTCAAGCAGCGGATTATCTTCACCCTCGGGCTTCTGATCGTCTATCGCCTGGGCACCTACATCCCGGTCCCGGGCATCGACGGCGGCGCGCTGCGCGACTTCATGGAGCAGGCCTCGGCCGGGCTCGGCGGCATCCTGTCGATGTTCACCGGCGGCGCCTTGGGCCGGATGGGGATCTTTGCCCTGGGCATCATGCCCTACATCTCGGCCTCGATCATCGTGCAGCTTCTGGCGGCGATGGTCCCCCAGCTTGAGCAACTCAAGAAAGAGGGCGAGCAGGGCCGCAAGAAGATCAACCAGTACACCCGCTACGGCACCGTGTTCCTGGCCACCTTCCAGGCCTATGGCCTGGCCGTCAGCATCGAGGCCGGCAGCCTGGCCCACGATCCGGGCTGGTTCTTCCGCGCCTCCACCGTGGTGACGCTGGTCGGCGGCACCATGTTCCTGATGTGGCTGGGCGAGCAGATCACCGCGCGCGGCGTGGGCAACGGCATCTCGCTGATCATCTTCGTCGGCATCGTGGCCGAGATCCCGGCCGCGCTGGCGCAGTTCTTTGCCTCGGGCCGCTCGGGCGCGATCTCGCCGGCCGTTATCATCGGCGTGATGGTGATGATCGTGGCGGTGATCGCCTTCGTGGTGTTCATGGAGCGCGCGCTGCGCAAGATCCACATCCAGTATCCGCGCCGCCAGGTGGGGATGAAGGTCTATGACGGCGGCTCGTCCCACCTGCCGGTCAAGGTCAACCCGGCGGGCGTGATCCCGGCGATCTTCGCCTCGTCGCTGCTGCTGCTGCCGACCACGATCAGCACCTTCTCGGGCAGCCAGACCGGCCCGGTGATGTCCACCATCCTGGCCTATTTCGGCCCCGGCCAGCCGCTCTACCTGCTGTTCTTCGCGGCGATGATCGTGTTCTTCGCCTATTTCTACACCTACAACGTCGCCTTCAAGGCCGAGGACGTGGCCGACAACCTGAAGAACCAGAACGGCTTCGTTCCCGGCATCCGCCCGGGCAAGCGCACGGCAGAGTATCTCGACTACGTGGTGACCCGCGTTCTGGTGCTGGGCTCGGCCTACCTGGCGCTCGTCTGCCTGCTGCCCGAGATCCTGCGCTCGCAGCTGGCGATCCCGTTCTATTTCGGCGGCACCTCGGTTCTGATCGTGGTGTCGGTGACGATGGACACCATCAACCAGGTGCAATCGCACCTGCTGGCGCATCAGTATGAGGGCCTGATCGAGAAATCCCAACTGCGCGGCCGCGGCAAGCGCCGTGCAGGCAAGAAAGGACCGGCACGTCGATGAATATCATTCTTCTTGGCCCCCCGGGGGCAGGCAAGGGCACCCAGGCACGCAAGCTCGTGGATGAGCGGGGCATGATCCAGCTCTCGACCGGCGACATGCTGCGCGAGGCCCGTTCCTCGGGCACCGAGATGGGCAAGCGCGTCGCCGAGGTGATGGACCGCGGCGACCTGGTCACCGACGAGATCGTCATCGGCCTGATCGAGGAAAAGCTCGCGGGCGAGCAGGGTGGCGGTTTCATCTTCGACGGCTTCCCGCGCACGCTTGCGCAGGCCGACGCGCTGGAGGCGCTGCTGGACAAGCTGGGCCAGAAGCTCGACGCCGTGATCGAGATGCGGGTCGATGACGAGGCCCTGGTCGCCCGCATCACCGGCCGCTTCACCTGCGGCAATTGCGGCGAGGTCTATCACGATGTCCTCAAGCCCACCAAGGAACCGGGCAAGTGCGACATCTGCGGCTCCACCGACATGAAGCGCCGCGCCGACGACAACGAGGAAAGCCTGCGCCAGCGGCTCATGGAGTATTACAAGAAGACCTCGCCGCTGATCGGCTATTTCTATGCCAAGGGGAACCTGAGCACGGTCGATGGCCTGGGCGAGATCGACGATGTGTCGGCCGCCATCCGGCGTGTTCTCGACAAGGCGTGAATCCAGTCTTGACCTTGGGGCGAAAACCCCATACGCACGCCAACTCGGACCGGAATCGTCCCGCGCTCGCGCGGGGCTGATTCGTTTCGAGCCTCAGATTACACTGCATGGCCCGCAGGATGCGCCTCGGGCTGGCGTTGTGAAAAAAGGTTCTGGTGTTACGGAACCGCAACGAAAGGAAAGCCGCGTGGCACGAATTGCTGGCGTAAACATCCCCACCGGGAAACGCGTCCCGATCGCACTCACCTACATCACCGGTATCGGCCAAACCTCGGCCGGCCAGATCTGCGAAGCTGTGGGCATCGACCCGACCCGTCGCGTCAACGAACTGTCGGATGCCGAGGTCCTCGCCATCCGTGAGCACATCGACGCGAACTACACCGTCGAAGGCGACCTGCGCCGCGAAGTGCAGATGAACGTCAAGCGTCTGATGGACATGGGCTGCTACCGCGGCCTGCGCCATCGCCGCAACCTGCCCGTCCGTGGTCAGCGCACGCACACCAATGCGCGCACCCGCAAAGGCCCGGCGAAACCCATCGCCGGCAAGAAGAAGTAAGGGGAGGCTGATCCATGGCACGTGACAAGACCCGCATGAAGCGCAAAGAGCGCAAGAACATCGCCACCGGCGTGGCGCATGTGAACAGCTCGTTCAACAACACCAAGATCCTGATCTCCGACGTGCAGGGCAACGCGATCTCGTGGTCGTCGGCCGGCACCATGGGGTTCAAGGGCTCGCGGAAATCGACCCCCTACGCCGCGCAGATGGCCGCCGAAGATGCGGGCAAGAAGGCGCAGGAACACGGCGTGAAGACGCTGGAGGTCGAGGTGCAGGGCCCCGGTTCGGGTCGTGAATCGGCACTGCGTGCGCTGGCCGCGATCGGTTTCAACATCACGTCGATCCGCGACGTGACCCCGATCGCGCATAACGGCTGCCGCCCGCCGAAGCGCCGCCGCGTTTGATCTGAGTTTTCAAGACTCGGGCCGTGCAGATCCTGCGCGGCCCGAGTGCGTTCCATTTTACCTCGGGCGTCTGCCGCTTTGGACATGGGCTGCGGACAGGAATTGAGGAGACACGCATGATCCACAAGAACTGGCAGGAACTGATCAAGCCGACCCAGCTGGACGTGAAGCCGGGCGCCGACCCGTCGCGCCAGGCCACCGTCGTCGCCGAGCCGCTGGAGCGGGGCTTCGGCCTGACGCTGGGCAACGCGCTGCGCCGGGTGCTGCTGAGCTCGCTGCAGGGCGCGGCGATCACCAGCGTGCAGATCGACAACGTCCTGCACGAGTTTTCCTCGATCGCCGGGGTGCGCGAGGACGTGACCGATGTCGTCCTGAACCTCAAGGGCGTGGCCATCCGCATGGATGTCGAAGGCCCCAAGCGGCTGTCGCTCTCGGCCAAGGGTCCGGGCGTGGTGACCGCCGCCGACATCTCGGAAACCGCCGGCATCGAGGTGCTGAACAAGGATCACGTGATCTGCCACCTCGACGAGGGCGCCGACCTGTTCGTGGAGCTGACCGTGAACACCGGCAAGGGCTATGTCTCGGCCGACAAGAACAAGCCCGAGGACGCGCCCATCGGCCTGATCCCGATCGACGCGATCTACTCGCCGGTCAAGAAGGTGGCCTATGACGTGCAGCCGACCCGCGAGGGCCAGGTCCTGGACTACGACAAGCTGACCCTGAAGGTGGAGACCGACGGCTCGGTCACCCCCGAGGACGCCGTGGCCTTCGCGGCGCGCATCCTGCAGGACCAGCTGTCGATCTTCGTGAACTTCGAAGAGCCCGAGGCCGCCGGCCGCGAGTCGGAGGAAGAGGGGCTGGAGTTCAATCCGCTGCTGCTTAAGAAGGTCGACGAGCTGGAGCTATCGGTCCGTTCGGCGAACTGCCTGAAGAACGACAACATCGTCTATATCGGTGACCTGATCCAGAAGACCGAAGCCGAGATGCTGCGCACCCCGAACTTCGGCCGCAAGTCGCTGAACGAAATCAAGGAGGTGCTCTCCAGCATGGGCCTGCATCTCGGCATGGATGTCGAGGAATGGCCGCCGGAGAACATCGAGGAACTGGCCAAGAAATTCGAGGACCAGTTCTGAGAATTCGCTGTGGCGGGGCCGTGCCTGAATGTGGCATGGCCCCGCCATGACGGAAAACCCGGGCAATCCCGCCCCAAGGAGAGCGGTCCGCACGCATGGGCCGCCGGACAAAGCAAAAACCTGAAGAAGGACTAGGAAAATGCGTCACGCAAAAGGCTATCGCCGCCTGAACCGGACCCACGAGCACCGCAAGGCGCTGTTCTCGAACATGGCCGGTTCGCTGATCGAACACGAACAGATCAAGACCACCCTGCCCAAGGCCAAGGAACTGCGCCCGATCATCGAAAAGCTGATCACGCTGGGCAAGCGCGGTGACCTGCACGCCCGCCGCCAGGCCGCGTCCCGGCTGAAGCAGGATCAGCACGTCGCCAAGCTGTTCGACGTTCTAGCCCCGCGCTACAAGGACCGCCAGGGCGGTTATGTGCGCGTCCTGAAGGCGGGCTTCCGCTATGGCGACATGGCGCCGATGGCTATCATCGAATTCGTCGACCGCGACGTCGATGCCAAGGGGGCTGCCGACCGCGCCCGTCTCGAGGACGAGGAAGCCGAAGAGTAAGCGCCACGCGCCGAACGCGAAAAAGAAAAACCCCCGCCTGTCGGTCAGGCGGGGGTTTTTTCGTTCCTGATATTTGTCTCAGGCTGACAGGCGGTGGTTGATCCGGGTTTGTGGCGATTCGTCGAGGCGCGCCGCCACATCCGCGATCATCTGTTTCAATTGCGCATCTTCCACTGGGGTGGCGCCCAGAAATTCGAGCAGATCGGCGCGCACGCTATCGGGGAATTGCATCACCTGCGTAAAAAGGTTTGGATGTATGGCCTTCACTTGCTACTCCGAGTCGTGAGAACTCCGTATGACACCCATCAATTTAAGGTTGACCGACGTCCGCGCAACTTGTCTAAAAAGACATGTTTGAGAAATTGGCCTTTGACCGGGAGCTCAAGAAGCTCGACGCATTTGCCGAGGCGGGCTATTTCTTGGGTTTGCATATTAGATATACGTCGCCGGTGATGTCCTTCACGACATACAACCAGGCGTGGACCGATCATTACACGAATAACGGGTATGTCCTGCGCGATCCGATGACCGCGTGGGGCTTCTGCACCACTGGCTCGACCCGGTGGAGTAATAAAAAAATACCGGATCCGTTCGGCATCTTCAAAGAGGCCGCGAGATTCGGATTGAGGTATGGCGTGACGATCTCCTGCGGGCCTATCCGCTCCAGGACTATTGCGAGCTTGGCACGAGCAGATCGGGAATTCACGGATGCCGAAATCGAGGAAATTGAGGTCCTCGTCAAACGCCTTCATGATATGACCGAGCCACCGCAAAGGCTGACCAAAGCCCAGATCGAAGCGCTGAAATGTATTGCGGACGGTGATAGGCATGCGGCGGCAGCCGCAAAGCTGGGTATTTCGGAAAGTGCGCTCAAGGCGCGGCTGACATCAGCGCGCGAACGCCTCATGGCACGCACCACTGCCGAAGCCATTCAGCGTGCAAAGGATTACGGGCTCCTCTGAACGGCACCCCGCCTTCCGCAAGGTTTTCACTTCACTCACCAAACCTGCTGGAGGCTCATATGCAGACCACTACCCTCTCCTTCGAAAATCTCCACAACCACGGCGAACTGTTCGCGAACATGCTTCGCGCCCGTCGCGAGCTGTTCATCGTCCACAACAAGTGGGACCTGCCCGAGGCCCTGGGCATGGAATACGACCAGTACGACACCCCGGCCAGCCGCTGGGTCGTCGTGCATGACGAACTGGGCCGCGTGCTGGCGGGCAACCGCCTGACCCCCACCACCGCGAAATGCGGGATCTACACCTACATGATCCGGGATGCCCAGTTGGGGCTGCTGAACACCATCCCCTCGCATCTTCTGTATGACGAGGCACCGGTGTCGGAAACCGTGTGGGAAAGCTCGCGGCTGTTCGTCAGCCACGACGTGCCCGCCCATATGCGCCGCAGGGTCCATGCCCGGCTGGTCTTCGAGTTGGGCAAGGCGGCGCGGAGCCTGGGCGCGCGCCAGTGCCTGACGCTGCTCAACGCGAACTGGCCCCGCTGGGCGGGTCGCGTCGGCGTCGACATGACGGCGATGGGCCCGGTGATGGAGATCGACGGGATCAACAACCAGGTCGTCTCGATGAACTTCGCAGACAACCTGCACTAAGCGCTGCTATGGCCCCCCGCCTGTGGGCGGGGGGCTCTGGCCCTGTTGAAACGGCGGTGCGATGGGCGCATATGAGCGTTGCCCCGGAATTCACGGAGAACCCCATGAAAGCCGTTCTTGCCCTTTTCGTCGCCTTCACCCTGTCCCTGTCGCCCGGTTGGGCCGAGATCCGCGTCCCCGAATCGCAGGCCGAGATATCGCTGAGCTTCGCGCCGGTGGTGAGGAAAAGCGCGCCTGCCGTGGTCAACATCTATGCCAAGCGCATCGTGGCCGAGCGCGTCAGCCCCTTTGCCAACGACCCGTTTTTCAACCAGTTTTTCCGCGATTACGGCCGCGTCGTTCCGCGGGTGCAGAACTCTCTGGGGTCGGGCGTGATCCTGTCGCCCGACGGCATCGTGGTGTCGAATTACCACGTGGTGGGCGAGGCGTCCGAGATCCGCGTGGTCCTGCAGGACCGCCGCGAATTCGACGCCCGCGTTCTGCTGGCCGACGAAGAGGCCGACCTCGCCATCATGCAGCTTGAGGGGGCCGAGAACCTGCCCGCGCTCCCACTGCGCGACTCCGACACGCTGGAGGTGGGCGAGCTGGTGCTGGCCATCGGCAACCCCTTCGGCATCGGCCAGACGGTCTCCAGCGGAATCGTCTCGGGGCTGGCGCGCTCGGGCGCGTTCCTGGGCAGCGGGCGCGGGTATTTCATCCAGACCGACGCCGCGATCAACCCCGGCAACTCGGGCGGGGCGCTGGTGGACATGGCCGGCCGGCTGGCCGGCATCAACAGCGCGATCCTGACCCGCTCGGGCGGGTCGAACGGTATTGGTTTCGCCATCCCCGCCAACCTCGTACAGCGCTTCGTCGAGCAGGCCCGCGCCGGCAAGGACCGGTTCGAGCGGCCCTGGGCCGGCATCTCGGGCCAGGCCGTGGACGCGGGGCTGGCCGAGGGGCTGGGCATGGGCCTGCCGGTGGGCGTGGTCCTGACCGAGCTGCACCCGGAAAGCCCGTTCCGCAAGGCCGGGCTCGACGTGGGCGACGTCATCACCGAACTTGAGGGCGAGCCGGTGAACTCGCCGCAGGAGATGCTGTTCCGCATGTCGGCCGAGGGGACCGGCGGCGAGATGCAGATCACTTACCTGCGCGAGGGCGATGCAAAACACGCCACGATCCCGCTGGTGGCCCCGCCCGAAACACCGGCCCGCGCCCCGGTGACGGTGGGCGAGCGGCGGGTGCTGGCGGGGCTTTCCGTGATCAATATCAACCCGGCCGTCGTCGCCGAATACGGCCTGCCGCAATCGGCCAAGGGCGTGCTGGTGACCGATCCGGGGCGCGTGGCGGGCCGGGTGGGTCTGCGGCCCGGCGACATCCTGCTGCGCATCAACGATACCGGGATCGCCGTTACCGACGACCTGCGCGCGGCCACCCGCACCGACACCCGCGGCTGGCGTATCGAGTATCTCCGCGACAGAAGGCGCGGCGTGCTGCGCTTCCGTGTCTGAGCCTGATCGCCTAGGCTGCGCGCATGGCTGACCTGTTCGATCAACCCCCCGAGGCCGAGCATCATTCGGCGCCCCGCCCGCTGGCCGACCGGCTACGGCCGCGGAAGCTGTCCGAGGTCATCGGGCAGGACCACATCCTCGGCCCCGAGGGGCCCCTGGGCGTGATGCTGGCCTCGGGCTCGCTTTCCTCGCTGATCCTGTGGGGGCCGCCCGGCGTGGGCAAGACCACCATCGCGCGGCTGCTGGCCGACGAGACCGATCTCGCCTTCGTCCAGATCAGCGCGATCTTCACCGGCGTGCCCGAGCTGCGCAAGGTGTTCGAGGCCGCCAAGCACCGCCGTGCGAACGGGCAGGGGACGTTGCTATTCGTCGACGAGATTCACCGCTTCAACAAGGCCCAGCAGGATGGCTTCCTGCCCCATATGGAGGATGGCACCATCCTGCTGGTGGGCGCCACCACCGAGAACCCCAGCTTCGAGCTGAACGCCGCGCTGCTGTCCCGCGCGCAGGTGCTGGTGCTGGAGCGGCTGGACCTTGCCAATCTCGAACGCCTCGCCCAGCGGGCCGAGCAGGAACTCGGCCGCGCCCTGCCGCTGACCGGCCCCGCGCGCGAGGCGCTGCTGGAAATGGCCGATGGCGACGGAAGGGCGCTGTTGAACCTGATCGAGCAGGTCGCGGCGTGGAAGGTCGACCAGGCCCTCGACCCCGAGGCCCTGGCCGCGCGGCTGATGAAGCGGGCCGCGAAATACGACAAGTCGGGCGATGAGCATTACAACCTGATCTCGGCCCTGCACAAATCGGTGCGCGGCTCCGACCCCGACGCCGCGCTTTACTGGTATTCGCGGATGCTGGAGGGGGGCGAGGACCCGCGCTACCTGGCCCGCCGCCTGACCCGCATGGCGGTGGAGGACATCGCCTTGGCCGATCCGCAGGCCCAGACCGTCTGCCTGCACGCCTGGGAAACCTACGAACGCCTCGGCTCCCCCGAGGGGGAACTGGCCTTGGCGCAGGCGGTGATCTACCTTGCCCTCGCGCCAAAATCCAACGCGGGCTACATGGCCTACAAGGCTGCCCGCGCCGCCGCCAAAAAGACCGGGTCCGAGCCGCCGCCCAAGCATATCCTCAACGCGCCCACATCGCTGATGCGCGAGCAGGGCTATGGCGAGGGCTACGCCTATGACCACGACGCCGAGGACGGGTTTTCGGGGCAGGACTATTTCCCCGAGGGGATGAAACGCGGCGCCTACTACCTGCCGGTCGAGCGCGGATTCGAGCGCGAACTCAAGCGCCGGGTGGATTATTTCAGCAAGCTCAGGGCGCGCCGAAAATAGTCCCTGCGGCGGTCGCACAACGGCTGTGCGATTTCGAAAAAGTGACCGCTGCGGCGAAAAATCGTAGACGGAATTGTGACATAGGCACGTTAAAGATATCCGTGTTCAAAACTGTCCTAAGGGAGCATTCCTATGCGCAAAGCGATTATCACAGCCATTGCCCTCGCCCTTCCCACCGCGCTGGCCGCCGGCCCGATGGAAGACACCATCGCCGCCCGCCAGGGCTATTTCAAACTGCTGGGCGCCAATATCGGCGTGCTGGCGGCGATGGCCAAGGGCGAGCGTGATTACGAGGCCGCCGCGGCGCAGGCCGCCGCCGACAACCTGGTCACGCTGAGCAACTACAAGCTGGATCATCTCTTTGTTCCGGGCACCTCGGCCGACGACTTCCCGGACAAGACCCGCGCGCTGCCCAAGATCTGGGACAACCTGCCGGACATCGGCGACAAGGTCGCGGATCTGAACAAGGCCGCTCTCGCGATGCAGGCGGTCGCGGGGCAGGGCCAGGGCGAGATGGCCGGCGCGCTCGGCAGCCTGGGCGGCGCCTGCAAGGCCTGCCACGACGACTACCGCGCCAAGTAACCCATGTTCGACCAGACGACCAAACCCGAGGGGATCGAGACGATTCGCCTGTGGGACCCGGCCCTGCGCCTGTTCCACTGGGCCTTGGTCGTCTGCGTCGTGGCGGCATGGTTGTTGGGCCGGTTCGGGCCCAGCATCATGACGCTGCATTTCTACTTCGGCTACGCGGTGCTCGCGCTGCTGGCCTTCCGCGTGATCTGGGGGCTGTTCGGGCCCACGGCGGCGCGGTTCTCGCATTTCCTCTACGGCCCCGGCACGACGCTGCGCTACATGGCGCGGATCGGCCGGCGCGAGCCCAGCTACTGGCCCGGCCACAACCCGGTGGGGGCGCTGTCGGTCTTCGTGCTGCTGGCGGTGTTGATCGCGCAGGCGTTGACCGGGCTGTTCGCCGACCCCGACGATTTCATCAATGTCGGCCCGCTTGCAGATTCCGTCAGCCGCGACACGGCGCTTGCCGCCGCGGGCTGGCATTACCGGCTGTCGCTGGCGGTTCTGGCGCTGGTGGTGCTGCATGTCTCGGCCGTGGCCTTCTACAGGCTGTGGAAGCGCGAAGACCTGGTGCGCCCCATGATCACCGGCCGCAAAGCGGTGCGCCGCGACCGCTAGGCTTGACAAGCGCCGCCGCGGGCACGACTTAGCCATCCATGATCTGGACACTGGCACAAGTAGCACTGGGCGGCGCGTTGGGCGCGATGGGCCGTTACATGACAGGCGTCGCCGCGGTGCGCGTCATGGGGCATGGCTTCCCTTGGGGGACGCTGGCGGTGAATATCGTCGGCTCTTTCCTGATGGGCGTGCTGGTGGTGGTGCTCGGCAAGAAGGGCGGCACCCATATGGCGCCGTTCCTGGTGACCGGAATGCTGGGCGGCTTCACCACCTTTTCGACCTTCTCGCTGGATGTGCTGACGATCTATGAGCGCGGGCAGGTGGCGCTGGCCGTCGGCTATGCCGCGGCGTCGCTGATCCTGTCGCTGGGCGCAATCGCGCTGGCGCTGACCCTGACGCGGGGGGCCTTCGCATGAGTGGTGTGCAGACCATCGAGGTGAAGGCGGGCGAGGGCGATCAGCGGCTGGACCGCTGGTTCCGCCGGCGTTTTCCACATGTGGCCCAGGGCCGGATCGAAAAAATGTGCCGCAAGGGCGAAATCCGCGTCGACGGCGGGCGGGTGAAACCGGCCACCCGCATCGCCGAGGGCCAGCAGGTGCGCATCCCGCCGCTGCCCGACCCGGCCGAGGTCAGATCGCAGCCCAAGCCCAAGGTGTCGGATGCCGACACCAAGCTGATCCAGAGCTGCGTGCTCTACCGCGACGACCACATCATCGCGCTGAACAAGCCGCCGGGCCTGCCCACCCAGGGCGGCAGCAAGCAGACCCGCCATGTCGACGGCATGGCCGAGGCGCTGCGCTTTGGCTACGACGAAAAGCCCCGCCTCGTGCACCGGCTGGACAAGGATACCTCGGGCATCCTGCTGCTGGCGCGCACGAGGGCCGTCGCGGGCGCCCTGACCGCCGCCTTCCGGGCGCGCGAGACGCGCAAGATCTACTGGGCCGCGGTGGCCGGTACGCCCAAGCCGCAGATGGGCACCATCCGCTTTGGCCTGGTCAAGGCAGCGGGCCACGGCGCCAGGGGCGAGGGCGAGAAGATGCTCTGCATCCACCCCGACGCCGTGGACAGCACGCCGGGCGCGAAGCGGGCCACCACCGATTACGCCGTGCTCAGCGCGCTGGGCGGCCGGGTGTCCTGGGTGGCGCTGGTCCCGGTGACGGGCCGGACCCACCAGCTGCGCGCGCATATGGCCGAGATCGGCCATCCCATCGTGGGCGACGGCAAATACGGCGGCTCGGGGCAGGAAAACCTGGGCGACGGCTGGGGCGCGCAACTGGGCGGTGAGATTTCCCGCAAGCTGCACCTGCACGCGCGCTCGCTGCGGCTGACCCACCCGGTCACCGGCGCCACGCTGACCCTGACCGCGCCGCTGCCGCCGCATATGAAAAAGACATGGGAGACGCTGGGCTGGTCCGAAGGGGACGTGCCCGCCGACCCGTTCGAGGAACTGGAATGACGCCATTGCGCCTGGTCGTCTTCGACATGGACGGCACGCTGATCGACAGCCAGGATTTCATCGTCGAGGCGATGAGCCGGGCCTTCACCGCGATGGGCCGGCCCGTGCCCGCGCGGCCCGAGATCCTGTCCATCGTGGGCCTGTCGCTGCCCCAGGCGGTGGCGCGGCTGGCCCCGGAAATGGACGCGCGGGCGGTCGAGGAGGGCGCGGAGCTGTACAAGTCGTCCTTCATCGCCCTGCGCCAGGAGCGCGGCGGCGAGGCCAGCGCTCCGATGTACCCCGGTGCCCGCGCGGCGCTGGAGCGGCTGCATCCCCGAGACGAGGTCTTCCTCGGCGTCGCCACGGGCAAGGCGCGGCGCGGGCTCGACCATGCTTTCGGGGCCCACGACATCGGGCATTTCTTTCACACCAGCCAGACCGCCGACGACCATCCCTCCAAGCCGCATCCCTCGATGCTGCTGACGGCGCTGATGGAAACGGGGGTCGAACCCGAGGACGCGGTGATGGTCGGGGACACCAGCTTCGACATCGAGATGGGCCGAGCCGCCGGTTACCGCACCATCGGGGTAAGCTGGGGCTATCACCCGGTCAGCGCCCTACGCGCAGCCGGGGCCGACCTGGTGATCGACACATTCGACGCGCTGGACGCGGCGCTGAACACATTCTGGGAGAAGGCGGCATGAGCGGCTGGACGGCAAAGCGGTTCTGGAAAGAGGCCACGGTGGAGCCCGAATCCGGGGGATTCGGCGTGCGGCTCGATGGCCGTGCGGTCAAGACCCCCGCCAAGGCGCCGATGGTCCTGCCCACGCGGGCGCTGGCCGAGGCGGTGGCCGCCGAATGGGACGCCCAGGAAGAAAAGGTCGATCCCACCGCCATGCCCGTCACCCGCGCGGCCAACGCGGCCATCGACAAGGTGGCGGTGCAGTTCGTCGAGGTGGCCGACATGATCGCAGCCTATGGCGAGACCGACCTGCTGTGCTACCGCGCCGAGGGGCCCGAGGCCCTGGCCGCCCGCCAGTCAGAGGCCTGGGATCCGCTGCTCGACTGGGCGGAAACCGCGCTGGGCGCCCGGCTGAGGGCGACGGCCGGCGTGATGCATATTACCCAGCCCGAGGCGGCGCTCGCCGCGCTCCGCGCCCGGGTGCATGCCCTCGACCCGTTTGAGCTGACCGCGCTGCATGATCTTGTGGGATTGTCGGGCTCGCTGATCATCGGATTCGCGGCACTCAAAAACTGGTCAGATGCCGATGCTCTCTGGCATTTGTCTAGAATCGACGAGGCCTGGCAGCAGGAGCAATGGGGCTCTGACGAGGAGGCCGCCGCGGTGGCCGCGCGAAAAAAAGAAGAATTCGTCCAGGCGCTGCGCTTCTACCGACTTTCGGAAGGGGCAGAATGACAGCGCGAAGGCGCAGATTTTGCTTGATTTTTTATCATCTGGAAAAATGCGCTGTGGAACCCCGGTGACGTTTGGTCAAAACCGACCCCGCCCTTGACGTTTTTGCGTGAATTTGCCCAAACTTGCGGCACTGAGGGGGACCACTGCCTTCACAGTATCACCCCTGCCCAACGGGGATGGGAAAACAGAAGCCACCCTCACGGGTGGTCCATCAGGAAGAGGTAAACATGAAAAAAACCGTATTTCTCGGCGCGCTGACCGTTGCCGGCCTGGCAGCTGGCGCTGCGGCCGCCGGCACGCTGGACGACGTCAAGGCCCGCGGCAAGCTGAACTGCGGCGTGACCACCGGCCTGGTCGGCTTCGCCGCGCCGGACGCCAATGGCGAGTGGAACGGCTTTGACGTGGGCGTGTGCCGCGCCGTGGCCGGCGCCGTGTTCGGCGACCCGACCGCCGTCGAATTCGTGCCCACCACCGGCAAGACGCGCTTCACCGCGCTGGCCTCGGGCGAAGTCGACATGCTGGCCCGCAACACCACCTGGACCTTCACCCGCGACGTCGACCTGAAGTTCGAATTCGTGGGCATCAACTACTATGACGGCCAGGGCTTCATGGTTCCCAAGGAACTGGGCGTGACCTCGGCCAAGGAACTGGACGGCGCCACCGTCTGCATCCAGACCGGCACCACCACCGAGCTGAACCTGGCGGACTTCTTCCGCTCCAACAACATCAGCTACGAGCCGGTTCCGATCGAAACCAACGCCGAGGCGCAGCAGCAGTACCTGGCCGGTGCTTGTGACGTGTACACCACCGACGCCTCCGGCCTGGCCGCGACCCGCGCCAGCTTCGAGGATCCGTCGGCCCACGTTGTGCTGCCCGAGATCATCTCGAAAGAGCCGCTGGGCCCGCTCGTCCGCCATGGCGACAACGAATGGGGCGACGTGGTCCGCTGGACTCTGAACGCCCTGATCGCCGCCGAAGAGCTTGGCGTAACCTCGGCCAATATCGACGAGCTGGCCAAGGGCACCAACAACCCGGAAATCAACCGCCTGCTGGGCAGCGAAGGCACCCTGGGCGAGATGCTGGGTCTGTCGGCCGACTGGGCCGTCAACGCCATCAAGGCCGGCGGCAACTACGGCGAGCTGTTCGAGAAGAACATCGGCGAGAACACCCCGATCGGCCTCGCGCGCGGCCTGAACGCGCAGTGGACCGAGGGTGGCCTGCTCTACGCACCGCCGTTCCGGTAAGACATTGACGTCGAGGGGCGCGGCCTGGTCCGCGCCCCTCCTCCTTTTCAGGACCAACAACAAAAACACCTGGGCACGAAGAGCGCACCGAAGAAAGCGCCGGAGGCAAAGTCCAGGGGCTACGGGGAACTCCCATGACGACATTTACCGACCCTCCCAAGGAGTCGTTTCGTCTCAGCATGCTGATCTACGACACCCGGTATCGCTCCATGACCATCCAGGTCGTGGCGCTGATCGGGTTCATGCTGGCGGCGGCCTGGCTGATCAACAACACCATCCAGAACCTCAACGCGCTGGGCAAACCCATCGATTTCGGGTTTTTCACAGAACCGGCCAGCTATGACATCAACCAGCGCCTGATCGAGTACGACTCGCGCGACAGCCACCTCAGGGCCTCCTTCGTGGGGCTGCTGAACACGCTGCTGGTCGCCGTGATGGGCTGCGCGCTGGCCACGGTCGTGGGCGTTGTGATCGGCGTGCTGCGCCTGTCCAAAAACTGGCTCGTGGCGCGAATCATGACCGTCTATGTCGAGACCTTCCGCAACGTGCCCGTGCTGCTGTGGATCGTGTTCTTCATGGCCATGCTGATCGAGACCCTGCCGGCACCGCGTGCCTTCCGGGGCGAGAATCCCGACGCCTCGATGTGGCTGGGCGATTCCATTGCGGTGACCAATCGCGGCGTCTATGTGCCGGAACCGCTGTTCAGCCGCAGCCTGGGCGACCTATCGGTCTTCGGCGCCTTCAACATCAGCATCGACCTGATAGCGATCCTGCTGGTGCTGGCGGGCGGGCTGTTCGCGTCGGGCCTGATCAAGAAGCGCGCCGACCGCATCCAGGAGGCAACCGGCGACCGCCCGACCACATGGTATCTGCGCCTCGGCGTGGTGACCGTGCCGCTGATCGTGCTGCTGGTGCTGCTGGGCTTCCATCTTGGCTATCCGGCGCTCAAGGGCTTCAACTTCCAGGGTGGGGTCCACATGCGAAACTCGCTGCTGGCGCTGTGGCTGGCGCTGAGCTTCTACACCGCCGCCTTCATCGCCGAGATCGTGCGCGCCGGCATCCTGGCCATCTCCAGGGGCCAGACCGAGGCCGCCGCGGCCCTGGGCCTGCGCCAGAACCGGATCATGAACCTGGTGATCCTGCCGCAGGCGCTGCGGGTGATCATCCCGCCGCTGATCTCGCAATACCTGAACCTGACCAAGAACTCGTCGCTGGCGATCGCCGTGGGCTACATGGACATCACCGGCACGCTGGGCGGGATCACCATGAACCAGACCGGGCGCGAGCTGGAATGCGTGCTGCTACTGATGCTGGTCTACCTGACCATCTCGCTTCTGATCTCGCTGGTCATGAACTGGTACAACGAACGCGTCAAACTGGTGGAGCGGTAAGATGGCAGATGTTTCCTTTGTCCGCACCGAAATGCTGCCTGAAAAGGCGCCGCCCGCCACGTCGGTGGGCCTGATCGGCTGGATGCGCGAAAACATGTTCTCGGGCTGGTTCAACTCGATCCTGACCCTGTGTTCCCTGGCCTTCATCTACTACGTGCTGGCCAGCATCCTGCCCTGGGTCTTCCAGTCGAGCTGGACGGCGAATTCGTTGAACGAATGCCGCGAAGCGATCGGCGCCGCCTATGGCGAAGGCACCAGCGGCGCCTGCTGGGCGGTGATCCGCGAGCGCTACCTGCAGCTGATCTACGGCTTCTACCCCGATCACCTGTACTGGCGCCCGAACCTGGCCTTCGTGCTCACGCTGGCGGCGCTGGCGCCCATCCTGTTCTCGTCGCTGCCGCGCAAGATGTTGTGGCTGGCGGTCATCGCGCCCTTCGCTGTGCCGTGGCTGATGTGGGGCGGAACGATCTGGACGCCGGTTTCGGCGGCGCTGGGCTTCGTGCTGGGCTATGTGACCTTCTCCGTGGTCTCCCGCGTGAACGGAAGCCTGACGGCGATCGTCGCCGCCATCCTGGTGCCGGTCCTGTGGTGGCTCTTTGCCGCGGGTTCCTTCGCCCAGGCGGTGAACGGTATCCTGCCCATCGGGATCGAGCCGGTCGAAAGCCGGAATTTCGGCGGCTTCATGCTGTCGATCACCATCGGACTGACCGGCATCGTCTGCTCGCTGCCCATCGGCATCGTGCTGGCGCTGGGGCGGCAGTCGAACCTGCTGATCGTGCGCTCGCTGTGCATCGGCTTCATCGAGTTCATCCGCGGCGTGCCGCTGATCACGCTGCTGTTCGTGGCCTCGACGCTGCTGAACATCTTCATGCCGCCGGGCACCGATTTCGACATCATCCTGCGGGTGATGATCATGGTGACGCTGTTCGCGTCGGCCTACATGGCCGAGGTGATCCGCGGCGGGCTTGCCGCCCTGCCAAAGGGCCAGTACGAGGCGGCCGACTCGCTGGGGCTGGACTACTGGAAGGCGCAGCGGCTGATTATCATGCCGCAGGCGCTGAAGATCTCGATCCCCGGGATCGTGTCGACCTTCATCGGGATGTTCAAGGACACCACGCTGGTGTCGATCATCGGCCTGCTGGACCCGCTGGGCCTGTCCAATGCCATCCGGGCAGACGCGAACTGGAACGGCATCGTGTGGGAGCTCTACGGCTTCATCGCGCTGATGTTCTTCATCTTCTGCTTCTCCATGTCCCGCTATTCCATGTACCTGGAGCGCAAGCTTCAGACTGGTCACCGTTAAGGAGTTCACAACATGTCTGAACTTGCCATCGACCGCGAAATCGACCGCTCGAAAATGAACGTGAGCGACGAGATCGCCATCCAGATCACCAACATGAACAAGTGGTACGGGGCCTTCCACGTGCTGCGCGACATCGACCTGACGGTCAACCAGGGCGAGCGCATCGTCATCGCCGGCCCGTCGGGCTCGGGCAAGTCGACGCTGATCCGCTGCCTGAACGCGCTGGAAGAGCACCAGTCGGGCCAGATCGTCGTCGACGGGACCGAGCTGACCTCGGACCTGAAGAACATCGACAAGATCCGCTCCGAGGTCGGGATGGTGTTCCAGCACTTCAACCTGTTCCCGCATCTGACCATCCTGGAGAACTGCACGCTGGCGCCGATCTGGGTGCGCAAGGTCCCCCGCAAGGAGGCCGAGGAAACGGCGATGCACTTCCTGGAAAAGGTCAAGATCCCCGAACAGGCGCACAAGTATCCCGGCCAGCTCTCGGGCGGTCAGCAGCAGCGGGTGGCCATCGCGCGGAGCCTTTGCATGAAGCCGCGGATCATGCTGTTCGACGAGCCGACCTCGGCGCTGGACCCCGAGATGATCAAGGAGGTGCTCGACACCATGATCGAGCTGGCGCATGAGGGCATGACAATGCTCTGCGTCACGCACGAGATGGGCTTTGCCCGCCAGGTGGCCAACCGGGTAATCTTCATGGACCAGGGCCAGATTGTGGAGCAAAACGAGCCCGAAGAGTTCTTCAACAACCCGAAGAGCGACCGGACCAAGCTGTTCCTCAGCCAGATCCTCGGGCACTGACGCGATAAGCGTTCATGACCGCGATGAACCCCGGGCCGGCAGGCTCGGGGTTTTTCCTGTTCTGGAGCTTTGGCGCCTGTGGCCGGGGTGGATTGAAGAGGGCAGCGGCCGCCGGTGGTGGGCGCTGCCCGGCGTAAACGCCGGGCGGGCGGCCTGACCAGCGCCTCGCCCGCCCCTATTCCAGATCCCGCGGCACGATGAAATCCACCACCTGCCCGGTGCCGAAACGAACCTCGGCCCAGTCCCGGGCCTCGAAATCCGCCACCAGCGCGGAACAGGTCGGGTAGGTGGCGAAGCGCGGGTGCGCCGGAGGCTTGGCCAGCAGCTGCGCGGCGAATTCGGCGATGCCCGGATTGTGCCCCAGCATCATGACCGGGCTGGCGGCGCAATCGTGCAGCGCGGCCAGCATGCGATCGGCCGAGGCGTGGTAGAGCCCCGGCTCGCGCCGCATCACGGTGTGTTCGGGAAAGGCCGGCGCCATGCGTTCCCAGGTTTCCAGCGTGCGGCGCGCGGTGGAACTGACCACCTCGGCCGGCACATGCCCCCGCTCAACCAGCCATTTCGCGATCGCCACGGCGGCGCGCTGGCCGCGCTTGTTCAGCACCCGGTCGTGGTCGTCCTGCAGCGGATCGTCCCAACCGGACTTGGCATGGCGGATCAGGATCAGGCGCAGGGTCATCTGTGGAAGGCAGCCATGTGGAACGCGGATTGCTCGGGCATCCTGCCATAGGATTTGCTGACGGGACAGGCACATCGTACCCGGCACCCGCCGTTCAGGCAGGCTGCGCCCTCGGCCAAGTCGAGGAAGGCATGGCAGGCAGGCACGTCATATCCCTTGGCCCCCAGCGCGCCCACGGGGCAGGCGCCGAGGCAGGGCTTGCCGGCGCAGGTGTCGCAGGGGCAGGCGGGGGCGGCGGGCAGTTCCAGCCACTCATCCAGCGCCAGCGCGCCGCGCCAAGAGGCCATCAACCCGGCCTTTGCATGCACCAGCAGGCCCACCGGCGAGGCCCAGGCGTGGCCCGAGCGCAGGGCCCAGTCGTAGAAAGGCAGCCATGGCGGGCCGGTGAAGGGGAACAGCGGCGTGGCCCCGGTCTCTTCGGCCAGCACACCGATGGCCCGGGTCGACCAGCGGTCCAGCGGGTCGGGCGCGCCGTCGCGGAATTCCGGCTGGGCCGAGACATGCGGCCAGAAGCCCGGCTCGCGCGGGCCGAGCAGCACCAGCGTGGCGCAGCCTTCGGGCGTGCCGTCCCCGGGGCTGGGGTGAAAGGCGCCGAAAACCTCGAGGGCGCTGCGGGCGGCCAGCGCGTCGATCTCGGCCAGCCCGGGCACGGCTCAGCGCGGCGCCCGGATCAGCGAGCCCGCGCCGTGTTCGGTGAACAGCTCCAGCAGGCAGGCATTGGGGGCGCGGCCGTCGAGGATCACCACCGCGCGCACGCCCCCCTCGATCGCGTTGAGCGCGGTCTCGGTCTTGGGGATCATGCCGCCGGCGATAACGCCCCGGGCCGTCATGTCGCGGATCTGTTCGGGCGTCAGCTCGGTCACCACCTCGCCGGTTTCGTCCTTGACGCCGGCCACGTCGGTGAGCAGCAGCAGCCGGTCGGCCTTCAGCGCGGCGGCGACGGCGCCGGCGGCGATGTCACCGTTGATGTTGAAGGTCTCGCCGTGGCGGCCTGCTCCCAGCGGCGCCACCACCGGGATCATCTCGGCCGCGAAAAGCTGGCGCAGGACGGCCGGATTCACCTCGGACGGCGTGCCCACGAAGCCCAGGGCCGGGTCGGTCTGGTCGCAAATCATCAGGTTGGCATCCTTGCCCGACAGGCCGACGGCCTTGCCACCCTGATCGTTGATCGCCTGCACGATGCGCTTGTTCACGAGCCCCGACAGCACCATCTCGACCACCTTGACGGTGGCGGCGTCGGTGACGCGCTTGCCGTTCACGAATTCCGACTGGATGTCGAGCTTGGCCAGCATCTCGTTGATCATCGGGCCGCCGCCATGCACGACCACCGGGTTCACCCCCACCTGCCGCATCAGCACGATGTCGCGGGCGAAGCTGGCCATCTCGTCGTCGTCGCCCATGGCGTGGCCGCCGAACTTGATGACGACGGTCGCGCCTTCGTAGCGTTGCAGGTAGGGGAGCGCCTCGGAGAGGGTCCGGGCGGTGGCGATCCAGTCGCGGTTCATGGCGGTCTGCTTTTTCATCATGTCGTGTCCTTGGGGCCAGTTGGTAAACCGGCGCCGCGGATGCGGCAAGAGCTTACCGTTGCCCCCTCCCTGGCCCTCCCCTCGGGGGGAGGGAAGGCCGTGGCCGGCCGCCCCCGTTATTCCAGCGTGGCGATGATGGCGCGCAGCGTGGCGATGCCGTCGCCCTTTTCCGACGAGGTCGCCACGATCTCGGGGAAGGCGGCGGGGTGTTTGGCGAGGGCCTTGCGCACCTGGTCCAGAACCCTTTCGCGGTCCTTCGCCTTCACCTTGTCGGATTTGGTCAGCACCACCTGGAAGGGCACGGCGGCCTGGTCGAGCAGGGCGAGGATCTCTTCGTCGACCTTCTTGATGCCGTGGCGGTGATCGATCAGCACGAAGGCACGGCGCAGAGTCTGGCGCCCCTGCAGATAGGCCTTGAGCAGGCGCTGCCATTTCTCGACCACAGCCACCGGCGCCTCGGCGTAGCCGTAGCCGGGCAGGTCGACCAGGTAATGGCTGTCGCCGCAGGTGAAATAGTTGATCTCCTGCGTGCGGCCCGGCGTGTTGGAGGCCCGCGCCAGCCCCTTGCGCCCGGTCAGCGCATTGATCAGGCTGGACTTTCCGACGTTGGAGCGACCAGCGAAACAGACCTCCAACCGGTCGGCGGGCGGCAGCCCGTCCATCGCGACCACTCCCTTCAGGAAATCGGTTTCGCCGGCGAAAAGCTTGCGCCCCTTTTCACGGGCGTATTCATCGGGCTCCTCGGCCAGCGGGAAGGCGAGGCCGGTCATCGCGACCGGCCCTTGCCGCGCAACGCGCTCGGGCGCTGCCCTGTGGGGATGCGCCGCGCGGTCATTTCTTCTCCGTCTCGGACTTCTTCTTCTTGAAGCTCGACTTGATGTTGCCGAACACGTCCGGCTTGTAGCCGTGGCTGCGCATGATCAGGTATTGCTGGGTGAAGGTGATCGTGTTGTTCGCGATCCAGTAGAGCACGAGGCCCGAGGCGAACTGGCCCAGCATGAACATGAACACCCAGGGCATCCAGGCGAAGACCATCGCCTGCGCCGGGTCGGTGGGCGCCGGGTTCAGCTTTTGCTGCAGGAACATCGAGATGCCCAGCAGGATCGGCAGCAGGCCCAGCGAGATGATCTGGAACGCGCCCAGGTCCGGCACCGCGTAGGGCAGCAGGCCGAACAGGTTGATGATCGAGGACGGGTCGGGCGCCGAGAGGTCCTGGATCCAGCCGATCCAGGGGGCCTGGCGCAACTCGATGGTGACGAAGATCACCTTGTAGAGCGAGAAGAAGATCGGGATCTGCAGCAGCAGCGGCAGGCAGCCCGAGGCGGGGTTCACCTTCTCCTTCTTGTAGAGCTCCATCATCGCCTGCTGGAGCTTCTGGCGGTCATCGCCGGCCTCTTCCTTCAGCTTCTCCATCTGCGGCTGAAGCTCTTTCATCTTCGCCATGGAGGTGTAGGACTTGTAGGCCAGCGGGAAGAGCACCGCCTTGATGACCAGGGTCAGGCCGATGATCGACCAGCCCATGTTGCCGATGAAGCCGTGCAGCCAGTGCAGCATGACGAAGATCGGCTTGGTCAGGAAGAAGAACCAGCCCCAGTCGATCGAATCGACGAAACGGAAGATGCCGGTGTCGTTCTGGTAGTGGCGGATGGTTTCCCATTCCTTGGCACCGGCGAAGAGCATGGTCTCGGACTGCGCGGTGGCACCGGCGGCGACATCGACCACCGGCAGGCGGGTCTCGACCTGGTAGATCTCGGCGCTGGAGACGTATTTCGCCACCGAGGTGAAGGCCTGGCCGGGGCTGGGGATCAGCGTGGTCATCCAGTATTTGTCGGTGAAACCGATCCAGCCGTTTTCCTCGACCTGCGCGACCTCGGCGCGGGCGGCCTCGCGCTCGACGAAGTCCATGTCGGGCATGTCGCCGTACTTGATCTCTTCCAGTTCCTTGTCGGACTGGCGCACCACGCCCTCGTGCAGCACGAAGAAGCCCAGGGTGTCGGGCTCGCCGTGGCGGGCGACGATGCCGTAGGGCGCCATGCGCACCGTGGCGCCGGTGGTGTTCTCGACCGACTGGGTGACGGTGAAGAGGTAATTCTCGTCCACCGCGATGGTGCGGCGGAAGATCAGCCCCTTGCCGTTCTCCCATTTCAGGGTGACCGGGGTCTCGGGGGTCAGCGTTTCGCCTTTTTCCAGCGTCCACAGTGTGTTGGCGCCCGGCACGTCCTCATAGGCCAGATCGCCAGCGGGGGCCCAGCCATAGAGGGCGTAATAGGGCGTCTCCGCGCCCACGGGCGAGAGCAGCGTCACCTTGCCCGAGTCGGGCTCCAGCGTCTCGTTGTAGTCGCTCAGCGACAGCGTATCGATGCGCCCGCCCAGCAGCGACAGCGCGCCCGACAGGCGCGGGGTCTCGATCGCCACGCGCGGCGCCTCGGCCGCGGGGGTGGGCGCGGGCTCGGCCGGCTCGGCGGTGCCGGCGGCGGGCGGTGTAACGGCCTGGTCGGCGGGGGCGCCGGTTTCGGCGGTCTGCGTCGCGGCAGGGGCGTTGGGGTCGACCACGGGCTCTTCCGGTGGGAAGAGGATGAACCAGGCGAGGATCACAATGAAGCTGAGCGCCGTTGCGAGGATGAGGTTCTTGTTCTGATCGTCCATGAGGGGCCGCCACCTGTCCTGTGAGAGGTCACGGTGGTTCAACAGACTGAGCGGCCGGAGGTCAAGCGGTTTTCGCCTTGTTTCCCGGCGCCATCCCGCTTGCCATGCCTGGCAGGGGGGCTCCTCCCAGCTTCGCGTTGTGCCTGCGTATCCAGGCCGGGGTGTCCTCGAACGGAATCGGCCGCCCGATGCCGTGGCCCTGCACATGGCCGCAGCCCAGCTGCGCCAGGATGGAGTGTTCCCCGCTGCGTTCGACCCCCGTGGCCAGGGTGCCCAGGCCCAGCCGGTCGCACATCATCAGGATGGCGGCGACCATGTCCTGTTGCTCGCGGTCGCGGTCGACGCAGGCGACATAGGCGCGGTCGATCTTCAGCCGCCGCACGGCAAAGCGCCGGATCGCCGCGAGCGAGGCCCGCCCGGTGCCGAAATGGTCCAGGTCGATGCCGCAGCCCAGTTCGGCCAGCGCCGTGATGTTGCGGGCGGCCATCTCGTCGCCCGTGCCCGAAAGGGTCGATTCCAGCACCTCGATGGTCAGGCGTTCAGGCCCGAGGGCAAAGCGGTCGAGCGCCCGTGCCACCCGGTCGGCCAGCCCGGGTGCGCGCAGCTCGGCCGGAGAGAAATTGAGGCCCACCGCGGGTATGCGCAGCCCGTCCCTGTCCCAACTGCGCAAAGCGGCTAGGGCGTGAACCAGCATCACGTCGCTCAGCTTCTGGGACAGGCCGGCCTGCGCGATCCGCGGCACGAATTCGGCCGGGGGAATCAGCCCGTGCTCGGGGTGCGACCAGCGCGCCAGCGCCTCGAATCCGCTGACCGCGCCGGTATCGGTCGAGGTCTGCGGCTGAAACCAGGGGCGAATCTGGCCGCTCTCCAGCGCCTCGGCCGCCTCGTCGGCGAGGGCGCGGCGCAGCCGGGCCGCGACTTGCATGTCGCGCGAAAAGGCGCGGAGGGCGCCGGGGCCATGCTGGATGGCCTCGCACAGCGCGGCCTCGGCCGCTTCCAGCATGGCCGCGCCGCCCGGCGCGGGGCTGCGCGCCGGCAGGCAGACCCCGACCGAGCAGCTCAGCACGGCGGCCGCGCCGACCTTCCCGACCGGCTCGGCCACGGCGTCCTGAAGGCGGCCCGCGATCTGAAGCAGGGCCGCGAGGTCGGCGCGGCGGCCGGGCCCCAGCGCCAGGCCCAGCCGTGTCGCGCCCAGCCGGGCCAGCACGTCGCTTCCGCGCAGTTCGTCCGACAGGCGCCCCGCGACCAGGGCCAGGGCGCCGTCCGAGGCGGCGTGCCCGTGACGCCGCTCGATCTCGTGCAGCCCCTCCAGTTCCAGCACGAGGCAGGCGGGGAGCATATGCCGCTCGCCGCCATGGGCCAGCGCGCGGTCCAGCGCGTCGACGATGGCGCGGCGTGACGGAAGGCCGGTCACCCGGTCGCGCGCGGGCGCCGCCTGTGGCCCCGCCGCGACGGCCAGCGCGGCAAGCGACGGCAGCAGAACCGCCGTGGCCAGCAGCGCCGGCTCTCCTCCCAGCCAGAAGGCGCCCAGCGTCAGCCCCGGAACCAAGGCCAGCGCCGGCGGCCGCGCCCCGGTTGTGCCGGGGGCCCAGCGCAGGCGACCGAGAACCGATGCGGCGGGGTGGGGCATGGGGGTCCTTTCCTGGGGGTGCAGGCGGACCGTAGCGCAGGAATGTCAGTGTCGGGTTAACGCAGCCGGGGGATGTCCGGGGCATTTTCGTCGAATGCCTGCGGATCGCGGGTCAGGCCGGCGAAGTCGAAGAGCCTGGGGTCCAGCATGTGCGAGGGGCGGATGTTCATCAGCGCGCGGAACATCACCTGGCGGCGGCCCGGCGCGTTCTTTTCCCACTGGTCGAGGATCTGCTTCACCTGCTGGCGCTGCAGCCCGTCCTGGCTGCCGCAGAGGTCGCAGGGGATGATCGGGTAGTTCATCGCGCGCGCGAATTTCTCGCAATCCTCCTCGGCCACGTGGGCCAGCGGGCGGTAGACGAAGAGATCGCCCTCCTCGTTGACCAGCTTGGGCGGCATGGTGGCCAGACGCCCGCCGTGGAAGAGGTTCATGAAGAAGGTTTCCAGGATGTCGTCGCGGTGATGGCCCAGCACCACGGCCGAGCAGCCCTCTTCCCGCGCGATCCGGTAGAGATTCCCGCGCCTTAGACGCGAGCACAGCGCGCAGTAGGTGCGCCCCGCCGGCACCTTTTCCTTCACCACGGAATAGGTGTCCTGGTACTCGATCCGGTGCGGCACCTGCATCTTTTCCAGGAACTCGGGCAGCACCGTGGCCGGGAAGCCGGGCTGGCCCTGGTCGAGGTTGCAGGCCAGCAGCTCGACCGGCAGCAGGCCCCGCCATTTCAGCTCATGCAGCACAGCGAGCAGGGTGTAGCTGTCCTTGCCGCCCGACAGGCAGACCAGCCAGCGCGCGCCGCGTTCGATCATGCCGTATTGCTCGATCGCCTCGCGCGTGGCGCGCACGATGCGCTTGCGCAGCTTCTTGAACCCCGTGGTGGAGGGGGCGCCGTGGAACAGAGGGTGGATATCGTCGAGATCGTCGAGCATGGGCAGCCTTTAGAAGAGTTGCGCCAAGCGGGCAAGGGGCGCGCGGCGAGTTAAGACCTGTGGCAGGCGCGCGGTGGGGTAACCGGGGGCTCGGGGCGGTTTGGGCGATATGAATTCGATATGACTCGCATATGACTTTCATGTGAGTCGTTCGGGGGGCGGGCGGCGTTAACCCATCCGCCCCCGGCGGAGCGGTGTGGATCGGTGCGCGGCCGGGTGCTAGGCTGCATGGCGGGAGGCGCGAGATGGGGCTGAAGCACAAGAGGCGCGAGTTGCACGGGGTTGTTGGCGGGCTCGGCGTCGTGGTGGCGCTGGCCGGGTTCGTGGGCGGCTGGATGTCCCCGACCACGACGATCGTCGTCACCTTCGGCGTGTGGATCATCGGCGCGACGCTGGTGAACCTGCTGACGGAGCCCCCGGGGCGGTGACGGAGACAGGCGCCGCATCGACGCAGGCGCCGTCACGTTTTGTACCGTCGGGGCCGCCTTGGCGGTGGTGATGGCTAAGCCTTGGGCCAATGAACGAGCCGGGTTACGATTTCAACGATGATGCGCTACGTTGCGGCGCGCAGTTCCCTGGTTTGCTGCCTGCCGACGACCGCCGCGTCCGTGATCAACAAAGGAACATCCATGGCCCACGCGCTTCCCAATGCCGTCACGCCCGCCACGGCATCGGCACGCCACAACCGCCCCGATCTTGCGACCGACGCGATCCGCACGGCAAAAGAAGACCTCGCCGCCTGTTTCCGCATGGCCGCTCGCAACGGTTTCGAGGAAGGCATCTGCAATCACTTTTCGGCAGTCGTGCCGGGGCATGACGATCTGTTCATCGTCAATCCTTACGGCTACGCCTTCCGCGAATTGAGCGCGTCCAGTTTGCTGATCTGTGATTTCCACGGCAATGTTATCGACGGAGACGGTACGCCCGAAGCCACCGCCTTCTACATCCATGCCGAGATCCACAAGCGGCTGCCGCGTGCCAAAGTCGCGTTCCACACCCACATGCCCTATGCGACCGCTCTGTCCATGACAGAGGGTGAGCCGCTGATTTGGGCGGGACAAACGGCCCTGAAGTTCTATGGGCGCACAGCGGTGGACGAGGACTACAACGGCCTTGCCCTCGATAATGCTGAAGGCGCGCGCATCGCCGAAGCGGTGGGAGATGCCGACATCGTGTTCATGAAACACCACGGCGTCATGGTATTGGCGCCCACGATCGCCGAGGCGTGGGACGACCTTTACTATCTGGAACGCGCGGCAGAGGTGCAGGCATTGGCCATGGCAACCGGCCGTGCAGTGCTTCCGGTCGCGCCGGAGGTCGCCCAGGCGACCTATGAACAGATGCGCGAAGGAGATCCGGAATCTGCCCGCCTGCATCTGGCTTCGATCCGTCGGCAACTGGACGCAGAAGAGCCGCAGTATCGGCATTGATCGAATAAAAAAGTTAGACCGCTTTTCCCGGGAAATTTGACCCGTCCAGCGCGTTTCGCGCCCAGCCTCGGGCCGGGTGCGGCCCTCTGTCACTTTTCCGATTTGTCCTCGGGATCGGGCACCGGGTCGTATCCGGTGTCGCCCAGCGGGTGGCAGCGGCCGATCCGCCGGATCGCCAGCCAGCTGCCCTTGATCGCACCGTGCTTTTCCAGCGCCTCCAGCGCGTAGGCGCTGCAGGTGGGCTGGTAGCGGCAGTTGAACCCGACCCAGGGGCTGAAGATCAGCCGGTAGGCGCGGACGGGCAGGGCGGCGAGATGGGCGAGGGGGGTCACTTGGCCTCTCCGTGGATCTTTTTCAGGGCGTATTTCAAGTCGCCCACAAGATCCATATAGGGACGCTCGGCGGTGCTGCCGGCGCGGCCGATCAGCACATAGTCCCAGCCGGGACGGCCCATCGCCGGAAGATGCTCGCGCGCCAGCGCGCGCAGCCGCCGCTTGGCCCGGTTGCGGGCCACGGCGTTTCCGACCTTTTTCGAACAGGTGAAGCCCACGCGGATCAGGCCGCCGTCGGGTTCGTCCGGGCTGCGCCTGCGGGCCTGCAGGACGAATCCCTTCACCGCCTGCCGCCGCGCGCGGGCGGCGCGCAGGAAATCGGCGCGTTTCTGGATGGTCTGCAGACAAACGGAAACCGCCGGGGGCGCGTCTGTGGCCTCCGGCGTATCGCCTGCCACGTCTGCCTCCGGCGGTGTCATGTCCGTTTGCCTTTCGGCGCGGCGCTTAGGCGCTCAGCGACTTCCGGCCCCGTGCGCGGCGCGCGTTGAGGATCTTGCGGCCGGCCTTGGTGGCCATGCGCGCGCGGAAGCCGTGGCGGCGCTTGCGAACCAGGTTCGAGGGTTGGTATGTGCGTTTCATCGCTCAGGCTCCGTCAGGTCAGTCAGGCCCGAACCCCGGATGGATTCGAGGGCCGGTCATGTTCGAAGCCCGGTCTTTAGGCGCATTGGCCCGGCGTGTCAATTCGCCGGGGGCGAGTTTTCTGCAACAAATCGCGGGTTTTGGGCGGCCGCCATGTTACAGGGTGCACAATCGGCCCCGGTTTTGCTGGCCCCGGCAGGTCACCTGTGATCAAGGCGGCGTGAAAGCCCTGTCACATCGGCGCTGGCGGCCGCATGTTGGGGCGGAGACTGGACAGGATATGGAACAGCGCCCGATGTGCGAGACCTCGACCCCCCCGAAACCCGGCCTGCTGCGCCGGCTGCCGCTGATCGTGATCGCGGTGGTGGCGGCCGTGGGCGCCTTCACCCTGCGCGAGTCGCTGTCCTTCGGGATGCTGGCCGAGAACCGCGAGGCACTTCTGGCCTTCCGCGATGCCAATTACGCGGCCACGGCGCTGGGCTTCGTCGCCGTCTACGCGGCGATGGTGGCCTTTTCGCTGCCCGGCGCGACCATCGCCACGCTGACCGGCGGGTTCCTGTTCGGGTTGTTTCCGGGCGTGCTGTTCAACGTCACCGCCGCCACCATCGGGGCGACGGGGATTTTCCTGGCCGCCCGGATGGGGGGCGGGGCGCGGCTGGGGGCGCGGCTGGAAGGCTCCGAGGGCGTGGTCAAGCGCATCAAGGACGGCATCGACGAGAACCAGTGGACGATGCTGTTCCTGATCCGGCTGGTGCCGGCGGTGCCGTTCTTTCTGGCCAACCTGGTGCCGGCCTTCCTGGAGGTGCCCTTGCACCGTTTCGTGATCTCCACCTTCCTCGGGATCATCCCCGGCGGGCTGGTCTATACCTCGGTGGGGTCCGGGCTGGGCGAGGTCTTTGCCCGCGGCGAGACGCCGGATCTGGGGATCATCTTCACCCCTCCGGTTTTGCTGCCGATGCTGGGGCTGGCGGCGCTGGCCGCGCTGCCGGTGCTGATCAAGGCGCTGCGGAAATAGGGGGCGAGGGCATGGAACGGATCAGGACGGATCTCTGCATCATCGGCGGCGGCTCGGGCGGGCTGTCGCTGGCCGCGGGGGCGGTGCAGATGGGCGCGCGGGTGGTGCTGGTCGAGGGGCACAGGATGGGCGGCGACTGCCTGAACTACGGTTGCGTGCCCTCCAAGGCGCTGCTGGCCGCGGGCCAGGCGGCGCAGGCGATGCGCACGGGCGGCGCGTTCGGCGTGACCCCGGTGGAGCCGGAGGTGGATTACGCCGCCGCGCAGGCGCATGTCGCGCACGCCATCGCCACCATCGCGCCGCATGACAGCGTGGAGCGGTTCGAGGCGCTGGGCGTGCGGGTCATCCATGCCTGGGGCCGCTTCGTCTCGCCCACCGAGCTGGAGGCGGGCGGTCACGTGGTCGTGGCGCGGCGCTTCGTGGTGGCGACGGGATCGTCGCCCTTCGTGCCGCCGATCCCCGGGCTCGACGGGGTGCCCTACCTGACCAACGAGACGCTGTTCGGCCTGGGCGAGCGGCCCGGCCACCTGCTGATCATCGGCGGCGGACCGATCGGGCTGGAGATGGCGCAGGCGCATGTGCGGCTGGGGTGCAAGGTGACGGTGATCGAGGCCGCGCGCGCGCTGGGCCGCGAGGACCCGGAACTGGCGGCGCCGGTTCTGGCGAAGCTGCGCGAAGAGGGCGTGGAGATCGTCGAGGAACAGGCGGTCACGCGGGTTGCGGGACAGGCCGGCGCGATCACGGTCGAGACCGCCGAGGGCAGTTATACCGGGACGCATCTGTTGGTGGCGGTGGGGCGGCGGCCCAGCCTCGACCGGCTGAGCCTGGGGGCTGCGGGGGTGGAGGTCACGCCCGCGGGCGTCAAGGTGGACGCGGGGCTGCGCAGCAGCAACCGGCGCGTCTATGCCATCGGCGATGCCGCCGGGGGCGGGCAGTTCACCCACCTGGCGGGTTATCACGCCGGGGTGGTGATCCGCTCGATCCTGCTGGGCCTGCCGGCCAAGGCGCGCGCGGACCACATCCCGCGCGTCACCTATACCGACCCGGAACTGGCGCAAGTGGGCCTGACCGAGGCCGAGGCGCGCGAGAAACACGGCGACAAGCTGACCGTCGCCCGGTTCGATTTCGCCGGCAACGACCGCGCCATCGCCACCGGCCAGACCGACGGGCGCATCAAGGTGATGGTGGCCGGGGGGCGCCCCGTCGGCGCCTCCATCGCGGGGCCCGAGGCGGGCGAGCTGATCGGGATCTGGGCGCTGGCGCTGGCCAACGGGCTGAAGATGGGCGCGGTGGCGAACATGGTCGCGCCCTACCCGACGCTGGGTGAGGTTAACAAGCGGGCCGCGGGTAACTATTTCTCGCCCAAGCTTTTTGATAACCCTTGGGTGAAACGGGTGGTCCGGCTGGTGCAGCGCGCGATCCCCTGAGCCCCGACGCGAGGCCCGCATGGTCCTGAACACGCTTTCCGGCCGCTTCCTGCTCTTGACGATCGCCTTCGTCATGCTGGCCGAGGTGTTCATCTTCGTGCCCTCGGTGGCGCGCTTCCGCGAGGATTACCTGCTCACCCGGCTGGAGCGGGCGCAGATCGCCGCGCTGGCCACGCTGGCCACCGAAGACATGATCGACGACGCGCTGGAGCGCGAGCTGCTGGAAAACGCGGGCGTGTTCAACGTGGTGCTCCGGCGCGACCAAATGAGCCAGCTGGTGCTCTCCTCGCCGGTGCCGGGCGAGGTGCACGCGGCCTTCGACCTGCGCGATGCCGGCCCGGCCGGGCTGATCCGCGACGCGATGATGCGGCTCTGGGACACCGAGAACCGGATCATCCGGGTTCTGGGCCACCCGGCGCGCGGCGCCGGCCTGGCCATCGAGGTCACGATGGAGAGCGCGCCGCTGCGCGCCGCGATGATCGACTATGGCCTGCGCATCCTGGCGTTGTCGGCGGTGATCTCGGTCATCACCGCCTTCCTGCTGTTCCTGGCGGTGCGCCGCCTGCTGGTCACGCCGATCAAGCGGGTGGTGGGCGCGATGCAGTCCTATGCCGAGGCGCCCGAGGACGCCCGGCGCATCATCGAGCCCTCGGCCAGCGTGGCCGAACTGCGCGAGGCCGAGGCGGCGCTGCAGTCGCTGCAGACCCAGCTCACCGGCGCGCTGCGCCAAAAGGAACGGCTGGCGCAGCTGGGCGGCGCGGTGGCCAAGATCAGCCACGATTTGCGCAACATCCTGACCACGGCGCAGCTGTTCGCCGACCGGATGGAGGCCAGCCAGGACCCCGGCGTGAAACGCGCCGCGCCCAAGATCGTGGGCGCGATCAGCCGCGCGGTGAACCTGTGCGAGACCACCCTGGCCTTCGGCCGCGCCGAGGAGCCGCCCCCGGTGCTGGGCCGGGTCTACCTGGCGCAGATCGTCAACGACGTGGTCGACAGCGAGCGTCTGGCCGCGGGCGATCACGATGTCAGCTTCTCCGAGGACGTGCCGGCGGGGATGGCCCTGCGCGCCGATCCAGAGCAGCTCCACCGGGTGCTGTCCAACCTGATCCGCAACGCCCGCCAGGCCATCGTGGCCAGCGGCAAGCCCGGCGAGGTCAACATCCACGCCGAGGAGGACGACGCGGCCTGGGTGATCCGCATTACCGACACCGGGCCCGGCCTGCCGCCGAGGGCGCGCGAGCACCTGTTCCAGCCTTTCCAGGGCGGCACGCGCAAGGGCGGCACCGGGTTGGGGCTGGCGATCTCGGCCGAGCTGATCCGCGGCCATGGCGGGCGGCTGGAACTGCTGGAGACCGGGCCGGAGGGGACGAGCTTCCGCATCGTGTTGCCCAAGGCGGTGGACGCCTTCGAGGCGGCGGCGCAGTAGCCCGATCCGGGGCGGCGAAGAAATTTGAAAAATCCGCTCGCGGCCCCTTGCAAAGCCCCGCCGCCCCGGATACATGAAGCCTCCACGCGCTGGTAGCTCAGTTGGATAGAGTACTTGACTACGAATCAAGGGGTCGGGGGTTCGAATCCTCCCCAGCGCGCCAGAGATTTCAAAGGCTCAGCGGGAATTCGCTGAGCCTTTTTCTTTGCCTGGTCCTGCCGCGGCTCCCGGCGATGCCCGCCCCCCCTGCGGAGATGCGGCGGGCCCTAGTAGTCGCGCTCGAAAAACACGCCGAGGCTGGTTTCGCCGGTCGAGCGCAGCCGACCCCGCAGCGTGGTGGAAGGGGTCAGGTCGAGGTTCAGGTCGATCTCGGTTTCGCCCTCGTTGTCCACGGTCACCTCGGAATAGATGTTTTCGGACAGGTATTTGCCCGCCTTCACCTCGGTCGCCCCGGTTTCGCTGGTGGTCACGTCCAGATCGCTGAGCCCGAAGCCCGAGCGCAGCTTTCCGACAACGCCATCGCCGCCGCGCCCCGCCAGGGTCGCCACCGCGCCGGCCAGCCGCGCCGCCTGGAAGGGCGAGATCGTGTCCAGCCCGCGCCCGAAGATCAGTCGCGAGACCACCTCTTCCTGCGGCAGCTCGGGGTCCGACTGGAAGGTGATCTCGGGGTCGCTGGCCAGCCCCTCGACGATGATGCGGATCTCGACCTCCTCGGCGCGGGTGCGGGCGACGAAACGCAGGTAGGGGTCGAAGGCGCCTTGAAGGTCGACCCGGCCCTCGGTCAGTTCCAGCCGCTTGCCGAGGATGTCGAGCCGCCCGCGGATCAGCTCGAACAGGCCCGAGGGGATCACGTCGTCCGTGGTGCCCGACAGGCGCAGCCGCCCGCCCAGCTCGGCATCCAGGCCGCGGCCGCGCACGAAGATGCGGTTGGGGGCGTCGATGGTCAGGTCGAGGCTCAGGGGCGCGCCGCCCCCGGCGCCGTCGCCGCTGTCCACAAGGCCCGCGCGGGCGCGGGTGCGATTCACCGCCGCGGGTTCGCCGACATGGCGCAAGCCGGGCAGGCTGCCGATCTCGGTCAGCCCGGCGGAGGGGATGCGGATCTCGGTCTCCTCGAGGCTCAGCGCGCCTGAGACGCGGCCGGCGCCGGTCAGCGGGCCGGTCAGCGCGATCTGCCCGTTGATGCGGGTGTCGTAGAGCAGCGGGTCGCGCACACGGACGCGTTGCAGGGAGACGGCAAGGTTGCCCTCGTTCGGCGCGGCCAGGGCCACCGGCCCGTTGACCGAGACCCGGCCGCCGCCGCGCACCTCGGCGGTCAGCGCGATCTGCGCGCGGTTCGCGGCGAGGTCCAGCGTGGCGTCCAGCCCCTCCAGCGCGGTGTTGAAGGTGGGGGCGGAGAGCCGCGCGCCGGTCGTGGTGACACGCCCCGACAGGGCGGAGAGCGCGGGTGCGCCTGCCAGCCGCAGGTCGTAGCGCGCCGTGCCCTGGATGTTGCGCGGGGCGATGAACGGGTTTGCGAGGCCGAGCGGTGCAGTGCCGATGAGCGACAGGTCGACGGTCGAGCCGTCTTCGGCCGCTCGCCCCGCGATGCGCGCGCCGGTGCCGCCGGGGCCGGTGGCCTCCACCGCGATATCCCATTCGCCGCCGGTGCCGGGCTGGGCGTGGCCCTTGGCCTGCACCGGGCCGCTGAACTCGGGCACCAGCAGGGCGAGGTCGGCCAGCTCCGCGTTGAAGGTGATGGCGTCCGTCGCGGCATCGCCGCCCTCGGCGCGGGCGGTCAGGTGGCGGGTGTCCAGCCGCAGGTGGCGCAGGCCGGGCCGTCCGTCCGCGCGCCAAAGCGAGGTGTCCAGTGTTACCTCGCCGCCGGTCACCCTGTCGAGTTCCGCCATCCCGCTGCGCAGCCCGTTGCCGGTCAGTTGCGCCGAAAGGTCGAAGGTCTCGCCACGCAGCTCGGCGCGGCCCTCGGCCGTGACCTCGACCTGCCCGGCGATGTTGCGCCGCGCCAGCCGGGCGAACCGCGCGATGTCGCCGGCGCGCAGCGTGACGCGGCCCTCGACCGGCAGGCTCTCGTCCTGAAGGCCCATGATACCTTCGAATTGCAGCGCCGCCGTGTCGTTGCCGTTGGTGGCCGGTGCGGTGGCGTCGAGCGCGATGTCCCAGCGGCCCCCGTCGAGGGGCTGCGCGCGGCCCGTGGTCTGCAGCGGGCCGCCCAATTCAGGCACCAGCAGCGCCATGTCGGCTACCCGCGCGGTGAACGCGATCGGGTCGGTGGGGGCCTCGCCGCCGCTTGCGCTTGCGGTCAGGTTGGGGGTCTCCAGTTTCAAACGGCGCAGCCCCAGTTGCCCGGCCTCGCGCCACAGCGCGGTGTCCAGCGCAACCATGCCCCCGGTGAGGCGGTCCAGTTCGGCCAGGCCGCTGCGCAGCCCGGTGCCGGCGAGGCGCGCCGACAGGTCGAACGCGTCGCCGGTGAGCTGGGCGCTTCCCTCGGCCGTGGCCTCGATGCGCCCGGCGATGTCGCGGCCGGCAAGGGCGGCGAAACGGGCGATCTCCTCGGCGCGGATCTCGATCCGGCCCGAGGCGGGCAGGCCATCGGCCTGCAGGTCGAGCTGGCCCTGCGCCTGCGCCTCCAGCCCCGCGCCGATGACCCGGAGCTGTTCCAGCCGCAGGGGGGCGCCCGCCTGCCAGGCCAGCGCTGTCGTGCCCGAAAGGGCTCGGCCCAGCGCGCGGTCCAGCGCCGGGTCGGCATGGGACAGGCCGTCGAGGGCGAAGTCGAACTGCGCGGTGACCGCTTGTGGCGCCGCCTGCCGGATGGTGCCCGTGCCGCGCAGGCGCGCTTGCTGCAGCGCCACCGCCCCCCGCCGCAGGCCGGTGAGACTGAGGTCGGCCTGCCATTGCTCGCCCTGTTCGGCGTCGAAGCGGGCGTCGATCAGTGCGCCGTCCACCCAAGTCTCCGGCCCGGCCAGCGGCAGGCGCACCGCGCCCGCGCCGCCGATCCGCCCGTTCAGGGCAAAGCGCCGGGGCAAGCCGCCCGGGGCCAGTTCCAGCGCGCCCGAAAGGTCGAACTCGGCCGTTTGCAGCGTGAAATCGTCGAGCGTGAGTGCGCCGTCGGCGGCGCTGCGCCCCGACAGCGCGAATCGCGCGCTGTCGCCGAAGAACGGCCGCAGCTCGGGCGCGAAGAGCGGCCCCATGTTGCCGGAGAGGTCGGCGTCGAAGCGGCGGACCGGGGCCTCGGGCGGGCCCTCGGCGGCGAGGGTCACGGCGCCGGTCAGGCGCGGCTCGCCATCGGTGGCCAGCCGGATATCGGCGCGGTAGTTGGACAGCGGCGCGGTGCCCTTGGCGGCCAGTTCCAGCGCCGGGCGACCGGGCAGGCGCAGCAGCGTGGCGGCGATGCCCTCCGGCCCCTCGGTCAGCTCCATGTCCAGCGCCAGGATGCCGGTAGCGTTGGCGTAGGAGGTGTCGAGGGTCAGCGCGCCGGGCCGGTCGGTGCGGGTCACCGCCAGGGTGGCGCTGCCCTCGCCGCCTTCGAGCCTCAGCGCGGCGTCCAGCGACAGCTCGGCCGCCTGGCCGAACACCGCCTCGCCGATCACCACCTTCTCGGCGGCCAGCCGTGCGATGTTCACCGCGACCGGCAGTTCGGGCAGGGCGAAGGGCTGGGCCGGGGCCTTTTCCTCCTCTTCCGTGGCCTGCGCGGCGGGCAGGCGCGGCAGCAGGATCTCGCCCGCCTTCAGCTCGTTGACCTCCAGCCGCCCGTCCAGCAGCGCCTTGCGCGACCAGTCCAGCACCACGTCGCGCAGGGTCAGCCAGACGCCGGTGTCGTCGGCGATGGTCAGTTCCCTGATGGTGGCGCGGGCCGAGAGCGCGCCCTCGAACCCCTCGATCCGCACCTCGCGCCCGGCGCCGGAGAGGTTGTCCTCCAGCAGCCCTTGCAGGAAGCCGCGGTCGTCGCGGGCCTCGTCCTGCGCCAGCGCGGGCAGGGCGAGCGCGAGGAATGCGATGAGAAACGCTGCGAACCGCATCAGAAGGCCTGCCCTATGCCGATATAGATTTCCACGTTGCCGCCCTTGCCGCCCTCCAGCGGCGTCGCCACGTCCAGCCGGATCGGGCCGATGCCGGTGGCGTAGCGCAGGCCGAGCCCCGCGCCGCTGTGCCATTCGCCGCCGCCCTCGCCCAGCGAGCCCGCGCCGATGTAGCCCGCGTCGGCAAAGCCCACGAGGCCGATGGTGTCGGTCACGCCCATGCGCAGCTCGCCCGACAGGCCAAGGAAGGAGCGCCCGCCGACCCGCTTGCCGCCGCCCAGGTCGACCGCCAGCGACTGGTAGGGCTGGCCGCGCACCGTGCCGCCCCCGCCCGAGAAGAACAGCATGTCGGGCGGCACATCGGTCACCCGCGCGTCGAAGACCGATCCCGCCTGAACCCGCCCGGCCAACACGAAACGCCCGCCGCCGCCGAGGCTGCGATAGGCCCGCGCGTCGGCGTAGAGCCGCGCGCCGCTGGCGTTGCCGCTGAGCCCGAGAAACGGAGTGGCCTCGAGCGCGAGGTAAAGCCCGCGGGTGGCGTCCAGCGGGTCGTCGCGCCCGTCCCATGTCAGCGAGGCGGGGGCGAGCAACTGGTCGAGGTTGCGGCGCCCGAGGTCGTCGCGCACCTCGGAATAGCGCAGGGTGAGGCCCAGCTCGCCGCTCAGCCGGTCGGAGAAGATATGCGTCACCCCCGCCCCCAGCGCCGCGCTACGGGTCCGGTAATCGCGCTCGTCCAGCTCTTCCAGCCGGCCCAGAACGAACAGGCCGGTGTCGGGGCTGAAGGTGGCGGGGCGGTCGAGCCGGGCCGAGAGGGTGTAGTCCTCGCCGGCGGATTCGCCGCCGACGCCGCCGATATTGCCCTCCAGCCGGAACCGCTCGGCCCCGCCCAGCAGGTTGCGGTGCATCCAGAAGCCCGACACGGCCAGCCCCTCGATCGAGGACAGCTCGGCCCCGAAGCCGAAGCGGCGGGGCTTGGCGTCGACCACGGCGGCCGAGATGTCCAGCGTGCCCTCCGGGGTCGGCGCCTCGGCCTCGCTCAGCGCGACCGAGCTGAAGGCGCCGGTGCGGCGCAGGCGCCGGGCCGAGCGGTCCAGTTCGTCCGGCGAGAAGGTCTTGCCGGTGGGCAGCCCGGCGATCTCGCGGATGCGTTCGGCGCGCACCCGGCTGGGGCTGGTGACGGCGAGGTCGCCGAAGCGCAGCCGCGGCCCGGGATCGAGCGTGATCTCGGCCGACAGGGTCTGGGCGCGGTGATCGGCGGTGAAACGCTGGTCGACGACGCGGGCCTTGGCATGGCCAGCATCGCGCCAGCCGCGGATTCCGGCCTGGGCCGCGTCCTGGATCAGGCCGCTGCGGGCCCGTTCCCCCGGCGCGAAGCCCTCGGGCAGCCTGAATCTCGGGGGCAGCGGCGCGACCTCGGCCCGCGCGAAGGAAAAGGCGGGGCCGGGCTGCACTTCGATCTCGATGTTGTCGATCCGCGACGGGGCGGCGAAGGGCGACAGCGCCGCCGCCTCGCGCCCGTCCACCGACACGCCGATGACACCGCTGTAATACCCGGCCGCGTAGAGCGCGCCCAGCAGCCGCGCGTAATCGGCCCGTGCCGCGGCCAGCAGGTCCTGCGGCGTGGTGTCCGGCTGGCCCGCCCGGGCCACGCTGAGCGAGGCTGCCCGCAGCGCATCGCGCAACTCATCGGAGGCGCCCGGCGCGCGCAGCTTGACCTCGGTGGCCAGGGCCGGGAGCGCGGCCAGGCACAGCGCGAGGGGCAGGGTCAGGCGTCGGATGATTGGTGTTCGGCCCAAGTCGGGGCTCCTTTGGTTTTGTCCCACCCAGCGATGTCACCGGCGGACGATTCGCCGCTCCGGGGTGACACCCGGAGACAAAGGATAGGGCGTCAGGCGGGGTGGGAACAGGGGCCAGAGGCGCGGGGCGCATGTCTTTCCCGCCAGGGGTGCGTTCCGTTAGCGGCTGGCCGACATGGTGATGCGGAACCGTGCCAGGGCAAATGCGAAGAACACGGCGCCGATCCCCGCCATGGCCAGCATCTGGGGCCACACCACGGCCAGCCCCGCGCCGCGATAGAGCACCGCCTGCGCGAAGGCGGTGAAATGGGTGGCGGGCGAGGCCTGCATCATGCTTCGCAGGGGCTCCGGCATGGCCTCCATCGGGGTCATTCCGCCCGACAGCATGTAAAGCGTCACGAAGACCGGGATCGCCAGCAGCCCGAACTGCGGCATGGTGGTGGCGATGGTGGACAGCATGATCCCCAGCGAGGTGACCGAGAACAGGTAGACCGCCGCCCCCAGCGCGAAGATCGCGATCGAGCCGGGCACCGGGATGCCCAGCGCCCCTTTCACCACCAACAGCAGCGACAGGACCGATGCGGCCACGATCACCAGCCCGTTGGCCCAGACCTTGGCCATCATGATCTCGAAAGGGGTGACGGGCATGACCAGCAAGTGCTCGATCGTGCCGTGCTCGCGCTCGCGGATCACCGCGGCGCCGGACAGGATCACCGACAGGATAGTGACGCTGCCGATCACCTGCACCACCGCCAGGAACCATTCCGCGTGCAGGTTGGGGTTGAACCGCGCGCGGGTGACGATGCTTGCGGGCAGCTCGGTTTCCGGCTCGCCGCGGGACAGGAAATCGGCGATCTCGGTCTGCAGGATGCGCCGGATATAGGTGGTGCCGGTGCCCGCCGTCGTCATTGCGGTGGCATCGACATTCAGCTGCACGACCGGGCGCTGCCCCGCCAGCAGGTCGCGCTGGAAGTTGGGCGGAATGTCCAGAACGAAGCTGTAGTCCCGGCGGTCCATGGCGGCGTACATCTCGTCCAGGCCGATCAGCTGCGCGGGCTTGAAATGCGGCGGCAGGAACACGCCCTGTAGCCGCGCCGACAGGGCGGACCGGTCCTCGTCGACGATGGCGATGGCGGCGTTGTGCAGCTCGGTCTGCACGCCGCGGGCCACGGCCACCACCGCCATGGAGAAGGCATAGACGATCAACACCAGCAGAACCGGGTCGCGGGCAAGGCTGAAAAGCTCCTTGATCCCCAGGCGCAGGATGTTCCGCAGCACGCGCATGGCCTCAGGCCTCCTGCTTTTTCAGAAGGGCGGCGGCCACGATCCAGAACAGCAGGCAGAACCCGCCCAGCACCAAATGGTTCTTCCACAGCTCGGCGAAGCCCAGCCCCATGTTGAACACCCCGCTGCTGATCCGGTGGAAATAGAGCGCCGGGAAAAGCTCTCCGATGGCCCGCGTGGGCAGTTCGAGCGTGGCCACCGGGTAGAGCATGCCCGAGAAGTTCACCGTCGGGATCACCACGATGATCGCGCTGCCGAAGATCGCCGCGATCTGTGAGCGCACGAAGCTGGAGATCACCAGCCCGAAGGCCGTGGTCGCCATCGTGTAGGCCAGAACGCCGCTGAGCAGGGCCAGCGGGTTGCCCTGCACCCGCAATCCGAACACCCCCAGCAGCATCGCCAGCAGGATCGCGAAACTGGCCATCGCCACCGCGACATAGGGGATCTGCTTGCCCAGCAGGAACTCCAGCTTGCGCACCGGCGCGGCGTAGAGATTGGTGATCGAGCCCATCTCCTTTTCCCGCACCACGCCCAGGGCGGTCATCATCGTGGGGATCATGATCAGCATCATCATCAGCACCCCGGGCGGGATGGCATAGGTCGAGCGGAAGGCCTGATTATAGCGGAAGCGTGGCTCGATATCGACGGCATCCGAATAGGGTATGAGGCCGGTCTCGGTGGCCGAAAGCTCCTTCAGGAAGCCCAAGAAGACGGATTCGACATAGCCGCGGGCGGTCTCGGCCCGCGTGGTGTTCGATCCGTCCAGCCAGGCCGCGACCTCGGGCCTGTGGCCGGCCAGCAGGTCGCGGCCGAAGCCGGGCGGGATGATCAGCGCCAGCGTGATGTCGCCCTCGCGCAGCCGCCGGTCGAGGGCGGCATGGCTGCGGATCTCGGGCTGTTCGTCGAAATAGCGCGAACTGGAGAGCTGCCGCAGCAGGGCGCGGCTTTCGCGGCTGCGGTCCTGGTCGAAGGCAGCGTAGCGCAGGTTTTGCACATCGAAGGAGATGCCGAAGCCGATGGCGATCATCAGGATCATCGGCCCGATCAGGGCAAACGCGAGGCGGATGCGGTCGCGGATCAACTCGGTCGCCTCGCGCCGGGCAAAGGCCCAGGCGCGGCGCGGCGAGAACAGAGCGTGGTCGCGTGCGCGGCGACCTTGGGTGGCGGGCGGCGGCGTGGCCCTCTCCTCGGCACCGGTCCCCGCGGCCTCTTCGAGATGGTCGATGAAAGCCTCTTCCAGCGTCTCCGCACCGCGCGCGGCGCGCAGTTCGTCGGGCGGGCCGACGGCCAGCACCCGGCCCGCATGCATCAGCGAGACCCGGTCGCAGCGCTCGGCCTCGTTCATGTAGTGGGTGGAGATGAAGATCGTCACGCCATCCCTGCGGGACAGGTCGATCAGCAGTTGCCAGAACCTGTCGCGGGCCACCGGGTCGACGCCGCTGGTGGGCTCGTCGAGGATCAGCATCTCGGGCTTGTGCAGCACGGCCACCGCCAGTTGCAGCCGCTGGCGCAGGCCCAGAGGCAGGCTGGTGGGCCGCGCCTTGGCCACGTCGCGCAGTTCGAACTGATCCAGCAGTTCCTCCACCCGCTGGCCCTGGCGCGCGCGGGAAAGCTGGAACAACTGGGCGTGCAGGGCCAGGTTTTGCCGCACCGACAGTTCGGAATAGAGCGAGAAGGATTGCGACATGTATCCCACGCGCCGCCGGATCGCGAGCCCGCCGCCATCCACCTCCTGCCCGAACAACCGGGCCTGGCCCGCGCTGGGCTTCAGCAGGCCGGTCAGCATCTTCATGGTGGTGGTCTTGCCGCAGCCGTTGGAGCCGAGAAAGCCGAAGATCTCGCCTTTGGCGATGCGGAAACTGACATCGTCGACGGCGGTGAATTTGCCGAAGCGCTTGGTCAGCCCCTTTGCCTCGATCGCCGTCGTTTGCCCGTCGGAGGGGCGCGGGGGCAGGATGAGGCGGCGGTGGCCGTCGCGCCGGTCTTCGGGAAGCAGCGCGACGAAGGCCTCCTCCAGCGTGTCGGTCCCGGCCTGCGCCTTCAGCTCGGCCGCGGTGCCGGTGGCCAGCACGCGACCGTCCTCCATCGCGATCAGCTGTTCGAACCGTTCGGCCTCGGACATGTAGGCGGTGGCGGTAAGCACGGTCATGCCGGGGCGGCGGTCGCGGATGCGGTCGACCAGGTCCCAAAACTGGCGCCGCGACAGCGGGTCGACGCCGGTGGTGGGTTCGTCGAGGATCAAGAGATCGGGGTCGTGGATCAGCGCGCAGCACAGCGACAGCTTCTGCTTCATGCCGCCCGAGAGCTTGCCGGCGGGCCTGTCGGGGAAAGGGGCGAGGCCGGTGCTTTGCAGCAGCTCGTCGATACGCCAGGCGCGTTCCGCCGGGTCCTGGCCGAACAGCCGGCCGAAGAAATCGACATTCTCGTAGACCGAGAGGGTGGGGTAGAGGTTCCGCCCCAGCCCCTGCGGCATATAGGCGATGCGCGGGTAACTGAGGGCGCGGTGGCGCGGATCGGCCATGTCGCCGCCCAGCACCTGCACCCGGCCCTGCTGCAGGCGCCGCACCCCGGCGATCAGCGCCAGCAGGGTGGATTTGCCCACCCCGTCGGGCCCGATCAGCCCGACCATCCGCCCGGCGGGAAACGTAAGCGAGACATCGCTCAGCGCCGCCGTGCCGCCACAGAGGTGGCTCAGCCCCGTGACCTCGGCGGCCGGCGCTTCAGCCGCCATCGGGCAGGCGCGCGGCCAGTTCGGCCGGCCATTCGGCATTGGGGTCCAGCCGCACCGTGGCCACGCCCGGCACGCCGGTCTTCACGAATTCCTGGTGCGCGCGCAGGAGATCGGGCGGGATCTGCAGCTTGACGCGGAACATCAGGTTCTCGCGTTCCTCGGCGGTTTCCACGTATTTCGGGGTGAACTGTGCTTCGCTGGCGACGAAGCTGACCGAGGCGGGCACCACGAATTGCGGCGCCGCGTCGAAGACCAGCCGGGCCTCGGCGCCATAGGCCAGCCGCCCGGCCTGCGCGGTCGGCAGGTAGATGGTCATGGAAACGTCGGTCAGGTCCAGCAGGGTGACCACGCGGGCCCCGGCGGCCAGCACCTCGCCCGGTTCGGCCAGGCGGTATTGCACGCGGCCCGCGCGCGGCGTGGTCAGCGCGTAGTCGTCCAGGTCCGCGCGCAGCCGGTCGACGGTGGCCTGCGCCGCCTCGATCCGGGCCTGGGCCGAGGCGATGGCGGCCCTGGCCGATTTCACGGCGGCCTCGGCGGCGGCCTTCTGGGTGCGCCGCAGGTCGATGGTCTCGCCCGGGGCATAGCCGCGCTCGCCCAGCGTTTCGGCGCGGAACAGCTCCTGCTCGGCGAAGGTAAGGCTGCTCTTGCGTTCGGCCAGCACGGCGCGGGCCTCGGCCAGGCCCTGCTCGGCGGCGCGCACGCCGGCCTCGGCCTCGCGGAGCTGCGCCTCGATCTGCGCGGTATCGAGCCGGGCCAGCACCTGCCCCGCCTCGACCATGTCGCCCTCTTTGACCAGGATTTCGCGCAGCCGGCCGCCGAACTTGGTGGCGATGTCGATACGCTCGGCCTCGATCCGGCCGTTGCTGCGGGCAAAGCCGGGGGGCAGGTCGTCGGCGCGGTCGCGTTGCCAGAGCCAGAGCACGGCGGCGGCGAGCAGGCCGATCACGGCGGCAAGGGCGATCCGTTTCATCATCTGTCAGCGCTCCTGACATGTCCGGCGGTGGGGCGGCGGGCCCCCGCGCTTCCTGTTCGAACTAAGCGCGATTTGCGGGGGGAGGGCAACCATGCGCCGCGCGTGAGCTCGCGCAAGGCCGCTATGCGTGGGCTCAGGGGGCGAAGCTGACCGGCAGGCGGAAGGAATAGCGCGGCTCGCTCAGCCCCTTGGGCGCGGCGGGCAGCCGGGCGCGGCGCACGGCGCTCACCGCGGCCGCGTCGAGCAGGGGCTGCCCCGACGAGCGGGTGACCGCGACCGCGGCCAGCTGGCCCTGCCGGGTTATGGTGAGGGTCAGGACCGTCCGGCCGCGCGCACGCGTGCCGCGGGGATAGCGTTTGCGCCGCTCGATCGCCGCGCCGATGGCCCCCTGCCATTGGGTCATGAGGCTTCGCCGCAGGGCGGGGCTGCCGGTTGTGGCCTCGTCCGTCCCGCGTTCGCCGGCGACCTGCCGGCCGCCGCTGCCGGCGGCCTTCTGCGCCGGTACGGGGGGCGCGGCCTGCTGGCGCCGCGTCTCGGGGGTGGGCGCTGCCGGAAAGGCTGGCCGCGCCTTGGGCCGGGCGGAGGGCGCCGCCGGCTGTGGCGGCGCGGGGGCGGGACGGGACGGCGCCGCGTCCGTGACCGGGACGGGCAGCGCCGAAGGCAGGGCGGAGGGCGCCGGGGCCGCGTCCGGTCGCGCCGGCGCGGACCGCGTGGGTATGGCGGCGGGGGACGCCGCGATCTGCGGCGCCGTATTGGCAAATTTCGGGGCCGGGGAGGGCACCGGCGCAGGCGGAGTGTCCGCCCGGGACGGCGGGCCCGGCATGGCCCGTGGCGCGGCCGGACGCGGCAGCGGGGCGGCGGTGCCCGGCAGCGTGGGCGCGGCGGTTTGTCGGGGCGTTTCGGGCAGCGGGCGCGGCACCGTCTCCTGTGCCTCGGGCGGGCGGCGCCAGGCGTCGGCCAGCGCCTGCAGCGCGCCCGGCGCGGCCTTGAGAGAGACCAGCGCCTCGCCCCCCGCGCCGGCCGATTGCCCGCCGCCCGCGGGCAGCCCGGCCCAGAGGCCCAGGTGCAGCGCCGCGGCCACCGCCACGAAGCCGGGGAATTCCAGTGCCGCCTTCATCGCGGCCTCGTCGCCAGGGTGACATCGGAGATGCCCAGCCCCGCCAGGCGCCTCATCACCCGTGCCAGCGTGGCGGCGGGCAGGTCGGTGTCGGCCCGGATCAGCAGCGGCTCTTCGCGCCCCGGACGGTCCGCCAGCGCCTGCCAGGCGGCCTCGCCCGTGGCGCCGCCATAGCTGGGCGTGGCATCGGCGGCGAGGAACAGGATGTGCTCGGGGGCGGCCTCGTCCTGCGCGGCGGCCTGTGGCGGGGTGACCTCGAACGGGGCCTGCGGCGCGATCTCGGCGGTCATCAGGAAGAAGATCAACAGCAGGAAGACCACGTTGATCATCGGCACGATGGCCTCGGCGGGGCGGCGGCGCGGGCGGGCGGGGCGGAAATCCATTCGGCTACTCCACCAGCACCAGCCGGGTGAACCCGGCCGCGGTCAGCGCGTCGGTGACATCGGTCAGGTGCTGCAAAGTCGCGCCGCCGGTCGCGCGCAGGATGACGGCATCGCCAGGATCCTCCGTCAGCGGGGCCAAGGCCCCGGCCAGCGCCTCCAGCGTTACCGGCTGGCCGTTCAGGGTGACGGTATCGGGGGCGATCTCGACCAGCCGCGGCGGCCCCTGGTAGGGCTCACCCGCACCGCCGCCCGACAGGGGCAGCCCGCCGTCCCGCCCGACCTGCGCGACCAGCATGAAGAACACCAGCAGCAGGAAGACCACGTCGATCATCGGCGTCAGGCTGGGCCGTCTCGGCGGGTGCGGATCGGCGAAGTGGAACATCAGCCCGCCCCCTGCTCCCCGGCATGGGTGAAGATGCGGGTGGCGATGTCCTCGAGATCGGTCTGGGTGGTCTCGGCCACGCTTTCGAACCAGGTGAGCGCGGCGGCGGCCGGGATGGCGACGCCCATGCCGGCCGCGGTGGTCAGCAGCGCCTCCCAGATGCCGCCGGCCAG
>JBNGCX010000022.1:0-55596 GCA_049974865.1 Paracoccaceae bacterium
GCGGGGGCCGCGGCCGGCGCGTTTCGTTTCCCGGCGGCACGGGGGCGGGCGGCGCCGGGCGGGCAGGGCGCAAGCGCCCTGAGGGGCCCTGTTTTTCGGGAATCGGTCAAAATTATATTTCCGAAATACATCTTTTTATGCAACAAAGGTGCGTCAAAGAGTCATTCGCCAAGCATGCAAAAAATTAGATTTGATGTTGCATGCCGTCGTGTACCTCCATTAGGTTTCTGTGACGGGAAAAAAGACTGGGAGGAGTCTTAATGAAACGCGCAATCCTGAGTGCCGCATGCCTGATCGCGGGTGCGAGCCTCGTATCCGCCGCTGAAGTGGCGCCGATGGACGTAAAGTTCGATGACTACGGTGCGGTTGAACAATCGCTGACCGGCGTTCCGGGCGACGCGGCCAACGGACGCAAGATCATGGGCACCAAGAGCCTGGGCAACTGCGTCTCGTGCCATGCGATCAGCGAAATGGCCGAGGATGTGCCCTTCCACGGCGAGGTTGGTCCGGTGCTGGACGGCGTTGCCGACCGCTGGAATGAGGCCGAGCTTCGGGGCATCGTCACCAACGCGAAGAACACCTACGAGGGCACGGTGATGCCGTCTTACTACAAGACCACCGGCTACATCCGCCCGGGCGATGCCTACACGGGCAAGGCCGCGAAATCCGATCCGATGCCGCCGCTGCTGTCGGCGCAGCAGATCGAGGATGTCGTCGCTTACCTGATGACGCTTAAGGAGGAGTGATCCGCAGGGATCCTCCGCTGAACAAGGAGAGAACAATGGAACTGACAAGACGTGGGGCTATCGCTCTGGGCGCCGGTGTTGCGGCCACCCTGGCTCTGCCCATCCGCGCCCTGGCGGCCGTGGAAGACAGCATTGCCGAATTCACCGGCGGTGCCGAGGTTGGCGAAGGCGGCATCACGCTGACCTCGCCGGAAATCGCTGAGAACGGCAACACCGTTCCGATCAGCGTCGACGCACCGGGCGCCGTTTCGGTCATGGTGCTGGCCTCGGGCAACCCGACCCCGGCTGTCTGCACCTTCAACTTCGGCCCGGCCGCGGCATCGCAGTACGCCTCGACCCGCATCCGCCTGGCCGGCACGCAGGACGTGATCGCCATCGCCAAGATGGCCGATGGCAGCTTCGTGCGCACTCAGAACACCGTCAAAGTCACCATCGGCGGCTGCGGCGGCTAAGTATTAGGAGAACTGAAAATGGCATCTGGTGTTAAACCTCGCGTCAAGGTCCCGAGATCTGCCGCCGCCGGCGATGCAGTGACCATCAAGACGCTGATCAGCCACAAGATGGAATCGGGCCAGCGCAAGGACAGCGACGGCAACCTGATCCCGCGCTCGATCATCAACCGCTTCACCTGCGACTTCAACGGCGCCAACGTCATCGACGTGACGCTGGAACCGGCGATCTCGACCAACCCGTATTTCGAGTTTGAAGCCAAGGTCGACGCGGCCGGTGAATTCAAGTTCACCTGGTACGACGACGACGGCTCGGTCTACGAAGAAGCGAAATCGATCGCGATCGGCTAAGCGATTGTTTCATACAGGGAGGAAACGCATGAAACTGAAATCGCTCACATCCGCACTTGCAGTGCTCGCGCTTGGCGCGGGCGCTGCCTCCGCGGCCGAGGATTCGAAGCTGATCATCAACGGCGAAACCGAGATCGTGACCTGGACCAAGGCTCCGGAGCACATGGAATATCTCGACGAGATCCGGTCCGGCTGGACCTATCGCTCCGAAGAGACCCAGGCGCTCCAGATGGACGATTTCGACAACCCGGCAATGATCTTCGTCGACCAGGCGATGGACAGCTGGAACACCGTCGAAGGGTCGGAGGGCAAATCCTGTGCCTCCTGCCACGAGGGTCCCGAGAGCATGGCCGGCCTGCGCGCCACCATGCCCAAGTGGAACGAGAAGGCCGGCGAGGTCTGGACCACCGAAATGTACATCAACGACTGCCGTGAAAACCGCATGGGCGCAGAGAAGTGGGGCTGGACCTCGACTCCGATGCGCAACATGACGGCGCTGATCGCGGTGCAGTCGCGTGGCATGCCGGTGAACGTGTCCTACGATGGGCCGGAGCGTGAGACCTGGGAGAAGGGTAAAGAGATTTACTACACCCGGTTCGGCCAGCTGGAACTGTCCTGCGCAAACTGCCACGAGCAGAACCACGACAACCTGATCCGCGCTGACCACCTCAGCCAGGGCCAGATCAACGGGTTCCCGACGTACCGTCTGAAGAATGCCCGTCTGAACTCGGTCCACGGCCGTTTCAAGGGCTGCGTGCGTGACACCCGCGCCGAGACCTTCTCGCCGGGTTCGGACGAGTTCATCGCGCTGCAACTCTACGTCGCCACCCGCGGCAACGGCCTGTCGGTCGAAGCGCCGGCGGTCCGTAACTAAAGCATTCCCCCGCGCGGGATTCGTCTCGCGCGGGGTATTCGTTAGTTCCTTTACTGGCCCCTGACGACTGGCGCGCAACGCGTGTGCCGGACGGAAAGGGGCATCCTAAACGGAGAGACGACGGACATGATTTCGCGGAGAGACTTCCTGCAAGCCACCGTAGCCGCTTCGGCCATCTACGGTGCGAGCGGCGTGGGCAACTGGGCCAAGCTGGCTGCCCAGCAAGTGATGACCCAAGACGAGTTGCTGAAGTTTGACACTTACGGCAACGTCACCCTGATGCATATTACCGATATCCACGCGCAAGCCAAGCCCATTTGGTTCCGCGAGCCCGAGATCAATCTCGGTGTGGGTGACGTGAACGGCCTGCCTCCGCATGTGACCGGCGCCGATTTCCTCAAGATGTTCAACCTCAAGCCCGGCACGCCCGAGGCCTATGCGCTGACCTACGAGGATTTCGTGGCCCTGGCCCGGACCTACGGCAAGATGGGCGGCCTCGACCGCGTGGCCACCGTCATCAACGCGATCCGCGCCGACCGCCCGGACGCGCTGCTGCTGGACGGCGGCGACACCTGGCACGGCTCCTATACCTGCTACAAGACCGACGGCCAGGACATGGTCAACATCATGAACGCGCTGAAGCCCGACGCGATGACCTCGCACTGGGAATTCACGCTGGGCTCCGACCGGGTGAACGAGATCGTCGACTCGCTGCCGTTCCCCTTCCTGGGCGCCAACATCTTCGACGCCGAATGGGACGAGCCGGCCTACGAGCCCTACAAGATGTTCGAGCGCGGCGGCGCCAAGATCGCCGTGATCGGCCAGGCCTTCCCCTACCTGCCCATCGCCAACCCGAACTGGATGTTCCCCGAATACAGCTTCGGCATCCGCGAGGAGCGCATGGTGGAGGTGGTGCAGGAAGTGCGCGATGCCGGCGCCGACCTGGTGGTCGTGCTGTCGCATAACGGCTTCGACGTGGACCGCAAGATGGCCAGCCAGGTCAAGGGGATCGACGTGATCCTGACCGGCCACACCCACGACGCGCTGCCCGAGCCGGTGATGGTGGGCGAGACCATGCTGATCGCCTCGGGCTCGAACGGCAAGTTCGTCACCCGCCTCGACCTCGACGTCCGCAACGGCCAGATGATGGGCTTCCGCCACAAGCTGATCCCGATCTTCGCCGACGTGATCGAGCCCGACAAGGACGTGGCCGCCGTGATCGATGCCGAGCGCGAACCCTTCAAGGCCGAGCTGGAAGAGGTGCTGGGCACCACCGACAGCCTGCTCTACCGCCGCGGCAACTTCAACGGCACCTGGGACGACCTGATCTGCAACGCGCTGATCGACGAGCGCGAGGCCGACATCGCGATGTCGCCCGGCTTCCGCTGGGGTCCGAGCCTGCTGCCCGGCGAGCCGATCACCCGCGAAGACCTGTTCAACGCGACCTCGATGACCTACCCGAACGCCTACCGCTCGGAGATGACCGGCGAGACGATCAAGGTGATTCTCGAGGACGTGGCGGACAACCTGTTCAACCCCGATCCCTACTACCAGCAGGGCGGCGACATGGTGCGGGTTGGCGGCATGGGCTACCACATCGACGTGAGCAAGCCCCAGGGCAGCCGGATCAGCAACATGACCCTGCTGAAGACCGGCGAGGCCATCGACCCGGCCAAGTCCTATGTCGTGTCGGGCTGGGCCAGCGTGAACGAAGGCACCGAAGGGCCGGCGATTTGGGATGTGGTGGAAAACTACATCAAGCGCCAGGGCACGGTGCATGTCGATCCCAACAAGTCGGTGAAAGTCACCGGCGCGTAACCCCGAGCCGGGGCAGGGGCCCTGCGTCCCGCCCCAGACCTCAACTATTCTGGCACAAGAACAGTGCCGACATCTGGAGAAGGTTGCAGAAATGACTGACCAGTCTGGACCCTCGACCACCCGGCGCGGCTTCATGAAAGCCGGCCTTGCGGCGGGTGGCGCGGTTGCCGCCGGCGGCGCCGCGAATGCAGCGGGCGACCCGCTGATCACCGAAGTGCAGGAATGGGCGCAGTTGACCGGCGAGGGCGTGGACGCCACGCCTTATGGCCTGCCGATCCGCTTCGAAGACGACGTCGTGCGCCGGAACGTGGAATGGCTGACCGCCGACACGATCTCGTCGATCAACTTCACGCCGATCCATGCGCTGGACGGCACGATCACCCCGCAGGGCTGCGCATTCGAGCGGCACCACTCGGGCGCGATCGAGCTGCGCAAGGAAGACTACCGCCTGATGATCAACGGGCTCGTGGATACGCCGCTGGTCTTCACCTATGACGACCTGGAGCGCTTCCCGCGGGAAAACCACGTGTATTTCTGCGAATGCGCGGCGAACTCGGGCATGGAATGGGCCGGTGCGCAGCTGAACGGCGCGCAGTTCACCCACGGCATGATCCACAACATGGAATACACCGGTATTCCGCTGCGTGCGATCCTCGAAGAGGCCGGCATCCAGGCCGGCGCCAAGTGGATCTATGTCGAGGGCGCCGACGCCTCGTCGAACGGCCGCTCGATCCCGATGGAAAAGGCGCTGGACGACGTGCTGGTCGCCTTCAAGGCCAACGGCGAGGCCCTGCGCAAGGAGCACGGCTACCCGGTGCGCCTGGTCGTGCCCGGCTGGGAAGGCAACATGTGGGTGAAGTGGCTGCGCCGCGTCGAAGTCACCGACGCCCCGGTCGAAAGCCGCGAGGAAACCTCGAAATACACCGACACGCTGGCCGACGGCACGTCGCGCAAGTGGACCTGGGAGATGGACGCCAAGTCGGTCATCACCTCGCCCAGCCCGCAATCGCCGATCAAGCACGGTCCCGGCCCGCTGGTGATCACCGGCCTGGCCTGGTCCGGCCGCGGCACCATCACCCGCGTCGACGTGACCACCGACGGCGGCAAGACCTGGCAGCAGGCCCGCATGGACGGCATCAGCCTGAACAAGGCCCTGCACCGCTTCTATCTCGAGATCGAATGGGACGGCTCGGAAATGTTCCTGCAGGCCCGTGCGCATGACAGCACCGGCTACGTGCAGCCGACCAAGGATCAGCTGCGCGAGGTGCGCGGCCTGAACTCGATCTATCACAACAATGGCATCCAGACCTGGTGGGTCAAGGCGAACGGAGAGGCAGAGAATGTCGAAATTTCGTAAACTGGTAATCTGCACCGCGCTGACCTCGGCGCTGGCCGCGGGCCCCGCTCTGGCCGAAAAGCTCGGCCTGGGCCGCCCGGCGACCCCCGAGGAGATCGCCGCCTGGAACCTGGACGTGCGCCCTGACGGCACCGGCCTGCCGGCCGGGTCGGGCTCGGTCGAGGACGGCGAGATGATCTTCGCCGAGAACTGCGCCGTCTGCCACGGCGACTTCGCCGAGGGCGTGGGCAACTGGCCGAAACTGGCTGGCGGCAAGGGCACGCTGGACCACGAGGACCCGCTGAAGACCGTCGGCTCCTACTGGCCGCACCTGTCGACCGCCTGGGACTACGTGAACCGCTCGATGCCCTTCGGCAACGCGCAGTCGCTGACGGCGGATGAGGTCTATGCGATCGTCGCCTATATCCTCTACTCGAACGACCTGGTGGATTACGACTTCGTCCTGACGAAGGAGAACTTCCTGGACGTCGAGATGCCCAACGCGGACGGCTTCATCATCGACGACCGGCTCGAAGCCGAGGCTCATTTCTGGAACCCCGAGCCCTGCATGGAGAACTGCAAGGACAGCGTGGAAGTTACCATGCGCGCGGCCGTTCTGGACGTGACCCCCGAGGAGGAAGGCGCGGAAGAGGCCGCCGCCGAGCCGGCCGCGACCGAAGAAGCCGCGCCGGTCGAGACCGCCGCTGCCGAACCGGCCGCCGAAGAGCCCGCCGCCGAGGAAATGGCCGCGGCCGATCCCGAACTGGTCGCCGCGGGCGAGAAGGTCTTCCGGAAGTGCAAGGCCTGCCACCAGGTGGGCGAGGGTGCCAAGCACCGCACCGGCCCGGTCCTGAACGGCGTGGTCGGCGGCAAGGTCGGCGCGGCCGAGGACTTCCGCTACTCGAAAGCCTTCGAGGAGGCCGCAGAAGAGGGCATGGTCTGGGATTCCGAGACCCTGGCAGCCTTCCTGGCCGATCCGCGCGGCTCGATGAAGGGCACCAAGATGTCCTTCGCCGGCCTGAAGAAAGAGGACGATCAGAAGGCTGTCATCGCCTATCTGAGCACCTTCGAGTAATCGCGATCTCACGCGATTGTGCGGGCGGCCCCCTGCGGGCCGCCCGTTTGCGTTTTGGCCGGATCGTCGCGCCTGTGCTATGCTGCGCCACAGCCGGGGAGGGCGATATGCTGACAAGACGTGCATTGATCGGCAGCGCCGTCGCCGCGTCGCTGACCCCGCGCCTTGCGCGCGGCGAGGTCCGCATGGGCGATGACGGGCTGCACAAGCAGGACTGGTTCCTGGACAGTTTTCTTGAACTTGGCGACGACCTGGAGACGGCCGCCGCCGATGGGCGCGGGCTGATGCTGCTGTTCGAGCAGGCCGGATGCCCCTATTGCCGCGAGCTGCACCGGGTGAATTTCGCCCGGCCCGAGATCGTGGACTACCTCACGGCGCATTTCGACGTGGTGCAGCTCGATCTCTGGGGCGCGCGCGAGGTTCTGGATTTCGACGGCGAGGCGCTGGAAGAGCGCAAGCTGGCCGCGAAATGGGGGGTGAACTTCACCCCCACCACGGTGCTCTGCGCGGCCGAGAACGCGGGCGCGGCGGATCTGGCCGGGGCCGAGGCCTTCCGCCTGCCGGGCTATCTCAAGCCGTTCCATTACCTGTCGTCGCTGGAATACGTGGCCACGGGCGAATACACCCGCCAGCCCTTCCAGCGCTACCTGCAGGACAAGTTCGCCGCGCTGCGCGAGAAGGGGATCGACCCGGACGTCTGGTAGGCGCGGGGCGCGCGCCCCCTGATGCGCCGCACGGCCCGTTCGCTGCCCTCGTTTCCGAGAGCGGGGCCGCAAGGCCGCCTGACTGTGGAACCTGCGGTCAGGCGAAGGGGGCGAAGCTGCCGTACTGCCCGCCGAAGAAGGTCAGCGGCGCGCCGTCGCGCTGCGCGGCCTGCAGGACGCGGCCGACGATGATCGCGTGGTCGCCGCCTTCGTGCACCGCCTGCTGGCGGCACAGGAACCGTGCCAGAACGCCCTCGAGCAGCGGCACGCCGCCGCCGGGGGTCTCGCGCCATTCCAGCCCCTCGAACCCGTGACCCGCGCGCGCGAAACGGCGCGCCAGCGGCTCCTGGTCGGCGGCCAGCACGTGGATGGCGTAGTCCTGCGCCGCGCAGAAGGCGTCGAAACGGGCCGAGCGCCGGGCCGGCGACCACAGCACCAGCGGCGGGTCCAGCGAGACCGAGGCGAAGCTGTTGGCGGTGATCCCCAGCGGGCCGTCGGGCCCCGCCGTGGTGACCACCGTCACCCCGGTGGCGAAACGCCCCAGGCACTGGCGCAAGGCAAGTGCGGTCTCCGGCCCCGGTTGGAATTCATCCACGTCTGATCACCCTTTTGCCCTGGTCGCGTCCCGCGGCCTCGGCCGCTCTGAGGCAGTTAGCATGTTCGCCGGGCAGGGCAAACGCCCCCTTTTTCGCGGCCCGTTACAAAAGCTTCAGCAATCTGCAACAAACCCGTCGTTCATCGCCTGTATCCGGCCCGAAGTGGCTGAAAAGGGGATGACATGCTGCTCAGTGTCGAGACCGTGACCAAGACGTTCGGCAAGAACGTCGCCGTTGATAATGTCTCCTTCGAGGTGGACCAGCCCGCCTTCGTGGGCATCATCGGCCGTTCGGGGGCCGGGAAGTCCACCTTCCTGAGGATGGTGAACCGCCTGACCGACGCCAGCGCCGGCGCGATCCGCTTCGAGGGGCGCGACATCCTGGAACTGCAGGGCGGGGACAAGCGCGCCTGGCAATCCGACTGCGCGATGATCTTCCAGCAGTTCAACCTGGTGCCGCGCATGGACGTGGTGTCGAACGTGCTGCACGGCACGCTGAACCGGCGCTCGGCGGTCACCACCTTCTTCAACCTCTTCCCCAAGGCCGACATCCACCGCGCCATCGACATCCTGGACCGCCTCGGCATCGCCGAGCAGGCCGCCAAGCGCGCCGAGGCGCTGTCGGGCGGGCAGCAGCAACGCGTGGCCATCGCCCGCGCCCTGATGCAGGACCCCAGGATCATCCTGGCCGACGAGCCCATCGCCAGCCTCGACCCGATGAACGCGCAGGTGGTGATGGAGGCACTCTACCGCATCAATCGCGAAGACGGCCGCATGGTCATCGCCAACCTTCACACGCTGGACACCGCGCGGCGCTATTGCGACCGGGTGATCGGGATGCGCGACGGCCGCATCGTGTTCGACGGCACGCCGGATCAACTGACCACCGGGGTCGCGCGCGACATCTACGGCGCCGACGCCTCCTTCACCGAATCCGCGACCTCCACCTCGCTCGACACGCTGGCCACCCCGGCGCGGGCGACGGAGCTAGCTTGAGTTTTCATCTGTCCCTGCCGCTCGGCGGGGCAAGTTCAACCAGGAGAGAGACGATGAAAAAACTGCTCGCGGCCCTCGTGGCCACCGCCGCCATCGCGGCCCCCGCCTTCGCCGGCAGCCATGGCGGCGGCATCACCGAGTTCCGCATCGGCATCCTCGGCGGCGAGAACGCCCAGGACCGCCTGAACTCGAACGAGTGCCTGCGCGCCAAGACCGAGGACCTGCTGGGCGTCGAGACCAAGCTCTTCGCCCCGGCCGACTATAACGGCGTTATCCAGGGGCTGCTGGGCGGCACCATCGACATGGCCTGGCTGGGTGCCTCGGGCTACGCCAAGACCTACCTCGAAGACCCCGAGGCGGTCGAGCCGGTGCTGGTCAAGGTCAACGTGGACGGCGGCTATGGCTACCATTCCATCGGTTTCGCCCGCAAGGACAGCGGCATCACCTCGCTGGACGACATGAAGGGCAAGGTCTTCGGCTTCGGCGACCCCAACTCGACCAGCGGCTACCTGATCCCCTCGATCGAGATCCCGGCCGAGATCGGCGCCTCGATGCAGTCGGGTGACTACTTCGGCGAGGTGAAGTTCACCGGCGGCCACGAGCAGACCATCGTTGCCGTGAACAACGGCGACGTGGACGGCGGCGTGACCTGGGCCGACGGCCTGGGCGCATGGGAAGACGGATTCAACTCGGGCGCGCTGCGCAAGGCCGTGGACGCGGGCCTGATCGACATGAACGACCTGGTCGAGATTTGGCGCTCCAAGCCGATCCCGGAAGGCCCGGTCGTGCTGCGCAAGGCCCTGCCCGAGGACGTCAAGGTCAAGATGACCGCGCTGATGGCCTCGCTCGCCTCGATGGACCCCGATTGCTACTACGGCGTGGCCGCGGGTGACTCCAAGGGTTTCATGCCGATCACCCACGACGCCTATCTCTCGATCGTCGAGGCCCGCAAGGCCAAGTCGAACTGAGGTTTCCAACCTTTAGACGGGTCCCGCGCCGCGCGGGGCCCGTTTTCTTATCCGAAGGCACCACCATGTCAGAGCTTTCCGCAGGGCCCCACGGGGGCAGCCCGGACATCCGCGACCACTACATGGACCTTACCCGCCGCAAGCGGATGTACGGCGGCCTCGCGCTGGCGATCTTCGCCGCGCTGATGGTCTCGGGCTTCCTGGTGGCCGACGACCGCAACGCGGGCGGGTTCTGGGACGGGCTGCACAATGTCTTCGCCTTCCCCGCGCAGGTTGTGGGCGAGGCCTGGGACAAGGCCGACCTGCTGCCCGGGCACCTGGTGCATTTCTTCCCCGCGCTGATCGAGACCGTCAACATCGCCGCCGTCTCCACTCTGGTGGGGGCGCTGTTCGCGCTGGTGCTGTCGCTGCTTTCGACCCGGGGGCTGGCGCGGTTTCCGCGGCTGATCCCCGTGTTCCGCCGCTGCATGGACATCATGCGCGCCATGCCCGAGATCGTGATTGCGCTGGTGCTGATCTTTGTGCTCGGCGGCGGGCCGGTGCCGGCGATGATCGCCATCGCCTTTCACACCGCCGGCGCGCTGGGCAAGCTGTTCTCCGAGGTGAACGAGAACGCCTCTCTGAAACCGGTCGAGGGGCTGGCATCGGTCGGCGCCACCTGGATTCAGCGCATGTGGCTGGGGGTGATCCCGCAGGTCGCGCCCAACTACCTCAGCTACGCGCTGCTGCGGTTCGAAATCAACATCCGCGCCTCGGCCATCCTGGGCTTCGTCGGCGCGGGCGGCATCGGCTATGAGCTGAAGAACGCCATGTCCTGGGGGCAGGGCAAGTTCGACGAGGCGGCGGCGATCTTCATCCTGCTCTTCGGCGCCATCGTGGTCTTCGACCAGCTATCCAGCCATTTCCGCCACAAGCTGACCACCGGAGGCCGGGCATGAGTGACGCCACCGCAACCGCGATCCTGAAGGACGAGGCCGACCGCCTCTTCGCCCGCAAGCGCCTGGTGGGCTTTGCCCTGCCGGCGGCGATCCTGGCCTACCTGGCCTATATCTTCTTCGCCTTTGACATCCCCGGCCTGTATGAGCGCGCGCGCATGGACAACGCCCGCGCGCTGGTGGCCGACAGCTACAGCTACAAGACCCATGTCACCCGCGACAACCGCTCCGGCGCGGTCACCGTGGCCATCGAGGGCGAGCGCAAGGGCACCTACCCGCAGGGCACCGCGCCCGGCTGGGTCAGCCTGGGCGAGGACACGGTGATCGACCTCGGCGGCGGCCATGTCGTCACCTTTGCCGGCAAGGCCGTGCGCTACAACGTGCCGGGCTTCGGCCTGATCGAGGCCGAGCCGGGCACGCGCGGCGTGGCGACCAACCTGGAGGGCGACCTGCCCGAGTGGATCAACCGGTCGAAGAACCGCCTCGCCGTCACCACCGAGGCCGGCCGGCTGACCGTCACCCGCAACCGGGCCGAGGTGTTCCGCTATTTCACCGGGTGGGAGCTGTTCTTCTTCACCCTCGACAGCCCCTATCACGGCGCCCCGCTGAGCCAGATCCTGTTCGGCGAGCGGATCGACCCCGCGCGCGGCAATCTCGCGGGCGCGGCGCAGGATTTCTGGACCAACGCCATGTGGCGCCACAACGACGTGGCCTGGGCGCTGTTCGAAACCATCCTGATGGCCTTCCTCGGCACCATGGGCGCGGCGCTGGTCGCGCTGCCGCTGGCCTTCCTCGCGGCCAAGAACTTCGCCCCGGTGATGACCCTGCGCTTCGGCGTGCGCCGCGTTTTCGACTTCGTGCGCGGGGTGGACGGGCTGATCTGGACTATCGTGCTCAGCCGTGCCTTCGGGCCGGGGCCGCTGACCGGGGCGCTGGCGATCCTGGTCACCGACACGGGCAGCTTTGGCAAGATGTTCTCGGAGGCGCTGGAAAACGTCGACGAGAAACAGATCGAGGGAGTGCAGTCCACCGGCGCGCGACCGGTGCAGCGCTACCGCTTCGGGGTGATCCCGCAGGTGACGCCGGTGCTGCTCAGCCAGGTGCTCTACTACCTGGAATCCAACACCCGCAGCGCCACCATCATCGGCGCCATCACCGGCGGCGGCATCGGCCTGCTGCTGACCCAGGCCATGATCACCCAGAAGGACTGGGAGGAGGTCAGCTATTACATCGCGCTGATCGTGCTGATGGTGATGCTGATGGACTGGCTTTCGGGCTGGCTGCGCCGCCGCCTGATCCAGGGCGGCGCGGGTGGACACTGACCCGCCCCCCTTCTTCTTGGCAAAAATACTCAAACCGGCGGAGGATTCTCCACCGCCGCAACGCCCGAGGTCTCCATGCCCCGCCTGAACGCAGAAACCCCCGTCATCCATCCCGATTGCACCATCACCGACAGCGATTTCGGCCGCTATGTCGAGATCGGGCAGGGATCGCGCGTGGCCCATTCCACCCTGGGCGACTATTCCTATTGCGACCGCTACGCCGATATCGCCAACGCCACCATCGGCAAGTTCGCCAATATCGCCAGCTTCACCCGGATCGGTCCCACCGATCACCCGATGGGCAACGCCTCGCTGCATCACTTCCTCTACCGCTCGTCGGATTACTGGGACGACGCGGAACATGACGCGGCCTTCTTCGCCCACCGCCAAAGCCGCCGCACCGAGATCGGCCACGACACCTGGATCGGCCACGGCGCCGTCATCCGGCCCGAGCTGAGCATCGGCCACGGCGCGGTGGTGGCGGCGGGCGCGGTGGTGACCAAGGACGTGCCCCCCTACATGATCGTCGCCGGCGTGCCCGCCCAGCCCCTGCGCGCGCGGTTTCCGCAGGCGATGGCCGAGCGGCTGATGCGGCTCGCCTGGTGGGACTGGGAGCACGCCCGCCTGCGCGCCGCGCTGGAGGATTTCCGCGCGCTGCCCGCCGAGGTTTTCCTGGAGAAATACGAGGGGTAGGGGCGCACGCCTAGCGTCACGCCGGTCAAACGTCCCGCCCGGCGGTCACGCCGGGCAGTGGCCGACCCGCCCCCCCCACGGGGCCGGCGCTTCTCACCCACCTATCGGGTCGGCCGCTGCCCTCATCGCTCAAGTCCTGCCGGAATGATCGCCGCGGCTTCCACACCGGGGTATGACGTCTGCGGCAAAAGCCTGCTGACGGATCACTCCGCCGCCATGCCCAGCCCCGAGATGCGCCCGGCAAAGCGATGCGCCGCCTCGCCCGACAGATAGCTCAGCCGCCCGCCCGAGACGGTCATCTCCACCGCGCGGGTGGCCGCGTTGACCACGGTCAGGTCGGCGCGGCGGCCGAAATCCAGCCGCCCGCGGTCGGGCAGGCGCAGGATGTCCGCCGGCGTGGTCGAGATCATCGCCCAGGCGCGCGGCAGGCCCATCACGCCCTCGTCCACCAGCCGCCAGGCGGCATGCGCCAGCGAGGGGTAGTAGTAGTCCGAGACCAGCGCGTCGCAGAGCCCCTCGCGGATCAGGTCGATCGCCGCCACGTTGCCTGATTGCGAGCCGCCCCTCACCACGTTGGGCGCGCCCAACAGCACCGGGTCGTTCATCGCCTTGGCCGCCGCCGCGGCCTTGCGCGCGGTGGGGAACTCGGCGATGCGGGCGCCGATCATGGAATAGCCCTCGCGGGTTTCGCCGTCGGGGTCGTCATGGCTGCCATAGACCACGCCCAGCCGGTCGAAGGCCTCGGCCAGTTGGCACAGGTGGCGCGGCACCTCGCGCGCGCGCGCCATCGCGCCCTCGATCAGCGCCATGTGCTCGCCGGGGCTGCGGCCGGCCTGCTGCGCCCAGTGCAGCAGCAGATCGGGTTTCTCCTGCGCCAAATCCGCTGCTTCGCCCAGGTGGTTGTTGAACACGACGTAGTCGATCCCGTGCCGGTCGATGGCCGCCAGCAGGCGCGGTCCGCTGTCCACGAGATGGGTCTCGCAGCGGATCTGGACGCGCAGGTCGGTCAATGCGCGCCGCCGGTAGGTGTCCAGCGCCGCCATGATCCGCTCGGCATGGTCGGGGCCGCGATGGCCGCCCTCCCACGACCAACTCTGGGCCAGCCAGGCGGTGGTCACGCCGTTGGCCGCGGCGTCGCAGTCGGTGCTCGCCAGGCCCAGCTCCAGCGCGAAGGGGGCGGTGGGGCGGGGGGCGACATGGCGCTCGAAGGCGTCGCCGTGCAGGTCGATGATGCCCGGCAGGATCAGGTAGCCCGAGAAATCCACCTCGGGCAGGGGGCCCTTTGTGATCCGCCCATCGGCAATGGACAGCGAGCGCTGCTGCATCTCGCCATCGCGCAGGATGGTGGCGCCGGTAAAGCGCAGGGGGGGGAGGATCGGGGGCATCGCTGACTCGTCTCTCGATTTGCCCCTGTGGATAACCCGTCTCTGTATCGCCGATGTGACAGAACCCTATGAAAAACAGTCTAATCCGCGGTCACGACCAGGGTAATCCGGTCGCCGGCGAACCAGGTGCGGCCGTATTCCACCGGCCGCCCGCCGGGGTCGATATTCACCCCGACCGTGCGCAGGATCGGGTCGCCCTCGGAAATGCGCAGCTGCAGCGCCTGGGTGGCGGTGGCCAGCTTGGCCGTCAGCCGGGTCGAGGCGCGGGTGTAGTCGTCGAGCCCCTCGCGGACCAGCGAGGCGGTGACCGAACGGGTCTCTTCCAGCGCCTCCAGCAGCCCCGGGAACCGCGCCGCCGGGAAGACCGAGCGGAACAGCGCCACCGGCGCCCCGTCGGCCAGCGACACGCCCTCATAGACATGCACCGGCGCGCCGTCCTCCAGCCCCAGCGCCTGGGCCTCGCGGGCATCGGCCGGGCGGGTCTCCAGCCGCAGGATGCGTTTCTCGGGGGTCTGCCCGGCGGCCTCGAGGTTCTGGTGGAACCGCACCCGCCGCCCCAGCGGGTAATCGGTGGGCTTCGAGGCCACGAAGACCCCCGCGCCGCGCCGGGCGTGCACCAGCCCGCGGTCGCCCATGTCGGCCAGCGCCCGGCGCACCGTGTGGCGGTTGACCCCGAAGCGCTGCGCCAGCGCCGCCTCGGTGGGCAGCTTGTCGCCGGGGCGATAGTGCCCATCGCCGATCTCGGCGGTCAGGGTCGCGGCGATGGATTTCCAGATCGGGGTTCGCGCCATGCTGTCACCAAAATTTCACAAGCCCGTGCTTGCGCGACTCGGGCCGAGAGGTCTAGGATTTGTCTAGTTGTATAGAACCCTAGACAAATCGGCAAGCTGTCTACATGAGCAAGATCGACACAAGACAGGGCTGGATCAGCCTGATGGCCAAGGCCCCGGCCGAGGCGCTGGCGCGGCACTGGGCGGAACTGGGCTTGGCGCCCGATTTCACCTGGCTGCGCGCCCCCGAGATCGGCGGGGTGATGGTGCGCGGCCGCATGGGCGGCACCGGCGCGCCCTTCAACCTCGGCGAGATGACCGTGACGCGCTGCGCCCTGCGACTGGAGGGCGGCGCGGTGGGGCACGCCTATGTGCAGGGCCGCGACAAGGCCAAGGCCGAACAGGCCGCGCTGCTGGATGCGCTGATGCAGACCGACGCCGCCACCGCGGTGCGCGAAAAGGTGCTGGCGCCGCTGGCTGCCGAACTGGACGCCGCCGCCGCCGCCCGCGCGGCAAGGGCCGCGGCGACCAAGGTCGATTTCTTTACCATGGTGCGGGGAGAGGACTGATGGACACGCAAGCCCTGACAGGCGGATTCACCGAGGCCCCGGTGCAGGCCGCGCGCGCCTTTCGTGCCGCGCTGGAGGCGATGGCCCGGCCCGGCCGGATCGAGACCGTCACCGGCGCCGAGCCGCCCGCGCCGCTGTCGGTGGCGGCCGGGACGCTGCTGCTGACGCTGGCCGATCCCGAAACGCCGGTCTACCTCGCGCCGTCGCATGATACGCCGGCGCTGCGCGACTGGCTGACCTTCCACACCGGTGCGCCTCTCACGGAACCGGGCGAGGCCGCCTTTGCGGTGGGCGACTGGGCCGCGCTGCAGCCGCTCGACTCCTACCGCATCGGCGTGCCCGAATATCCCGACCGCTCGGCCACGCTGATCGTCGAGATGGAGGATATCTCTGCGCAGGGCGTCCGGCTGACCGGCCCCGGCATCAAGGACACGGCCACGCTGGGCCTGCCGGACATCGCCGCCTTCCAGCGCAACGCGCTGCTGTTTCCGCTGGGGCTGGATTTCTACTTCACCGCCGGGGACAGGCTGGCCGCGCTGCCGCGCACGACGAACGTGGAGGCGGGCTGATGTATGTTGCAGTGAAAGGCGGCGAGCGCGCCATCGACAACGCCCATGCTTGGCTGGCCGAGGAACGGCGCGGCGACGCCGCCATCGCCGAGCTGTCGGTTGAGCAGATCCGCGAGCAACTGGCGCTGGCCGTGAACCGGGTGATGGCCGAGGGCTCGCTCTACGATCCCGACCTCGCCGCGCTGGCGATCAAGCAGGCCCGCGGCGACCTGATCGAGGCGATCTTCCTCATCCGCGCGTATCGCACCACGCTGCCGCGCATCGGCCATTCGCGCCCGGTGGAGACCGAGGCGATGGCCTGCGACCGCCGCATCTCGGCCACCTTCAAGGACGCGCCGGGCGGGCAGGTGCTGGGGCCGACCTTTGACTACACGCACCGGCTGCTGGATTTCAAACTCGCCGCCGACGGCGAGGCGCCGGCGGCCGCCGAGGCCCTGCCGCGCGCGGAGCCGGTGCCGCATATCACCAGCTTCCTCAACCGCGACGGGCTGATCGAGGAGGAGGAAGCCAGCGACGAAACCCCGCGCGACCTGACGCGCGAGCCGCTGGAGTTTCCCGCCTCGCGCGCGCTGCGGCTGCAATCGCTCACCCGCGGCGACGAGGGCTTCGTGCTGTCGATGGCCTATTCCACCCAGCGCGGCTATGGCCGCAACCACCCCTTCGTGGGCGAGTTGCGGGTGGGCGCGGTGGCGGTGGAGATGGATATCCCCGAGCTGGGCTTCGCCGTGGAGATCGGCGAGATCACCCTGACCGAATGCGAGACGGTAAACCAGTTCAAGGGATCGAAGACCGAGCCGCCGCAATTCACCCGCGGCTACGGCCTGACTTTCGGCCATACCGAGCGCAAGGCGATCTCGATGGCGCTGGTCGACCGCGCGCTGCGCTGGGCCGAGCTGGGCGAGGACAATGTCGGCGCCCCGGCGCAGGACGAGGAATTCGTGCTGAGCCATGCCGACAACATCCAGGCCACCGGCTTCCTCGAGCACATAAAACTGCCGCATTACGTGGACTTCCAGTCCGAACTTGAACTGGTGCGCAAATTGCGCGCCGAGGTCGAGGCCGCGCAGGCGCAGGTGCCGGAGGCGGCGGAATGAGGGGGTTAGTCTTGGCCGGTATCGATCAGCCAGCCGCCGGGGCCGGCCACTCGGTCTGGCAGAAAGGCGACCAGCAGCGTGCGGATCAAGGCAAAGGCGAACAGGCTGTAGGCGATCTGATCGAAGGTGATGGTGTCCAGAAAGTCCATCTGGTCCTCCCTGTCGTGAACCTGCCCCTGTTGTCCCGGGAAAGTGAGGCCGGAAAATGACGGAAACAAGCCAATATAATTTCGCTTATCTCGATGAGCAGACAAAGCGCATGATCCGCCGGGCATTGTTGAAGGCCCTGGCCATTCCCGGCTACCAGGTGCCCTTCGCCAGCCGCGAGATGCCCATGCCCTATGGCTGGGGTACCGGCGGCGTGCAGGTCTCGTCTGCCTGCCTGACGCCCGAGGACCGCTTCAAGGTGATCGACCAGGGCGCCGACGACACCACCAACGCGGTCTCGATCCGCAAGTTCTTCGAGCGCACGGCCGGGGTGGAGACGACCGAGCACACGGGCGAGGCGACCGTCATCCAGACCCGCCACCGCATCCCCGAGGAGGTGCTGACGGAGGGCCAGATCCTAGTCTACCAGGTGCCGATCCCCGAACCGCTGCGTTTTCTCGAGCCGCGCGAGACCGAGACGCGCAAGATGCATGCGCTCGAGGAATACGGGCTGATGCATGTGAAGCTCTACGAGGACATCGCGCGCCACGGCAAGATCGCCACCTCCTACGCCTACCCGGTGAAGGTCGAGGGGCGCTACGTGATGGACCCCTCGCCGATTCCGAAGTTCGACAACCCCAAGATGGAGATGGCGGCGATCCAGCTATTCGGGGCCGGGCGCGAACAGCGGATTTACGCGGTGCCGCCCTATACCAGTGTTGTCAGCCTCGATTTCGAGGATCATCCTTTCGAGGCCAGCAAGGCCGAGCAGCCCTGCGCGCTGTGCGGTGCCGAGCACACCTATCTCGACGAGGTGATCATGGATGACCAGGGCGGGCGGATGTTCGTCTGCTCCGACACCGACTACTGCGCGCGGCGCCGGGCCGAGGGCCACCTGGGCGCGCTGGGCGTGGCCGAAGAGGAAACCGCGGCATGAGTGCGCAAAGGTCTTGGCCGCAACAGGGGAGAGGGCAATGACGCCTCTGCTGAAAGTCCAGAATATCACCAAGCTCTACGGCGCCCGCATCGGCTGTGCCGATGTGTCCTTCGACCTGTATCCGGGCGAGGTCATGGGCATCGTGGGCGAGAGCGGCTCGGGGAAATCCACGCTGCTCAACTGCCTCGCCGGACATCTTGAGCCGGATTCCGGCGAGGTTCTTTTTGACACCCGCGCAGAGGGCCTGAAGGACACAGTGCAGATGTCCGAACCCGAGCGGCGGATGCTGGCGCGCACCGACTGGGCCTTTGTCCATCAGAACGCGCGCGACGGGCTGCGCATGGGCGTCAGCGCCGGCGGCAACGTGGGCGAGCGGCTGATGGCCGTGGGTGCCCGCCATTACGGGCAGATCCGCGAGCAGGCGCTCGACTGGCTGGAGCGGGTCGAGATCGAGGGCGACCGGGTCGACGACCGCCCCAGCGCGTTTTCCGGCGGCATGCAGCAGCGGTTGCAGATCGCGCGCAACCTGGTGACCGGCCCGCGGCTGGTGTTCATGGATGAACCCACGGGCGGCCTCGACGTTTCCGTTCAGGCCCGGCTGCTGGACCTGCTGCGCGGGCTGGTGCGGCAGATGGGGCTGTCGGCGATCATCGTCACCCACGACCTCGCCGTGGTGCGGCTGCTGGCGGACCGGCTGATGGTGATGAAATCGGGCCACGTGGTGGAGACCGGCCTGACCGACCAGGTGCTGGACGACCCGCAGCACGCCTATACCCAACTTCTCGTGTCCTCGGTGCTTCAGGTGTGAACGCGTGATCACGGCATATGCATATCGCGACGGACGGCTCGTCCCCGCCGTCGAGGCGCTGGAAGAGGCGACCTGGATCGACCTGTTCCAGCCCACCGAGGCCGAGCTGGCCAGCGCCGCGCCGCTCGCCGCCGGGGCGGCGCTGCCGACCCTCGCGGACATGCAGGAGATCGAGATTTCCAACCGCCTCTACCGCGAGGGCGATGTCGACGTGGTCACCGTGATGCTGCCCGCGGTCGAAGCCGACGGGGAGGTCGCCTCCGGCCCGGTGACCTTCATGCTGGGGCCCGAGCGGCTGATCACCCTGCGCCACCACGCCCCGCGCCCCTTCGACACCTACGCGGGCCGGGCCGACAAGAGCGGCTTTGGCTGCTCCACCCCCGATACCGTGGCGCTGGGCCTGTTGGAGGAGGTCGTGGCGCGCTTGGCCGACCTGCTGGAGCGGGTGGGCGACCGGCTGGACGGCGTGTCGCGCGACGTGCTGGGCAAACCCGGCAATGGCGGGCGGCAGGAGGATGTAGAGCTGCAATCGGCGCTGGAGCGCGTGGCCCGCGCGGGCGACACGCTCAGCCGGTTGCGCCTCTCGTTGCTGACGATGGAGCGCGGCCTGGGGTTCCTGATGCAGACCATCGCGGCGCCCGGGCCCCGGGGCAAGGAAAGCCCTTTGCGCGCCGTGATCGCGACGCAGCTGGCCGATATCCACGCGCTGGTCGAACATGCCGATTTCCTGTCGTCCAAGGTCAGCCTCGTGCTGTCCGCGACGATGGGCATGATCCACCTGTCGCAGAACGACACGGTGCGCATCGTGTCGGTGGTGGCCGCGCTGTTCCTGCCGCCGACGCTGATCGCGTCGCTCTACGGCATGAACTTTGCCCATATGCCCGAGCTGTCGCAGCCCTGGGGCTATCCGGTCGCGCTGGGGCTGATGCTGGCCTCGGCGGGGCTGACCTACCTGTTTTTCAAATGGCGGGGCTGGCTCTAGCCCCCGCAAAGGACGGACCGATGATCGAAATTCGCGACCTTGAGAAAAGATTCACCCTGCACAACCAGGGCAGCGCCGTGATCCCGGTGATGGCGGGCGCGCAGCTGAGCGTCGCGCCCGGCGAGTGCGTGGCGCTGGTGGGCGCCTCGGGGGCGGGCAAATCCACCCTGATGCGCATGATCTATGGCAACTACCTGGCGCAGGGCGGCGAGATCCTGGTCGACGGCATCGACGTCGCCCGCGCCGAGCCGCGCGAGATCCTGGAGCTGCGCCGCCGGACGCTGGGCTATGTCAGCCAGTTCCTGCGCGTGGTGCCCCGCGTGCCCACCGTCGAGGTGGTGGCCGAGCCGCTGCTGACCGTGGGCGTGGAGCGCGAAGAGGCGCTGTCGCGCGCCCGCGCGCTGCTGGACCGGCTGAACATCCCCGAGCGGCTGTGGGCGCTGTCGCCCACCACCTTCTCGGGCGGCGAGCAGCAGCGCGTGAACATCGCCCGCGGCTTTGCCTATGACTACCCGGCGCTGCTGCTGGACGAACCCACCGCCAGCCTCGACGCCACCAACCGCGAGGTGGTGCTGAGCCTGATCGAAGAGGCCAAGCACCGCGGCGCCGCGATCGTCGGCATCTTCCATGACGAGGCGGCCCGCGACAGGGTCTGCGACCGCGAGGTGGACGTGTCGGGCTTCACGCCCCGGACGGCGTGATGGCCGGGCGGCTTTTCGCGGTGGTCGGGCCTTCGGGCGCCGGCAAGGACACCTTGATGGCCGCCGCCTGGGCGCGCCGGCCCGAGCTGTTCCTGGTGCGCCGGGTGATCACCCGCCCGGCCGAGGCGGGGGGCGAAGATTTCGACGGCGTCACCGAGGCCGAGTTTCTGACGATGCGCGAGGCCGGCGCCTTTTCCCTTTGGTGGCAGGCGCACGGCCTCTATTATGGCATCCCGGCCAGCATCGACGCCGCGCTGGCCGAGGGGCGCGACGTGCTGTTCAACGGCTCGCGCGCGGTGCTGGCCGAGGCGGCGGCGCGCTATCCGCAGATGGTGGTGCTGCTGGTGACCGCCAGCCCTGAGGTGCTGGCCGAACGGCTGGCCGCGCGCGGCCGCGAAAGCGCCGGGGACATCGCCGCGCGGCTGAAACGGGCCGGTTTCGCGGTGCCGGGCGGGCTGGACGTGCGCGAGATCCGCAATGACGGCGCCCTGGAGGACGCCGTCGGCGCGATGCTGAACCTGCTTCAGCCCGAAAGCGTGTAGCGATGCAGCAGGTGGAACCGACCATCCTCGGCCTCGCCGAACAGGCACAGGCTGGTCACCCGGAAGGGGGCGGGCAGCAGCGGGGCCACGACAGGGGCCAGCGCGGCCTCGACCGCCGCGGCCTCGTCCCCGGACAGCTTGCCGGTCAGGGTCAGGTGAAAGCGGAACTCGTCCAGCACGTAGGGGTAGCCCCATTTCTCCAGCAGCGCGCGCTGGGCCGGGGTCAGCTTGTCCGGGTTGCGCCGGGCGATCTCGGCCTCGGTGGGCGGTGCGCGGAAGCCGTCAAGATCCTGCACCACCGTTCCGGCCAGCGCGGCCAGCGCGCCGGCGTTCCCCCGGGGCGTCAGCGCCAGGAACGACCCCAGCCGCGACAGCCCCAAGCCCTCCAGCGTGATCGGCGCCAGTCGCGCGCAAAGCGCCCCGGCCGCCGCGTGCAGCGCCTCCACGCTCTGCCCCTCGGCCAGGCGGAAGGGCGGCTTTATGGTGCCGTGAAACCCGTATTTGCGCGGCGTCTCGGTCAGATCGGCCACCGGGCGGGGCAGGGCGGCGACAGCCGGATGCGCCACCTCGGTGCCTTGCGCCGGGTCCCAGCCCAGCCAGGCCGCGCCGAACGCGGCCAGCGGCCCGGGCTCGGGCGCGTAATAGATTGCGTAACGCTTGAAATCCCACATGGCCTGTCCCTGCTTTGCCCTGCGCCTCGATTGCGCCGCAGCATTGGCACGGCCCGCGACGTTCCTCAAGGAGACATCCATGCCTGAGACCATTTTTGCCAACGCGACGCTGGTCCTGCCCACCGAGACCATCCGGGGCTCGGTCCGAGTGGCCGATGGCCGGATCGCCGACATCGCGCCGGGCACCGCCGTGCCCGCCGGCGCGGTCGATTGCGGCGGCGACCTGCTGATGCCCGGCCTGATCGAGCTGCACACCGACAACCTGGAGCGCCACATCCAGCCGCGGCCCCGGGTCGACTGGCCCCATGCCAGCGCGATCATCGCCCACGATGCCGAGCTTGCCTCGGTAGGGGTGACCACCGTTTTCGACGCCATGCGCGTGGGCTCCATCCCCTCGGGCAAGGGGCGCTACGTGCCCTATGCGCGCAAGCTGGCCACCGAGCTGCTGGAACTGCGCGCGAAAAACGCCTTGCGGATCAGCCATTACCTGCACCTGCGGGCCGAGGTCTGCTCGGAGACCCTGGTCGAGGAAATGGCCGCCTTCACCGACCATGACCGGGTGGGCATCGTCAGCCTGATGGACCACACGCCGGGCCAGCGCCAGTTCCGCGACATCTCAAAGCTCAAGCAATACGTGATGGGCAAGAACAACCTCTCCGAGGCCGAGTTCGCCGAGCATGTCGCCAACCTGACCGAGCTGCGCGCCCGCCTCGGCGACCGGCACGAGGCCGCGGCGGTGGATGAGGCCCGGCGCTACGGCGCGATCCTGGCCAGCCATGACGACACCACGGCCGCGCATGTGGCGACCTCGGCCGGGCATGGCATCAAGCTGGCCGAGTTTCCCACCACGGTGGAGGCCGCGCGGGCCTGCCACGAGCACGGCATCGCGGTGATGATGGGAGCGCCGAACCTGATCCGGGGTGGGTCGCATTCAGGTAACGTGGCGGCCAAGGACCTGGCCGAGCTGGATCTGCTGGACATCGTCTCGTCGGACTACGTGCCGGCGGCGCTGATGATGGCGGCGGTGATGCTGGGCGATCTGTGGGACGACACGGCCCGCGGCATCGCCACCGTAACCCGTGCTCCGGCCGATGCCGCGCACCTGCCCGACCGCGGCCGGATCGAGATCGGCGCGCGCGCAGATCTTGTGCGCGTCGCCCGGATCGAGGGCACGCCGATGGTGCGCGAGACCTGGGTGCAGGGGCGGCGCGTGGCCTGAGGCTTCTGCCCGGCGTGCTTTTCTTGTATGACGGTCCTTGCGACCGGAAACAGGGAGGGCGCAATGGCAAAGAAACCGGAATCCACGGAGTTCGACAACCCGTTCACGGCCTTCATGCAGGCTCAGGCCGAGGCCATGGGCCGCATGACCGCGTTTAACGCCGCGGTGGCCGAGTCCATGGGGCGTTACGGCCAGGAATTCGTCGGCTTCGTGCAGGAACGGCTGGCCGAGGACGTCAAGACCCAGCAGGAATTGATGGCCTGCCGCGATCTCAATAAGCTGGCCGAGATCCAGAACCGGTTTCTCGAACGCGCCATGCAGCAATATACCGACGAGACCGGCAAGCTGGTCGATCTCGGCCGCGAGGTGTTCGAGCAGGCGCTCAAGCAGGCCCAGAAATAGGCGCAGCGCGCCGATGGCCGGCAGCTTATCAGTACGTTCAGGCGCACGGCCTACGTTTCGGCAATCAGGGCAGCGCCCGCCGCGGGGCGGGCGGGCGCTGCCCGGCTCAAACGCCGGGCGATTGTCGGCATTCAGGCGCTGCGCGGCACGGCCTTCAGCATCGGCGTCAGGCCCGCCAGCATGCCGAGGCAGGCGTCGAGCTGGTCGAGGCTGACGAACTCGTCGGGCTTGTGGGCCTGCGTGATCGAGCCCGGCCCGCAGACCACCGCCGACATGCCCAGCGACTGGAACAGCCCCGCCTCGGTGCCGAAGGGCACGGTCTCGGCCTCGTCGCGGCCGGTCAACTGCGCCACCAGCGCGCGGGCGGCGTTGCCCGGCATCGGCTCCAGCCCCACCACCTCGCCGATCACCTGGGTCGAGATATCGGCGTCGGGATGCACCGCGCGCATCGCCGGCAGCAGCTCTTCCTCGACATAACGGGTGATTTCCTCTTTCACGAAATCGGCGTCGGCCTGCTGGACCGGGCGCATCTCCCATTCCACCTCGGCCTTGCCGGCGATCACGTTATGCGCCACGCCCCCGGCGATCTTGCCGAGGTTGATGGTGGTCCAGGGCGGGTGGAAGGGGCTGTTCGACGGCGCGCGCTCGATCAGCGCCTGGCGCAACTCCAGCAGGCGGCTGACATAGCGCACGGCGTATTCGGCGGCGTTGACGCCCGCGTCTGGGTCCGAGCCATGGCCTTCCAGCCCGGTGAACTCGGCGGTGTATTCGCAGCAGCCCTTGTGCGCCTCGACGATATGCATGAGCGTCGGCTCGCCGATGACGGCGATGGAGGGGCGCAGCCCGCGCGCGCGCAGCACCTCGACCAGCGCCTGCCCGCCGAGGCAGCCCACCTCTTCGTCATGGGTGAAGGCGAAATGGATCGGGCGCGACAGCCGTCTGGAGGCATATTCCGGCGCCATGGCCACGGCGGCGGCGATGAAGCCCTTCATGTCGCAGGTCCCGCGCCCGTAAAGCCGCCCGTCCTCGCCGCGATGCATGGCGAAGGGATCGGTGGTCCAATCCTGGTCCTCGACCGGCACCACGTCGGTGTGGCCGGACAGCACGATGCCGCCGTCGCGGTCCGGGCCCAGCGTGGCGAACAGGTTGGCCTTGGTGCCGCTGTCGTCGGCCAGCACCTCCACCCGCGCGCCGATATCCTCCAGCCGGTTGGCGAGGAAGGCGATCATGTCGAGATTGCTGTCGGACGAGATGGTGGGGAAGCCGATCAGTTCGCCCAGCAGCTTTTCGGTGTCTTGCAGCCGTCCCATGTCAGTCCTTCACGATCAGTTTGCGGGGGCGGTTGCACAGGGTCTCGGCCGGACCGCTGTCGCGGATCAGGATCGATTCGGTGATCTCCAACCCCCAGTTTTCCATCCAAAGGCCCGGCATGAAGTGAAAGGTCATGCCCGGCTCCAGCACGGTTTCGTCCTCGGTCCGGAGCGAGATCGTGCGTTCCCCCCAGTCGGGAGGATAGCTCAAACCGATGGGATAGCCACAGCGCGCGCCGCGCTCGATCCCGGCGCGGGCCAGCGGCTCGGCCAGCGCATTGGCGATGTCGCAGGCGCGGTTGCCCGCGCGCGCGGCTTCGAGTCCCGCCTCCAGCCCCTCGACCAGCGCCTCCTCGGCGCGGCGGATGAACTCGGGCGGATTGCCGAGGAAGATCGTCCGACAAAACGGCGCGTGGTAGCGGCGGTAGCAACCCGAGACCTCGTAGAAGGTGGCAGCACCCGTCTCGAACTTGCGCCCGTCCCAGGTCAGGTGCGGCGCGGCGGCGTCGGGGCCCGAGGGCAGCAGCGGCACGATCGCCGGGTAGTCGCCCCAGGCCTCGCCCGCGCCGCGGAAGGCGTCGCGCATGATCTCGGCCACCAGCTCGTTCTTGGGCAGGCCGGGCTCGACACGCTCGACGATGCCGTCGACGATGCGTTCGGAGATCGCGGCGGCGCGGCGCATGAAGGCCAGTTCCTCGTCCGATTTCACCGCCCGTTGCCAGTTAACCAGGGCGGTGGCATCGACCAGCTCGGCCTCGGGAAGCGCCTCGCGCAGGGTCAGGTAAGCCTTGGCGGAGAAATAGTAATTTTCCAGTTCCACGCCGACGCGTTTGTCGCCGTAGCCGCGGGCCTGGATGATCTCGGCCAGGTCCTGCATCGGGTGGCGGTCGGTCGATTGCACGAAATGGTCGGCATAACCGTGCACCTGGCTGTCCACCATCCAGACCGTGCGCAGCGCGCCGTTGGCGTCCTGCCGGCGGCCCCACCACAGCGGGTCGGCGTCGTGAAACACCAGCACGCCCTGGTGGACGTAGAAGGACCAGCCGTCATAGCCGGTCAGCCAGGCCATATTGGAGGGGTCCTCGACGAAAAGGATATCGATGCCGGCCCGTTCCATCGCGGCTCGGGTCTTGGACAGGCGGCGGTCGTATTCGGCATGACTGAACGGTGCACGCTGATCCGACATGGGCAAACTCCGGACAAGCGCCTCCCTGTTAGAGGCGGGATGTTGACTTTTGGGGGGGGCGCGTGCTGCGTAAATGCGGCGTTACGCCTGCGGCCACTCTGACAGTGTCGAACGCAACTTACAAGAACCCAAGAGACGCGACATTCCCGCGTCCATCCGCGACAAGGAGGTCATATGTCCCTGACCCTGGCCGATATTCTACGTGCCCAGGCCCGGATCGCCCCCGTGGCGACCGGCACGCCGCTGGTCCCTTCGCCCCATATGAGCGGGGTGGCCGGGCAGCCCTTCTGGCTGAAGCTGGAGACCATGCAGCCCATCGGCGCGTTCAAGCTGCGCGGGGCGCTGAACGCGGTGGCGGGGCTGCCCGAGGGCTGCGCCGGGGTCACCTGCTGTTCGACCGGGAACCACGGCCGCGGCGTGGCCTATGCCGCGCGCGCGCGCGGTATGCGCGCCGTGATCTGCATGTCCGAACTAGTGCCGCAGGCCAAGGTCGACGGCATCCGCGCGCTGGGCGCCGAGGTGCGCATCGTGGGCCGCAGCCAGGACGACGCGCTGGCCGAATCGCAGCGGCTGGTGGCGCAGGAGGGGCTGGCCGAGATCTCGCCCTTCGACGACCCGCTGGTGATCGCGGGGCAGGGGACGATCGGGCTGGAGATGCTCGCGGAGCAGCCGGACCTGGCCACCCTGCTGGTGCCGCTCTCGGGCGGCGGACTGGCCGGGGGCGTGGCGCTGGCGGCCAAGGCGGTCAACCCGGGGCTGCGGGTGGTGGGCATCACCATGGACCGCGGCGCGGCGATGCACGAATCGATTCGCGCCGGCCACCCGGTGGAGGTTCAGGAGGTGCCCAGCCTCGCCGACAGCCTCGGCGGGGGCATCGGGCTGGAGAACCGGCTCAGCTTCGCGCTCTGCCGCGACCTGCTGGACGAGGTTGTGCTGGTCGGCGAGGACGAGATCTACCGCGCCATGCAGGTGCTCTATTACGAGGACCGGATGGTGGCCGAGGGCGCCTCGGTGGTGGGGCTGGCCGCGATCCTTTCGGGCAGGCTGGCGCCGGGCGAGGGGCCGATCGGCACCATCGTCACCGGGCGCAATCTGGACATGGGCCTGTTCACCCGTATCGTGAGCGGCCAGGACGTGGACCTGGGCGAGATCACCGTGAAAGGGCAAAGCTATGGCGCATGACATCCTGATCCTGACCGAGGCCGAGCTGCGCAAGGCGGTGCCGCTGGACATCGCCGCCGTCGACGTGGTCGAGCGCGCCTTCGCCGCGCTGGCCGAGGGCGGCGTGGTGATGCCCCCGGTCATGTCGATGGAGCTGGAGGCCGCGAACGGCGAGGTGGACGTGAAAACCGCCTATATCCCCGGCTTCGACGGTTTCGCCATCAAGGTCAGCCCCGGCTTCTTCGACAATCCCGGTCTAGGCCTGCCCAGCCTGAACGGGCTGATGATCCTGTTCTCGGCCAAGACGGGGCTGGTCGAGGCGCTGTTCCTCGACAACGGTTACCTGACCGACGTGCGCACCGCCGCCGCGGGCGCCGTGGCCGCCCGGCACCTGGCGCCCGAGACGGTGGAGGTGGCCGGCGTGATCGGCACCGGCGTGCAGGCGCGGCTGCAGATCGCCGCGGCGCATCTGGTCCGGCCCTTCAAGCGGGTTCTGGTCTGGGGGCGGGACGCGGAGAAGGCCGCGGCCTGCGCCCGCGACATCGCCGAGATGACCGGCGTGCGCGCCGAATACTGCCCCGATCCGCAGGCGCTGGTGGCGCAGAGCCAGCTTGTCGTCACCACCACGCCTGCGCGCGAACCGGTGCTCAGGGCCGACTGGCTGCATCCCGGGCTGCATGTCACCGCCATGGGCTCGGACCAGTCGGGCAAGAACGAGATCGAGGCCGCGGCACTGGCCCGCGCCGATCTCTACGTCGCCGACAGCGCCGCCCAATGCGCCAGCCTGGGCGAGCTGCGCGCGGCCGAGCGTGCCGGGCTCTGGACTGGCGGGCTGCCGCCCGAGCTGGGCGAGGTGATCACCGGCAAGTGCCCCGGCCGCACCGCGCCCGACCAGGTCACCATCTGCGACCTCACCGGCACCGGCGCCCAGGACACCGCCATTGCCACCCATGCCGCCGCCTTGGCCAAGGCGGCCGGCGCCGGCATCAAGATCACGGCATAACAGCATGACAAGACTAGACAATCGCGATCTCGAAATCCTGCGCATCCTGTCGCGCGAGGGGCGCATCACCAAGGCCGAGCTGGCCAGCCGGATCAACCTCTCGCCCACCCCCTGCTGGGAGCGGCTGAAGCGGCTGGAAAAGGCCGGGATCATCGAGGGCTACCGCGCCGAGATCTCGCTCAAGGCGCTGGGGCCGCATGTGGTGGTCTTCGTCTCGGCCGAGCTGCAGGGCCACCGGGCCGAGGATTTCCGCCGCTTCGAGGTCGCCATGCAGGACTACCCAGAGGTCACCGCCTGCTGGGCGCTGGGCGGCGGGTTCGACTACCTGCTGCAGGTGATCACCCGCGACATCGACAGCTACCAGCGGCTGATCGACCGGATGCTTGAGGCCGAGATCGGGCTGGCCCGCTATTACAGCTACGTGGTGACCAAGCCGGTGAAATCTTCCGGAACCCCGCCGCTGGAGTTGCTGCTGCGGGAGGGCGGGAAGAAGAAGTGACTGCCCGCGGCGCGGGCGGGAGGGGATTATTCTCCGCCCGCGCGCGCCTTTGGTCACATCCTCGCCTGCCAAGAGGGCATTGTGGGGCCATTCCACGACAGGAGGTATGGTATCCCATGAGCACGCAGAAGCCTCTTCCCGTTTCGGCCCTTTCGGGCCTGCGCGACCCGCGTCTGGTGCGCAGTTTTTCCTATATCGGCGGGCGCTGGTGCGCCGCCGCCGACGGGGCTACCTTCCCGGTGACCGATCCGGCCGACGGCACCCATCTGGGCGAGGTGGCCAGCCTTTCGGCCGCCGAAAGCGCGGGCGCGGTGGACGCGGCGCAGGCGGCCTTTGCCGGCTGGGCGGCCTGCCTGCCGCAGGAGCGCTCGGCCCTGCTGCGCCGCTGGTTCGAGTTGATGCTGGAAAACCGCGAGGACCTGGCCCGGCTGATGGTGCTGGAACAGGGCAAGCCGCTGTCCGAGGCGCGCGGCGAGATCGACTACGCCGCCAGCTTCGTCGAGTTCTACGCCGAGGAGGCCAAGCGCCCCAATATCGAGGGCGTCACCAGCCACCTGCCCGATGCCGAGGTGGAACTGTGGCGCGAGCCGATGGGCGTGGCCGCCCTGATCACGCCGTGGAACTTTCCCTCCGCCATGCTGACGCGCAAGGCCGCCGCGGCGCTGGCCGCGGGCTGCACCGTGGTCGCGCACCCCTCGGCCGAGACGCCGTTCTCGGCGCTGGCCCTGGCCGAGCTGGCCGAGCGCGCGGGCCTGCCCGCAGGCGCGTTCAACGTGGTCACCGGTGACGCCCCCACCGTGGTCAAGCCCTGGACAGAGGACGCCCGCGTCCGCGCGCTGTCCTTCACCGGCTCGACCGGGGTGGGCAAGCTGCTCTACCGCCAGTCCGCCGACACCGTGAAGCGGCTGGTGCTGGAGCTTGGCGGCCACGCCCCCTTCATCGTCTTCGCCGATGCCGATCTCGACCGCGCGGTCGAAGAGGCGATCAAGGCCAAGTTCGCCACCTCGGGGCAGGACTGCCTGGGCGCCAACCGCTTCTATATCGAGCGGACCGTCTATGACGACTTCTGCACCCGCTTCGCCGCCGCGACCGAGGCGCTGAGCGTGGGCCGCGGGCTCGACGACCCCGATATCGGCCCGCTGATGAACGCCGCCGCGCTGGCCAAGCAGCAGCAGCACGTCGACGACGCGCTGGCCCAGGGCGCGCGGCTGCTGACCGGCGGCAAGCGGCACCCGGCCGGGCCGCTCTTCTTTGAGCCCACGGTGCTGGCCGACGTCCCCGACGATGCCTGCATCATGCGCGAGGAGACCTTCGGCCCGGTGGCCCCGCTCACCCCCTTCGACAGCGAGGAGGAGGTGCTGGCCCGCGCCAATGACAGCGAATACGGGCTGGTCGCCTATCTGCACACGCTGGACCCGCGGCGCATCTACCGCTGCACCCGGGCGCTGCAATACGGCATGGTGGCGGTGAACCGCACCAAGGTGACCGGCGCGCCCATCCCCTTCGGCGGGATGAAGCAGTCGGGCGTGAACCGCGAAGGCGCGCGCCAGGGGATGGAGGCCTTCACCGAGGTCAAATACGTCTGCCGCGACTGGGCCTGACACACTGAGACAGCGAAACGAACGAGGAAAGACATGCTGAAGAACGACATGCTCGAACAATGGGACCGGGAGAACTTCTTCCATCCCTCCACCCACCTGGCCCAGTTCGCCCGCGGCGAGGCGCCCCAGCGCGTGGTGACCGGCGGCGAGGGGGTCTTCATCGAGGACCGCGAGGGTAACCGGCTGCTCGACGCCTTTGCCGGGCTTTACTGCGTGAACGTTGGCTACGGCCGCACCGAGATCGCCGAGGCCATCGCCCAGCAGGCCAGGGAACTGGCCTATTACCACGCCTATGTGGGCCACGGCACCGAGGCCTCGATCACGCTGTCCAAGATGATCCTCGACCGTGCGCCGGACCATATGAGCAAGGTCTATTTCGGCCTGTCCGGATCGGACGCCAACGAGACCAACATCAAGCTGGTCTGGTACTACAACAACATTCTCGGCCGCCCCGAGAAGAAGAAGATCATCTCGCGCTGGCGCGGCTATCACGGCTCGGGGCTGATGACCGGCTCGCTGACCGGGCTGGAGCTGTTCCACAAGAAATTCGACCTGCCGCTGGCGCAGGTGATCCACACCGAGGCGCCGTATTACTACCGCCGCGCCGACGACGCGATGAGCGAGGAAGAGTTCTCGGCCCATTGCGCCGCGGAACTCGAGGCGCTGATCGAGCGCGAGGGCGCCGACACCATCGCCGCCTTCATCGGCGAGCCGGCGCTGGGCACCGGCGGCATCGTGCCGCCGCCGGCGGGCTACTGGCAGGCGATCCAGGCGGTGTTGGACAAGCACGACATCCTGCTGATCGCGGACGAGGTGGTCACCGGCTTTGGCCGTCTGGGCACCATGTTCGGCTCCGATCATTACGGGCTGAAGCCCGATCTCATCACCATCGCCAAGGGGCTGACCTCGGCCTATGCGCCGCTGTCGGGCTCCATCGTGGGCGACAAGATGTGGAAGGTGCTGGAGCAGGGCACGGACGAGAACGGCCCCATCGGCCACGGCTGGACCTATTCCGCCCATCCGATCGGCGCGGCCGCCGGGGTGGCCAACCTGAAGCTGATCGACGACCTGAACATGGTTCAGAACGCGGGCGAGACCGGGGCCTATTTCGTGAACGCCATGCGCGACGCGCTGAGCGGTCACGCCAATGTGGGCGAAGTGCGCGGCGAGGGCATGCTCTGCGCCGTGGAACTGGTCGAGGACAGCGCCGCGCGCAAGTTCTACGACCCGGCGGGCAAGGTCGCGCCGCAGGTGGTGGCCGAAATGGTCAAGCAGGGCGTCATCGCCCGGGCCATGCCGCAGGGCGACATCATCGGCTTTGCCCCGCCGCTGTGCCTGAGCCGCGAAGAGGCCGACCAGATCGTCGGCGTCACCGCCAAGGCGCTGAAATCCGTGCTGGGCTGAGGCCGGTTTGTTGCGAAACCGGGCGGGGCGTCAGCGCCCCGCCTGAAAGCCGCGCCCCAGCGGCCGCCAGCCGATCGCGGCCAGCGCCAGCGCCCCCACAGCGGCGGCGAAGAAGGGCGCGGTCAGCGCCGCCCCGCGCGGGACAAGGGCCTCGCCCCCGCGCACGATCACGCCCGACAGCAGCAGCCCCACGGGCATCATCCCCCAGGCCAGCAGCCGGTAGAGGCTGTTGACCCGGCCCAGCATCGCGTCGGGGATGGCGCGCTGCCGGTAGGAGACCGAGACGGTGTTCCACAGCAGCCCGAAGAACTCGAACACCGCCAGCACCAGGCCCAGCGCCACCGGCCCCGGCGCCAGCGCCATCGCCAGGAAGGCCGGCGGGCTGGCCGCCATCGCCCATTGCGCGCTGCGCGCGGGGCCCAGCCGGCGCACGATGCCCTCGGCGCAATATCCGCCGGCGATGCCGCCCGCCGCTCCCGCGGCCAGCACCAGCCCGTAGGCGCGCGCGCCCAGCCCGAGGTTTTCCTGCGCGTGCAGCACCAGCGCGATCATCACCATCTGGAACATCAGGTTCCACAGGCCCGTGATCACCGCCAGCAGCCGCAGCAGCGGCGCGGCCCTGAGGAACGCCACCGCCTCGCCCAGCTCGCGGCGCCAGTTGCGCGCGGCGCCGGGCTGCGGATGAAAGCGGCCATGCATCCCCGCCACCAGCGCCACCGCCAGCGCGAAGGCCCCGGCGTTGAAGGCGAAGGGCAGCGGCAGGAACCCCGCGATCAGCACCGCGCCGAGCGCGGGGCCGATCAGGGCGTTGCCCACCAGCTCGACGCTCCAGAGCCGGCCGTTGGCCTGCTCCAGCCGGTCATGCGGCACGATGGCGGGCAGCATGGTCTGGGCGGCGTTGTCGCGGAACACCTCGGCCACGCCCACGGTCAGGGCCAAGGCCAGGACCGCGGCGAAGAGCGGCATCTCGGCCATGCCGCGCCCGGGCGGCGGAGCGAGGGGCAGCGCCAGCCACAGCGCGGCGGCGGCCCCCGCGAAGGCGGCGGCGCGCAGCAGGTCCATCGACAGGATCAGGCGTCGCCGGTCCATCCGGTCGGTGACGATCCCGGCGGGCAGGGCGAACAGGAACCACGGCAGGCGCAGCGCCACCGGCACCAGCGCGATCAGCAGCGGGTCGCGCGTCAGCAGCGAGGCCAGCCAGGCCCAGGCCAGCGTGGCGATGCCGTCGCCCAGGTTGGTCAGACCGCTGGCAAGAACGAACCGGCTGAAAGGAGAGGCGGACAAAAGAAAGGATCCCGAAAGACGTGAATGCGCAAAAAGGGGCATGGTCCGCCGGGGCTGTCAACGGGGCGGCCGGGGTGTCGCGGCGTCATCCATGGGTGTTGTCCGCCCCGCGGATGGACAGGGCTGGGGGCGCCTGTCATCCTGCCCGCAACCAGGCGTGGGAGGGATCATGTGCAAACGGTTCATCGTGGCGGCTGCCGCGGCGCTGGCGCTGGCGCTGCCGCAGGCGGCCCGCGCCGACACCGATCCCTGCGCGGCCAACGGCCTGCTGCCCTGGTCCCTGTGGGTCGCCAGCGTGGAGCAGATGAACCCCGGCATCACCCATTCCACGCTGCCCGAACGCGAGAGCCGCCGGCTGCTCGCCGCCTATCCCTGCGAGGACCGGGGCGTGGGCTGTCCGCCCGACCGGGTGGAGCTGTTCTACTGCACCGGCAACAGCATGGTGCTGTTCGCCTATGAGAAAAGCGGCTGCGCCATCCGGGCCGAGCAGATCCCGCTGGAAACCTATCAGCGGCTGACCGGCGAGGATGTCATGTGCAGCGACAGCGCCGCGATGGGCGGGGCGCCGGCCGTGCTGCCGGAGTGACGCGCCGGAGGGCGGAAACCCCGGTTTATTAGATGAGGGCAGGGGCCGCCCGTAGCGGGCGCGATAGCGCCCGCCTTGGGGGCGGGCGGGCGCTGCCCGGCGTTTCCGCCGGGCGGGACGGACGGTCAGCGCGGAACATTGATCCGCACCTTTTTGCGCGCCGGGCCGCGTTGCCCAAGGCACAACGAAAAACCCCCGCATCCGGGATGCGGGGGCTTCTTGTTACTCGGCGCTGATCTTCTCGAAGGTCATGCGGGGCTGGGCGAGGTATTCGCGGCCCCGGAACATGCCCTGCCAGTACATCGGCGGCAGCATCCGCTCCTTCAGGAACCAGGCCCGGCGCGAGGCGCGCTTGCCGTCGATGATCCACTCGGGGAACGAGGGCATCAGCTTGCCGCCATAGCCGAACTCGGCCAGCACGATCTTGCCGCGCTCCACCGTCAGCGGGCAGGAGCCATAGCCGTCATACTCCGCCACCAGCTCATGCCCGTCGAGCACCGCCAGCGCGTTCACCGCGGCCACCGGGGCCTGCTTGCGCACGGCGGCGGCGGTCTTGGCGTTGGGCGTGTTGCAGCCGTCGCCGAGGCCGAAGATGTTGGGGTATTTCTTGTGCTGGAGCGTGGCCTGGTCCACGTCCACCCAGCCGGCCTCGTCGGCCAGCGGCGAGGCCTTGATGAAATCGAGACCGGTCTGCGGCGGGCAGACATGCATCATCTCGAACTCTTTCTCGACGGTCGAGGTGGTCTCGCCATCCGTCACCTCGAAGGTGGCGACCTTGTTCTCGCCGTCGACCTTCACCAGGTTGTGGTTGAAGGACAGCGTGGCGTCGTAACGCTCGACATATTCCATCAGGGCGGGGACGTAGTCCGGCACGCAGAACAGCACGCCGCCGGCATTGCAGAACTCGACGTCGATGTCCTTGAGCACGCCGGTGCGCAGCCAGTAGTCGGCCGAAAGATACATCGCCTTCTGCGGGGCGCCGGCGCATTTGATCGGCATCGGCGGCTGGGTGAACAGCGCCTTGCCCTTGCGCACGCCCTGCACCAGTTCCCAGGTGTAGGGGGCGAGGTCGTAGCGGTAGTTGGAGGTCACGCCGTTCTTGCCCAGCGTGTCAGCCAGCCCCTCGACGGCCTCCCAGTTCAGCTTCAGGCCCGGGGTCACGATCAGCACTTCGTAGCCGTAGCGCTCGCCGTTCTCCAGCGTCACCTCGTTCTTCTCGGGCAGGAAGCCGGCCACGGCGCCGCGGATCCATTTCACGCCGTCGGGCAGAACCTCGCCCATGCGGCGCACGGTCTGGCCGCGCTCGAACACGCCGGCGCCGACCAAGGTCCAGCCGGGCTGGTAATAATGCTCTTCGCGCGGCTCGATGATGGCCACCTTGGCATGCGGCCGGCGCTTCAGCAGCGACGCCGCGGCCGAGACGCCGCCGGCGCCGCCGCCCACGATCAGCACGTCATAGCTTTCGGGGCGGCTGGTGTAGACATCGGCGCCAAAGCGCTCTTCCATCATCGGGCGCAGGCCTCCGAGGTCGTAGCCCGCCTTGGAGGTGGCCGCGAGGATCGCCTCGGGCGACAGCATCTTGGCGCGGGTCAGCGCCCACAGCGTGGACGAGCGCGTCCCGGTCCGGCAATAGGCCAGGATCGGGCCCTTGCAGGTGCCCAGCACGTCTTCGAAGCTCTTGATCAGCTCGTCGGTGAACTGGCCGGGCTTGATCGGCAGGTAGCGGAATTCAACCCCGGCGGCGCGGGCGGCCTCGGCGATCTCGGCGGCGGGGGGCTGGTCGTCGGCCTCGCCGTCGGGGCGGTTGCAGACGATCGTCTTGTAGCCGGCCTGCACGGCGCGCGCGACATCGTCGGGGCGGATTTGCGGAGACGCCGCGAAGCTGGGCGCGATGGGTTTGATTTCCAAATTGACCTCCCAAAATGGCAGAGGAGCCGCGTGAGTGACGCGGCCGCTATTCCCGAGGCGCAAAACATACAAAATTTTGAATGTTTCGCAAGGCCGCAGCGATCACATCGCCGGGTTTTCGGCGGTAGCCCCCGCAAGAGTGGCGCGCAGCGGCGCCGGCAGGTGTTGCGCCTCCAGCGACGGCAACCGCCAGTCGGCGGCGGCGTGATCCTCGTCTTCGGTGTAGGCCGAGGCGGTCATGACCACCCGCAGCCCCGCGCCGCGCGCCGATTGCAGACCGTTGAGGCTGTCCTCGAATGCGAGGCAATCATCGGCGGGCAGGCCCAGTTTGTCCAGCGCCAGAAGGAAAACATCGGGCGCCGGTTTCTTGGCCGCAACCATGTCGCCGGCGGCGATCTCGTCGAAGACCTCGGTTGCCGGCCGGCCCCAGCAGCACTGGCTCAGCGCCTCGACATTGGGCAGGTTGGTGGTGGTGGCCACGGCCAGCTTAAGCCCGGCGGCGCGGCCTGCCGCGATCAGCTCGGCCACGCCGGGGCGCAGGGAAAGGTCGCCGCGCGCCAGGATCGCGCCGTAGCGGGCGGTCTTTTCCTTGTGGAGCTGCGCGATCTGCGCGTCGCTCAAGCGCGGCGCGCCCTCGGGCAATTCCTGTTGCCAGACCCGCATCCGCTCCTTGCCGCCGGTGGTTTTCAGCAGGCGCTTGTAGTCCTCGCGCGTCCAGTGCCAGCCGAGGCCCCAGTCGTCGAAACTTTCGTTGAAGGCGGTGCGATGCGCCTCTTCGGTTTCGGCCAGCGTGCCGTCGACATCGAAGATCAGCGCGCGCAGCGTCATGCAGGCACCGGGGCGAGGCGCGAGACGATCCCGGGCAACTCGGCGAAATCGGCGAAGGCGGCGTCGAAGCGCAGCTCTTCGACCGGGCGCTTGCGGTAGCCTTCGGTGAACAGGGCAAAGGGCAGGGCGGCCCGCTGTGCGGTCTCGGCATCCACCTCGCTGTCGCCGACATAGACGGTCAGATCGCGCTCCAGCGCCTCCGCCGCGCGTCGCAGGGGGGCGGGGTCGGGCTTTTTCACCGGCAGGGTGTCGCCGCCCACCACCACGTCGAACAGGCGGTCGAGGTCGAAGGCGCGCAGGATGTCGCGGGTCGGCCCGTCGGGCTTGTTGGTGCAGACGCCCAGCCGCGCGCCCTCGGCGGCCAGCCCTTCGACCACGGCGCGGACGTTGGGGTAAAGCTTGGTCAGGGTGGCCGGATCGGCGTTGTAGTGGCGCATGAAGATCGCCAGCAGCTCGGGGTGCCGTTCGGGGTCGATGCCCTGCCGGGCGATGATGCGCTCGACCAGGACCGGCACGCCGTTGCCGATGAAGCTGCGGATGGTGTCGTAGCTCAGCGCGCCCTCGTCCACCTCGGCCAGCATCTTGTTGGCGGCGGCGTGGATGTCGGGGGCGCTGTCGATCAGCGTGCCGTCGAGGTCGAAAATCACTGCGCGCATCAGGCGTCCTTCCATTTGATCGAGCAGCCCATGGAGGGGATCTGATCCTCCGGGCCTTGTCCGGTCTCGGCCACCTGCTTCATCGCCTCGAAGAGGTCGCGGCGCAGGTCGGCGGGTCCGGCCTCCTTGCGCGAGGCGTCGAGGCGGCCGCGATATTGCAGGCCCATATCGGCGTTGAAGCCGAAGAAATCGGGGGTGCAGGCGGCGCCGTAGTCCCGCGCCACCTGCTGGCTTTCGTCATAGAGATAGGGGAAGGGCAGGGCGCGTTCCACGGCCAGCGCCTTCATCTTGTCGAACCCGTCGGCCGGGTAGGCCGCGGCGTCGTTCGAGCTGATCGCCACGACGCCCACCCCCAGCGCCTGCAATTCCGTGGCGTCGCGGATGATCCTGTCCAGCACCGCCTGCACATAGGGGCAGTGGTTGCAGATGAACATCACCAGCGTTCCCTTTTCCCCCGCCACGTCGGCGAGGGTCCAGGTCTTGCCATCGGTGCCGGGCAGCGCAAACGCGGGCGCCTTCCAGCCGAAATCGCAGACGGGGGGTGAAACGGCCATTATTCGAACTCCATTTCCGCGAAGACGACGCCGGCGTTCTTGGTGGCCAGCTCGTTGAACGTGTCGAGGTGCTCGTAGGGCGACTGGTCGACGTAATAGGCGTCGTCCAGCGTGCCGCCGTTGTCGAGATGCTCGCCGATCTTGGCGCGCAGGTATTTCACGTAATCCACCGTGTGGTGGCGCACCTGCGCCATGTTGGTGGGGTTGCCGTGGCCGGGGATGATATAGGTGGGGTTCATCGGCTCCAGCTTGGTTTCCCAGGTCTCGATCCAGCAGCTCGTGCAGGTCTCGGTGAAGATCGGGGGCATGCGGCCGTTGAAGGCCAGGTCGCCCGCGATCATAAGGTCGAGATCGGGCAGCCAGACCTGGGTGTCGCCGGGGCTGTGCGCGGGGCCGAGATGCAGCACCTCGATGCGCATGTCGCCCATCTCGATCTCGTACTTGTCCTCGAAGGTGATGGTGGGCGCGACCAGCTCGGTGCCCTCAGAGTTTTCCTTGGCGTAGTTCTGCATGCCGGACAGGATCTGCGCGCCGTATTCCTCGAACTCGGCGGCGGCCTCGACATGGGCCAGAACGTCGATGCCCTGCTGCGTCCAGTAGTTGTTGCCCAGCATGGCGTGGCCCTGGCCGTTCTCGTCGATCACCAGTTTGACCGGCTGGTCGGTGACCTCCTTGATCTCGGCATGCAGGGCCTCGGCCAGCTTGTAATTGGCGCCGCCGTTGATGACGATCACCCCGTCCCCGGTGACGATGAAGCTGAGGTTGTTGTTGTGGCCGGCGTTTTCATAGGTCGGGGGTGCGGTCGCGCCGATCGCCGACCAGACGCCGGGGATCACCTCGAACGGTTTGTCGTAGAGCACCGATTGCGGATACTTGTCGGCGATATCCTCGTCGGCAAAGGCGGGCATGGCGAAACATGCCATCAGAATGGCTTTGCGGATCATGAAATGGTCTCCCTTTTACTCCGGGCGAGAGGATAGACATATTCGCATATGTCACGCCAGAAGGATCAGGCCGCCTTTCGCGCGCCTTCCGCAGCGTCACGGATGGCGCGGATGTTCTCGCCGTAGACGCCCGGATTGTCGACCGAGCCGCCCTTGAACACGGCCGAGCCCGCGACCAGCACGTCCGCGCCCGCCGCGGCCATCAGCGGCGCGGTCTCGGGGGTGATGCCGCCGTCGATCTCGATATGGACGGGGCGGTCGCCGATCATGGCGCGCAGTTTTTTCACCTTGTCGATCTGGGAATGGATGAACTTCTGCCCGCCGAAACCGGGGTTCACCGTCATCACGCAGACCAGGTCCACCATGTCCAGCAGGTATTCCACGTCGTCGATGCCCGAGCCGGGGTTGATCGCCAGCCCCGCCTTGGCGCCGTTGGCCCGGATCGCCTGCAGCGTGCGGTGGGTGTGAGGGCCGGCCTCCAGATGCGCGGTGATCACGTCGGCGCCGGCCTGGGCGAAGGCCTCGATGTAGGGATCGACGGGCGAGATCATCAGGTGCACGTCCATCACCGTCTTGATATGCGGGCGGATCGCGGCGCAGAGCGGCGGGCCGAAGGTCAGGTTGGGCACGAAATGCCCGTCCATCACGTCCACATGCACCCAGTCAGCGCCTTCGGCTTCGATCGCCTGGATCTCCTGGCCGAAATTGGCGAAATCGGCCGACAGGATCGACGGCGCGATCTTGATGGAACGGTCAAAGGACATCGGGTGTCTCCCTATGGGTTGGGGTGGGGGCGCGGGGCCGCGCCCCCCTTTATCATGCCGCCGAGGTGACGCGCAAAGCCTCGCGCCAGCCGGGGTAGAGCTTGTCCGCATCCTTGGGGAAGGATTCGAAGGCGCGGGCGAATTCCTTGTGCTCCTTGGCGAATTCCAGCGGATCGGTGCCCTCTTTCCAGCAGGTCTCGGCCTGGCGCAGCGAGGTGGCGCCCGCCGCCGCCCCGTCGACATGCCCGAAGGCGCCGCCGCCGGCGGTCATCACCAGGTTGGAATGGCCCAGGTTCTGGAAGAAGCCGGGCATGCGCAGCGCGTTCATCCCGCCCGAGATGATCGGGGTGGTGGGGGCCATGCCGTGCCATTCCTGATGAAAATAGGGACCGTCGGCGCTGTCCTCGGTGATCATGTAGGCGATGGCGCGGTCGCTGGCCTCGCCCTCCATCTTGCCGAAGCCCATGGTGCCCACGTGAATGCCGCTCGCGCCCTGCAGACGCGCCATCTTGGACAGCACGAAGGCGGTGTAGCCGCGCTGGCTCTGCGGCGAGGTCACGGCGCCGTGGCCGGCGCGGTGGTAATGCAGGTACTGCTTGGGGAAGGCGCGGCGCGCGGTGGTGATCGCGGCCGGTCCGGTGACGTAGCCGTCGACGAGGAAGGCCACGTGATCGGCGTTCTCGGCGAAGGTTTCCAGGATGAACTCGGCCCGGGCCAGCATCTCGTAATGGTCGTCGGCGGTGATGTTGGCCGAGAACAGCTTGGCCTCGCCGGTCTCGTCCTGCGCGCGCTTCATGGCGTCGGCGACCAGCGGGATGGTCTCCTTCAGCGGCGAGAACAGCTGGTTGCCCTGCGGCTCATCGTTCTTGATGAAGTCGCCGCCCAGCCAGAAGTCGTAGCAGGCATCGGCAAAGGGCTGCGGGCGCAGGCCCAGCTTGGGCTTGATGATGGTGCCGACGATGAAGCCGCCATCCACATGCGGCCGGCCCAGCACCCGCCACATGTCGGCGATGGTGGTCGAGGGGCCGTCGAACAGGCGCAGATAGGCCGGGGGCACGTAGAAATCGTGCATCTTGGCGTATTCCACGTCCCCCATGCCCTGGTTGTTGCCGATGGTCAGCGTCAGGAACGAGCACAGCATCGCCCGCCCGTCGATGATGTTGCGGTCGAAGAGCTCGACCGGGTAGGCGATCTTGGTCAGCTCCCTGGCCTCGTCGATCTCGTAGACCAGCGCATCGACACCGCGGGTGAAGTCGTCGGTGGTGGACACGTCCACATTGGTGCCGGTCGAGGATTCCGCCGCGAAATGCGCCGCGGTCTCCAGGTATCCGTGCCCCGCTTTGGGCTTCATGATATAGGCCACCAGAACGTGATTGCCGCCGGCGATCAGGTCCTCTTCCTTGAGGTCGAGGCGCGCGTAGCGATTTGACTGGTCCATGGGAATCTCCTCCTGTGTCCCGTGTTACTCGGCCGCCTGGGCTTGCGCGGTCTTGGGGTCGAGGCTGCCATCCGCGTAGCGGGCGGCCATGTCGTCGAGGTCGATGACCTTGATCTTCGAGGCATGGCCCGCGGTGCCGAAGCGTTCGAACCGGTCGCGGCAGAGATCCTCCATCTCCTTCATCGCCGGCACGAGGAACTTGCGCGGGTCGAATTCCTGGGGCTTCTCGGTCGCCACCTTGCGGAACTGGCCGGTCATGGCCATCCGGCAGTCGGTGTCGATGTTCACCTTGCGCACGCCCATCCTGATGCCCTTCTCGATCTCCTCGACGGGCACGCCGTAGGTCTGGGGCATCTCGCCGCCAGAGGCGTTGATCAGGTCCTGCAGATATTGCGGCACGCTCGACGAGCCGTGCATCACCAGGTGGGTGTCGGGCAGTTTCTTGTGGATCGCCTCGATGGTGGACATCGACAGGATGTCGCCGGTGGGCTTGCGGGTGAACTTGTAGGCACCGTGCGAGGTGCCGCAGGCGATGGCCAGCGCGTCGCACTTGGTCTTCATCACGAAATCGACGGCCTGGTCGGGGTCGGTCAGCAGCTGGTCGTGGCTCAGCTTGCCCTCGGCGCCCGAGCCGTCCTCGGCCGCCGCCTCGCCAGATTCCAGGCTGCCCAGAACCCCCAGCTCGCCCTCGACGCTCGCGCCGACCCAATGGGCCATGTCCGCGACGCGCTTGGTGATGTCGACATTGTATTCGTAGGAGGAGGGCGTCTTCATGTCCGCTTCCAGCGAGCCGTCCATCATCACCGAGGTAAAGCCGTGCCGGATCGCGGTCATGCAGGTGGCTTCGTTATTACCGTGGTCCTGGTGCATGCATACCGGGACGTCCGGGTACATCTCGGCCAGCGCCTGCACCATGTGGCGCAGCATGATGTCGCCCGCGTATTTCCGCGCGCCGCGGCTGGCCTGCAGGATCACCGGTGCGTCCACCGCCTTGGCCGCGTTCATGATGGCCAGACCCTGCTCCATGTTGTTGATGTTGAAGGCAGGCACGCCGTAACCATGCTCGGCCGCGTGATCCAGAAGTTGCCTCAGGGTGATAAGTGCCATTGTGCCCTCCTTCAGGCGGCTTGTTGAGTGCGGGTCAGTGCTGCGATGCCGGGGAGGACGCGCCCCTCCAGCCATTCCAGGAACGCCCCACCGGCGGTGGAGACATAGGTGAAGTCCTCGGTGACGCCGGCCTTGTTCAGTGCGGCCACGGTGTCGCCCCCGCCGGCGATTGACACGCAGAGCCGCGCGCGGGTCAGCTCGGCCGCGCATTCGGCCAGCGCCATGGTCGATTGGTCGAAGGGCGCGATCTCGAACGCGCCCAGCGGCCCGTTCCAGAGTATCGTCTGCGCGCCCGCAAGAACACCCTGGAATTGCGCCAGCGCCCTGGTCCCGGCATCGAGGATCATCGAATCCGCGGGGCATTCGTCCCAGGGCACGATGCGCTTGCGCGCGCCTTCCTTGAATTCCTTGCTGACCACCACGTCCTCGGGCAGCAGGATCTCGCAGCCCGCCTTGGCGGCCAGCGCCTCGATCTCCTTCACGGTGTCCACCATGTCGGGTTCGTGCAGCGATTTGCCCATCGGCGCGCCGTGGGCGTAAAGGAAGGTGTTGGCCATGCCGCCGCCCACGATGACGGCGTCGAGCTTGCCCACCAGGTTCTTCAGCACCGAGATCTTGGTCGAGACCTTGGCGCCGCCCACGATGGCGACCGAGGGGCGCCTGGGCGCCTCGAGCGCGCGGGTCAGCGCCTCCATCTCCTCCACCATCAGCGGGCCGGCGGTGGCGGGCAGGAACGCGGTGATCCCGGCGGTCGAGGCATGCGCGCGGTGGGCGCAGGAAAAGGCGTCGTTGACGTAGATGTCGCCGAGCGCGGCGAACTGGCGGGCGAGTTCGAGATCGTTCTTCTCTTCGCCCTTGTTGTAGCGCACGTTCTCGCACAGCATCGCCTCGCCGTCCTGCAGCGCGTTGGAGTGATCCTCGGCCGCGCGCCCGGCCGAAACGTCCGAGAAGCGCACCGGCACGCCCAGATGCTCGGCCAGCACCGGGCGCAGCTTGTCCACCGACAGGGCGGGGTCGAGCTCGCCCTTGGGCCGGCCCAGATGGGTGAGGATGACCAGCCGCGCCCCCTGCGCCAGCAGCGGCTTCATGCCCGCGGCAAAGCGAGCGATGCGGGTGGCGTCGGTGACCTTGCCGTCCTTGACCGGCACGTTCAGGTCGGCGCGCACCACCAGGCGCTTGCCTTTCACGTCCATCGCGGTGATCGGGGTAATGCCGTCCATCACACGCCCCCCATGTGCACGGCATTGTCCGCCATCCGGCAGGAGAAGCCCCATTCGTTGTCATACCAGGCCAGCACCCGCACCAGCCCGTTCAGCACCTTGGTCTGATCGGCGGCGAAATTGCAGGAATGGCCGTCGTGGTTGTAGTCGACCGAGACCTTGGGCTCGGTTTCATAGCTGACGATGCCCTTCATGGCGCCCTGCGCCGCCTCGGCCATCAGCGCGTTGATCTCCTCGGCGGTGACCGATTTGCCGGGCACGAAGGTCAGGTCCACGGCCGAGACGTTGGGCGTCGGCACCCGGATGGCCGAGCCGTCGAGCCGGCCGTTGATCTCCGGCAGCACCTCGCCGATGGCCTTGGCCGCCCCGGTAGAGGTGGGGATCAGGCTGAGCGCCGCGGCGCGGGCGCGGTAGAGGTCCTTGTGGCGGCGGTCCAGCGTGGGCTGGTCGCCGGTGTAGGAATGCACCGTGGTCATGATGCCGCTCTCGATGCCGATGGCGTCGTTCAGCACCTTGGCCATGGGCGCCAGGCAGTTGGTGGTGCAGGAACCGTTGGAGACCACCTTGTGATCCGCGGTCAGCTTGTCGTGGTTCACGCCGTAGACCATGGTCAGGTCGGCATTCTTGGCCGGCGCCGAGACCAGAACCTTGCCCGCGCCATGCTCCAGGTGCACGCCCGCGGCCTCGCGCGAGTTGAACACGCCCGAGCATTCCAGGACCACGTCGCAGCCCGACCAGTCCAGTTCGGTCGGGTCGTAGGTCGAGAACACCTTCATCGGGCCCTGGCCCACGTCCATGGTGTCGCCCTCGACGGTGATCTCCTTCGAGAAACGGCCATGCACGCTGTCGTATTTCAGCAGGTGGGCGTTGGTCTCGATCGGGCCGGTGGCGTTGAGTTTCACCACCTGGATATCTGTGCGGCCGCTTTCGATGATGGCGCTGAGCGTGCATCGGCCGATGCGGCCCATGCCGTTGATGCCTACACGAACGGTCATACTGTCCTCTCTCCCTTATGCGGTCAGGCCACGCGCGGCCTCGGCCACGGCTTCGGGCGTGATGCCGAAATGCCTGTATAGTTCGTCGATCGGGGCCGACGCGCCGAAGCTCGACATGCCCACGAAGGCGCTGTTGGGGCCCAGGATCGGGGCCCAGCCTTGTTCCACGGCCGCCTCGACGCCGACGCGCGGCGCGTCGCCCAGAACGGCGGCGTGATAGGCCGCGTCCTGCTGCGCGAACAGCTCGAAGCACGGGGCCGAGACCACGGCGGCCTTGATACCCTCTGCGGCCAGCAGGTCGGCGGCCTTCATGGCGATCTCGACCTCGGAACCGGTGGCGATCAGGGTTACGTCGCGCCCGCCCTCGGCCTCGCGCAGCACGTAGGCGCCCCTGGCCGACAGGTTCTCGTCGGTATGCGCGGTGCGCAGGCAGGGCAGGCCCTGCCGGCTGAGCGCCAGGATGCTGGGCGTGCGGGTGGCGCCGGCGGCGATTTCCCAGACCTCGGCTGTCTCCACCACGTCGCAGGGGCGGAAGACGTTGACGTTGGGCATGGCGCGGAACGAGGCCAGGTGCTCCACCGGCTGGTGGGTCGGGCCGTCCTCGCCCAGGCCGATGCTGTCATGGGTCATGACATAGGCCACCGGCACCTGCATCAGCGCCGACAGGCGGATCGAGGGGCGGCAATAGTCGGTGAACACCAGGAAGGTGCCGCCGTAGGGCACGAAGCCGCCATGCAGCGCGATGCCGTTCATCGCCGCGGCCATGCCGTGCTCGCGGATGCCGTAATGGATGTAGTGGCCGCCGTAATTCTCGCGCGTCACCGGGGCCATGGCGCCGGTGCGGGTGAGGTTGGAGCCGGTCAGGTCGGCCGAGCCGCCCACGACGTTGGGCAGGGTGTCGTAGACCACCTCGAGCGCCATGGCGCTGGCCTTGCGGGTGGCGACCTTGGGGGCCTCGGCCGAGAGCTCGGCCTTGTAGGCGCGGATGGCCTCGGCCAGGGCCGCCTTGTCGGGCGAGGCGAGCGAGGTGTTGAACGCCTCGGTCAGAGGCGAGGCCGCCAGCCGCTCTTCCCAGGCCCGACGCGCGGCTTGGCCCCGCTTCGCGACGGCCTTCCAGGCAGCGGCGGCCTCATCCGGAATCTCAAAGGGGGCGTGGTGCCAGCCCAGCGCCTCGCGCGTGGCGGCGATCTCCTCGGCGCCCAGCGGCGCGCCGTGGGTGGCGGCGGTGCCCTGCTTGGTGGGCGCGCCGTAGCCGATCACCGTCTTGCACGCGATCAGCGAGGGGCGCGGGTCGTTGCGCGCGGCCTCGATCGCCGCGGCCACGGCGTCGTTGTCATGGCCGTCGACGGCTTGCACATGCCAGCCGCAGGCGGCGAAGCGCGCCTTCTGATCGGTCGAGGTCGACAGCTCGGTCGAGCCGTCGATGGTGATCTGGTTGTCGTCCCACAGCACGATCATCCGGCCCAGCCGCATGTGGCCGGCCATGTCGGCGGCCTCGTGGCTGATGCCCTCCATCAGGCACCCGTCGCCGGCGATGACATAGGTGTAGTGATCCACCAGGTCGTCGCCGAAGCGGGCGTTGTGCATCCGCTCGGCCAGCGCCATGCCCACGGCGGTGGCGATGCCCTGGCCCAGCGGGCCGGTGGTGGTCTCGATCCCGTCGGCATGGCCGTATTCCGGGTGGCCCGCGGTGCGGAAGCCCATCTGGCGGAAATTCTTGACCTGCTCGATATCCATGTCGGCATAGCCGAGCATGTGGTTGATCGCGTAGATCAGCATCGAGCCGTGCCCCGCCGACAGCACGAAGCGGTCGCGGTCCTGCCAGTTCGGCGACGAGGGGTCGATATCGATGAAGCGGTTGTAGAGAACGGCGGCCACGTCGGCCATGCCCATGGGCATGCCCGGATGGCCGGATTTCGCGGCCTCGACGGCATCCATGGTCAGCGCGCGGATGGCGTTGGCCATGATCGCCTCGGAGGCGGTGTTGACGGTCATCTGGTTCATCTCGGGGCTCCTCAGGCGCGTTTGGATTCGCTGACCAGGCGCTCGATCATGGGGGTGAAGATCAGCTGCATGGCGAGATCGAGCTTGCCGCCGGGGATGACGATCGAGTTCGCCCGGCTCATCCAGCTGTCATGGATCATCGAGGTCAGGTAGGGGAAGTCGATCCCCCGCGGGTTGGCAAAGCGGATCACCACCAGGCTTTCGTCCGCGGTGGGGATCCAGCGCGCCACGAAGGGGTTGGAGGTGTCCACCACCGGCACGCGCTGGAAATTCACGTCGGTCTGGGTGAATTGCGGGGTGATGCAATGCACATAGGCATGCATCCGGCGCAGGATGACGTCGGTCACCGCCTCGGTGGTGTAGCCGCGGCTGGCGCGGTCGCGGTGGATCTTCTGGATCCATTCCAGGTTGATCACCGGCACCACGCCGATCTTGAGATCGGCATATTTGGCGATATTCACCTCGTCATTGACCACGGCGCCGTGCAGGCCCTCGTAGAACAGCAGGTCCGAACCGTCCTCGAACGGCTCCCAGCCGGTGAACTCGCCCGGCGGCACGCCGTAGCGGTCGGCCTCGTCGGCGTCGTGGACGTAGTGGCGGGTGCGGCCGCGGCCGGTTTCGCCGTATTCGCGGAAGACGCGCTCCAGCTCGCCCAGCTCATTGGCGTCATAGCTGAAATGGCTGAAGCCCTGGTCGCCGTCGGAATAACGCCGCTCCAGTTCGGCCTTCATGTCGGCGCGGTTGTAACGGTGAAAGGCGTCGCCCTCGATCGAGACCGCCTTCACGCCCTCGCGCCGGAAGATCTGATCGAAGGTATGCTTGACGGTCGAGGTGCCGGCCCCCGAGGATCCAGTGACCGAGATGATCGGGTGTTTCTTGCTCATTGCGTAATCGTCCTTCCGGGGCTCAGGCGCGGAACAGGCCGCGCTTACCGAAGAGGGCCGAGACCTCTTGTTCGGGCAGGTCGTGATAGGTGGCTACGCGCGTCACCTTCTCGGCCGAGCCGAAAACGAAGGGCGTGCGCTGATGCAACTCGGTGGCGGCCTGGCTCATGATCGCGTCGTGCCCGTCGGTGGCCATGCCCCCGGCCTGTTCGATCACGAAGGCGATGGGCGCGCATTCATAGACCATGCGCAGCCGGCCCTTCTCATACCCCTTGCGCTGGTCGCCGGGGTAGAGGAACACGCCGCCGCGGCTGAGGATGCGGTGCGTCTCGGCCACCAGCGAGGCGACCCAGCGCATGTTGAAATCCTTGTCGCGCGGGCCCTCGACGCCGGCGATGCAATCGTCGATATAGGCCCGGATCGGGTTCGGCCAGTGGCGGTAGTTCGAGGCGTTGATCGCAAATTCATGCGAGGTTTCGGGCACTTTCACCGCCGCGTTCACCAGCACGAACTGCTTGCTGTCCGGGTCCAGCAGGTATTCCTGCGTGCCCGCGCCGAAGGTGACCACCAGCATGGTCTGCGGGCCGTAGATGATGTAGCCGCCCGCCAGTTGCTCGGAGGCCGGGCGCAGCACGCTTTCGTTGCCGCCGTCCTTGGCCTCGAAAACCGAGAAGATCGTGCCGATGGAAACGTTGACGTCGATATTGCTGGAGCCGTCCAGCGGATCGATGGCCAGCGCGTAGCGCCCGGCGGGGTCGAGCTCGACCACCTCTTCCTGCTCTTCCGAGGCGTACCAGCGCACATTGGCCGTCTTCAGCCGCGCGGCGAAGGCGTCGTCGGCGATGATGTCCAGCGCCTTCTGGCCGTCGCCGCCGGTGTTGACCCCGACCTCTTCGCCCAGGGCCGCGCCCAGGGGGCCGCGCTGGATGGTATGGCCCAGCTGCGCAGCCACCTCGCACAGCGCCTCCATGAGGGGGCGCAGCGGGGCGGGGATGTGCTCCAACTCCCGGATGGGATGTTCGCTATTCATAAATTCCTCCCGAATCTGGCGGCGAACCACAAGATGGCCTTGCTATTTCAGGAAATGACCGAATATAGAATTTAAAATGTTCGAACCGATCTTTAGGAAAATTTAATGCCGAAACCCGAAGCGGTTACTTTCAAGCAGTTACGCGCCCTTTCTGCGGTTGCTTCCTGCGGCACAATGACCGCCGCGGCCGAGATCATCGGCCTGACTCCGCCTGCCGTGCACACCCAGCTGCGCCAGCTTGAACAGAATTTCGGCTGCAAGCTGCTGCAGAGGGGCCGGGGCGGGGGCACCGTTCTGACGCTTCAGGGCGAGGCGGTTCTCGCGGCGGCGCGCAAGATCGAGGCGGCTCTGACCGCCTGCACCGAGAGGGTGGCGGCTCTGAACGAGGGGCGCGAGGGCCTGGTCAATCTCGGCGTGGTGTCGACGGGCAAGTATTTCGCCCCCGCGCTGGTGGCCCGGCTGAACCGCGCCTTCCCCGAGATCGAGGTGCTGCTGAAGGTCGGCAACCGCGACTCCGTGCTGGCCTGGCTGGAGGACGCCACGGTGGACATGGCGATCATGGGCCGCCCGCCGCGCCTGCCGCAGGTGGTCTCGACCGCGCTGGGCGCGCATCCGCACGTTCTGATCGCGCCGCCGGACCACCCGCTCGCCGACCGCGAGGAACTGTTCGCCGAGGACCTGGTCGGTGAGACCTACATCGCGCGCGAGCGCGGCTCGGGCACCCGCATCCTGATGGACCGTTTCCTTGACCGCCTGGGCGAGGAACGCCCCTATCCGGCGATCGAACTCAGCTCGAACGAGACCATCAAGCAGGCGGTGATCGCCGGGCTGGGCCTGGCCCTGATCTCGCGCCACACCGTCACCGACGAGCTGCGCGGGGGGCGGCTGGTCGAGTTGCCGGTGCGCGGCCTGCCCATCGTGCGGCAATGGTACATGGTCCACCGCAACGACCTGCCCATGGATTCGGCCAGCCGAAACGTGCACGATTTCATCTCCGGGCTCGACGGCACCTTCCTGCCCAGCTGACGCATGGGCACCGACGTCAAGCGCATCGCACGCGACCACCTCGTCCAGATCGAGGCCAAGATCGCCGAACTGCGGGCGATGCATGCCACCCTGTCCGAACTGGTCTGCGCCTGCGCCGGCGACGACCGCCCCGATTGCCCGATCCTCAAGGGGTTGGCCGAGGGCTAGGCGCCGTCAACCCCGCGGGCCGGGGCGGAACTCCTCCTTGACGGCCTTCATGGCCTTGCGGTCGGTCAGCCCGGGCAGGAGCAGTTGCAGCCACCGACCGAGCCGCATCTGTCGGGTCATCAGCAATTCGCGCTTGCGCCGGTCCATTCCCCTGAGGATCCGCCGCGCGCATTCGTCGACCGGCATCATGCGCTCTTCCTTGATCATGCTGACTCCGGCCTCGCCGCCGCCGAGCGCGTAGCCGCGCTTGCGGATGTCGGTGGCGACGATGCCGGGATAGACCAGCATCACCGAGACGCCCTGTCCGGCCAGTTCGGCCCGCAGCGCCTCGTAAAAGCCGCGAATGGCGAACTTGCTGGCGCTGTAGGCGGTGCGCCCGGGGACCCCGAACAGTCCCGCCACCGACGAGATCGCCACGATCAACCCGCCGCTCCTGGTCAGATGGGGCAGGGCGGAGTGGGTCAGCCAGACGCCGGACCAGAAATTGAGGGTCATCAGGGTCTGGTACCAGTCCAGATCGGCCTCATCGAGATCGGCGAAATTGGCATGAGCGGACATGCCGGCATTGTTCACCAGCACGTCGATGCGACCCAGCCGCTCGACCGTCTGCTCGATCAGCGCCTTGCAGGCGGCGCGGTCGGTGACATCGGTCGGGATGGCCTCGATCCGTGCCCCGGTCGGGCCCAGTTCCTGGGCCAGGGCGTTCAGCGCATCCGCGTTGCGCGCCGCGAGGACCAGGGCCGCATCGGTGCCGTCCCGCTGTGCGATCTGGCGTGCGAGTTCCGCGCCGATGCCCTTGGACGCGCCGGTGATGATGGTGACCTTCATGCCGTTCTCTCCGCTGGACGCACCCCGGTCACGGACCGGCATGTGCAGGCCGCTCGGAACGATGCGCTTTGGCCGACGATACCCCCGGATGCGGCCCCGGCCAAACCCGGACTTGGCCCGCCGACGCGCCACTCAGGCCGCCGGGCGCCAGTTCGCGGCGATGATCGAGAAGCCGCCATCGTAGCAGCGCAGCCGGGTCAGCGACAGCGGCGCCACCTCGAAGGCCAGCCCCCGCGCCGGGGCCTCCAGCGCCAGCCCCAGCGCCGCGCGCACCACGCCGGCGTGGCAGACCACCGCCAGCGGCCCCTCCTGCGCCCGCGCCGCCAGCGCGCGCAGCGCCGGGGCGACGCGGCTGCACAGCTCGTCAAAACTTTCGCCGCCGGGCGGGCGGTGGGCGGCCAGCTCTTCGGCCGACAGTCGCCCCAGGTCGGGCAACTCGGCCAGCGGCTGGCCGTCCCAGGCGCCGAAATCCTGTTCCCACAGGCGCGCGTCCAGCTCGGGCGCGGCGCGCCCGGGCCAAAGCAGCTCTGCCGTCTGGCGGCAGCGCAGCGCCGGGCTGGAGACCACCACGGGCACCCGCGCCAGCATCCCGCGCAGCGCCTCCAGCCCGGGATAGGGGCCCTCGGCAATGGCCACGTCGCTGCGCCCGCAAAGCCGCCCCTCGGCCGCGGCCGGGGCGTGGCGGATCAGGATAAGCTCGGATCGTGCAGGCGGGGCGGTCAATTCGTCTTTCCTTCGGGCCGGGAATTTGGTTTCACACGAAGCCATGAGAAAGTCGATACTGGTGACCGGCGGCGCCCGGTCGGGCAAGAGCGCGCTGGCCGAAGGGCTGGTGCTGTCGATGGGGCCGCACCCCGTCTACATCGCCACGGCCGAGGCGCTGGACGAGGAAATGGCGGCCCGCATCGCCGCGCACCAGGCCCGCCGCGGCCCGGGCTGGACCACCCATGCCGAGCCGCTGAAGCTGGTGCAGGCCCTGCGCGAGACCGACGGCGGCGCGCCCCGGCTGGTCGACTGCCTGACCCTGTGGCTGAGCAACCTGTTGCATGCCGGGCGCGATTGGCGGGCCGAGGCGCAGGCGCTGGCCGGGGCCATCGCCGAACAGGCCGCGCCCGTGGTGTTCGTCTCCAACGAGGTCGGCGCGGGCATCGTGCCCGAAAACGCTCTGGCCCGCCGGTTCCGCGATGCCGCGGGACATCTCAACCAGACCGTCGCCGCCGCCTGCGACGAGGTCTACCTCTCCGTCGCGGGCTATCCCCTGAAAGTGAAACCCAATGACATCACCTTTTGAGCTGGCCGCCCTGGCCGATGCCGCCGGCCTGGCCGCGCGCCTTCCGCAAACCGACGCCGCCGCCGCCGAGGCCGCCCGCGCGCGCCAGGACAGCCTGACCAAGCCGCCCGGCGCGCTGGGCCGGCTGGAGGAACTGGCGGTCTTCATGGCCGGCTGGCGCGGCACCGACCGCCCGGCGATCGACCGGGCGCAGGCGCTGGTCTTCGCCGGCAACCACGGCATCTGCGCGCAAGGGGTGAACCCCTTCCCGCAGGCGGTGACCGCGCAGATGGTGGCGAATTTCGAGGCCGGGGGCGCCGCGATCAACCAGCTCTGCCGGGCCAACGGGGCCGATCTGTCGGTGATCGCGCTCGACCTCGACCGGCCCACGGCGGATTTCACCGAAGGCACTGCGATGACCGAGGCGGACTGCCTCGACGCGCTGAACCGGGGTGCCGCGGCGGTGGACACATCCGCCGACGTGCTGGTGCTGGGCGAGATGGGGATCGGCAATTCGACCGTCGCCGCCGCGTTGGCCTGCGCCGTGTTCGGCGGCGCGCCCGGCGATTGGGTGGGCCCCGGCACCGGATCGGACGACGCGGGGCTGGCGCGCAAGCGTGACGCCGTGGCCAGGGGGCTGGCGCGGCATGGCGCGGTGCGGGGGCTGGAAATCCTCGCCGCCCTGGGCGGGCGCGAGCAGGCGGCGATCTGCGGCGCGCTGCTGGCCGCGCGGGCCGCGCGCATCCCGGTGCTGCTGGACGGGTTCATCTGCACCGCCGCCACCGCGCCGCTTTTCGCCGTCGATCCGGGGCTGCTGGATCACTGCCTCGCCGGCCACCAGAGCGCCGAACCGGGCCACCGGCACCTGCTCGACGCGATGGGCAAGCGCGCGGTGCTGGAGTTCGACATGCGGCTGGGCGAGGGCTCGGGCGCGGCGCTGGCGCTGGGCATCCTGCGCAGCGCGCTGGCTTGCCACAACGGCATGGCCACCTTCGCCGAGGCGGGGGTGTCGGGCGGATGAGCGCGCCGGCCCGCCGCCTGGCCGAGCTGCGCGTCGCGGCGATGCTGCTGACGCGGCTGCCGATGGGGCGGCTGTCGGGCCATGTGCTGACGCTGGCCGAGGCGCGCTGGGCCTGGCCGCTGGTGGGGGCCGGGATCGGCGCGCTGATGTGGGCCGCTTGCGCGGGCGCGGCGGCGCTGGGCCTGCCGCCGGGGATTGCGGCGCTGCTGGCCGTGGCGGCGGGCGTGCTGGTGACCGGCGGGCTGCACGAGGACGGGCTGGCCGACCTCGCCGATGGTTTCGGCGGCGGGCGCGACCGGGAGGCCAAGCTGGAGATCATGCGCGACAGCCGCATCGGCAGCTACGGCGTGCTGGCGCTGGCGATTGTGCTGGGGCTGAAGGTGCAGGCGATGGCGGGCGTGGCAGGCTCCGCCCCGCCGCTCTGGCCCTTCGTGGCGCTGGCGGCGGGCAGCCGTTTCGCCATGCTCGCGGTGTTGGAGGCGCTGCCGCCCGCCCGCGCCGACGGGCTGGGCCACGCGGCGGGGCAGGCGGGGGGCTGGCGGCCCTGGGCCGGGCTGGCTGTGGCGCTGGTCGTCGCGCTGCCGCTGGGCGGCGCGGCGCTGGGACTGGTGGCGGCGCTGGCGCTGGCGGCCGTGGCGGTGGCCGCGCTGGCCAAACGGCAGATCGGCGGGCAGACCGGAGACGTGCTGGGCGCGGTGCAGCAGGTCTCGGACTGCGCGGGCTGGCTGGCGGCGCTGCTGCTGCTCGGGGCCTGAGCAATTCTGCGAAAACGAAATGAATTGATCGGATCGGCGCCTGTGCTATGCGTGAATGCATGGATTGGCGAGCCGTGAATTTCGACTGGAACCGGGCCCGGGCCTTCCTCGTCACCGCCGAGGAGGGCTCGCTGTCCGCGGCGGCCCGCGCCTTGGGCCTGGCGCAGCCCACGCTGGGCCGGCAGGTGGCCGCGCTGGAGGAGGAACTGGGCGTCGCCCTGTTCGAACGCGCCGGCCGCGGGCTGAGCCTGACGCCCACCGGGCTGGACCTGCTGGAACATGTGCGCAGCATGGGCGAGGCCGCCGGGCGCGTCTCGCTGGCCGCCACCGGCCGCGCGCAGGAGATCGCGGGCACCGTCACCGTCAGCGCGGGCGAGGCCTATGCCGCCTTCCTGCTGCCCCCCATCCTGGCACGGCTGCGCCGGCAGCATCCCGGCATCCGGGTCGAGATCGTGGCCGCCAACGCCGTCAGCGACCTGCGCCGGCGCGAGGCGGATATCGCCATCCGCAACGCCCGGCCAGCCGACCCCGAACTGATCGCGCGCAAGATCCGCGACGACGAGGCCTGCCTCTATGCCGCGCCCGCCTGCCTCAACCGGATCGGGCCGGTCAACGGCCCCGAGGACCTGACGGGTGCCGATTTCATCGGCTTCGACGAGGGCGGCGCGCTGCGCGAGGCGCTGGCCACGGTGGGGCTGCGCCTGACGCGCGAGAATTTCATGGTGCTCAGCGGCAGCCACCTGGTGCAGTGGGAATGCGTCAAGCAGGGGATGGGCATCGGCCTGATGCCCGCGGCCATCGGCGACGCCGAACCGGCGGTGCGCCGGGTGCTGCCGGACCTGCCGCCGATCCCCTTCCCGGTCTGGCTGACCGCGCATCGCGAGCTGCACAGCAGCCGCAGGATCCGGCTGGTTTTCGACCTGCTGGCCGAGGCACTGTCGGGCCGGGGCGGGGAGGGCGCCTAGGCGCCGAAATCCAGCCCCAGGTCCAGCGTCCGGGCCGAATGGGTCAGCGCGCCGGAGGAGATGTAGTCGACGCCGGTCGCGGCGACCTCGGCGATCCGCTCCAGATTCATGTTGCCCGAGGCCTCGGTCACCATGCGGCCTGCGACCATCTCCACCGCCTGGCGCAGGGTGGGGGTGTCCATGTTGTCCAGCAGCACCACGTCCGCGCCGCCGACCGCCAGCGCCTCTTCCAACTGGTCCAGCCGGTCGACCTCGATCTCCACCCGTATCATGTGCGAGGCCGATTTCGTCACCGCCTCCAGCACCTCGCGGATGCCGCCCGCCGCCGCGATGTGGTTGTCCTTGATCAGGATCGCGTCCGACAGCGAGAAGCGGTGGTTGAACCCGCCGCCGTGCAGCACGGCCAGCTTCTCGGCGATGCGCAGGCCCGGCGTGGTCTTGCGGGTGCAGGTGATGCGGGTTTCGGTGCCCGCGGTCTGGGTCACGAAACGCGCGGTCAGCGTGGCGATGCCCGACAGCCGCCCGGCGAAGTTGAGCGCCACCCGCTCGCCCGACAGGATCGCGGCGGCGTCGCCCTCGATCTCCATCAGCAGGTCGCCCGGCTGGCAGGGGCTGCCGTCAGCCACATGGGTGGTCACGCGCAGGGCGGGGTCGACCAGGCGGAAGGCCATTTCGGCGATCTGCATGCCCGACACGACGCCCGCCTCGCGCGCGTTCAACTGCGCGCGATAGGTGGTGCCGGGCGCGATCACCGCGCGGCTGGTCAGGTCGCCATAGGCGCCGAGGTCTTCCATCAGCGCGCCGCGCACCATCGGTTCGAGGATCAGGTCGGGAACGGTTGCGTGGCTCATGACAATTCCTTTTCCACCTGGGCCCGCAAGGCCAGGGCGTCGTCGAGGGTGAGGCGCGAGCGGCGGGCGAATTTTTCCCGCGGCTCGGGGAAGTCGTCGCGGCAATGCGCGCCGCGGCTTTCTTCGCGCATCAGGGCGGCGGCGGCGATCAGCGTGGCGGTCGCCGTCATGTTCAGGAAGGCGGGGCAGACGGCCTGCGCGGCCTCAAGCCGGGCGAATTCGGCCAGCGCCGTCTTCAGGCCGGCGGCGTTGCGCACCACGCCCACATGCGCGGTCATCACCCGGCGCAGCGTGGCGACGGCATCGGGGTCGGGCGCCGAGCCGTCGGCTTGGAAGGCGGGGCTGACCGTGACGGCCTGCGGCATGTCGGGGCCGAGCGCCTGGTCGATGCCCGCCGCGCAGGCGCGGGCATAGACCAGCGCCTCCAACAACCCGTTTGAGGCCAGCCGGTTGGCCCCGTGAAACCCGGTCGAGGAGGCCTCGCCGCAGACCCATAGATTGCCGAGACTGGCGCGGCCCCCGGCATCCACGTCGATGCCGCCCATGTGGAAATGGGCGGCGGCGGCGACCGGGATCGGCTGCCGCGTCGGATCGAGCCCGTTGCGCAGGCAGGCCTCGGCCACGGCGGGGAACTGGGTTTTCACCCGGTCGCCCAGGGCCGCGCGGGTGTCGAGCGCCGGGCGCAGGC
>JBNGCX010000023.1:0-54235 GCA_049974865.1 Paracoccaceae bacterium
GGTGTGGCAGATGCCGGTGGCCTTGATCTCGACCAGAACCTCGCCCTCGCGGGGGCCGTCGAGATTGACCTCGGTCACTTCCAGCGGTTTGCCGGCCTGATAGGCCACGGCGGCACGGGTTTTCATGGGTTTCCCTTCCTTTTCGACTTGCCGCAAGAATGCGGGAAAGCCGGGCCGGGCGCAACGCCTCAGCGACCGGTTCAGGGCCGGGAGCGACGCGCGCGGACTCGACTCCGGGGCGGGGTGTGATAACCTGAACAAAACAAGAACATTCCGCCGCCATGCCCCAACGCCGACTCCTTTCCCTGTGGTTTCCGCGGCTGGCCGCCGAACGGGTGCTGCGCCTGGAGGGTGACCCCGGCGGCCCCTTCGCGGTGCTGCGCAATGAGCAAAACAGCCAGGTGCTCGCCGCGCTGACCCCGGCGGCCGAGGCCGCAGGGCTGCGCCCGGGCCAGCCGCTGCGCGACGCCCAGGCCATGTGCCCCGATCTGCGCACAAGGATCGAGAACCCGCAGGCCGAGGCCGCCTTCTTGACCGCGCTGCGCCGCTGGGCGGGCAAGTTCTCGCCCTGGGTGGCCGAGCTGCCGCCAGCGGGTCTGGTGATCGACCTGACCGGCTGCGCGCATCTTTTCGGCGGCGAAGAGGGCGTGCTGGCCCGGGTGCAGGAGGATTGCGCCGACCTGGGGCTGAGCGTGCGGGCGGGGCTGGCCGATACGCCGGGCGCGGCCTGGGCGCTGGCGCGGTTCGCCGGGCAGGGCGCAGCGGCGGTCCGCTCGGGCGACGCGATCGAGCAGGAGGCGCGCGCGACACGCTCGCGCGCCGCCAAGCGGCACTGGACGCGGGGCGGGGCCGCGCCCCTGCCCGATGCGCCCGACAACCGGCAGGCCGCCATCGCCGCGCCGGGCCAGACCCGGCAGGCCATCGGCCCGCTGCCGCTTGCGGCGCTGCGGCTGCCGGCTGAAACGGTGGCCGCGCTGGCACGCCTCGGCCTGCGCCGGATCGACGACATCCTGGGCATGCCGCGCGCGGCGCTCTCGCGTCGCTTCGGGCGCGAGGTGGTGCTGCGGCTGGACCAGGCCCTGGGCGTGGTGCCCGAGCCGGTCTCGCCCGCGCGCCCGCCCGCGCATTTCGCGGTGCGTCTGACCCTGCCCGACCCCATCGGACTGGAAGAGGACATCCTGGCCGGGCTCGACCGGCTGCTGCCGCCGCTTTGCGCCAAGCTGCGCGACAAGGGGCGCGGAGCGCGGCGGGTGCGGCTGCAGCTTTTCCGCGCCGACCACAGCATGCAGAGCCTTGATGTGGGCCTTGCCCAGCCCACCGCCGAGCCCGACCGCATCCGCCCGCTTCTGATGCTGAAGATGGGCGATGTGGAGGCCGGTTTCGGCATCGACCGGCTGCGGCTGGAGGCGCATGTGACCGAGCCCGTTCATGCCCGCCAGTTCGCCGGCCACAGGCAGGCCGCCCGCGCCGCGCGCGACCGGCTGGAGGGCGACACCGCGCTGGAGGACCTGATCGGCCGCATCGGCGCGCGGGTGGGGCTGGAGGCGATCACCCGGGTCCATCCCGGCGACAGCCATATCCCCGAAAAGGGGTTCCAGACCCTGGCCGCCGCCTGGTCGCAACCCTGCGGGGACTGGCCCGCGCCGCCGGTGCCGCGCCCGCTGCTGCTGGGCCGGCCCGAGCCGGTCACCGCCCCCGACCGCCCGGCCCTGCCCGAACGCTTCCGCTGGCGGCGGCGCGATTTCGCCCTGGCCTCGGCCCGCGGCCCCGAGCGCATCGCGCCGGAATGGTGGCTGGACGAGCCCGACTGGCGCTCGGGCGTGCGCGATTACTGGCGGGTGGAGACGGCGGACGGCGCGCGGCTGTGGCTGTTCTACGCCCATGGGGCGGCGCTGTCCTCGGGGTGGTTCTGCCACGGGCAGTTCGCCTGAAAAAGAAAACCCCCGCTTCGAAAAGCGGGGGCAGAACTGATGAAACCCCCAGTGGCACAGGCTGGGTGGGGGCTATGAAATCCGCGCCACCGGGGTAAGCGTCGTTTCGCTATGGTGCCAATATCGCCCCGAATCCGGGCGGTAGATGGCCGCGCGCGCGAAAATCCGCAGGTGATTTCCGGGCAAAACAGGGGCAAAGCTTGATTTGCGCCCCGTTCAAGGCCAGATTTCCGCCATGAACGTGCAGCCCCCCACGCCCTTTCCCGGCCCCCGCGCGCCCGAGCAGGTCAGCTTCGACCGGGCCGAGCTGGGGGTGATCCTGACCCTTTACGGCCGCATGGTCGCCGCCGGCGAATGGCGCGACTACGGCATTTCCTGCCTGCGCGAGGTGGCGGTGTTCTCGATCTTCCGCCGCACCGCCGAGCACCCGCTTTACCGCATCGAGAAACGCCCCCGCCTGCGCAACCGGCAGGGGATGTACGCGGTGATCGGGATGGACGGGCAGATCCTGAAGCGCGGCCAGGACCTGAAAACCGTGCTGCGCGTGCTGGAGAAGAAGCTGATCCGCGCCGTCGATTAAAGCCGCTTGTGGGCCGTCAGCGGCCCGTCGCCCTGCACGTCGATCCGGTCGATGGCATCGGCGATGGGTTCATAGGCCACCGACATGGTGTGGGCATTGGCGTGGATCATCGTCTCGCCATCCACCGCCAGCGCCACATGCCCCTTCCAGAAGAACAGGTCACCGCGCTCGGGCGGCGTGCCCGTGGGCAGGGCGCGGCCCAGCGCGGCCTCTTGCAGGTCGCTGTCGCCGGGGCAGTCGAGCCCCGCGGCCAGCAGCGCCGCCTGCACCAGCCCCGAACAGTCGATCCCCCAGGAGGAGTTTCCGCCCCACAGGTAGGGCACGCCGAAATGCATCTGCGCCACCACCACCGGGTCGGCGAACGGCACGTTGAGCGGGCGCAGGTGGGGCTTGGGCACGAAATAGCCCTCGGCCGTCTCGAAGAACGCGCCGGAGGCCGAGACCACGCGCAGCCGCGCGCCGAAGGACAGGCCCATCACCTCGTGCGATTTCATGTCCGGCTCGGGATAGGCGTGGCTGGCCAGGACGGATACGCGGTGGGTGGCGTCGATCACCGGGCCCAGCGCGGTCTCGTCGATATAGCCGACATAGCCGTCCTTTCCCGACTGGCCGAAGGCAAAGCCGCCATGCCGTTCCAGCACGGTGAAGGGCTCGCCCCACACCAGCTGGCGCTCGCGCCGCCCGCCGGGGGCGGCCAGCAAATCGGCCACGGGGCGGGTCAGGCGGCTGGGCTCGCCGGGCACGAAGCGCTCGGCGCTGACGCGGCCCTGCCAGCCGTCCAGAGCGACGCGGTCATTGGCGGGGGTGAGGCGGCGGTCCATCGCTCAGAGCTCCAGGATCTGCGGCAGCGCCTGCAGCAGCGCCCGCGCCCCCTGCCCCGCGCCGCCCTTGGGCCGGGCGGGCGCAGCCGTGGGCTGCCAGCCGTAGATGTCGAAATGCATGTAGGGCGCGCGCTCGACAAAGCGGCGCAGGAACAGCGCGGCGGTGATCGATCCCGCGAAACCACCCGAGGGCGCGTTGTCGAGATCGGCGATGCCGGGTTCGATCATCGCCTCGTAAGGCGCGTGGAAGGGCATGCGCCAGACCGGGTCGGCCACCTGCGCCGCCGCCGCGCCCAGCGCCGCGGCCGAGGCGTCGGAGCCGGTGTAGAAGGGCGCGATATCGGGGCCCACCGCCACCCGTGCCGCGCCGGTCAGCGTGGCCATCGAGACCACCAGGTCGCTCTCCTCCTCGTCGGCCAGCGCCAGCGCGTCGGCCAGCACCAGCCGCCCCTCGGCGTCGGTGTTGTTGATCTCCACCGTCAGGCCCTTGCGCGAGGTCAGGATGTCCTGCGGGCGGAAGGAATCGCCCGAGACGCTGTTCTCGACCGCCGGGATCAGCACCCGCAGGCGCAGCGGCAGCTTCAGCGCCATGATCATGTGGGCCAGCCCCAGCACGGTGGCCGCCCCGCCCATGTCCTTTTTCATCAGGCCCATGGAATTGCCGGGCTTCAGGTTCAGCCCGCCGGTGTCGAAGCACACGCCCTTGCCCACCAGCGTCAGCCGCGGGCCGGCATCGCCCCAGCGCATCTCCAGCAGGCGCGGGGTGCTGGCCGCCGCCCGGCCGACCGCGTGGATCATGGGGAAATTCTGCTCCAGTAACTCGTCGCCGCGGACGGCGCTTGCCTCGGCCCCGTGCCGGCCCGCAAGGGTGAAGAGCGCATCCTCAAGCGCCTCGGGCCCCATGTCGGAGGCCGGCGTGTTGATCAGGTCGCGGGTCAGCGCCTCGCCCGCGGCGATGGCCTCGATCCGGGCGGCATCGACGCCCGCGGGGGCCTTGAGCCGGGCACGCGCGCCCTCCTGCGGCTTGTAGCGATCGAACCGGTAGAGCGAGAGCAACCAGCCCAGCGCCTCTTCCTCCAGCGCCGCGCCGGCGAGGTCGGTCTCCAGGTGATAGGTCGCGGCGGGCAGCTTGGCGGCGGCCGACGCCAGGTGGAAACGTCCACGCGCGCGCGCGGCCGCGCTGCCATAGCCTGCCACGGCGCCGGCCAGCGCCCCGTCTTCCTCTGCCAGCGGCACCACCTCGCCCAGCTTGGCCGCGAAGCCGGTGCTGCGCAGCCAGGCCGCCTGCGGCGCGGGCAGGCGGGACAGAAGGGTCTCGAGCGCATCCTGCTCGACCACATAAAGCGGCACGGACAGGGCATCGGCGGGGGCGAAGGTCAGGGGCATGGAAATCTCCGGCTGGTGGCTGCGCACAGACTAGCGCGCTGGCCCCCGCCCGCAACCCGCGATCAGCCCGACATCTCGCGCAGCAGCCAGATCACCTTGGCGGACCGGCTGGCGATCCGGTCCAGCCGCGCCAGCGTGGCGGCCAGGGCCACCCGGTCGCCGGCCCGGCTCAGCGCGGCGACATCGCCCGCGACACGGGCCAGCCCGTCCAGCCCCACCGGCTCGGCGATGGCCGCGATCCGGTCGGCGCACAGGCCCAGTTCCGCCCGGCGCCCGGCACGGTGCCAGCCCTTGGCGCGCAGAACGGTCTCCGAGAGGTCCCGCATGGCCGCAGCCAACAGGTCCGGCCCATGCACCTTGTCCATTTCCAGGCACACGGCGGCCAAGCGCTCGGGATCGAGTTTCAGCGCCTCTTCCCGGCATGGCATTCGAATGGCTGGCAAAACATCCCCCGCTGTGGTTCCTCGCCCCCTCGGGCCCAGACTGGGGCAGGCCGGTCAAGAAACCGTTTCCCGGAAACGCAGAAATCTCTCGAATTTCGATCAAATGCGCCATAGAGAAAGGGTATGAAAAAAGACACCGATATCCCGATGCAGGCCCGGCCCCTGCCGGCCTACCTGGTGCAACGCTACCAGGGTTGGAAGGCGACCACCTATTCCGAGAACAAAGTCTGGTATCGGCGCCTGGCCGAGGAGGGGCAGCGCCCGCGCGCGATGGTCATCTCGTGCTGCGACTCCCGGGTGCATGTCACGTCGCTGTTCAGCGCCGACCAGGGCGAGATCTTTCTGCACCGGAATATCGCCAATCTCGTGCCGCCCTATGAACCTGACGGCGACCACCACGGCACCTCGGCCGCGGTGGAATACGCGGTGACCGTGCTCAAGGTCGCCAACCTGATCGTGCTGGGCCATTCCAACTGCGGCGGCGTGAAAGGCTGCCACGACATGTGCGCGGGCCACGCCCCGGAGCTGGAAGAAAAGACGAGCTTCATCGGCCGCTGGATGGACCTGCTGCGCCACGGCTATGACCGCCTTCCCAAGGACGCCGACGAGCCGACGCGGCTGCGCCTGCTGGAGAAGGAGGGCGTTCTGGTCTCGCTCGAGAACCTGATGACCTTCCCCTTCGTGCAGGAGGCGGTGGCGAATGACACGCTCTCGGTGCACGGGCTCTGGATCGACATCGCCAGCGGCGGGCTGGAGTATTACGAACCCGAGGACGGGTTTTTTCTGCCGGTCTGAGCCCTTCGCCCGGCCGCCTGGGGCCGGACGGAAGGCCGGGCGTCAGGGGCTCCAGTACAGCTCGTGGTCCTCGGGCCAGCTCAGTGTCACGTCCACGCGCACCGTCTGTTTCTCGCCGGGCCCGAGGGTCAGGCGCCAGGCCCCCACGCCGCGCTCCTTGTCGTAATCGGTCTCATCCGGCTCGGGGCGGGTGGTGGTGCGGATCTTCAGGTCTTCCTGCTCCGAAAACGGCAGCGCAAAGAGCGTCAGCACCTCCTCGGTTTTGCCGGTGAGGTTCTCCACGCTGAATTCCAGTGCCTCCTCACGCTCGTCCTTGCGCGCCACGAGGCCGGTGTCGCCGGTATCGGTGCGCAGCGCCCGCCAGTCGAGCCGAATGCCCTCCATCGCCCCGAACGAGACGGTCTCCTCCCCGCCCGCCGGGATCATGTCCAGGTCGGCCGCGCCGACATAGGTGCCGTCACGGTAGAGTGCCGCGGTGCCGGGCAGCAGGGGCTCGCCCGTGGCATTGGTGAACTCGGCCATGATGAAGGCGGTGTCGTCGTGCCGGGGCGTGGCGCGCAGGGTCACCTCGGGATCGAGCTCGAAGCGGTCCAGTTCCAGGATCAGCCCGTCGCCCAGCGCCGGGATGCTGACCTTGCGCGGATAGGCATAGGTGACGGTGATGCCGTCGGCGGCCAGTTGACCCGTGGCCATGATCGGGGACGGCTCGGCCATCGCCGGGGCCTCCTCCATCGCGTCGCCGGCCATCTTTTCGGTCGCGGAGCGCATCAGCCGGCCCTCGGGGCGGATCACGGCCCGGTTGGGATAGGGATCGGTCGCGTCGATCTGGGCAAAGGGGTCGGCGGTGGACAGCACCAGGTCCACGTCCAGCCAGGGCTCGCCGGTTTCCTGCGCCAGCATCACCTTGCGCGCCAGTTCCAGGGCCGGCGCCTCGCCGCGGGTCAGGCGCAGGTCATAGGTCGGCTGCCAGCCGGCATCACGCACGAATTCGCGGATCTCCAGCGTGGCCGGGCCGGGTTCGGCCCGCTCCACCGAAATGGCCAGCATGTCCACCGGTCCCTCGGGCGGGCTGAGCGCGTCGAGGTCGCGCCGCGCCTGGGCATGGGCGTCTTTCAGATCCTCGATCTCGTCCTCCAGCGCGCGCAGCGCGGGGCGGGCGGCAGCGATCTCGGCGCGGGCGCGGGCGGTTTCCTGCCCGATCATGGCGGCGGTCTCGCTCAGCGCCTGCGGTGCGAGGCTTTCCAGCGCGGCGCCGGAGACCGACGAAAGGAAGCCCAGCCGCGCCTCGGCCGCGGCCAGTTCAGCCTGCTTCGCGGCCTGGCGGTCCCGCGCGGCATCAAGCGCCTCCTTCGCGGCCTCAAGCGCGGCCAAGGCCGCGGCCTGCAGCGGCAGGTAGACGGTCTCGGGGTCGGAGACATGGCCGGCCAGCAGGTTCAGCGCCCCGATCGCCGTGCCCTCCCCTGCGCGCACGCGCGGCGGGCTGTTCCAGAGGTCGGCGCCCGGCGCGGGCAGCAGCACGCGATGCGCCCCGGCGGGCAGATCCAGCGTGACCTCGCGGGTCACCTGCGCCCCCTGCGGATAGACCGTCACCGCGCTGATGGGCGCCTTGGCCTGGAAATCCTCGGCCAGGGCGGTGCTGGCGGCGAGAAGGGCGGAAAGGGAAAGCGACAGGCGTAAAAACATGGAAAGCCCCCGAATGAGCAAATCAATCGGGGGCAGTCTTGGCCAGCTTGGCCGGCATTGCAACGGCGGATCGCGGCCCCCGGCGGGAGCCTGCGGAAATCAGCCTTTCTTCAGAACCCGGTTTCCCAGAAGCTCGGCGATCTGGACCGCGTTCAGGGCGGCGCCCTTGCGCAGGTTGTCCGAGACGCACCACAGGTTCAGGCCGTTCTCGATGGTCGAGTCCTGGCGGATGCGGCTGATGAAGGTGGCAAAGTCGCCCACGCATTCGACGGGGGTGACGTAGCCGCCATCCTCGCGCTTATCGACCACCATGATGCCCGGCGCCTCGCGCAGGATGTCACGGGCCTCGTCCTCGTCGAGAAACTCCTCGAACTCGATATTGATGGCCTCGGAATGGCCGACGAAGACCGGCACGCGCACGCAGGTCGCGGTCAGCTTGATCGACGGGTCGACGATCTTTTTCGTCTCGGCGACCATCTTCCATTCTTCCTTGGTCGAGCCGTCCTCGAGGAAGACGTCGATATGCGGGATCACGTTGAAGGCGATCTGCTTGGGATAGACATGCGGCTCCACCTCCTGGCCGGGCACATACATGCCCTTGGTCTGGTTCCACAGCTCGTCGATGGCTTCCTTGCCCGAGCCCGAAACCGACTGGTAGGTCGAGACCACGACGCGCTTGATCTTCGCGCGGTCGTGCAGCGGCTTTAGCGCCACCACCATCTGCGCGGTCGAGCAGTTGGGGTTGGCGATGATGTTCTTTTTGGCATAGCCGGTGACCGCATCGGGGTTAACCTCGGGCACGATCAGCGGCACGTCGGCGTCGTAGCGGTAGAGCGACGAGTTGTCGATCACCACGCAGCCGGCCTTGGCGGCCTTGGGTGCGTATTCCTTGGTCGCCTCCGAGCCGATGGCAAAGAGCGCCATGTCCCAGCCGGTGAAGTCGAACTGCGCCAGGTCCTGGGTCTTGAGAGTTTCATCGCCGAAGCTCACCTCGGTCCCCAGCGAGCGGCGGGATGCCAGCGCGGCGATCTCGTCGACGGGAAACTGGCGCTCGGCCAGGATGTTCAGCATTTCGCGGCCCACGTTGCCCGTGGCGCCAACGACGGCGATCTTGTAGCCCATATCGGCTCTCCTATTCGTCATTCTGACTGGCGCGCAGCCATACAAGAAAGCACGGGTCAGCGAAAGGGGCAGCGGCCCTATTTCGCTTTCGTCGCGGCGGCCAGCTTGGCGTGGACGTCCGCCGGGTCCACGTCGAGATTGCCGTCCGCATCGGCGGTCGCCTTCGGGTAGTAGACCTGGTCGAGGTAATTCATGAAAGCGGCGCGCAGCGCGGGGTCGAAGCCCAGCTTTTCCGGCGCCCGTAGCAGCGCGGCCAGCGCCACCCGGTCGGCGGCCACATGGACGAGGCCCTCTATGGCGAAGAAGGCCTGGCCCAGCACGATCACCGGCTTGTCGTGGAAAAACGCCTGGAGACCGACCGAGGAGTTGATGGTGATCACCCCGCCACTGGCCTTCACCTGCTCGAAGGTGTCGGTCCGGTTGTCCACAACCAGCCGCCCGCCGGCACGTTGCACCGCCTCGGCCAGCGGTTCGGCCAGCGAGGCACGGGCCGAAGGGTGCTCCTTGATGCGGATGTGCCAGCCCTCGGGCAGATCCCCGGACGCTTCGGCCAGCGCCGCCAGCATCCCCTCGACCGATTGCACCCAGCCCGCGAACAGGGTGATCTGGCTGTCGTTGGGCACCTGCAGGGGCACGAACAGGAAGGGGCCGACCCCGGCCAGCGCCTCGGCCCCCACCTGCCCGACATCGGCCCGGCGCGAGGCGCGGGCGGTGAGGCTCGCGCCCAAGTCGCGCCATCCCTCGCCCTGCCGGCCGGGGGCCTCCGCCGCCCAGTCGCGGAAGAATTGCGGGGCACGGGGCACCGAATTGGCGGCGTTCACCCCGTCGGGGTCCAGCGTCACGCGGCCGGGAAAGGGGGCAAGCTCGGCGTAAAGCCGGGGGGCTCCGGCATCGCGCGCCCCTTCCATGAAGGCACGGCGCGAACCGGTCAGCCCGTTCCAGCACATCGCCACCCATCCCGGATGGCGGCCGAAATAGCGGCGCGACCAGTTATACTGCATCCAGATCAGGGCGAATTTCAGCGCCCGGCCCAGCGCCCCCCTGGGCTGGCGCTTGGCCACCGCCAGCGCGGCCCGCGCCCGCGCCCCGCTTTCGGGGAAACCGCGCAGCGACAGCCCGATCAGGGGCAGGCGCACGCCCCCCCCCGCCGCCTCGGCCACCGAGGCGAACAGGCTATCCTTCTTTCGCGACCACCCGGCGAGATATGCAATCATGTCCGGCGCTCCTTGCCCTGCGGGCGCAGATTACGCGCGCGGGCGGGCGGCTTCAAACGGCTCGGCATTTTCAGGTTTTTCCGATCAATCCTTCAGCCTTTCCTGACCCGGAAAAAGGTGGCACGCCCGCCGCCCACGGGGTTCAATGGGTCAAAAACGCATAGGAAGGACCGATGTCCAAACGCAGCTATTACGCCCCGCAGGGCGGCTTGCCCCCGCAGACCCAGCTCCTGACGGACCGGGCGATGTTCACCACCGCCTACGCGGTGATTCCCAAAGGCACCATGACCGATATCGTGGCCAGCCCCCTGCCGTTCTGGCAGGGCGCCCGGTTCTGGGTAATCGCGCGGCCGCTTTCGGGCTTTGCCGAGACCTTTTCGCAATATATCGCCGAGGTTCAGCCGGGCGGCGGCAGCGACCGGCCCGAGACCGACCCCGCGGCCGAGGCCGTGCTGTTCGTGGTCGGCGGCAGCGTCACCCTGACCATCGGCGGCCAGGCCCACGAGATGGCGGAGGGCGGCTATGCTTATATCCCGGCGGGGACAGACTGGACGCTGCACAACCGGGGCGAGGCGCCGGCACGCTTCCACTGGATCCGCAAGGCCTATGAGGCCGTCCCGGGGCTGGAGGCGCCCGAGGCCTTCGTCACCAACGAGAACGACATCGCGCCCACGCCCATGCCGGAGACCGACGGGAAATGGGCCACCACGCGCTTCGTCGACCCCGCCGACTTGCGCCACGACATGCATGTGACCATCGTCACCTTCCAGCCCGGCGCGGTGATCCCCTTTGCCGAGACGCACGTGATGGAACACGGGCTCTACGTGCTGGAGGGCAAGGGGGTCTACCGCCTCAACCAGGACTGGGTGGAGGTCGAGGCCGGCGACTTCATGTGGCTGCGCGCCTTCTGCCCGCAGGCCTGCTATGCCGGGGGGCCGGGACCGTTCCGCTACCTGCTCTACAAGGACGTGAACCGGCACATGCCGCTGCACCCGCCGGGCCGCTAGGGCGTCAGGGCGCGCCCAGCCCGTGTGACACCTCGGCCGCGGCCTCCTTCACCAGCACGCCGAACCGCGCCACCACCTCGGGCGGCATGCGGTTCGACGGGCCGGAGACCGAGATCCCCGCCACCGGCTCGCCATGCAGGTTGACGATGGGCGCGGCCACGCAGCGCATGCCGGTGGTCTTCTCCTCGTCATCGAAGGCGTAGCCGCGCTGGCGGATGAGCGCGAGGTCCTCCATCAGCGCCTGCGGCTCGGCGATGGTCTTGTCGGTGAACCGCTCCATCCGGCGCATGCTGAGGAACCGCGCCACCTTCTCGTCGTCATAGAGGCTGAGCAGCGCCTTGCCGATGCCCGAGGCATGCATGGGCGAAAGGGTTCCCGGCGGGAAGAAGGCGCGGATCGATTCATGCGTCTCGACCTGGCTGAGGAACATCACGTCGCCGTTTCGCTCCACCCCGAGGTTCGAGGTCTCGCCCGTCGCCTCCATCAGCGCGCGCATCACCGGGCGCGAGCGTTCGACCACGCTGGTGCGCCGCAGGAAGGCCGAGCCGAGGCGGAAGGCCGCGGGGCCGATATACCAGGCCTGGGTCTGCGGATCGGTCTCGACGATCTCGCGCGCCTCAAGCGTGGAAAGGACGCGATACATGGTGGCCGGCGACTGGTCGAGTTGCTCGGACAGTTCGGTCAGCGTCAGCCCGTTTCCGGCCGCAAGCGCGTCGAGCACGTTCAGGGCGCGTTCGAGCGACTGGATCGTGCTTTGCGCGGGCTTCGAATCAAAGCCCTTGGGGCGGCCCTTGCGGCGTTGGGATGCGGGCATCGCTGGGGTCTCCTTGCAGGGTCTGGCCTGTCTGTGATCATATTTTGAAAATTTATTCTGGCTAGTGAAAAAACGCAAACGCCTGTCAGGTATGAAATTTTTTGTGTTTTTCGCCTTGTGAAAACAAATTTCAAAAAAATTGGCTCTCCGTTCTGACTCCCTTACACTTGCCCAAAATTCAGAGGAGGACAGCCCCGTGAGCTTCCAGAACCCCGTTTTCATCCCCGGCCCCACCAACATGCCGGAAGACCTGCGCCGCGCGGTGGACATGCCGACGCTCGATCACCGCTCGTCGCTTTTCGCAGAAATCCTGCACCCCGCCCGCGACGGCGTGAAGAAGGTGTTGAAGAGCGCGAACGCCGAGGTCTTCATCTTCCCCTCGACCGGCACCGGCGGGTGGGAGACCGCGATCACCAACACACTGAGCCCGGGCGACAAGGTCGTCGCGGCGCGCAACGGCATGTTCAGCCACCGCTGGATCGACATGTGCCAGCGCCACGGCCTGGAGGTCGAGGTGATCGAGACCGCCTGGGGCGCCGGCCTGCCCGCCGACCGCTATGGCGAGATCCTGGCCGCCGACACCGACCACCGGATCAAGGCCGTTCTGGCCACCCATAACGAGACCGCGACCGGCGTTCTGTCGGACATCGCCGCGCTGCGCCGCGCGATGGATGCGGCCGGCCACCCGGCGCTGCTGCTGGTCGACGGCGTCAGCTCCATCGCATCGGTCGATTTCCGCATGGACGAATGGGGCGTGGACATCGCCGTGACCGGCTCGCAGAAAGGCTTCATGCTGCCCGCGGGCCTGGGCATCGCCGCCTTCTCGCCCAAGGCCATGGCCGCGGTCGAGGGCGCGAAACTGCCGCGCACCTTCTTCGACATCCGCGACATGGCCAAGGGCTACGCCGCGAACGCCTATCCCTACACCCCCTCCGTGGGGCTGCTGAACGGGCTGAAGCTGTCGACCGAGAAGCTGCTGGACGAGGGGCTGGAAAACGTCTTTGCCCGCCACCACCGCATCGCCGAGGGCGTGCGCGCCGCCGTCTCCGCTTGGGGGCTGGAGCTGTGCGCGCAGTCGCCCGACCTCTATTCCGACACGGTCAGCGCGATCCGCACCCCCGAGGGCTTCGACGCGGGTCAGGTCGTTTCCCTGGCCGCCGAGAAATACGGTGTGGCCTTTGGCGCCGGTTTGGGCGAGGTTGCTGGCAAGGTTTTCCGTATCGGCCACCTGGGCAGCCTGACCGACGTGATGGCGCTGTCGGGCATCGCCACGGCCGAGATGGCCATGGCCGACCTGGGCCTGCCCGTGATCCTGGGCTCGGGCGTGGCCGCCGCGCAGGAATTCTACCGCGCCGCGCCCGCCGCAACCGCGAAGGCCGCATGATGAAGGATACGAACACGATGTATATCCCCACCCTTGCCGACATGCTGATCGCGCATGAGCGCATCAAGCCCTATATCCACCGCACGCCGGTCCTGACCTCGACCTACCTGAACGAGCTGACCGGGGCCGAGCTGTTCTTCAAGTGCGAGAACTTCCAGAAGGCCGGCGCCTTCAAGGTGCGCGGCGCCTCGAACGCGGTGTTCGGGCTGGACGAGGAAACGGCGAAGAAGGGCGTGGCGACCCACAGCTCGGGCAACCACGCGCTGTCGCTGAGCTACGCCGCCGGCCGCCGGGGCATCCCCTGCCACGTGGTCATGCCGCGCACCGCGCCGCAGGCCAAGAAGGACGCCGTGCGCGGCTATGGCGGGATCATCACCGAATGCGAGCCCTCGACCTCGTCGCGCGAGGCGGTGTTCGCCGAGGTGCAGGCCGAAACCGGCGCCGAGTTCGTGCACCCCTATAACGACCCGCGGGTGATCGCGGGCCAGGGCACCTGTTCCAAGGAACTGATGGAACAGGTCGAGGGGCTGGACGCGGTCGTGGCCCCGATCGGCGGCGGCGGCATGGTGTCGGGCACCTGCCTGACCCTGTCGAACCTCGCGCCCCACGTAGAGATCTACGCCGCCGAGCCCGAGCAGGCCGACGACGCCTATCGCAGCTTCAAGGCCGGCCACATTATCGCCGACGACGCGCCGCAGACCGTCGCCGACGGGCTGAAGGTGCCGCTGAAGGAGCTGACCTGGCATTTCGTGTCCAACCACGTCACCGATATCCTGACCGCCTCGGACCCCGAGATCGTCGACGCGATGAAGCTGACCTGGCAGCGCATGAAGACGGTGATGGAGCCCAGCAGCGCCGTGCCGCTGGCCACCATCCTGAAGAACAAGGAAAAATTCGCCGGCAAGCGGGTCGGCGTCATCATCACGGGCGGCAATGTCGATCTCGACCGGCTGCCCTGGATCAAAGCCTGACAAGGGAGAGAATCATGAACGCAGATGCGAATTTCGAAGGCCTCGAAGTGGGCTTTGACGTCCCCGCCCTGCCCGGCATGGACGCGGCGGATATCCAGACCCCCTGCCTGGTGCTGGACCTCGACGCGCTGGAACGCAACATCGAGAAGATGGGCAAGTTCGTCAAAGAGATGGGCGTGCGCCACCGCTCGCACGGCAAGATGCACAAGTCGGTGGACGTGCAGAAGCTGCAGCAGGAACTGGGCGGGTCCTGCGGCGTGTGCTGCCAGAAGGTGAGCGAGGCCGAGGTCTTCGCCCGCGGCGGCATCACCGACATCCTGGTGTCCAACCAGGTCCGCGACGCGGCCAAGATCGACCGGCTGGCCCGCCTGCCCAAGCTGGGCGCGCGCACCATCGTCTGTGTCGATGACATCGACAACGTGGCCGATCTATCGGCGGCCGCCGTCAAGCACGGCACCCAGATCGAGTGCCTGGTCGAGATCGACTGCGGCGCCGGCCGCTGCGGCGTGACCACCACCGAGGCCGTGCTGGAGATCGCCAAGGCCATCGACGCGGCCGAGGGGCTGTCCTTCAGCGGCATCCAGGCCTACCAGGGCGCGATGCAGCACCTCGACAAATACGAGGACCGCAAGGAGAAGATCGACATCGCCGTGGCCATGGTGAAAGACGCCGTGGATGCGCTGAAGGCCGAAGGGCTGGATTGCGACATCGTCGGCGGCGGCGGCACCGGCTCCTACTATTTCGAGGGCAACTCGGGCGTCTATAACGAGCTTCAGAGCGGCTCTTACGCCTTCATGGACGCCGATTACGGCCGCATCCTCGACAAGGACGGCAAGCGCATCGACCAGGGCGAATGGGAGAACGCGCTGTTCATCCTGACCTCGGTGATGAGCCACGTGAAGGCCGACAAGGCGATCTGCGACGCCGGCCTCAAGGCGCAGTCGGTCGACAGCGGCCTGCCCGTGGTCTACGGCCGCGACGATGTGGAATACATCAAGTGCTCGGACGAGCATGGCGTGATCTCGGACCCGAACGGCGCGCTGAAGGTCAACGACAAGCTGAAGCTGGTGCCGGGCCACTGCGACCCGACCTGCAACGTGCACGACTGGTATGTCGGCGTGCGCGGAGGCAAGGTGGAATGCCTGTGGCCGGTCTCGGCCCGCGGCAAGGCCTACTGAACAACCGCCCGGACGGGCGCATATATCGGGGGCCTCCGGGCCCTCGATTTTTCTGCGAAAAATCGGAGTTTCCCTCATGATCATCGTCCCTGAAAAGGAAATCGCCGGGCTGATCACGCCCGAGGCCGCCTTTGACGCCGTCGAGGCCGTCTTCGGCGCCATGGCGCGCGGCGATGCCTACAACTTCCCCGTCATCCGCGAGGCGATCGGCCACGAGGACGCCCTTTACGGCTTCAAGTCGGGCTTTGACCGCGCAGGCCTGGTGCTGGGCCTGAAGGCCGGCGGCTACTGGCCGAACAACCTGGAAAAGGGGCTGATCAACCACCAGTCCACCGTTTTCCTGTTCGACCCCGACACCGGGCGCTTCAAGGCGGCCGTGGGCGGCAACCTGCTGACCGCGCTGCGCACCGCCGCGGCCTCGGCCGTGTCGATCAAGCACCTGGCGCGCAAGGACTCCAAGGTACTGGGCATGATCGGTGCCGGCCACCAGTCGGCCTTCCAGATGCGCGCCGCCGTCAAGCAGCGCGATTTCGACCGCGTCATCGGCTGGAACATGCATCCCGAGATGCTGAGCCGCCTGGAAGAAACCGCAGCCGAGCTGGGCCTGCCCTTCGAGGCGGTCGAGCTTGACCAGCTGGGTGCCGAGGCCGACGTGATCATCACCATCACCTCTAGCTTCGCCCCCATCCTGATGGACGCGCAGGTCAAGGCCGGCACCCATATCGCCTGCATGGGCACCGACACCAAGGGCAAGCAAGAGGTCGACGCGGCCCTGGTCGCCCGCGCGACCGTGTTCACCGACGAGGTGGCGCAGGCCACCAGCATCGGTGAATGCCAGCACGCGGTGGCGCAGGGGCTGATCGGCGAGGATGCCATCACCGAGATCGGCGCGGTCATCAACGGCACCCATCCCGGGCGCAGTTCGGACGACGAGGTGACGCTGTTCGACGGCACCGGCGTCGGCCTGCAGGACCTCGCCGTGGCCTCGGCCGCGGTCGACCTGGCCCTGGAAAAGGGCGTGGCGATCGAGGTCGATTTCTAAGACGCTCACCACTCACGAACAGGAAAGGGCCCGGTGATCCCACCGGGCCCTTTTCATTTTCGGCCCCAACAATTGCCGAGAACTCCGCGGGGAGGGCAGCGGCCGACCCGAGGGGTGGGCGAGAAGCGCCCGCCCCGTGGGGGCGGGTCGGGCGCTGCCCGGCGTTACCGCCGGGCGGGACATCCTGTCAACCGGACGCGCCGGGCTTGCTGCCGAAATGGCCCGCGCCCGACAGCCCTCCGGCCACCTGCTCGGTCGCTTCCTCGGTCAGTTCCTCGGGCAGCACCAGGTTCAGCACGATGGCGATCAGCGCCGCAGGCAGCAGGCCGCTGGTCATCAGGATACGCGCGGTGTCGGGCAGGTGCTGCACCGCACCGGGCTCCAGCTGCAGGCCCAGCCCGACCGACAGCGCGATGGCGAAGATCACCATGTTGCGGCGGTTCCAGTCCACGTCGGACAACATCGAGATGCCCGCGGCCACCACCATGCCGAACATCACGATCACGCCGCCGCCCAGCACCTCGATCGGCACGGTGCGGATCACGCCGCCCACCTTGGGCACCAACCCGCAGATGATCAGAAAGATCGCGCCCACGGTCACCACGTGGCGGCTCATCACGCCGGTCATGGCGATCAGGCCGACGTTCTGGCTGAACGAGGTGTTGGGCAGCCCGCCGAAGATCCCGGCAATAGCGGTGCCGAAACCATCGGCGAAGGTCGCGCCGGAAATCTCCTTGTCCGTCGCCTCGCGGCCCGCGCCGCCCTTGGTGTTGCCCGACACGTCACCCACGGTCTCGATCGCCGAGATGAAGGCCATCAGGCAGAACCCGATCACCGCGGCGGCCGAGAACTCAAACCCGTATTTGAAGGGCTGCGGCAGGGCGAAGGCGGCGGCATTCGTCCAGGACCCGGTGATCGCGTCCACCGACAGGATGCCCACGGCCAGCGCATAGACATAGCCCACCAGCAGCCCCACCAGAACGGCCGAAATCGACAGCATCCCGCGGGCGAAGAATTTCAGCCCCAGCGTGACGAAGATCACCACCAGCGCGGCCGACCAGTTCAGCAGGCTGCCGTATTCCGGTGTGCCGATGGCCGGAACCCCGCCCGCGGCATACTGGATGCCCACCTTGACCAGCGCCAGCCCGATCATGGTGACCACCAATCCGGTGACCAGCGGCGGCAGGGCAAAGCGGATCTTGCCGATCACCGTGCCCAGCGCGGCATGGAACAGCCCGCCGATCAGCACGCCGCCGAAGAGCGCGGCCAGCGCGTCCACGCCCTTGCCCGCCACCAGCGGGATCATGATCGGCAGGAAGGCAAAGCTGGTGCCCTGCACGATGGGCAGCGCCGCGCCCACCGGGCCGATGGTGACGGTCTGCAAGAGCGTCGCCACCCCCGCGAACAGCATCGACATCTGGATGAGGTAGAGCAGTTCCGGGAAATCCGGCGAGTTCGAGCCGAAGCCGAACCCGGCCGCCCCGGCCACGATGATCGCCGGCGTCACGTTCGAGACGAACATCGCCATGACATGCTGGATGCCAAGCGGAATCGCCTTCATCAAGGGCGGGCTGTAGTTGGGATCGCGCAGCTGCTCTGCCGTCCCGATCGAATTGTCTGCCATTTCCAGACTCCCTGTTTCGTGTTGTTGACGGCCACGTTTTTCGCGGCTCGTTTATTCTTCGATGATGTATGGCGCGTCGAACCAATGCTCCTGAAGGTTGGCGCCGGGGCCGACCCGGTCGACGACCACGAAACGGCCATCGACGCCGATGGGGGTCAGCACCCCGTGCCAGGTGCCGCGATGCAGGTTCACGGCCTGCCCCGGCTGCACCATGAAGGCGTGCAGCGCGCCGGGCTTGCCGCCTGCATCATCGGCCACCACCACCACGAAGCGCGCCCCGTCCAGCGGGATGAAGGCCTGGCTGCCCTCGGGGTGGCGCTCGACCATCTCCACGCTCAGGGGCCAGTGCCGGGCCTGCGCGTCGAACAGGCTGATCCCGGCGCGGCCATCGCCGAAATCGAGGCGGGCCAGATCGTTGTGCCGCCCGCAAAGCCCCTGGTTGATCATCTTATCCGGCGCGCCGCGCAGCTCGATCACGTCGCCATAAGGGGCGAAGCCCTCGGCCGTCAGGGGCCGGGTGCGCAGGCGGCGGCCGGTCACGGCAGCATATCCTTCAGCCTCAGTTCCGCGATGCGCTCCACCTGGCGGCAGGCCTCGGCCAACTCGATGTCGCGGTCGTTGCCGATGCGGCGTTCAAAGGCCGCCCGGATCGACGGCTTGTCATGGTCGCGCACCGCGATGATGAAGGGGAAGCCGTGCTTTTCGGTGTAGGCGGCGTTGAGGTCCTGGAAGGTTTCACGCTCCTCGTCGGTCAGGGCATCCAGGCCCGCACCGGCCTGCTCGGCCGTCGAGTCCGCGGTCAGGCGGCCCGCCGCGGCCAGTTTCCCGGCGAGGTCAGGGTGGGCGGTGAGCACGCCCAGCCGCTCCTCCTCGGTGGCGCTGCGGAAGACGCGGGCGAGCGCGCTGTGCAGCCCGATGGCGCTGTCATGGGCGGGGCCGAGTTCCAGCGCAAAGGCGCGCTCGGCGATCCAGGGGGAATGTTCGAACACGCCGCCGAACCGGGCCACGAAATCGGTGCGGTCCATCTGCGAGGGGCGGTCGAAATGCACCGGCGGGTGGGTTTCCTGCCAGTGCCGGGCGATGTCGATGCGGCGGGCGACCCAGACGTCGGGTTTCGAGGCGACGTAGTCGAGGAAGCGGCGCAGCGCCATCACCCGCCCCGGCCGGCCCACCAGCCGGCAATGCAGGCCCACGGACAGCATCTTGGCCGCGCCGGCCTGCCCCTCGGCATAGAGCGCATCGAAGCTGTCGCGCAGATAGGCGTAGAACTGGTCGCCCGCGTTGAAGCCCTGCGGCGTGGCAAAGCGCATGTCGTTGCAGTCGAGCGTGTAGGGCACGATCAACTGGTCGCGTTCGCCCACGCGGATCCAATAGGGCAGGTCGTCGGCATAGGCGTCGGCCACGTAGTCAAAGCCGCCCTCCTCGGCCGCCAGCGCCACGGTGTGGACCGAACAGCGCCCCGTGTACCAGCCGCGCGGGCGTTCGCCGGTGACCTCGGCGTGCAGGCGGATCGCCTCGGCCATGTCGGCGCGCTCGGCCTCGGGGGTGTGGTCCTTGTACTCGATCCATTTCAGGCCGTGGCTGGCGATCTCCCAGCCCGCGTCCTGCATGGCGCGGACCTGCTCGGGGCTGCGCGCCAGCGCCGAGGCCACGCCGTAAACGGTGACGGGCATGTCGAACTCGGTGAACAGCCGGTGCAGCCGCCAGAACCCGGCGCGCGCGCCGTATTCATAGATCGACTCCATGTTCCAGTGGCGCTGGCCGGGCCAAGGCGCGGCGCCCACGATCTCGGACAGGAACGCCTCGGAGGCGGCATCGTCGTGCAGGATGCAGTTCTCGCCGCCCTCCTCGTAATTGATGACGAATTGCACGGCGATCCGGGCCCCGCGGGGCCATTTGGGATCGGGGGGAGTGCCCCCATATCCACGCATGTCACGAGGATAGCGCGTCAATTGAAATCTCCTTCTGCTCATTTCGTTGTAGAGCAGGATAATCGCTTTTTCTTTCTGTAAATTTTTGAAGGAGCTATAGGGAAGAACACAGTGTCGGCACGCGCCCGCGCCCGGCAATATGCCCGCGGATCAAGCACGGAGAAAGCCCATGGCCGGATATTTGACCACCCATGTTCTGGACACCGCCCGCGGCTGCCCCGCGCAGGGGCTGAAGATCGAGCTTTACCGCATCGAGGGCGGGCGGCGGACCCATCTGCGCACGCTGGTCACCAATGACGACGGGCGCACGGATGAGCAGATCCTGCCCGAGACCGAATTCGCCACCGGGGTGTACGAACTGGTCTTTCACGCCGGCGCCTATCTGGATGCCAGCGGAACCCCGCCCGAAGACCCGCGGTTCCTGGACGTGATCCCGATCCGCTTCGGCATGTCCGAGGCGGCGCATTATCATGTGCCGCTGCTGCTGTCGCCGTTCGGCTATTCGACCTATCGGGGGAGTTGAGGCAGAAGGGAAATTCGCTGATCAGACAGCCCGCCTGCCCCCAAGGCGGGCGCTTTCGCGCCCACCACGGGCGGTCGCCGCCCTCCTTTGCGCCCCCCTGACCGAGCCCTGAACCTGCGCGGCCCTATGCCTCCACCAACGCCCCGGCCATGCGATCGGCCATGAAGTCGATGAACAGGCGCACCTTGGGGTCCTGCCGCCTGCGATGGATGAACAGGCACCCCATCTGCACCGGGATCGGCGGCGTCTCCTCCAGCACCGGCACCAGACGCCCGGCCTTCAGGTGATCCGCAACTTCGAAAACCGGCTTCAGGATGATCCCGTGCCCCTCCAGCGCCCAGCCGGTCAGCACGTCGCCGTCGTCGGATTCGAAGGGCCCGGTCACCGCGAAACGCTGCACGCCCTCAGCCGATTGCAGCGGCCACTGGAATTCCGGCGCACCCGGGTAGCGCAGGTTCAGGCAGTCATGGCTGCCGTCGGTCAGCGCCTCCGGCATCGCGGGCCGCCCCTTCCGCGCCAGGTAGTCGGGCGCGGCGCAGAGCACGCGCGGGCAATCGGCGATCTTGCGCATCCGCAGCGCCGAGTCCTCTGGCACGCCCAGGAAGAACGCCACGTCCAGCCCCTCGGCCGCGAGGTCGAGCTTGCGGTCCGACAGGCGCAGCCGGATGTCGATCAGCGGATAGGCCTCTTTGAACTCCGGCACATTGGGTGCGATCAGCCGCCGCCCCAGCCCCAACGGCGCGGCCACGTAGAGAGAGCCGCGCGGCATCAGCGTGACATTGTTGATCTCGGCCTCCGCCTCGTCCACCGCCTCGAGGATCTTGCAGGCGCCGCGGTAGAACAGGTTGCCCTGCTCGGTCGGGTTCAGCATCCGGGTAGTGCGGTTGAACAGGCGGACGTTCAGATGCTCCTCCAACTGCGAGATCCGCGCCGAGGCCACCGCCGCCGAGATCCTCAGATCGCGCGCCGCCGCCGACATGCTGCCCAGTTCATAGACCCGTACGAAGGTCTTGATGTTGTCGAGATAGGCCATGATCCATTCTTAGCTTTTTCTTGAAGCAGCTAGGCATTTTTTCTGAATGCCACGCAATCCCGGATTTTGCTAACTTCCTCGCAACGCTTTGACTGGAGAGAGACATGTTCGACCTGGCATTCATCATGGACTGGCTGGAATTCGCGGCGCGCTGGACGCATGTGATCACCGCCATCGCCTGGATCGGGTCATCCTTCTATTTCATCGCGCTGGACCTGGGGCTGCGCGACGCGCCCGACCTGCCCCCGGGTGCGCATGGCGAGGAATGGCAGGTGCATGGCGGGGGCTTCTATCACATCCGCAAGTTCCTGGTCGCGCCCGAGCGGATGCCCGAGCACCTGACCTGGTTCAAATGGGAAAGCTATTCGACCTGGCTGTCGGGCGCGGCGCTGCTGATGATCGTCTACTGGGCGGGGGCGGAACTGTACCTGATCGACCTGAACAAGGTCGAGCTGAGCGTCTGGCAGGGCATCGCCATCTCGGCCGCCTCGCTGACCGTGGGCTGGATCGTCTACGACTTCCTGTGCAAATCCGGGCTGGGCGAAAAGCCCACCGTGCTGATGCTGCTGCTGTTCGTTCTGCTGGTGGCGATGGGCTGGGGTTACAACCAGATCTTCACCGGCCGGGCGATGATGCTGCACCTGGGCGCCTTCACCGCCACGGTGATGTCGGCCAACGTGTTCTTCATCATCATCCCCAACCAGAAGATCGTGGTCGCCGACCTCAAGGCCGGGCGCACGCCCGACCCGAAATACGGCAAGATCGCCAAGCTGCGCTCGACCCACAACAATTACCTGACGCTGCCGGTTCTGTTCCTGATGCTCAGCAACCATTACCCGCTGGCCTTCGCCACCGAGTACAACTGGCTGATCGCGGCGCTGGTGTTCCTGATGGGGGTGACCATCCGGCACTACTTCAACACGCTGCACGCACGCAAGGGCAACCCGCGCTGGACCTGGGCCGCCACGGCGGTGCTGTTCCTGGCCATCATGTGGCTTTCGACCGCGCCGTTGCGGCAGGAAAGCTACGAAACCTCGGAGACCCGCGCCCTGACCCCGGCCGAGCAGGTCTTTGCCAGCGCCGAGGGCTTCGAAGAGGTCCAGTACATCGTCCCGGGCCGCTGCTCCATGTGCCACGGGCGCGAGCCCGGCTATGACGGCATCCGCCACGCCCCCAAGAACGTGCTGCTGGAGACCCCCGCCGACATTGCCCGCCACGCGCGGCAGATCTACCTGCAGGCCGGCGCGAGCCACGCCATGCCGCCGGCGAACGTGACCTGGATGGAACCCGAAGAGCGCGCGGCCATCGTGAACTGGTATCGCAACGCGAGCCGGGAGCGCCCCGTTCAGTTGGCGCAGAATTGAGCCACGGGCGTGATGCCGCCCGGAATGGACGGCCCCTCGGGCGGGCCGTCCGGCGGGAATCTTTGCGGCCCTGGCGGCCATGTCCGGGTCGAATGTAAACCTGTCCGCGACCGCAATGCAGGGACGTTCAGAGAAATAGCGTCGGCGCGCAGCGCAAAACCGCGCCTTGACCTGACCCAAGAGAACCGGACCAAATGCCGAGACGGCGCCGGGGGCCTGTAGCGCGCGGGGGCCGACCTGCGTTCCGGGTCGATCGGGAGATGAGACTGTGCGGCAGTCACGGCAGACATTGGTCATCGACGGTTCCCACGGCGAGGGCGGCGGCCAGATCCTTCGGACGGCTTTGGGGCTGTCGGCGCTCACCGGGCGCCCGCTCAGGATCGAGCGGATCCGGGCCAACCGACGGGTGCCGGGGCTGGCCGCGCAGCATCTGGCCAGCGTGCGCGCCGTCGCCGCGATCTGCGATGCCGCACTAAAGGGCGACGCGATCGGCTCGTCCGAGCTGGAATTCTCGCCCCGCTCGGCGCCGCGTGCGGGCTCCTATTCCGTCGACGTGGCCGAGCTTCGCCAGGGCGGCAGCGCGGGCTCGGCCGTCCTGATCCTTCAGGCGATGCTGCTGCCGCTGAGCTTCGCCGCGGGGTCCTCTACCCTGTTCCTGCGCGGGGGCACCCATGTCTCCTGGAGCCCGCCCTTCGACTACGCCGACGAGGTCTGGCTGCCGGCGCTGCGGCGGATGGGGCTGCGCGCCAGCATCCGCCTGCTGCGCAGCGGCTGGTATCCGGTCGGCGAGGGCGAGGTCGAGGCCAGGATCGAGGGCCGTGCAGGCGCGGCGACAGGGCTGGACTGGACGCAACGCGGCGCGCTGCCGGAGATCGGCGGGCGCGCGCTGGTGGCCAATCTGCACATCCGCATCGCCCAGAGGATGGCAGGCCGCGCGGCGGAACTGCTGCGCGGCCACGCCGAGAGGCTGGACATCCGGGCAGAGCGGCTGCAGGCCAGCTGCGCGGGCGCCGGGATATGCCTGACCGCGCGCTACGAGGGGGGCAATGTCGGCTTCAACGCTCTCGGCAAACGCGGCCTTCCCGCCGAAGAGGTGGCCGAGGCGGCCGCGCGGACCTTCCTGGCGTTCGAGGCCTCGGGCGCCAGCGTGGACGAGCACTTGGCCGACCAACTCTTGCTGCCGATGGCGCTGGCCTCGGGTCCGTCCGTCTTCCTCGCCCCCCGCGCCACCAGCCATTTGCGCACCAATGCCTGGGTGATCGAGAAATTCGGTGCGGCGCGGGTGGATATAGAGGGACCGGAGGGCGGGCCGGTCAGGGTCTCCGTCCGCCCGGCGGCCGCCGGAGGCTGAATGCCGGGCGGCGCGGCGGGATATCTGCCGTTTCGCCACAGAGTGAAACAGGGTGTATGCTGCCCGGAAGGCGGCGGGGCGGTTTCGGGCAAAGACGGAAGGCGGGGCTTGGAATGAGCGACTGGAATGTGGTGATCACCGTACAGGAGCAGAAATACCACACCGCCTGGCAGCATCTGCAGGCCTTTGGAAAGTTGCACCGGACGGATTACTACAACGTCGTCACCCTGGAGGTGCCCGACCTGTCCGCCTTCACCGAGCGGCTGGCGCAGCTCTGCGCGGAAAAGCCCGAGATCCTGAACATCCTGTCCCGTGTCGTCCCGGCGCAGGCGGTCTTTTCCTTCCAGACCCCCGAGGAATTCGAGGATAAGGCGCGCGAGGCCGTCCTGCGCTGGGTGCCGGATCTGGCGGGCAAGTCCTTCTATGTCCGGCTGTACCGCCGCGGCTTCCGCGGGCGGATCCTCTCGCCCGAGGAGGAGAGGTTTCTCGACCAGGTGTTGTTGTCCGCGCTCGAGGACCGCGGAACGCCCGGGCGCGTCGATTTCGATGACCCGGATCTGGTGATCGACGTGGAAACGGTGGGAAACCGGGCGGGACTGGCGATCTGGACCCGCGAGGACCTGGCGCGCTACCCCTTTCTGCGGGTGCGCTAGCGGCGGCGCGGCGCCCTGGCAGAGGCGATCGAGGGGAAACACATGGTCATTCACCCGTTCAACGTCCCGGCCCTGCACGGGCAGAGCGTCGCGGCGCACGGAAACGACCTCACCCCGGCCGGGCTGATCGGGGGCGCGCGTGGGTAAGAGACGGGTCGGCTTTCTCGTCAACCCGATCGCCGGAATGGGCGGCCGGGTCGGGCTCAAGGGTACGGACGGCGTGCTCGACGAAGCGCTCCGGCGCGGCGCCACGCCGGTCGCGCCCGGACGCGCGGCCGAGGCGTTGCGCCGGCTGAAAGCGGCCCTCGACGCGGCCCCCGATGCAGCGGACATCGACTGGCTGACCTGCTCGGGAGCGATGGGCGAGGCGGCGCTGCGCTCGGCGGGGTTCGGCAAGGTCACCGTGCTCCATGCCACCGCGGATCGGCCGACCGCCGCCGACACGGTGGCGGCGGTGCACGAGTTCCTGCGCGCCGGGGCCGAGCTGATCCTGTTCTGCGGCGGCGACGGAACCGCCCGCGACGTGACGCAGGCGGCGGGCGAAGACACGCCCGTTCTGGGCATCCCGGCGGGCGTGAAGATGTATTCCGGCGTGTTCGGCGTCTCGCCCGAAGGCACGGCCGACCTGCTGCTGCGCTATCTGCGCGCAGAGATCGGGCTGGCGCGGGTCGAGGTGCTGGACCTCGATGAAGAGCGGTACCGGCAGGACGAATGGGCGGTCCGGCTGACCGGGGCGGCGATGACGCCCTTTGAGCCAAGCCTGACCCAGGCCGCGAAACAGCTGATCTCGGAGGCGGAGGATGCGCAGACGAAGGCCGACATCGCCGCCTGGCTGGCCGAACGGATCGCGGCCCAGCCCGGGACGCTGTTCCTGCTGGGCCCGGGCAGCACGGTGCAGGCGGTGGCAGAGCATCTGGGTGTCCGGAAATCCCTTCTGGGCATCGACGCGCTGCTGGGCGGCGAAAGCGTGGGGCGGGATCTATGCGAGACGGGGCTGCTGGAGCTGTTGCACCGCCATGACCGCGCGGTGCTGATCCTCAGCCCGATCGGCGCGCAGGGCTTCGTTCTGGGGCGCGGCAACCTTCAGATCAGCCCGGCGGTGGTGCGAAGGATCGGGCTGGACGGGCTGCGCGTTGTCGCCACCCCGGCCAAACTGCGGCGCACGCCCTGCCTGCGGTTCGACACCGGGGACGCGGACCTCGACCGGGCGCTTTGCGCGCGCGGCTATGTCCCGGTGATCACGGGGTACCGCCGCCAGCGGGTGACGCCGGTGTGCAGATGAGTTGACCTGCCGCAAGCTTGGGTGCGACGCTCTGCCAGAGCGTTGAGAGCACCGATTGACAGGGGGCCGGCCATGACCCGCGCGCCGCATTCCGACCGGGAACGCCAGGAGATGCTGGCGGCCATCGGCGTTGCCGGGCTGGAGGATCTCTTCGCCGATATTCCCGAGGAGGTGCGTTTCCCGGCGCTCGACATTCCACCCGCGCTTTCGGAAATGGAGCTGGCGGCCGAGTTGCGCCGCCTTGCCGCGCGCAACGACAGCCTTGAGGACGGGCCCTCGTTTCTCGGCGCGGGCAGCTATCGGCATTTCATCCCCGCCACCGTGGACGACGTTCTTCAGCGGGGCGAGTTCTACACCGCCTACACCCCCTACCAGCCCGAGCTGAGCCAGGGGATGCTGCAGGCCATGTTCGAATACCAGAGCATGATCTGCCGGCTGACCGGTATGGAGGTCTCCAACGCCAGCCATTACGACGGCGCCACGTCGCTGGCCGAGGCGGTGCTGCTGGCGCTCAATGCCGCCAAGGGGGATCGTTCGCGGATCGTGCTGTCGCCCTCGGTCCACCCGCATTACCGCGAGGTGGTCGCGACCTATCTGAGCGGCCTCGACGCGGAATTGGTGGTCCCCGACGACAGATCCGTCGCGGCCCGCGAGCTGGCGGCGCTTGCGGGCGGCGACACGGCGGCGCTGGTGATCCAGACCCCCAATTTCTTCGGCCGGCTGGAGGATCTCGATGGGCTGGCAGAGGCCGTGCACGCCAAGGGCGCGCTGCTCATCGTGCTTGCCGATCCGATCTCGCTGGGCCTGTTCCGGCCGCCCGGCGCGCAAGGCGCCGACGTGGTGGTGGCCGACGGCCAGCCGCTGGGGATATCTCCCTCGTTCGGCGGGCCGTCGCTGGGCATCTTCGCCACCCGCCGTGCCCATGTCCGACAACTCGCCGGGCGGCTGGTGGGGCAGACCGCCGACGCCGAGGGCCGCCGCGGCTATGTGCTGACCCTCGCCACGCGCGAGCAGCATATCCGCCGGGCCAGGGCCACCAGCAATATCTGCACCAACTCCGCCCTCGGCGCGCTGGCCGCGGCGACCTACCTGGCGACCCTGGGCCGGCAGGGGCTGCGCCGCGTGGCCGAGCTTTGCCATCACAAGGCCCATTACGCCGCCGCGCGCCTGGGCGATATCCCGGGCCTGACCGTGAACCCGGACGCGCCAGATGCGCCCTTTTTCAAGGAATTCGTGCTGGGGTTGCCCCATCCGGCGGCCGAGGTGAACGCGCGCCTGCGCACCGAGCACGGTATCACGGGCGGCTACGATCTCGGCCGCGCCTGCCCCGGCTGGGAAAACCGCATGTTGATCGCCGTCACCGAAACCAACAGCCGGGCCGAGATCGACACCCTGGTCTCGGCGCTCCGGCGCCTGGCGGCTTGAAGGGAGCAACGCAGCGATGGATGACCCGACCCTCTACGAGCAAAGCGTCCCGGGCCGCGTCGGCATCGCCCTGCCCGACTGCGACGTGCCGCAATCGGCGCTGCCGCGGCACCTTGTCAGAGACGACAACGGCCTGCCCGAGCTGTCGGAACAGCAGGTGGTGCGGCACTACCTGCGCCTCTCCCAGCGCAACTTCGGCGTCGACACAGGGTTCTACCCGCTCGGCTCCTGCACCATGAAGCACAACCCCAGGATCGGCGAGCAGATGGCGCGGCTGCCGGGGTTCGCCGCGCTGCACCCGCTGCAGGACGAGGCCGCCGCGCAGGGGGCGCTGGAACTGATGTTCGAGTTGCAGGAGGCGCTGAAGGAGATCGGCGGCTTCGACGCGGTCGCGCTGCAGCCCACGGCCGGGGCGCAGGGAGAGTTGACCGCCCTGCTGATGATGCGGGCATGGCACGCGGCCCGTGGGCAGGGAGACCGCGACGAGGTGCTGATCCCGGACACCGCCCATGGCACCAACCCGGCCTCGGCGAGCATGGCTGGCTGCGTGGCGGTCGAGATCCCGTCAAACCCGCGCGGGGGCGTCGACCTCGCGGCGCTGCGCGCGGCCTGCTCGGACCGGGTCGTGGGCATTATGCTGACCAACCCCAATACGCTGGGGCTGTTCGAAGATGAGATCGGGGAGGTCGCCGGGATCGTGCACGGCTGCGGCGGGTTGGTCTATGGCGACGGCGCCAATATGAACGCCCTGACCGGGATCGCGCGGCCGGGCGATCTGGGGATCGACCTGATGCATTTCAACCTGCACAAGACCTTCGCCACTCCCCATGGCGGCGGCGGGCCGGGCTCGGGACCGCTGGGAGCGAGCGCGGAACTGGCGCCATTCCTCCCTTCTCCAATCGTGGAGCATGTCGCGGCGGAGGATCGCTACACCCTTGCGTCACCGCCCTCCTCGATCGGACGGATGAGCGCCTTTCACGGCAATTTCGGGATGTTCGTGCGCGCCTACGCCTATCTGCGCGGCCTCGGCGCAGACGGGCTGCGCAGGAATGCCATGCATGCGGTTTTGAACGCCAATTACCTGCGCGTTGGCCTGCGCGGGGACTATCCCCTACCCTATGACCGGACCTGCATGCACGAATTCGTCTGCGAGGGCCGGCCGACGGGCAGCGAGGTCCGGGCCATCGACGTCAGCAAGCGGCTGATGGATTTCGGCATGCACCCGCCGACCAACTATTTCCCCCTCACGGTGCCCGAGGCCCTGATGATCGAGCCCACCGAAAGCGAGACCAAGGCCACGCTCGACGCCTTTGTCGCGGCCATGCGGGAAATCGCGCGAGAGGCGCGCGAGACGCCGGAGCTGCTGCGCGAGGCCCCGCATGCAACGCCGGTGCGCCGCCTCGACGAGGTCCGGGCCGCGCGGGACCTTGTCCTAACCGAGCCGCCTGCCGGGGACGCGTGAACGCCGTTCGGCACGGCGCCAGGCCCGTCCCGAGAAGCTGAGGCGGGCGCACCCGCGCCGCCTCGCGGAAACCCAACCTCGACGCGGCCTTCCCCCGCGGCTAGACTCAAGCATCCGCGCCGCGGGGCGCCGGGCGTGGGTGTTCAGACATGCATAACGGCACACCACAAGAGAAAAGAGACAGCGTGGCGGGCGACCGGCCCGGCGCAGATGTCGCGGACGAACTGATGCGCGCGGTCCGCAAGCTTGCCCGTGACCTGCATCCGAACAATGACGAGATCGACCGCCTCGGCCTGGATGCCGATCTCGATGAACGCTTCGGCTTCGACAGCCTCGGCCGGGCCGAGCTGATGCAGCGTCTCGAGCGCCTGTTCGACGTCAGCCTGCCCGACGCGCTGCGGGCAAACGCGCGCAGCCCGAGGGATATTCTCAAGGCCCTGGGCAAGGCCGAAGCGCGCGTTATCCGCCGTCGGGCCTCGGCGGCAGCCCCGCCAGCGACGGAAACGGACGGGATCAAACCCGTCCCCGAGAGTATCGAAACCCTGACCGATGTCCTGGAATGGCACGCGGAACATCACCCCGACCGCCCGCATATCATCCCTTCCAATGGCGACGAGGAAGAAGCCCCGATCACCTATGCCGCCCTCGCGCAGGAGGCCAAAGGCGTGGCAGGCGGGTTGCGCGCCTGGGGGCTGGAGCCCGGAGAGGCCGTGGCGATCATGCTGCCCACGTGCCGCGCCTTTTTCCAGGCGTTCATGGGGGCGCTGCTGGCCGGGGGCATCCCTGTGCCGATCTATCCCCCGGCCCGGCTTGACCAGATCGAGCACGCGCTCAGAAGCAGCGCCAGGATCCTCGACAACTGCCAAGCGGCAGTCTTGATCACGGTTGCCGAGGGGCGGCAGTTCGCCCGGCTGGTGCGGGCGGCGGTGCCGACCCTGCGGGCCGTCGCCACGGTCGAGGAGTTCAGCGCAGGCGGCGCGGAAAGGCTGCCGCGCGGGTTGGCCGGCGGCGACATCTGCCTGCTGCAATACACCTCGGGCAGCACCGGGGACCCGAAGGGCGTGATCCTGTCGCACGAAAACGTGCTGGCAAATGTGCGCGCGATGGGGCGGGCGGTGAACGCCTCGCCAAATGACGTCTATGTCAGCTGGCTGCCGCTCTACCACGACATGGGGCTGATCGGCGCCTGGCTGTCGTGCCTCTACTACGCCACTCCGACCGTCATCATGAGCCCGCTGCACTTTCTCGCCCGGCCCGAGCGCTGGCTCTGGACCATCCACCGCAACCGCGGGACGGTGTCCGCCGCCCCGAACTTCGCCTACGCGATCTGCGCCGGCAAGATCGCGGATGATGTGCTTGAGGGGCTGGACCTCAGCTCCTGGCGCTTTACCGCCAATGCCGCCGAGCCGGTTTCGCCGGACACGATGCGCGCCTTCACCGAGCGTTTCGCGCCCTACGGTTTCCGGCCCGAGACCATGAGCCCCTGCTATGGCCTGGCCGAATCCGTCACCGGGCTGACCTTCCCCGAACTGGACCGCGCGCCCTGGACCGAGCGTATCGACCGCGATGTCTTCGCCGCGACCGGCCGCGCCGTTCCGGCCAAGCCCGGCAGCGCCGAGGCCACCGAAATGGTCGCCTGCGGAAAGCCGCTGCTCGGCCACGAGGTGCGGATCGTCGACGCCCTGGGCCACGAACTGCCCGAGCGCCAGCAGGGCCGCCTGCAATTCCGGGGGCCCTCGGCCACGCGGGGCTATTTCCGCAACGAAGAAAAGACCGCCGGCCTGTTCGAGGGCGACTGGCTGGAAAGCGGCGATCTGGCCTATGTGGCGAAGGGCGAGATCTTCATCACCGGCCGCACCAAGGACGTCATCATCCGCGCCGGCCGGCTGATACACCCCGCCCCCGTGGAAGAGGCCATCGGGCGCCTGGACGGGATCACGGCGGGGGCCGTGATCATGTTCGGCGCGCCAGACCCGGTGGCCGGGACGGAACGCCTGATCGTTCTGGCCGAAAGCAAGGCCGCCGACCCCGAGACCCGCGCGCGGCTGGCGCGGGAGGCCAAGGCCCGCTCCCTCAGCGTGCTTGGCGAGGCGGTGGACGAGGTGGTCATCGTGCCGCGCCACGCCATACCCAAGACCTCCAGCGGCAAGGTTCGGCGGTTCCAGGCCCGCGAGAACTACCTGGCCGGCCGGCCAGCCGGCACCCGCCGCCCGCGCTGGTGGCAGATCGCGCGCTTTGCGCTGAGCGGCGCCCGCGGCCGGTTGGCCCGCGCCACCCGGACCGCCCGGGCGCGGGCCTATGCCAATTACTGGTGGTCGATCACCGCGTTCTTTGCGCTGCTGCTCTGGCCGCTGGTTCAGATCCTGCCCAGGCTGTCCTGGCGCTGGGCGGCGATGCGCGCCGCGGTGCGCCTGGCGCTGTTCCTCCAGGGCCACCGTCTGGAAATCACGGCCGAGGCGCCGCCGCCGGATCATGACGTGGTCTATGTCGCCAATCACACGAGCTATCTGGACAGCGCTGCCCTCATTTCCGCGCTGCCGGGAAATCTCGCCTTCGTAGCGTTCATCGGGTTCAGGGAGATGGGTTTCAGAGGCCCGATCCTCCGTGCGCTGGAAACGATCTTCGTCGAGCAATTCAAGACCGAGACAGCGCTCGAGCACACTCACGCCGCCATTGAAGCGGCCCGGGCCGGGCGGCCGGTGGTGTTCTACCCCGAGGCCACCGTCATGCGCATGCCGGGGCTGATGGAGTTCCGCATGGGGGCCTTCGTGACCGCTGCGGAGGCGGGTGTTCCGGTGGTCCCGGTGACGATCCGGGGCTGCCGCTCCGTGCTGCGCCACGACCACAGATGGTTTCCGCGCCCCGGCCCGATCAGCGTTCACGTCGGCCACCCGATCTACCCGATGGGCTCGGATTTCGAGGCGGCGCTTGAACTCAAGAACGCGGCCCGTGCGTGTATCCTGGAAAAATGCGGAGAACCCGACATCGCGCTCGAGGCGCCCCGCTTCTGATGGAGGGGCCGGACGACACCCCTTCGCGCCCGGCAGGAGCCGCCCGAAGCGGCCGGTCCCGGGTGTTCGACCGGGGCGTCATCTCCTGGTGCATCTACGACTGGGCCAATTCGGCATTCGGCACGCTGATCACGACCTTTGTTTTTGCCCCCTATTTCACCACGGCCGTAGCCGCGTCGCCCACCGAAGGCACGGTGCTGTGGGGACACGCGTCGAGTATCGCCGCCTTTCTGATGGCCGTGGCAAGCCCGGTGCTGGGGGCGGTCGCCGACAAGATCGGCCGGCGCAAGCCCTGGCTTGTCGGCTTCACCGGGCTTTGCGTGGCCTTCACAGCGGCGCTCTACCTGGTCCGTCCCACGGCCGATGATGTTCCCCTCGCCCTTGTTCTGTTCGTCTGCGCCGCCGTCAGTGCCGAGCTTGCCTTCGTCTTCTACAACGCGATGCTCCCCGCCCTCGTTCCCCGCAGCTTCTTCGGGCGCGTTTCCGGCTGGGGTCTGGCGCTGGGCTTTGCAGGCGCCATCGCTTCGCTTGGGGTGGCCTTGATGGGCTTCGTGCGCGCGGACGCGCCCCTGGCTGGCCTGGACCGTGGCGCGGCCGAGAACATCCGGGCAACCGTGGTCATGGTCGCGGCCTGGTACGCGGTATTTGCCCTTCCCCTTGTCCTGTTCACCAAGGATGGGGCGTATAGCGGGATCCCGCTGCGCCGGGCGGTGCACGAGGGGATGGCCACGCTTCTGTCGACCCTGCGCAGCATCGGGAAATACGCCAATATCGTCCGCTTCCTGGCCGCCTATCTGTTCTATTCAAATGGCATAATCACCCTGTTTGCTTTCGGCGGAATCTTCGCTGCCGGCGTGTTCGGAATGACGATGGAACAGGTCATCCTGTTCGCCATCGCCCTCAATGTGGCTGCGGCTGTGGGGGCGGCGGGTTTCGGCTGGGTCGACGACCGCATCGGATCCAAAGCCACGATCACGATCACGCTTTTGGGCCTGCTGGTCCTGGGCGGCATCCTGGTGGCGACGACCTCCACCCTTGTTGTCTGGACCGCCGGCCCGGGCCTTGGCCTTTTCGTCGGCGGAGGACAGGCGACGAGCCGCGCAATGATGGCGAGGCTCTCGCCGAAGGGGATGGAAGGGGAAATGTTCGGGCTCTACGCGCTTTCGGGCCGGGCCACCGCCTTTGCCGGACCGTTGGCGGTCGCCCTGGCGACCGACGCCTTCGACGACCAGCGCGCCGGCATGGCGGCCGTTCTCGCCTTCTTCGTTGTCGGGCTTCTGCTGATGAGCCGGGTGCGGAGCCCCGAAAGAACCGTTGAGACCCCATGATCGGACGTGTTCACAGCGACCGGCAATGCTGTGCCCTTGTAAGCCGTTCGTCCGGAAATTCCCGAAATGGCTGCGATGTCAGCGAAGATATGACATGTCGGGAGAAATGGCGGCGCTCTCGCCTCGGACGGCGAAGTGCATTGGGAAAACCGTGCTTAGATAGGACAAAACCCGGTGCGCGGCATCTTCCCGGCGGAACTTGGCCGGATACATCAGCATATTGAGCCAGAACCCGTCAAACAGGCTCTCAAGCGTCAGCGATACACCCTCGGCATCGACCCCATCATAGTCGCCCTCGGCGATGATTTGTCGGCAAAGATCGGCACTGATCTCCTGACGCTCAATATCGATATGGGCCGAACTCAGGCGATAGGACCTGCGATGCGCCGCCTCTCCGAAAAATGCGAACCAGACGGCCAGTTTCTTTCGGCTGCAGATACGCGGGTGGAATTGGGCGTCGACCATGACCCGCAGCTTGTCCGCGGCAGTAAGCTCGTCACGCTTTAAAGCCCGCATCCAGAGCGCGCGATGTTCTTCGGCGAGCGTTTTCAGGGTTTCGGCGAGCAGCGCATCTTTGTTTTTAAAGTGGAAATTCACGAGACCGAGCGACAGGCCGGCCTCTTTTGTGACATCGCTCAGCGTCGTGCCCGAGATCCCGCGCTTGCTGATACAAGTGATCGTGGCGTCGATCAGCTGTTTCCGGCGCACCTCGGGCGGCGCAGTGCGGGGTTTCTTTTTGCTGCCTGCGGAGGTCATGTGCATTCCATTGAATAGTCATTCAATCAATGACTTGATTCCCGAACGAGGGCAATCCTAAGCTTTGGCCGAACTCGAACACTTTCCACGGAAGCCGCGCATGAACAGTACTCTTCCCTCCCACGCCCAGACCGTTGTCATTGGTGGCGGCTCAATTGGCTGTAATCTGGCCTACCACCTGACCAAGCTTGGCATGACCGATGTCGTTGTGCTTGAGCGCGACAAGCTGACCTCGGGGACGACCTGGCACGCGGCAGGCGAAATCGTGCCTGCCGTGCTTGGCAGCGAGTGGGAGTGCGAGCTCTATACCTATGGCCGCGATCTCATCTCCGGACTGGAGGCCGAGACCGGCCAGGCGACCGGCTGGCGGCAGGTGGGCTATATTCAGCCGGCCGACACGCCCGAGCGGCTGGAAGAGATGCGGCGCGGGGCAGCCTTCATGAACCGTTTCGGCATTGAAGTGAACGAGATCTCGCCAGCCGAGGCGGCCGAACGGTTTCCCATTGGCGACTTCTCGAACACGATCGCCGCGTTCTGGTACCCGCTCGAAGGGCGCACCAACCCCGTTGACACGACGATGGCGCTGGCCCGTGGGGCCCGCAGCCGTGGCGCGCGGATTATCGAGGATACGAGGGTCTTGGATATCCTGACCGAAAACGGACGCGTGGTTGGCGTGCGCACAGACCAGGGGGAAATTGCCGCCGAACACGTGGTGGTCGCCGCAGGAATGTGGTCGCGCCAGATCGGCGCGCGCGCGGGCGTCAACCTGCCGCTGCAGGCGGCCGAGCACTACTATCTCATCACCGAACCGATGGAGGGTATCACCCGCGACCTGCCGCTGGTTGAGGATCCCCACACCTGGGCCTATTTCCGCGAAGAAGTGGGCGGGCTTCTGGTGGGCCTGTTCGAGCCCGACGCCGCGCCTTGGCACATCGATGCGATTCCAGAGGGCTTCTCCTTCGGTGAGATTGATCCCGATTGGGACCGGATGGCACCTCATCTCGAGACCGCCTTCAAGCGGGTACCTTCGGCAGCCGAGGCAGGTATTCGCAAGTTCTTCTGCGGCCCGGAAAGTTTCACCCCCGATCTTGCGCCGCTGGTGGGCGAGGCACCGGGATTGCGCAATTGCTGGGTGGCCGCGGGGCTCAATTCTCTGGGCATCCTCAACGGTCCTGGCATCGGCATGGCGCTTGCACATTGGATCGTCAATGGCCACTGCCCCGTCGATCACACCAGTTTCAACGCGGACCGATTTGCCGATGGCAGCCACAACACCCCTGCCTTCCGCCGGGCCCGGACACCGGAGTTGCTGGCGAAAAGCTTTGGCGCGCATTTCCCCAACGAGAGCTTCAAGACTGCGCGCGACCTCAAACGGTCGGTCCTTTACGACCGGCTGAAGGCGGCAGGGGCCTTCTTCACCGAAAGCCACGGTTGGGAAATGCCGGACTGGTTTGCGCCGACGCCCGAAGAGGCCCAGGTGGCGAAATACAGCTGGAGCCGTCAAAACTGGTTTGACTGGCATGCCGAAGAGCATCGCGCCGCGCGCGAGGACGTGATCCTGATGGACATGTCCTCGATGTCCAAGTTCCTCGTGCAGGGCCGCGACGCCTGCGCGCTATTGAGCCGGCTGAGCTGCAACGAGGTTGACATCGAACCGGGGCGGGTCGCCTACACCGCATGGGCAAATGAAACCGGCGGGTTCGAGGCGGACCTGACGGTAACCCGGCTGGAACAGGAAAAGTTTCTCGTCGTGGTGGGCGAAAACAGCCATGCCCACACAGAGACATGGATGCGCCGTCATATCGGGGCGGACGAGTTCGTGACCGTCACCGATATCACTGCCGGCATCACCCAGATCAACATCCACGGCCCCAAAGCGCGCGATCTGATGCGGAAGGTGAGTTCTGCCGACCTTTCGAACGAGGCGTTCCCCTTCATGACCGCGCAGGATATCGATGTCGGCTATTTCAATGTGCTGGCGTTGCGGGTCACCTATGTCGGCGAGCTTGGCTGGGAGTTGCATGTGCCGGCCCTGCACGCCGTGCAGGTCTATGAACTACTGATGGATGCTGGCCAGGAGTTCGGCATCCGCAACGCCGGGATGCAGACCCTTTCTTCGCTGCGGCTCGAAAAGGCCTATCGTGATTTTGGGGTCGATGTGGACAACACCGACAATCCGATCGAGGCTGGATTGGGATTTGCCGTCAAGCTCGACAAGCCTGCTGGCTTCATCGGCCGGGCCCCGCTTGCGGCGATCAAGGCTCAGGGCGTGCCCAAGAGGCGGATGCTGCAATTCCTGTTGCTGGATCCCGAGCCGCTGCTCCATGGAAACGAACTGATCTACCTGAACGGTGAAAACGTCGGATATATTCAGGTCGGGGCCTACGGCCATACGCTGGGCGGCGCTGTAGGGATCGGATTTGCCGAACTCGACGCTCCCCTGAGGGCGACCATTGTCGATGAAGGGACCTGGGAAATCGATGTGGCCGGCAAACGGGTCAGGGCGACCGCCTCTCTGAGGCCCCTCTTTGATCCCGGTATGGAAAGAGTCCGCTGCTGAACATGGTCGGAAAAGCGGAGGTGAAACCGAGATCGCATACACCCGTTTAGGGCGCGATTTCTGCCCTTCGGAAATCCCGCAGCGACTGCCTGCTTTCCGCCCGGTGGGCACATTCGGACGTGGACTTCACTCGTGTGTCCGGATGCCTGAGCCGTTGACCGCTTCCTTGGCAGTTCGGCCATTCGCGCAGGCATCTTCCACGATCGGTTGCAGCCCTTTGCCACTCGAAATGCCGGGTCGGGCGATTGTAGTGCGTCTCCGCCAGATCCAGGGTGGCGTGCCCAAGGATGTCGCGGATGATGTCAACGTGCTCGGGATCGAACTCTGCAATGGCTGTCGCGGCGCTGTGCCGGAAACCGACGGACGCCCTGCACGATCCATCGACCAAGACCGATGCGACGTCGATCATCCGCAGCCTTCTGCCCGAGGTCCGGCGGAGCCCGGAGGGAGGCACCCTGGTGAGCGAACTGGTCGGGGAGCTGGCGGGATTTCTTGCTCTGGGTTCCCGGACGAAAAAACCGCCTCCTGGGCGGCTTGTTCAAGGGTATTGGTGCGGGGGCCCGATGGGTCCTATGCTGAACAACGGCGCATCTCGGATCGCCTACCGGGCCTTGAAGCGGTCATGACTTCCAGGATCAGACAAGATATTGCCGCCATGACCGTCCCTCGCTCCCCTTCGCGGCTCCGTAAGAAGGCAGAGCATGAACTCGCGCTGCCTCGTGTGTGCCGACGGCGGACACTCAGGGTCTGGTGACGGCGAATAGTTCAGCCCAAGTGAGCATCAGGCGCGGCCCCCTTCGCGCGACATACGCGGATCCTAGTCAGTGAGGGGCGTCCCGTGGGCTGCATCGGTCGTTCGAACAAATCCGGAGGGGCCGCCTGAGCAGGATATCTCAAATAGTGTTCGGAACGCCTCCGGCTTTGCCGGCCCTGACACGGAACCAAAGAAGAGAAACGATTACGAGGTTTACGGCCCCTGCCACCGCCGCGAGCCCGAAGGAGAGGTCATAGGACCCGCTCAAATCATACATCGCGCCGCCCATGAAGCCGCCGATACCGTGGCCAGCCCAAGCGAAGGCCAGAATGATCCCCGTCGCGCTCGCCCGCCGGTTCTCGGGCGTGAGGGCCCGGATGGTGGTCAGAACGCCGGTCATCACGCCGGCATAGCCAAAGCCGTAGACGGCCGCGTAAACGTATAGCGGACCCAACTCGCCGATCCGGGTGAACGGAAACACCAGCGCGGTTTGCCAGGCGGAGGCCGCCAGGTAGGCCGGGATCGGCCCGATCATGTCGGCCAGCCGGCCGAAGGCCACGCGACCGGCGATGGCGACGATCATCATCAGCAGCAGCACGCTGCCGGCCTCGGGTGCGGCGATCCCGTGGGCCTGGATCTGCGGCACCAGATGCATGAGGGGCACGGACATCAGGCTGCAACAGAACAGCACCGCGGCACTCAGCGTGACCACCACCGTCCCCAGGGGCAGGGGCGGTCGGCTCTCGTCGGCGGCGCCCTGCCCCGCACCCGGCATCGCCCCGGCCCGGCGGGTCAGCAACGCAAGCGGCACCATCGTCAGGAAGGAAAACACGCCCAGCGCCAGCAGCGCGCCGCGCCAGCCGAACCCTTCAATCAGCAGCGTATTGGCGAAGGGAACCCCGCCCTGCCCGATCGCCTGGCCCGCCGAGGCGATGCCGATGGCCAGACCCGCGCCGGTGCGGAACCACGCGCCGACCAGCGCGAAGAGCGGCGCGAAAAGCGCTCCGCCGCCCAAGGCCCCGGCGATGAAGAGAAGCGCGTAGAACTGCCACAGCGCATTCGCCTGCGAGGCGGCGATCACCGCGACGCTGGTCACCACCGCACCGCAAAGCACGACGAGGCGGATGTTGACCCGATCGGCGATCCGGCCCATCAAGATGCCGCCCAGGGCAAGGCCGATGAGCCCCGAGGTATTGATCAGCGAGATCTCGCCGCGAGACCAGCCAAAGGTCTCTTCCAGAGGTGCAAAGAACGGCGAGAAACCGTTCACCAATTGCCCCATGGCGATGGCCAGCATCGACGATGCGGCAAAGAGGATCACCCAGCGGTAGGCGGGGTTGTGGTCGGTTGCGCGGGTCATTGTCGATGCTCCCACTCTTTGGTCAGCGCCGCGCCGCAGGCGCGGGGATATGGCGGGGATGCAGCCAGGCGGGCAGAAAGCCGTAGGCGTCGCCAACATCCGTCTTGGCCGCGGGCAAACCCGAGTGATCAAGCAGTTCCTGCAGCCGGCCATCGTTGAAGGCATCGAAGGTCTCGGTCGCGCCGCCGACATGCCGGCCGCCCACGAAAACCTGGGGAATGGTCACCGCGCCCGTTCGCTTGGCCAGCGCGCGGCGCAGATCCCCGCCCCGGTCGTTTTCGCGGTAATCCGGGCCGTCCAGGTCCACCGAGCGATAGGCAATGCCCGCCGTCTCGAAGAGCTTGCGGACCGACCAGCAGAATTCGCACCATTCCAGTGCAAAGACTACCACGGGATGCCCTGAGTCGGATACCAGCGCCTCGAGCTCCGCCTCGGCGGCCTCCGTCGGGCTGGCGGGTGCCTGCGGGCTCTGCGCGGAGGCCGTGTCGAACCGGAAGCGCGGCGTCGAGGCGGCGATCTCCTGCTCGGTCTCGTCCATCGCCTCGGCAATTTCCGCGAACAGCGGCGTGGAGAGGTAGCGCTCGCCCGTATCGGGCAGCATGGCGAGGATGCGCGCGCCTCTCGGGGCGCGGCGCGCGACCTCCAGCGCGGCGGCGAAGGTGGCCCCGCCGGTGATCCCGCACAGGATGCCCTCCTTCTGCGCCAGGTCGCGCGCGCAGGCCAGGGCCGCCTTGCCGGGCACCGGGCAGACCTCGTCGATCAGCGCCGCCGCGACCACGTCATCCATCAGCCGGGGCACGAAATCCGGGCTCCAGCCCTGCATGAGGTGGGGCCGGAAGGCCGGGTGGCTGGCGGCCGGGCTGCCATCGGGGCGGTAGGCCTGCGCGACCCCCGAGCCGATCAGCGGCGAATTGTCGGGCTCGCAGGCAATGATGCGGGTGGCGGGGCTCTCGGCCTTCAGCACGCGGGCCACGCCCTTCAGGGTGCCGCCGGTTCCAAAGCCGCTCACCCAGAAATCCAGCGGCGCACCGGCGAACCCGTCGAGGATCTCGCGCGCGGTGGTGGCCGAATGGATATCCGGCCCGGCCTCGTTCTCGAACTGGCGGCACAGGAACCAGTCGTGTTTCTCCGCCAGTTCCTCGGCCTTGGCGAGCATGCCGCTCCCCTTTTCCGAGGCCGGGGTGAGGATCACCCTGGCGCCGAGGAAGCGCATCAGCTTGCGGCGCTCGACGCTGAAATTCTCGGCCATGGTGACCACCAGCGGATAGCCCTTGGCCGCGCAGACCATGGCCAGCCCGATGCCGGTGTTGCCGCTGGTGGCCTCGATCACGGTCTGGCCGGGCTTCAGCGACCCGTCGCGCTCGGCGGCCTCGATGATCCCGAGCGCCAGACGGTCCTTGACCGAGCCCATGGGGTTGAACGCCTCGAGCTTGACGTAAAGCTCCACGCCCTCGGGGGCGAGGCGGTTGATACGGACGATGGGCGTGTTGCCGACGGTGTCGAGGATGGTGGGGACGGGGCGGGGCATGGTGTCTCTCCTGGAGTTGGATGTGTTTCAGAGCAGCGGCACGACGCAGTGCACGAAGAGCGCGGCGGCCGCGGCTGTGGCGCCGCCGGCGGCGTAACGGCGCATCGGCCGCTTCGCCGCCTTGGATGGCCAGTCGCTGTAGGGACCGATGATCCCGGCGGTAGCGCACGGGGCGGGTCGGGGCGTGGTTTGCATTGCGGGTCTCCTGTGAGGTCTTGGGGGGTCAGGCGGATTTCTCCATCTCGCCAGGCAGGCCCGCCCGCATCGCGGCGGCCACGGCGCGGTATGCAACGTCCCACGCCTCCTCCGTGGCGGGGGTGAAGGTGGCCTTCAGCTGTGCGGCAACGGCTTGAAGCAGGGCCGCGCCCACGGCGTGGTAATCCGCCTCGGTGACGCCATAGGAGGCGTGGCGGCGACCCAGCTCGGCCAGGGCGGGCAGGACCGGCCCGAGGTTATCGGCATGCTTGACCACGAGGCCGATCGCGGCGGCGAACTTGATCTGCTGCGCCGGCATGTCCGTTCCCGGAAAGAGCGCGGCGGCATCCGGGGCGATGGCGAAAAGGGTATCGTAGAAACATCCGGTCAGGGCCTGGGGGTCCTTTGCCAGTTCTGCCCAGCTCTGGCGGAGTTCCTTCACGTGTTCGGGCGTCGGCGTCATGGCGGTGTCCTCCTTCGGGGGGTGCTGACGCCATGTTCTCCCCGTGCCTTTTCAGCGCGTTTTCACGCGGGCACGGACCGGGTTTCAATTGTTTCGTGAAGTCAGGACGGGTCGTAGATGTATCCCACGCCGCGCACGGTGCGGATGACCTCCGGCTTGGCCGGGTTGACCTCGATCTTCTTGCGGATGCGCGAGATCCGGATATCGATCGACCGGTCGAACGGATCCCAGGAGCGGTCATGCGCCCCTTCGAGGATCTGGTCGCGGTTCAGCACCCGGCCGCGGTTCCTGGCAAAAAGCTTCAGAAGGTTGAATTCCATCGCCGTGAGCGGCACCTCGCTGCCGTCCTCGTCGATCAGCTTGGCGGCCTCCAGGTCGAGCCACGTCTTGCCGAAGCGGAAGCGCGTGCGTTCGGCCGCGGGCTCGGCCGCGGCCACCCGCCGGCGCAGCACCGCCTTGATGCGCGAGACCAGCTCGCGCAGGTCCACCGGTTTGCCCAGGTAGTCGTCCGCGCCCATCTCCAGCCCCACCACCCGGTCGACCACCTCTCCGGCCGCGGTGAGCATGATGACGAAGGGCGCCTCGGGCCCCTGCAGCCCGCGCAGCACCGACAGCCCGTCCTCGCCCGGCATGTTGATGTCGAGAAGGATGAGATCGGGCCGGTCTTCCCCGAGTTGCCGGCGCAGGTCCTCCGCGTCGGCGGCCAGGCTGGTGCGGAACCCGCGCTTGCCCAGGTATTCCGCCAGCATTTCGCGCAGCTCCATTTCATCGTCGCAGATGAGAATGTGGTCGCTCATGTCGTGCCTTCCCCGTCGCTTTCGCCGGAAATGGTCTGCACCAGCGCCCTGAGTTCCGACGGCGCGATCGGTTTTTCGAGGAAAGGCCGTCCCGAGCCGTCGAGGAAGCCGCGCGCCTGCGCGCTCATGGTGTCACCGGTGACGAAGCCGAGGCGGCGGGCCAGCGCCGGGCGGTCGCGCAGCAGCCGCTCGTAAAGGCCGCGCCCGCCCATCCCCGGCATCTTCAGATCGCTCAGAATAAACGCGAAATCCCCGGTCTCGATCAGGCTCAGCGCCTTTTCGGCGGTGTCCGCCGTTTCGACCTCGAAACCGTCCTTGACCAGAAGCTCGCGAAGCAGCTCGCAGACGTCGGCCTCGTCATCGGCGACCAGGACCCGGCCCTTGTTGGTGGCCCGCGGTTCGGCCTCCGGCACGCCGGAGGACCGCTCGGCATTGGTCACCGGAAGGCGGACGACGATGGTGGCGCCCTGCCCTGAAGCAGGCTGCAGGCCGATCTGGCCCGAATGCGCCGTGACCACGCGCTGGCACAGGGCCAGGCCGATTCCGGTGCCCGCCCCCACCGGCTTGGTGGTGAAGAGCGGGTCGAAGATGCGGCTGCGGATTTCCCTGGGGATGCCAGGCCCGTTGTCGGCGACGGCGATCTCGATCATCTCCTCCGGCGCGTCGTGGCGGACGGTGATGCGGATGAGGTCGCCGGTGCCGCTGTCGCGGATGGCCTGGTCGGCATTGGCCACGAGGTTGATGAGAACCTGCGCGATCTGGTTCATGTCGCCCCGCACCGGCGGCAGATCGGGCGCGACCTCGCATTCGATGGGCGTTGCAATCCCCTCGGCCCCGTTGCGCAGCGCATCGATGGACATCTCGAGCGTGTCCGCGATGTCGATGGGCACCAGGCGCGCGGGCTGCTGCCGGGCCATGGCGAGAAAGGACTTCACGATCTTCGCGCAGCGCTCGGCGGCGTCGCTGATCTTTTCCACGTGCCGCAGCGTTGCGGGGTCGATCTCCTCGTCCCGCAGCATCAAGGCATGCCCCACCACCACCGAAAGAGGGTTGTTCAACTCATGCGCGATGCCGGCCAGAAGCTCGCCCAGGGCCGACATCTTCTCGGCCTGGAATATCTGCTCGCGCTGTTCGGCCAGCTTCTGGCGCAGCGCGACCTCCTTGCTGATATCCACGGTGGTGGAGACGATGACGTCCTCGTCGCGGTAGTCGATCAGGCGCGCGGAAACCAGGCAGGGAAAGCGCGTGCCGTCCGGGCGCAGACCGGTGACCGGCATGTCCGCCACCCGGCCGTCGGGCAGCAGCGCGGTGATGAAATCCGCGCGCTCCTCGCGCGAGGCGAAATGGCCGTGCGTATGGCGCGCGGTCCCCAGAAGCTCGGTCGCGGCGGGGGTGCGGTAAATGATCTCGCCGTCGCCCACGCGCGACATCACGATATTGGCCGGGCAAGCCTCCAGCACCTTGCGCAGCAGCATGTCGGCCTCGCGCTCGCTCTCCTCGGCCCTGCGACGGGCGGTGATGTCCTTCTGCACCAGGACGAAGCCGCCTTTCGCGGTGGCTTGCAGGAAGATTTCGTGGACGCGGCCTTGGGAGTCGACTTCCAGCGGGGCCGGGCTGCCGTCGCCATCGCCGAGGCGCGCCTCCATCCAGTCCAGGCGTTCGCGCGCCGCGGCCGAAATCCCGCCCCGGCCGACCCATTCGCGCAGAAGGATGTTCCAGCCGGGCCCGTGATCGAGGATGTCCGCGACACAGGGGTTCATCTCCCTGAAGCCCGCGTTGGTGCAGCAAAGCACTGCCTCGTCGTCGAACACGGCGATGCCCTCCGACAGCGCGTCGATCGCCTCACCCAACAGCTGCGAGGGGGACTCGGAGGGCTCAATGCGCGGAGCCATGGCTAGGGCCTTTCGGCGGCCGCGACATCGGCCTGCAGGCCAAAGACCGTTTCCTCGCGGTCGTTCGCGAGGGCCACCTCGCCGGCTGGAGAGGCCGCAAACCGGTCATCGAGACGGTCGATCATGGCCCGGTTGGCCACAATCTGCATCGATCCCGCGGCGGAGCGGAGGCGATCGGCGTGGATCACCGCCGGCCCGAACACGTCGTAGATATATTTCTGCACCCCCACGACCGAGCCCACCACGGGCCCGGCGGACACGCCGATGCGGCAGGTCCACTGCACGGGGTGGGTCGCGTTGCGCTGATCGAGATAGCGCAGGAAGCGCACGGCGGCATTCGCGGCCGACTGGGCATAGTCGTCGGAGGGGTCGGGCATTCCGGCGACGGCGATGTAGTTGTCACCGACCGCACGGATGCGGGCGCAGCCGAACTGCTCTCCGATCCGGTCGAAGGCGGTGTAGATGTCGTTAAGTTCGCTGACGATCACGCCCGGGTCATGGGCGGTGACCATTTCGGCAAAACCGATGAAGTCGAGACAGAGCACCGCCACCGTATCGAAAAGCCGCGGGGTGACCACGCCGAAGGTCTTGTATTCCTCGTAGACCGAGCGCGGCATGACGTTCAGCAGCAGCTTCTCCACCTGCTCCTTCTCGCGCTTGATCTCGCGCGTGTTGCGCTCGACCATCATCGAGTAGGAGTCGATCATCGACTCCAGCTCCTTGATCCGCGAGATGTTCTGGCAGACCAGCACGGCAATCGCCTCGTTCCCGTCGAGCGCACGGTTGAAGGCCATGGCGACGGTCATCGTGCGCCGGCGCAGCCGGAAGGTGGTTTCGGTCGCGTAGCGCCCCTCCTGGGAAAGCCCCTCCTTCAGCGCGCCGGGGTCGATCCCGGCAAAGAGCTCGGTCAGGTGCTGCCCGATCTCGATCTCGCCGAACCATTCGCGGAAGGTGTCGTTGTAGAACCGCACCTGCAGCCGTTCGAGATCGAGCAAGGCAACGCCGACGCCAATGGCGCGCAAGAGCTGTTCGTTGATGGCCTCGATCGACATGGCGTCACTCCAACACCAGCTTGCGCCGGGCCTCAAAGGCGCCCGCGACCGCCGCGGCATCGGTCGGATCGAGGCCGTGATCGGTCAGGGTTTCCTGCAGGATCTCCTTCATCCTGTCGAAATGGACGCTCTTGATCGCCAAATGCGCGTGCATCTTCGCGATCTGGTCGTCAGTATAGGAGGCCGGCCCACCCATCAGCGAGGAGACAAACTTGGTCTGGTGATCGACGATCCGGCTCATTTCGACGTCGTCGAAGAAGGGCCCGACATCGTCGTCATCCAGCAGCCGGTCATAGAGATCGAGGACGATCCTGCTGACGGCGGAAAACCCGCCGTATTTTTCGAAAAGCGACTTCTCCACGGCATCTCCTTTCCGGTGCCCTGGGGCACCTCCGACCGATCCGTGTGACTGAGACGTGTCGTAAATCATGTGCAAATCGCGGCGTTTTGGCAAGCTTTTGGCCTTGGGTCGCGGCGCATCCTCGGCCAGCCGTGTTTCTGTCCCGTGTCCGCCAAGGGGGTTTCTTGTTTCAAATGTTTCGGCGCCGGCCCGTGCGGAGCATAAATTGAAACCGAAACCCGGCCGCCCCGACATCGCCGTGAAATGCCACCGGGCCATGCTTCCATCATCGCAAACACGAAGATGGAGTTGCACGATGAAAGCGATCAACGACCTTTACGAAAAACTGCAAGAACGGCGCAGGGCGCGTCGACTGTACCGCGCGGCGGGGCATCTCGATCCCTGGATCGCCCGGGACATCGGCCTCACCAACGACCATGCGCGCCGCCGCTCCTACCGCCTCTGAGCCCAGTCGTTTCCGGCTCTGCCGCTGGTCTCCGACACAACCCAGGCCCGCCCCGGAAGGCGGGCCTGTTTCTTTCGGCTGGCGAAAGAGAAACCCGCGCCAATGGCGGGTTTCTCCCTGGCATGTCCCGGTCAGGCGGCGCGCGCGAAGCTTCCTCCTGGCGCGGCCATCCGTTTCTGGTTCTCCTTCATCGCTTGGTTCAGGTCCATATGCAGCGCCTGGATCTGTTCCATCGTCCAATCAAGCGCGGCGATCCGGTGGGTCAGCGCGAAGATTTCGCCGGCGAAGGAGTCCCGCATCGCGGGATAATCGGCAAGCCGGCCCGCTCCGATCGCATGCGCCAGCAGTTCGGCATCGCGGAAGGCGTCGGTGATGCCCTGCGCGGTGATCGGGTCACGGAAGTAGCCCGCATCGCCGACCAGCGCCCAGCCCGGCCCGGCCGCCTGCCGCAGATGGCCGGGGCTGCCGCGGAAGGCCACCGGACGGCCCACACCTGCGGCGCCGGAAAGCGCGGCGGCCATCGCGGGCACATGGCGCGCGGCCAGCCCGGCGAAGACATCGGGTTCCGCCTTGGTGGCCTCGGCATAGACGGCCGGAGGCACGGCGACGAAGACGCAGGATTGACCCGCGTTCGTGGGGATGATCCCACCCGACGCGCCAGGCGCGAAATACCAGCGGTTGCCGCCCTCGGGAGAGGCCTCGACATAGCGGTAGATACAGCTGGCATGGCTCTGGGCGTATCGCGTGATCTGTGCCCCGACATGGCGGGCCACGGCAGAGCGCCGCCCGTCGGCCCCGATCACGATCCCGGCGCGGACCTCCTCCGCCCCGCCCCGGGCGTTGCGCAACCGCGCGCCCCGCACGCGCCCCTGCCCATCGCGCACGAGCGCCCGGAAGGAGGTTTCGTACCGGAGTTCGGCCCCGGCGGCCGCAGCGGCCTCGGCAAGGATGCGGTCGAGCAGGTAGCGCCTTGGGGAATAGAGCGCGTCGATGCCGCCTTCGGGCTTTATCTCCAGTTCCACCGCCACGTCCTCATAGATGAACTGCGTGCTGCGCACCGCCGGGGTGCCCGCCGCGACAATCGCGTCCAGCAGGCCCCATTTGCGCAGCTGGAACACCCCGCCGCGCATGAGTGCATGGGTGGACATGGTATCGGTTCCGGGCCTGTCGTGATCGACGACGAGCACCCGCGCGCCCTGCCGTGCCAGCAGCAGCGCCGTCGCGGCCCCGGCGCAGCGGGCCCCGATGATCAGGGCGTCATATTCTTGGGGTTCGGTGATCCTGGTCATGGCGTTTCCTTTCAGGCGGCTCGGCAGGCCCGCCGGTCCAGATGGCGGGCGATGGAGGGAACGAGGGCTTCGGCGTCGCGCCCGACGCCGTAGATGAAGGCGGAACTGCGGTGGCGCATGAACGGCAGGCCGAGCGCGTAGAGGCCGGGGATCGGGGTCACCCCGCCGCGGTTCACGAGTTCACCGGCCGGATCGAGAACGGACAGCTTCAGCCAGGGATAGGTCCGGCGGAAGCCGGTGGCCCAGACCACCGTCGCTATGCGCTGCGCGCGCAGGTCGAGCGCGGCGGGCGGCGCGGCCAGCGCAGCGGCGGGCGCCCAGGCTGCCGGGTCCGCGGGGGCCGAAAGCCTTGCGGCCGCGATATGGCGGTCGATCTCGGCGAGCAGCCGGTGTCGGCGCAGTTCCGCCGCGGCGCATTCCACGGCCAGGGAAGAGGCGAACTGTACCCGCGCGCCCGAGCAGCCGATGGCCCGCCCGGCAACCCGCACGCCCGCCACGGCCAGTTCGGCCAAGCCGATATCGCGGCCATCTTTTGCGCCGATCAATTGCAGGGACGGCAGCGCCATCGCCCTGTCCGGGGCGATCCCGTCGGAGCGCGGCTCGTAGAGAAAGCCGCTTTCGTCCAGCCAGTGCAGCAGGTCGCGCCCGCGGTAGCGCCGCGGGCTGCGTACATGGCGCCCCACCGCCAGAGTGACCGGCCGGCCCGAGGCCTGGATTTCCGCCGCCAGTTGAACGCCCGTCGCGGAGGCCCCGATCACCAGCACCCCTCCGGCGGGAAGCTCGGCGGGGTTGCGGTAGTCGACGGCGCTGAGCTGATGAATGTCGGGCGGCAGCGCGGCGGCCCAGCCGGGAATCCGGGGCGCATCGCAAGCCCCCGTCGCAATGACGACCGCGCGGGCCGTCCACGGCCCCTGCGAGGTCAGCACGTGGAATCCGCCCTCCTCGCGCCACACCTCCAGGACAGCGCAACCGGTGATCACGGGCGCCCCGATCCGGCGCCGGTAGGCGCGCAGGGTGGCGGCGAAGTCCGCCGCCGACATGAAGCCCTCCGGCGCCTTCCCCACAGGCTCCAACCCGGGCAGCCGGATCAAAGCGTTGGGTGAGAGCAGCTTCAGGCTCGGCCAGCGTTCGTGCCTCCAGCGCTCCCCGACCTCGCCGCGGTCGCAAACCACATGCTCGATGCCGTGTTCACCGAGACTGTGGCTCATGGCGAGACCGGCCTGCCCGGCCCCGATGACGATGACATCCGTTCGCCTGTGCATGGTGCAGTTCCTTCCTTGCTTGCATCCCGTGCAAACTGGCGGAACGGTGTTTCAGCCGGGCAGCGCCCGGGCTGGAACGGTGTTTCATTTGTTTCGCGGACGGGGATGCGCCCGCCCGCGCAAGAAAAAAACGCCCGCAGCGGTGCGCTGCGGGCGTCTGTCCCGGCGGTGATCCCCCGGTTCAGGCGGCCTGAAGGTAGTCCTTCAACTGCACCGGCCCGGTCTCCGAGGCGGGGACTGGAAAGGTGCTCATGGCGTTCCACCAAGCGCGGAAGGCGCGGCCGTCGTCGGCCAGGCCCAGCGTGTCAAAGCCGTTTCCGTAGGATTTCGTCTTTTGGGTCTTGAAGCGGGTGTACATGGGATGGGTCCTTTTTCTGGAGGGGAGGTACGGGCGGGCGCAGGGGCGCCCGCCCGCGGTGTCAGGCGGCAACCGGCACCACCGACACCGGAACGCCGTTGGTCACGATGTCGAAGACGGCGGAGCGCGCGACGGATTGCTGGACGATCTGTTCCAGCACCTCGGCAGGGGCATCGCCCTTGATCCGGAAGGTGGCGCGGATCCCCGAGAAGCCGTTGCGCACGCTCTTGTCCAGGCCGAGGATGCCGTTGAGGTTGATGTCACCCTCGACGCTGGTCTCGACCGAATCCAGCTTCACCTGGCGGATCGAGGCGATGTTGCCGATCCCGGCGGTAATGCAGGCCGACAGGGCCGCAAGCACCATCTCCACCGGCGTCACGCCATTGTCGGTGCCGCACAGGACCGTGGGATGATCGCCGTCGATCGCGTAGCGCTGCCGGTGCTCCTGCTCGGCCATGGCGCCGTAGTAACCGGTGAACTCGGTCCGGGAATGCGTGCCCGAGAGCCATTCGCCATTGGCGCGGAAGGTGAACTTCGCGATGTCGGGCTGCTCGCCCACGACGCCCAGCGTGGCGACGAAGGTGGGCACGTCAACACCGTTGATCGCGACCTTTTCGGTTTTCTCCATGGTTGCGGTGGACATTCTGAAACTCCTTTTTCGACTGTGTCCATAGGGGCCGACCCGGCGCGCCGGGCCGATGGGGACAGTCCTAAGGGGGGTGCGTTTCAGGTGAATTGCGCCGCCTGTTTCAATGATTTCAGCAGCGGGGTCTGCGGGGGGTGAGGCCTTCGGCCGCCGGATCTGCGAGACATGCGTTCGCCCAACCGCGGTCGTGAAGGCAGCCTGGTTCCGCAGATGGCGGTCTTCCTTCACGGCGATGCGGCGACGCGCTCTTCAGGTTCGAAAACACGACCTGCGAAGACAGAGTGCCTGCGTTTTGGCGGTTCTCGAGAAACGACCTTGGCGTTGGTCGCCGCGATGACCGCTTCGGGCACCTGTGCAAATTTCAATTGGCAGCACAGCGAACGCGCGGTCTCCGCCCATCGTGGCCGCGGCCGTTTTCGGTCCGGCCCTGACATTCGCCCAAGGACCCCGACGCTGCGGCGCGGTCCGTCAGACCGGACCTTGCTACAAATTCGGCCAGGAGGGCAGGTCTTGGGTGTGGGTGAGACATTGCCGGCCTTACGTGCTCCCTTGGGAGTTCTCGTTTAGGAGTTGTCTCTGTTCAGGGTTTGGTCGTCTTCCGGCCGTTGTCGATGCTCCCATGGCGAGCCCGTCGAGGCTCGAATGGGGTCGGTATTGCTCTTTAAGGATTCCGATGATCGGCTCTTCACTGAAACCGCTTCTCTTCATCGTCTGTCTCCTCGGTTGGAGAACAGGCTAACCTCAAACCGCGGACGTTTCGGGGAGCACCTCGCGTCATCGGCACAGAGTGGGATCGGGCCGCCTGCTTCCACAGTGCTTCCACGGGTGTATGCGCAACGCGAACGGCCCCGCTTTTGGCGGGGTTAAGGCATTGTAATCATTTCAGGATATTGGTTGCGGGGGTAGGATTTGAACCTACGACCTTCAGGTTATGAGCCAGATTACCCACAATATCTAGAGCCTTGATTGTTGACGTGTTTTCCGGCCTAGTCTCCTAGACGGCTGTTTTATCGTGGCTATTCGGCGCGACCACCTGTTACTCGCCGCCAGCGAACGACAAAAACAGCCATATGGTGTGTTGACACAGCGTTGACACGGGGAGGCTGGAATGACCGAGAAACTAACCGAAGCCGCAGCCCGAAAGGCCCTGCCACCGGTGCGCGGGCAGAGCATGCTGTGGGACGCGGAGGTGAAGGGGTTCGCCCTGCGGGTGACGCCCGGCGGGGCCAAGTCCTTCGTCCTGGACTACCGCGCGGAGGGGCGGCAGCGCCGGATCACCATCGGCGCATGGCCCGACTGGACGGTGGCCGCCGCGCGCCAGACCGCGAAGGACATGAAGCGCGAGGTGGATCTCGGACACGACCCGATGGGCGAGCGGCAGGCGCAGCGCGAGGCGCCGACGGTGCAGGAGATGTGGGAACGCTATGCCCGCGAGCACCTGCCCAAGAAGGCCGAGCGCAGTCAGGCCGACGAGCGCATGATGTGGGAGAAGATCATCCTGCCGCGCTTCGGCAAGATGAAGGTCGCTCAGATCACCCATGACGATGTGGATGCGCTCCATCGCGACATCACCGAGATCCGCGGCACGCCCGTCCGCGCCAACCGCACCGTCGAGGTGCTGCGCAAGGCGTTCAACCTCGCGATCCGCTGGAAATGGCGCGACGACAATCCCGCCTCGGGCGTGCGCCGCAATCAGGAGGAAAAGCGGAACCGCTATCTGAACCGCACCGAGATCGCCGCGCTGGCTCAGGCGCTGAACGACCATTCGGAGCCCATGTCCGCGAACGCGATCAAGCTGCTGATGCTCACCGGCGCGCGGCGTGGCGAGGTGCTCGGCGCGACGTGGGAGATGTTCGACCTCGAGAACGGCGTCTGGACCAAGCCCTCGGCGCACACCAAGCAGCGCAAGCTGCACCGCGTCCCGCTTTCGGGCCCGGCCGTGCAGCTGCTGGTCGAGATGAAAGCCGCAGCCAAGGCGAAGGCCGCGGCAGAGGGCACGCCGCCCAGCCCCTACGTCTTCCCCGGCCCGACCGGGAAACCGCTCACCGAGATCAAGCGCACATGGGTCTCGGTCTGCCGCAGGGCGGGGCTCGGCGCGGAGGTGCCGGTGCTGGACGCGAAGGGCAAGCCGGTCCTCGACCGCACGGGCGAGCCCAAGACCGAGTTCAAGCCGAATGTCCGGATCCACGACATCCGCCATTCCTTCGCCAGCATCCTCGTATCGGCGGGCGCGTCGCTGCCCTTGATCGGCCAGATGCTCGGCCATACGCAGGTCCAGACAACCCAGCGATACGCCCATCTGTTCGACGATCCGCTGCGCAAGGCCGCCGAGACGGTGGGCGCCTTCGTGTTGCAGCGCTCGCCAGAGGAGTTCAGCGCAACCGAGGCAGAGCAGAAATGACCGACCAGAAGCCCTACGGGCCACCGCCCGACGCTATCCCGCTGTCCGACGCGATGAAGGAATACCTGCCCGCCGAGATGTGGGAGGCGCATGCTCGCGCGACGGAGGCCCGCAAGAACGCGCCAAAGCGGCCGAGCTATCTCAGCATGTCGGTCCGCGACTGGCAGGACGCGAAGGACTCGCATGACGCCGCCAACCGAACACGCTCGGCGCGGGCCGATCTGCACCGCGTCTGGAACGGCATGCTCGCCGCGATGAAGGCGAAGCTGGAGGCGGGCGAACTCACCGCCTTCGGTCAGGACGATCCGCCCTTCGGCGCGTGGCACGCGATCCCGGCGCCCGCGTGGCGGCAGCTGCGCATCACCAATGTCCGGAAGGGCGAGGCCAGCGTCGGCGCGAACATCGTGCACGACATCCACATCCTGCCGCCCGATGCCGAAGAAATCACGCGCACCGGCATGCCCGGGTGCCCGACCAAGGGACGGGACATCATCGGTTACGAGTTCCAGCGTCGCGCAGACGCCGGTGAGATCGCTGACAGTCTCGCCGCCGAAGCCCGCGCGCTGCAGGCATGGTATCGCGAGACCTATCCGCGGCGGGATTGTCCCACGACCAAGACCATCGAGAACAACCTTCGCGAGGCGTGGCGCGCAGTTCGTCTAAGGACTGCGTAATCCCCTGAAATTATTGCTCTGGGGGCATTTTCTGGGCGGTTTTTCGGGGGGCTGAACGTCGGCATCTCTCGGGCATCGGCGGCGCGTTGCGTCGCCTGGCACGAAGGAGACGCCGATGACCCAACCCCTTGCATCCGGAGGCGCCGAGAGAGCCGCCACCGTCGCCCCGCCCACCGATTTCCTCGACGGCTTCATCTCCGAGGAGGAATACGCCGCTCGCCGCGGTGTGAGCCTGCGCACCTGTCAGCGCGACCGCCAGCTGCGCCAGTCCCCGCCCTTCGTCGTGGTCGGCCGGCGCGTCCACTACCGCATCGAGGCGGTCCGCGACTGGCTACTCGCTCGCGAACAGGCCGCTGATCGCAAGCCGAGCGCCCCGCGCGCCGGGAGGGGCCGATGACCGCGCCCGCCACGCTCGCGCCCGACATGATGGTGGGCGCCGCCGAGATCGCCCGCTTCCTCTTCGACTCCGACGAGTTCCGGTTCCAGCGCCGCATCTACTACCTCTGCACGCGCTCGAAGCGTCCGCTGCCGCATTTCCGGCTGGGCCACCGCATCGCCACGCGCCGCTCCACGCTGATGGACTGGATCGCCCTGCAGGAGGGCTTCGCCAATGCCTGACACTCCCATCCAGTTCACCGGCTCGATCCTCGAACAGCTGGAGACCAAGGTCGCCGCGGAGGCCGCGCACCTGCTGCCCATCGTCCACGCGATCCGCGATCACGGTGTCGGCTTCCTGGTGATCCCCCAGCGCGCGACCGGGCTCCATCGCGGCATCGAGCTGCTGCAGCGTCCCTTCATCGTCATGGTGGGCGATGACACCGACTGCGCGCTCGGCCCCGATCAGTATGAGAGCAAGGCGCTCGACCGGCTGATCGGCATGGCCGACGGCGTCGCCATCATCGCCTGCTCCCCACCGCCCGAGGCCTATTCGAGCATCGCCCTGATGGCCATGGCGCAGCGCAACGGGCTGATCATCGAGACCCGGCCCGAACAGGAGATCGCCTGGACCAACCGCGTGCAGGCGGTCTGTCCCGAAATGCCGATCCTGCTCTGCACCGTGAAGGGGCTGCGGCAATGACGTTGCAGGGCGACCCTCTCGACTTCAACGGCACACCACCCGGCAGCCGCGCCCATTCCGCCACCCGCATGTCCGTCGCCCAGCTGGCCGACATGCTGGAGGAGCGCATCGCGGACCTGGCCCGCGAGCTGCTGGGCGAGCCGAACCGGGAGCTTTCCAGCGCGCAGACCCTGCGCTTCGGCACCAAGGGCAGCGTCGCCGTGGAAATCGACGGCGCGAACAAGGGCCGCTGGTACGACCACGAGCACGGCGCCGGAGGCGCGGGGCTGGAACTGATCGGCTATCGCTTGCGCCTGGACGACAAGGCCGCGTGGGACTGGGCGCGGTCGTGGCTGGGTGAGCCCGACGCCGGTCCGTCCTGGACGGCAGCTCCGCCCGCGGCGCCCGCGCGTTCCGCCTCGGGCTCGGCCAGGTCCAAGGAGCCGACACCCGAGGAGCGCGCCGAGAAGGTGGCCGAGATCGTGCGCCGCACCGAGACCCTCGCCTCGACGCCGGTCCTCACCTACCTACGCCACCGCGGGATCACCGCCGCGCCGCCCGACTGCATCCGCTATCGCCAGTACGCCTTCGGCAAGTTCGGCGCCATGGTCGCGCTCGCCACCGATGAGGCGGGCGAGGTGCTGGCGATCCAGCAGGTCTATCTGACCGCCGAGGGGCGGAAGGCCCCGGTCAAGGTGGTCAAGCGCACCAACAAGGCCGTCGATGGCTGGGCCGCGAAGGCCGCCGTGCGTCTCCCCGGCCGGGAACCGCTGATCCTCTGCGAGGGGGTCGAGACCGCGCTCTCGGTCTGGCAGGCGACGGGACAGGAGACCTGGGCCTGCCTCGGCATCTCGAACATCGGCCGGGCGCCCGTGCCCGAGAACGCCACGGTCATCATCGCCCGTGACGGCGACCTGCCCGGCAGCAAGGCCGAGGGTCAAATGACCCGCGCCGCGAGCCAGCTCGTGCATCGCGGCATGACCGTGCTGATCGCCACCCCGCCCGAGGAGCAGGACTTCAACGATGT
>JBNGCX010000024.1:0-51267 GCA_049974865.1 Paracoccaceae bacterium
GGCCACGCGGCCGGGCAGGGCGCCGCCGCGCTCCGCCCGCCAGGCCGACAGGAAGCCGGTGTAGTCGGTGTTCAGCCCGCGCAGGGGCGGGCCGAAGACCAGCAGGTTGCAGGCCCCCAGCGCGCGCGACTCGTCGGCCATGTCGACGCCGGCCCAGTCGGCTGCCTGCGTCTTGTGCGGATGGGTGACCGAGACGCCGGTCCAGCCCGCCGCGCGGCAGCCAGCGACGGTCGCGGCGAAATCGAAATCCCCGCGCCCGGCGGTGTCGATCAGCTCGAACCCGAAGTCCAGCCCGGCCGCGTTGCACATCAGGCGCAGGGCGGCGGGCAGGCGGGTGCGCCCGATATGCGCCCCGATCAGCCCCGCCCGCAATGCGCCCGGCTGTACCATCACATCACCGCGCCGATCTGCCAGGGGACGAATTCGTAATCGCCCAGCCCCTGCGCCTCGGACTTGCTTTGCTCGCCGCTGGCCATGCGCAGCAGCATCTCGTAGATCTCGCGCCCGATCTCCTCGACGCTGGCGCCCTCGGTCAGGATGCGGCCGGCGTTGACGTCCATGTCCTCGGTCATGCGGTTGTACATCTCGGTATTGGTGGCGATCTTCATCGAGGGCGAAGGCTTGGCCCCGAAGGCCGAGCCGCGCCCGGTGGTGAAGGCCACCAGGTTGCAGCCCGAGGCGATCTGCCCGGTGACCGAGGCCGGGTCGTAGCCGGGGCTGTCCATGAAGGTGAAGCCCTTGGCGGTGACCGGCTCGGCATATTTGTAGACGCCGGTCAGCGGCGTGGTGCCGCCCTTGGCCGCCGCGCCCAGAGATTTTTCCAGGATGGTGGTCAGGCCGCCCTTCTTGTTGCCGGGGCTGGGGTTGTTGTCCATCGAGCCGAGGTTGCGGGCGGTGTAATCCTCCCACCAGTTGATCAGGCCCACCAGCTTGTCACCGACCTCGCGGTTGACGGCGCGGGCGGTCAGCAGGTGCTCGGCGCCGTAGATCTCGGGCGTCTCGGCCAGCACGCCGGTGCCGCCCTGCGCCACCAGCAGGTCGCAGGCATAGCCCAGCGCCGGGTTGGCGGTGATGCCCGACCAGGCGTCCGACCCGCCGCATTGCAGCGCGACCATCAGCTCGGAGACCGGGCATTCGGTGCGGGTGTTCTCGTTGACCAGCGGCAGCATCGCCTCGATCTTCTTGATGCCCAGCTCCACGGTCTTTCGGATGCCGCCAACGTCCTGGATGTTCATGGTCTGGAACAGCGGGCCGGGCGTCAGGCCATAGGCCTCGACCAGCCAGTCGATCTGGTTCATCTCGCAGCCCAGCCCCGCCATCAGCACGCCGCCGACATTGGGGTTGCGGGCATAGCCCCACATCACGCGCTGCAGCGCCTCGAACCCGTCGCCGGAGCCCGCCATGCCGCAGCCCGTGCCATGCACGAAGGCCACCACGCCGTCGACGTTGGGGTAGGGGGCCAGGACCTCGGGCGTGAAATGCGCCGCGATCATCCGCGCCGCGGTGGCCGAGCAGTTCACCGAGGTCAGAACCGCGATGTAGTTGCGCGTGCCCACCCGGCCGCTGTCGCGGCGGTAGCCCATGAAGGTGTCGGGCTTGGCCACCTTCTCGACCGGGCGCAGGTTGGTCGAGAATTCGTAGTCGTGGCTGACATTGCGGAATTCCAGGTTGTGGGTGTGCACGTGCTGGCCCGGCGCGATGTCGGTGGCGGCATAGCCGATCAGCTGCGCGTATTTCAGCACCCGCCCGCCCTTGGCGATAAACTCGGCCGCCATCTTGTGGCCGCGCGGGATGGGCTGGGTGGCGCCATGCTCGCCGGCCACCAGCGGGCGCACGGCGGTAACGACATTGTCTTCGCCGTCCAGCCGGATGGTGGCGGGCGAGGTCTGGTCTTGAGAAGTCATGTCTCGGATCCTCGTGAAAGGGATCGGGGGCGGGCCCAGCGGGCCCGCGCCCAGTTTACAGGAACAGCGACACGATCGGCGGCCAGATCAGCAGCACCGAAAGCGCCAGCAGCTGGATGCCGATGAAGGGCAGGAAGCCGCGGAAGATGTCGGTCAGCGAGATATGCGGCGGTGCCACCGACTTCAGGTAGAAGGCGGCCGGCCCGAAGGGCGGCGACAGGAAGCTGACCTGCATATTCATGGTGAACACCACGCCGAACCAGATCGCCACGTGCCGCGGGTCGAGCTGGCCGAACAGGCCCAGCTCCTCGACCGGCAGGCGCAGCACGATGGGCAGGAAAACCGGCATGACCAGCAGCACGATGCCCACCCAGTCCATGAAGGCGCCGAGGAACAGGAAGATCACCATCATGATCAGGATGATGCCCATGGTCGGCAGTTCGGCCCCGATGATGGTGTTGGCGATATAGGTCGGCCCGCCCGCGATCGTGTAGGCGCCCGCCAGCGCGGTGGCGCCGATGGTCACCCAGATGATCGTGCCGGTGGATTTCAGCGTGCGCTTGAGGCTTTCGAACAGCAAGTGATAGCTCATCTCGCCGCGCAGCGCGGCGATGATGCCCACCGCGATCACGCCCATCCCGGCGGCCTCGGTGATGCCGGTGATGCCGCCGTAGATGGAGCCCAGCACCACCCCGATCACCACCAGCGGTGCCACCAGACCCTTGCCCATGCTCCACGAGGTCGCCAGCCGCTCGCGCCCCGCGACGAACACGATCAGCCCGATCGCCACCGCCGTGGCCACGCCGAACTTGACCACGTAGTCGGGCGTGCCGAAGGCGATGGCGTCGACGCCCTCGGCCGCGGCGTTCTGGCCCGAGACCGTCAGGAAAAGCGCGCGCAGGAACAGCGCGGTGCAGAACCCGGCCACCAGCGTCAGCAGGAAGGTGCCGAAGAGCAGGCCCTTCTCGCGGCCCCGCGGCTCGCCCTCGACCGGGTCGGGCAGGGGGGCGTGGGCCGGGTTCAGCTGGGTGCGCACGATGATGTAGATGATGAAGAACGAGGCCAGCATGAAGCCCGGAAGGAAGCTGGCGGTGAACAGCGCCTTGATCGAGGTCTCGGTGATCAGGCCATACATGATCAGCACGATCGAGGGCGGGATCATGGTGCCCAGGCTGCCCGAGGCGCAGATCGTGCCGATGGCGAGGTTCTGGTTATAGCCCAGCCGCAGCATCTGCGGCAGCGCGATCAGGCCCAGCAGCACGACCTCGCCGCCGATGATGCCCGACATGGCGGCCATGATCACGGCCATGATCGAGGTCACGATGGCGATCCCGCCGCGGGTGCGCGACAGCCAGACGTTCAGCGAGTTGTACATGTCGCTGGCGATGCCCGAGCGTTCCAGCAGGTTCGCCATGAAGATGAACAACGGGATCGAGATCAAGACATAGTCCGTCATCAGCCCGTAGACCCGCTGGGACAGGATGCTCAGCGGGCCGGTGCCGAAGGTGCCGAACAGCAGGTCGGGGCCGAATTTCATGACCAGCACCGCCACGGCGAGGATGGCCGAGGCGAAGCCCAGCGGCATGCCGATGGCCAGGAGCACGAGCATCGACAGCAGGAGGATGGTCGAGATGGTTCCAATATCGAACATTAAGTCAGTCCCTCTTCTCGCTGTGCGAGTGTTCCTCGACGCTGTGGATGATGTCTTCGACCTCCTCCTCGTCGATGATGGCGTGATGCTCGGGCAGCTTGTTCCAGTCGGCGAAGAGGTTGAAGATCGCCTGCACGGCCACCAGCAGGATGATGAGCAGGATCATGGGCTTCAGCGTGGCCGGGATCGGCGGGTCGAAGGCCGTGCCGAAGGTCTCCCAGCGCAGGAACTTCGCCTGCGCCTCGTTGTAGCTGCCCCAGATCATCGCCAGCGCGAAGACCAGGATCAGCGCGGCCGAGATGACGTCGCACAGCCGCTGCACCCCGCGGGGCAAGATGTCGTAAAGCAGGTAGATGCGGATATGGCTGCGCTGCTGCATGGCGTAAAGCCCGGCCAGCAGGAAGATGAACCCGGCCATCCACAGCGACAGCTCGTTGGCCCAGAGGGTGGGGCGTTCGAAGATGTAGCGCAGGACGACCTCGTAGGTCATCACCGACACCAGCGCCACGATCAGCAGCATGGTGGAGCGGCTGAGAAACAGGCTGACCCGGTCGAAGGCGGTTTCCACCTCGCCCTCGCCGATGGTGGTGTGGGCCTTGGCCACGCCGGCCACCAGGGCGAGCAGCGCCCCGGCCATCATCGCGAAATCGAGAATGCCGGCCGCCGGGTTCTGCGAGGCGATGGCGTCGTTGGCCCAGCCGAAAAGAACGATAAATTGGGGGAAATACCACATCAGGTATCCCAAGCAGACGGTGAAGACCGCTGGCCAGATGATTTCCTTAACTGACCCGGAGCTGTGCATCATGGCCCCTTCCTTGTGCGTTGCGATGTCGTCGGAGACGGGGGCGGCAAGCCCGCGGTTCGGGGCTTGCCGCCGGTTTCACGGTATGGGCCGGGGTCAGTTGGACAGGCCCAGCTTCTTCATGAAGGCGACATGGCTGTCGACCAGCGCGCGGGCCTCGGGGGTCTTGTCGGCCCAGCTCTGCCAGGCCTTCTGGGCCGCGGCGCGGAAGGCGGCGCGGTCTTCCTCGGACCAGTCATGCAGGGTGACGCCCTGTTCGCGCAGCTTGGCGGCGGCCTCGTTGTTGGCCACCTCGAAGGTCAGCGCGATCTGGAACGACAGCTTCTGCATCGCGGTGTCGATGATCCGCTTTTGCTGCTCGCTCAGGCTCTCCCACTTGTCCAGGCGGCAGGCCAGGTGGTCCGACGGCATCGAGTGGAAGCCGGGGTAGGTGGCGTGCTTGACCAGGTCGTAGAGGCCGAGGCCCACGTTGTTGGCCAGGCCCGAGGCGTCGGTGCCGTCGATGATGCCGGTCTCCAGCGCGGTGAAGATCTCGGTGAAGTCCATCACGATGGGCTTGGCGCCCATCTCGGCGAAGATCTCGGTCTCCAGGCCCGGGGGCGAGCGGAACTTCCAGTCCTTCAGGTCGTCGGGGCCGGCGATCGGGGTCGAGGAGGACAGCGATTCCTGGCCGTAGATCCACCAGCCGACCAGCTTCATGTTGAATTCGTTATACAGCGCGTCCGCCGCCTCGAACCCGCCATTGTAGAGCCACGCATATTGCTGCCACGGCGTGTCGTAGCCGCCCATGATGTCGCCCACGAACTGGAAGGCGGGGTTCTTGCCGGTCTGGTAGGCGCCGCCGGTCATGTCGCAGTCAAGGATGCCGTTCGCCGCGGCGTCGAAGGTCTCGACCGTTTTGACGACCGAGGACGAGTAGAACATCTCGATATCGATGTCGCCGCCCGACATGGTCTCCACGTCGTCGACGAATTGGGCGGCCAGCTTGCCCGACACCGTTTCAGGTGCGTAATGGGTCTGGATGCGCAGCGTTTCGGCGCTGGCCGGCGCTGCGATTAGCGCAGAGACGGCCGCTGTTTGGATGATGGTTTTCAGGCTCATTTTTTCCTCCCTTCGACATGGCGTCGATCTAAACTCGGCCCGGTCTCCATCCTCCTCCTCCCAGATGGTATACCGAACACTCGGGCAGGCTAACCAAGTCATTCTCGACAATCAACGACTTTTGGTATACCAAAAAAGTGGACGATATGAGCCATGTCCATTCCCATGTCCAAGCTGTTAGGGTGCCCGCGATATGGTTCTGAAAAGAAGAAGAAAATGGATAACAAGACGCTACCTGAACAGATCGCCGACCGGCTGCGCAACGACATCCTGCTGGGCAAGCTGAAGCCGGGGGCGTCGATCAAGGAGCGCGACAACGCCGCAGAGCTGGGCGTGAGTCGCACGCCGATGCGCGAGGCGATCCGAATCCTCGCCAAGGAAGGGCTGGTGCAGCTGCGCCCCGCGCGCAGCCCGATCGTGGCCGATCCCTCGCTCAAGGAGGTCACCGACGACCTGCAGGTGATGACCGCGCTCGAGGTGCTGTCGGGCAAGCTGGCCTGCGCCAACGCCACCCCTGGGGAGTTGGACGAAATCGAGGGCCTTTACAACAAGATGCAGGAAATCTCGCAGACGATGAACTCGCTGGATTACTTCGAGATGGATATGGCGTTCCACCGGGCCATCGCGGCGGCCTCGCACAACCCGGTGCTGGCCGAGACGCATCGCGCCATCCTCTCGCGGCTCTGGCGCACCCGCTACCTGTCGGCCAGCCAGCGCAGCGACCGCGCGCGCTCGCTGCACCAGCATGGCGAGATCGTGCGCGGCCTTCAGGCGCGCGACGCGGATTTCGTGGCGCATGAGATCGAAAGCCACATGAAACACATCCTGATCAACATCTCGGACCTGTTCGAAGAGCGCGACACCGAGCGCAGGGCCGAAGGCTGAATTCCAACCTCATATCTGACAAAGGGAGAGCAGATGAAACTGTTGCGTTTCGGGCCCGCGGGCCATGAGAAACCCGGTATCCTCGATGACAACGGCACGGTGCGGGACCTGTCCGGCCGCGTCGGCGATTTCCGCGGCGAGGCGGTCTCGCTGGAGGCGCTGGACGCGCTGCGCAAGATCGACGTCAACGATCTGCCCGTGGTCGAGAACCCCGGCCGTCTGGGCAGCTGCCTGGCCGACGTGCCCAATTTCTTTTGCATCGGGCTGAACTACGCCAAGCACGCCGCCGAGACCGGCGCCGAGCCGCCGAAAGAGCCGATCATCTTTTCCAAGGCGACCTCGGCGCTGTCGGGCCCGTTCGACCCGGTGATCATCCCCCGCGGCTCGGAAAAGACCGACTGGGAGGTAGAGCTGGGCGTGGTGATCGGGCGCGCATGCTCTTACGTCTCCGAGGCCGAGGCGCTGGACTACGTGGCGGGCTACTGCACCATTAACGACGTCTCCGAGCGGAGCTTCCAGATCGAGCGCGGCGGCCAGTGGATCAAGGGCAAATCCGCGCCCACCTTCGGCCCCACCGGCCCCTACCTGGTGACCGCCGACGAGGTGGCCGATCCGCAGAACCTGAACGTCAAGCTGACGCTGAACGGGCAGGTGATGCAGGATTCGAACACCTCGGACATGATCTTCAGCGTGGCCGAGATCATCTCGTACATGTCGCAGTTCATGATGCTGCGCCCGGGCGACATCATCGCCACCGGCACGCCCTCGGGCGTGGGAATGGGGCTGAGCCCGCAGCGCTTCGTCAAGCCGGGCGACGTGATGGAGGTCGAGGTCGAGGGCCTCGGCGCGCAGCGGCAGGAGGCCGTCGCCGCAAGCTGATACCAGCCGTCACGCCCGTCGCTCAGTTGACGGGCGTGACCAGCGCCTCGCCGGCGAAGAAGGCGGCGAGGTTGGCGCGCTGCAGCTCTCCCATCGCCTTGCGCGTCTCGATGGTGCCCGAGCCCTGGTGGGGCTGCAGCACCACGTTGTCCAGCCTCAGGAAACGCGGGTCGATATCCGGCTCGTTGTCGTACACGTCCAGACCCGCGCCGCGGATCGCGCCGCTTTCCAGCGCGTCCAGCAATGCCGCCTCGTCGATGGTGGACCCGCGCGAGATGTTGACGATCACCCCGTCCGGCCCCAGCGCGTGGATCACCTTTTTCGAAACATAGCCCGCGGTCTCGGCGCCGCCGACGAGGGCCACGAACAGGTCGTCTACCGCGCCGGCCAGAGAGACCGGGTCGGCATGATAGGTCCAGCCCTCGGGCGTGTCCTTGGGAGCGCGGGAATGATAGTGGATCTCCATCTTGAACGCGGCCAGCCGGTCGGCGATCTCGCGCCCGATGCGGCCCAGCCCCACGATGCCCGCGCGCCGGCCGCTGACCTTGCGGTTGAGCGGCAGTTCTCCTTTCTGCGGCCAGGCGCCGGAGCGCACCCAGTCGGAGCCCTCGATGATCTTGCGCGACTGGGCCAGCAGCATGGCGACGGCCAGGTCGGCGACGTCGTCGTTCAGCACGTCGGGTGTGTTGCTGACGCGGATGCCGCGGGCGCTGGCCGCGGCGACGTCGATCGCGTCGAACCCGACGCCGTAATTCGCGATCATCCCGAGCTGGGGCAGCATCTCCATCTGCGCCGCGCCCAGCGGCGCGTGGCCCTTGAAGGCGATGGCGCGCGTTTCGTTGCGGACCGCCTCGGGCAGCTTGGCAAGCGCCTCGGGGCCGCTCACCGGGTGCACGGTGTAATCGGCATCCATCGCGGCGGTGTCCCAATCGAAATAGGTGCCGATGGCAATCAGGTTCGGGCCGGCCATGAGATTCTCCCTGTCGATCGTGCCCGATCTGCTGTCGGGGCTGTGTCTGGACCGCTTCGTTATCGTCGTTGGGCCGTCGCTGTGCAAGCAGATGGTATGCCAAATCGCCGGGCCTGATGGGCCGGGGCGCTTGCCCGTGGCGGAACCCGCCGCTGCAAGATCTGCGTAATGCGCGGTCACGACGGATGAATTTTTCATCAAAGCGCCCGGTATCGCGATAGCAGTAGCCTATGGGCTTGATAAATGAGCCGGACAATGTCTATCTAATTCCGGAAAATCCAAACGACAGGTCCGGCAATTGCGCCCCGACACCCTGGCTTCAGGGTTCGGGGCTTTTTTGTTGGCGCCAAGACGCGAGATCGACATGCGAACCTATTCCCTGGGGCTTCTTTTTTCGACCAGCGGTCCTTACAGCGCGCTGGGCCGCAGTGCCCTCGACGGCGCGCTCATGGCCATCGACGAGGTCAACGCCGCCGGGCGCGTGCGCCTGTCGCCCCTGCATTGCGACCCCGAGGGCGTGCCCGAGAAATACGAAAGCATGACCCGCGGCATGGTGCAGGACGGACGCCTGCGCCACGTGGTTGGCGGCATCACCTCCTGGAGCCGCAAGGATGTCATCCCGGTGCTGGAAAAGCACGGCGCGCTGCTGTGGTACCCGTGCCCTTACGAGGGGTTCGAGTGCAACGATCACGTGGTCTATCTCGGCGCCAGCCCCAACCAGCACCTCGTGCCGCTGATCGACCATGTGCTGGCGACCGGCAGCCGGCGCGTCTTCCTGGTCGGCTCCAACTATGTCTGGGGCTGGGAGACGCTGCGCATCGCGCGCGAGCGTCTGGCCGCCGGCGGCGCCCATCTGACCGGCGAGCGTTACCTGCCGCTGGGCGACACCGACTGCGCACACCTGGTCGACGAGGTTGCGGCGACCCGCCCCGACCTGATCGTCAACAGCCTGATCGGCCCGTCGAATCATGCCTTCATGCAGGCTCTGTCGGCGCTGGGGCAGGGGGCGGGCGCCCCCCGCGTGGTCAGCGCCAACCAGACCGAAGCCGATCTCGACGCGCTGGGCCCGGCCGCCGACGGGATGCTGTCCATCGGTGCCTGGTTCGAGACGCTGGAAACCGCGGCGAACGCGGCGCTGTCGGAACGCCTCGCGGCGCGGTTCGGCCCCGGCTACCGCGCGTCGTGCAATTTCGCCACCGCCTATGTCGCCGTCCAGATGCTGGCGCTGGGCATCGAGCGCGCCGGCAGCGACGACCCGCGCGCGGTCTTCGCCGCGGCGTCGCAGGCCGAGCACGAGACCGTGCTCGGCCCCATAGCCATCGACCCGCTGACCCGCCACACCAGCCTGACCCCCCGCCTGGCCGAGGTGCGCGGCGGCCGGTTCCGCATCGTCGAGGATGCGGGCCGGCCGGTCGCCCCGGACCCCTACCTGGTCAAGACCCCGCCGGTGTCCCCCGGCCGCGCCGGCGGCAAGCCTGAACTGAGGATCGTTTCATGACTTCTGCGCCTGAATTCAATTTCACGGGCCGCCGCGCTGTCCTGCTGCACCCGTCCGAGACCGTCCGCACGGAGTTGCGCGACCGCCTCGGTGCGCTGGGGGTGAAGGCCACCGGCCACTGGCCGGACTGGGGCGGGGCCGAACAGCAGGCCGATTTCCTGTTCGTGGATATCGACATGGGCCACGACGGGCTGATGCCCTGGCCGGCCGGCGCCGCGCCGATCCCCACCGTGGGGCTGATCCGCTCGGAAAGCCCGGGGCGGCTGGGCTGGGCGCTGAAGCACCGTTTCGACGCCTTCCTGCCGCAGGCGGGGCTGGGCCTGGTCTTTTCCTCGCTGGTGATCGCCAGCGCCAACTGCGCCCTGCGCCGCCGCAATGCCGAGCGCGAGGCCGAGGTCGCCCGCCGCGCCGGCCAGCGGCACCTGCTGGTGCGGGCCGTTCTGACGATCATGCAGCGCGACGGCATCGACGAGCTGGCGGCGCTGAAGCGCCTGCGCGCCTTCGCCATGGTTGAGCGCGTGGCGCTGGAGGATGCGGCGGCCCTGCTGCTGAAGGACGGCGACACCCGCCGGGAGAGCGCGTCATGAGCGCCGGCACCGATGTGAACCCGCCCGCCAAGGACCGGCGCGGCACGCGGCGCGTGCTGGTCGAGCTGCTGCGCCGACCGCGCTCGGCCTTCGGGCTGATCGTCATCACCGCCATGGTTCTGGCCGCCGTCCTGGCGCCCTGGATCATGCCCTACGACCCCAACGACCAGATGTTTGACGGGCTGAGCCTGGAGGGTGCGCCGCTGCCGCCCTCGGCGCAATTCTGGCTGGGCACCGACCTGCTGGGCCGCGACCTGTTCTCGCGGCTGGTGCTGGGCACCCAGACCTCGCTGATCATCGGGGTTCTGGCCAACGGAATCGCCGTGGTGCTGGGGGCCACGGTGGGCATCACCGCGGGATTTTTCGGCGGCTGGATCGGCGGCATCCTGATGCGCTTCACCGACCTGATGATGGCCTTCCCGGCGCTGCTGCTGGCGATCGTTCTGGCCGCGATCTTCAAGCCCTCGCTGCTGATCGTGGCGCTGGTGATCGCGATGGTGAACTGGGTGCAGATGGCCCGCGTGATCTATACCGAGACGCGCAGCCTGGCGCAGCGCGACTTCATCGAGGTGCAGCGCGCGATGGGCGCCTCGACCTTCCGCATCCTGGGCAAGCATATCCTGCCGCACCTGGTCTATTCGATCATCGTCTTCGGCACGCTGGGCATCTCCACCACCGTGCTGCTGGAGGCGACGCTCAGCTACCTCGGCGTGGGCGTGCAGCCGCCGACGCCGTCCTGGGGCAACATCATCTTCGAAAACCAGACCTACTTCGCCAACGCGCCCTGGCTGGTGTTCTTCCCGGGCATCGCCATCGTTCTGCTGGCGCTGTCCTTCAACCTGCTGGGCGACGTGCTGCGCGACACGCTCGACCCGAAACTGAAGGGGCGGCACTGATGTGGGGCTATCTGATCCGGCGTATCGGTGAATCGCTGCTGATCCTGCTGGGGATCAGCCTGGTCACCTTCATCCTGCTCTACCTCGTGCCCGCCGACCCGGCGCGCCAGATCGCGGGACGGTCCGCGACGGCCGAGACGGTGGCCAATATCCGTGCCCAACTGGGCCTCGATCAGCCGTTCCACATCCAGTACCTCCGCTATCTCGGCAACCTGCTGCAGGGCGATCTGGGCCGCTCCTACCTGCAGCGCACCGAGGTGTCGGAGCTGATCGCGGCACGGATGCCCGCGACGCTGCTGCTGATGGGGGCCGCCATCGTGGCCGAGCTGATCATGGGCCTCACCATCGGCGCCGTCGCGGCGCTGAAGCGCAACAGCGCGGTGGACCAGTCGCTGATGGTGTTCTCCTTCGTCACCATCTCGGCGCCGCAATTCGTGGTGGGGATCCTGCTGCTTTACGTCTTCGCGGTGCAACTGGGCTGGTTCCCCATCGGGGGCTACGGCACCTTCGCGCACCTTGTGCTGCCGGCGCTGACCATCGGGCTGCTGGGCACGGGCTGGTACAGCCGGATGATGCGCAGCTCGATGATCGACGTTCTGGCGCAGGACTACGTGCGCACCGCGCGGGCCAAGGGCTTGGGCAGGATGCGCATCATCCTGCGCCATGTCGCGCCCAACGCCATCCTTCCCATCATCGCCATGATCGGCATCGATGTCGGGCTGTTCATGTCCGGCATCGTGGTGGTCGAAAGCGTGTTCGGCTGGCCCGGCATCGGCCAGCTGGCCTGGCAGGCGATCCAGCGCGTGGACATTCCCATCATCATGGGGGTCACGCTGGTCTCTGCCTTCTTCATCGTCCTCGGCAACCTTCTGGCGGACCTCATCGCGCCGCTGGTGGACCCGCGGATCAAGCTGAAATGACAACAACACCCAACAGGAGAGACAGATGCGAAAGACATTGATGACAAGCGTCCTGGCCCTGGGCGTCGCCCTCGGCACCGCGCAGGCGCAGGACTTCACCGACGCCAAGCAGGGCGGCTCGATGATCGTCACCTACAAGGACGATGTTTCCACCCTCGATCCGGCCATCGGCTACGACTGGCAGAACTGGTCGATGATCAAGTCGCTGTTCGACGGGCTGATGGATTACGAGCCCGGCACCACCGAGTTGAAGAAGGACCTCGCCGAGGACTACACCATCTCGGACGACGGCAAGACCTACACCTTCACCCTGCGCAAGGGCGTGACCTTCCACAATGGCCGCGAGATGACGGCCGAGGACGTGAAATACTCGCTCGACCGCGTGACCAACCCCGCGACGCAAAGCCCGGGCGCCGGTTTCTTCGGCTCGATCGAGGGCTACGACGCCATGGCCGCGGGCGAGGCCGACAGCCTGTCGGGCGTCACCGTGATCGACCCCTACACGGTCGAGATCAAGCTCTCGCGCCCCGACGCGACCTTCCTGCACGTGATGGCGATCAACTTCTCCTCCATCGTGCCCAAGGAAGAGGTCGAGAAATACGGCGCCGATTTCGGCAAGCACCCGGTCGGCACCGGCGCGTTCAAGCTGGCCGACTGGACCCTGGGCCAGAGCCTGACCTTCGAACGCAACACCGATTACTGGCACGAGGGCGTTCCGAAGCTCGACCAGATCACCTTCGAGATCGGGCTTGAGCCCATCGTGGCGCTGCTGCGGCTGCAGCAGGGCCAGGCCGACATCCCCGGCGACGGCATTCCGCCCGCGAAATTCCTCGAGGTCACGCAGGACGAGGCGTTCCAGGATTTTGTGATCGAGGGCGGGCAACTGCACACCGGCTATATCACCATGAACGTCAAGATGCCGCCCTTCGACAACGTCAAGGTGCGCCGGGCGGTGAACATGGCGATCAACAAGGACCGCGCGGTGCGCATCATCAACGGCCGCGCCGTGCCGGCCAACCAGCCGCTGCCGCCGACCATGCCGGGCTACGCGCCCGACTACGAGGGCTACGCCTACGACCCCGAGGCCGCCAAGGCGCTGCTGGCCGAGGCCGGCTTCCCGGACGGGTTCGAGACCGAGCTTTACGTCTACAACACCGATCCCAACCCGCGCATCGCGCAGAGCTTCCAGCAGGACCTCGCCGCCATCGGCATCAAGGCCGAGATCCGGTCGCTGGCCCAGGCCAACGTGATCGCCGCGGGCGGCGAACCGGACCAGGCGCCGATGATCTGGTCGGGCGGCATGGCCTGGATCGCCGACTTCCCCGATCCGTCGAACTTCTACGGCCCCATCCTGGGCTGCGACGGCGCGGTGCAGGGCGGCTGGAACTGGTCGTGGTACTGCAACGAAGAGCTGGACGCCAAGGCGGTCGAGGCCGACGCGATGACCGATCCGGCCATGGCGGCAGAGCGCGAGGCCGAGTGGCGCGAGATCTATCTTTCCATCATGGAAGACGCGCCCTGGGTGCCGGTGTTCAACGAGCAGCGGTTCACCATGCGCTCGGCCAAGCTGGGCGGGCCGGACGAGATTTTCGTCGACCCGGTCCACGTCCCCGTCAACTACGACTACGTGTATTCGAACGATGTGCAATAACTGCGACTACACCATTCACGGTCGTCACCATCACTTCGGGTGGGATCATTCGATCCCGCCCGTCGCGACCGTGGCCCCGGGCGCGAGCCTGCATTTCGAATGCCTCGACAGCTCGGGCGGGCAGCTGACCAAGGACAGCACCACGGCCGACCTGGCCACGCTGTCCTTCGACAAGATCAACCCCGTCACCGGCCCCGTCTACGTGGACGGGGCCGAGCCGGGCGACATCCTGAAGGTCGAGATCGACGGTTTCGAGCCGTCGGGCTTCGGCTGGACGGCGAACATCCCAGGCTTCGGCCTGCTGGCCGACCAGTTCGAGGATGCCGCGCTGAACGTCTGGTCCTACGACCCCGACAGCCTGGCGCCGGCGCTCTACTGCGACATCGCCAAGGTGCCGCTGAAACCCTTCGCCGGCACGATCGGCCTCGCCCCCGGCGAGGCGGGGGCGCATTCCGTGGTGCCGCCGCGCCGGATGGGCGGCAACCTCGACATCCGCGACCTGGCGGCGGGCACCACGCTCTACCTGCCGGTCGAGGTGGCGGGCGCGCTGTTCTCGATCGGCGACACCCACGCCGCGCAGGGCGACGGCGAGGTCTGCGGCACCGCGATCGAAAGCCCGATGAACGTCAACCTCAAGCTCGACCTCATCAAGGACACGCCGCTGAAGTTCCCGCGTTTCACCACGCCGGGGCCGGTGACGCGGCACCTGGATGCCAAGGGCTACGAGGTGACGACGGGGATCGGTCCCGACCTGATGACCGGCGCGCGCGACGCGCTGTCGGCCATGGTCGATCTGCTGAGCGCGCAATACAAGCTCAGCCCGGTCGAGGCCTACATGCTGTGCTCGGTCTGCGGCGATCTGCGGATTTCCGAGATCGTGGACATGCCCAACTGGGTCGTTTCCTTCTACCTGCCGCGGGTCGTTTTCGAATGACGGGGCAGGGTGATACTTCCGGGCGCGGGGAGGCGCCGCGCCCGGTGCTCAGCGTGCAGGGGCTGACCATCCAGGTGGCCACCCCGAGCGGCGCGAAGACCGTGGTCGAGGACCTGGGTTTCGACCTTCGGGCCGGCGAAACCCTTTGCCTCGCGGGCGAGAGCGGGTCGGGCAAGTCGATGACGGCGCTGGCGATCATGGGGCTGTTGCCGCAGCCGATGGCGCGCGTCTCGTCCGGCTCGATAAGGCTGGCCGACGGCACCGAACTGGCGGGCCGCAGCGAGGCCGGGTTCCGCGACATCCGCGCCAACCGGATTTCCATGATCTTCCAGGAGCCGATGACCTCGCTCAACCCGGTGATGACCATCGGGCGGCAACTGACCGAGGTGCTGCTGGAGCACGGCGCCTGCAGCCGCGCCGAGGCACCCGCCCGCGCGCTGGAGCTCTTGCGCGACGTGCGCATCACCGAGGCCGAGCGGCGGCTGAAACAATACCCGCACGAATTGTCGGGCGGCATGCGGCAGCGTGTGATGATCGCCATCGCGCTGGCGTGCAAGCCCGAGATCCTGATCGCGGACGAACCCACCACCGCGCTGGACGTGACCGTGCAGGCCGAGGTGCTGGACCTGATCCGCAACCTCCAGCGCGAACATGGCACCACGGTGCTGATGATCACCCACGACATGGGTGTGGTGGCCGAGATGGCCGACCGCGTGATCGTCATGCGCAACGGCAAGCAGGAGGAAACCGCGCCGGTCGACACGCTGTTTGCCGGGCCGAAGACGGCCTATGCGCGCGAGCTGCTGGCGGCCGTGCCCCGGCTGGGCGACGCCCCGCCGCGGCCCGAGATCGACCGCACCCGCGACGTGGTGGACGTGGCCGACCTGACGGTGCGTTTCGACATGCGCGGCGGCGTCCTCAACCGCGTGCAGTCGCGGGTGCATGCCGTCGAAGGCGTCAGCTTCCGCATCGCGCCGGGCGAGACGCTGGCGCTGGTCGGCGAATCCGGCTGCGGCAAGTCCACCATCGGCAGGGCCCTGCTGGGGCTGGTGCCGTGGCAGGGCAGCATCCGCATAGACGGCCAGCAGATGGCCGGGCTGTCGCCCAAGGGGCTGAAGCCGATCCGCCGCGACATCCAGATGGTGTTCCAGGACCCAGGCGCCTCGCTCGACGCGCGGATGACGGTGGGGCGGCAGGTGGCCGAGCCGCTGATCGTACACGGCCTGGCCGAGGGCAGCGAGCTGGAGGACCGCGTGGCGTGGCTGTTCCGCCGGGTCGGCCTGACGCCCGAGCAGATGGACCGCTACCCGCATGAATTCTCGGGCGGGCAGCGGCAGCGCGTCTGCATCGCGCGAGCGCTGGCCCTGCGGCCCAAGGTGATCGTGGCCGACGAAAGCGTCTCGGCGCTGGACGTGTCGGTGCAGGCGCAGGTGCTGGAGTTGCTGCGCGAGTTGCAGCAGGAGGAGGGGCTGGCCTATCTTTTCATCTCGCACGACATGGCGGTGATCGACCAGGTCGCCGACCGCGTCGCGGTGATGAATCTCGGCCAGATGGTCGAGACCGGCACGCGCGAACAGGTGCTCAGGGGCGCCGCGCATTCCTACACCCGCCGCCTTCTGGCGGCCGTGCCCATCCCGGACCCGCACCATGTGCGCCCGCCGGTGCCCGCCCGCGCGGGCGAGATCGGCACGCCGGTCTGGCCGTTGGGGCAGGGCCCCGCGCGGCTGGAGATGCAGGAGGTTGCCCCCGGCCACTGGGTCGCGGAAGAACAGAAACTGCGCGCGGCCTCCTGAGCCGCGCCTGAAAGGGAGACATCGATGAGCTGGAAAACCGCCTTTCGCTCGTTCTACTACGAAACCGCGCCCGAGCCCGAGGATACCGTCCTGCCGCCCGCGGAGACGGCGCTGCTGGTGATCGACATCCAGAACACCTATCTGGAGGTGCCCGACGAGCCGGCCGAGGCCGCCCGCTGGGCGCCGTTCTTCGACCGGATGCACAACACCGTCATCCCCAACACGGCCGCCCTGCAGGGCTGGGCGCGCGAGAACGGGATCGAGGTGCTGCATGCCCGCATCGCCTGCCTCAAGGAGGACGGGCGCGACCGCTCGCTCAGCCAGAAGAAGCCCGGCTTCAACTACCTGCTGCTGCCCAAGGACCGCGAGGACAGCCAGATCGTCGACGCCGTCGGCCCCGTGGGCGACGAGATCGTGGTCACCAAGACCACCGACAGCGCGCTGACCGGCACCAACTTGCGGATGATCCTGAGCAACATGGGCATCAAGAACGTGATCGTGGCGGGGATCTTCACCGACCAGTGCATCTCGTCCTCGGTGCGCAGCCTGGCGGATGAGAGCTTCAACGTGGTGGTGGTCGAGGATTGCTGCGCCGCCGCCACCGACGCCCTGCACCGGCATGAGCTGGAGGTGATCAACATGATCTACTGCCACGTGGTCAGCGCCGCAGAGGTGCGCAGCTTTCTTCCCGCGACGGCCTGACCGCGTCGCCGGGGCAGGGCGCCGCCGGTTCCGAACAAATTCGGCGAACCTTTGAAAAATTCATTACGGCCCAAGAAATGGGCGCAGATTTCGGCCTGCGCCCATTTTTGTACAGAAGTTGTGCTGTAATAAGGATAAATTTGCAAAAAATCCGCGCGACCGCATTTCAGCGAAAGAAATGAATTGACTCGTCGGTGAAAGGCGGCAGGCTGAGGGTGAACCAATAAAGAATTGATACGCCCATGTCCGAAGCTTCCCCCGCCGGCCCCGCTGCCGACAACTCCTCCCTGGTCCTGCGCCGCCTGCGCCACATGGTGGCCAACGGCGAGGCCGGGCCGGACGGCCGCCTGCCCACCGAGCGCGAGCTGAGCGAGACGCTGGGCGTCGGGCGCCGCGCGGTGCGCCGTGCGCTGGAGGCGCTGGAGGCCGAGGGCCTCGTCTGGCGGCGCCAGGGCAAGGGCACCTTCGTGGGCCAGCCGCCCGATCCCACCGGCGTGCTGGCGGCCGAGATCGCGGGCGAGACCCGCGTCTCCGAGGTGACCGAGGCGCGCCTCTATATCGAGCCGGCGCTGGCCGGGCTCTGCGCGGCGCGGGCCAAGCCCGACGACGTGCGCCGGATGCGCCTGCTGGCCGAGCGGATCCACCAGACCGCCGATCCCGACGGGGCCGAACTGTGGGACGGCGCGCTGCACCGGCTGATCGCGCGCACCGCCGGCAACCGGGTGCTGCTGACCGCCTTCTCGCTGCTCGACGAGATCCGTTCCTCCGAGGCGTGGCGCGTGCTGCGCCAGAAGGCGCGCTCGGGCGAGACCAGGGAAATCTACCACACGCAGCACACCGCCCTGATCGACTGCATCGAGGCCGGCGACGTGGTCGGTGCCGAAGAGGCGATGCGCGCCCACCTCAACACCCTGTCCGCGAAGATGGACCGGGTCCTGAACGAAGAAAGGGACGAGGATGCCTGACGCCGCCCCGCTGTTGCAGGTCAGCGACCTGTCGATCCGGTTCGGCAATGCCAGGACGAACCTTGTCGACGGCGTGTCGCTGACGCTGGACCGGGGCGAGACCCTGTGCATCGTCGGCGAATCCGGCTGTGGCAAATCGCTGACCGCGCTGGCGCTGATGGGCCTCTTGCCGATGCCGCCCGCGCGCCTGATGTCGGGCAGCGCCATGTTCGAGAGGCGCGACCTGCTGCGCCTGCCCATCGAAGAGCTCAAGAACGTCCGCGGCGACCGGGTGGCAATGATCTTTCAGGAGCCGATGACCTCGCTCAACCCCGCTATCAAGGTGGGCGAGCAGATCGCCGAGGCGGTGCGCCGCCACCGCGGCGCCAGCCGCGAAGAGGCCCGCGCACGCGCCCTGGAGATGCTGCAAAGGGTGCGCATCCCGGCGCCGGAAAAGCGGCTGGACGAATACCCGCACCAGATGTCGGGCGGCATGCGCCAGCGCGCCATGATCGCCATGGCGCTGGCCAACGACCCGGCGCTGCTGATCGCGGACGAGCCCACCACCGCGCTGGACGTCACCGTGCAGGCGCAGGTGCTGGACCTGATGCGCAACCTTCAGGCCGACTCGGACGCCGCACTGATCATGATCACCCATGACCTGGGCGTGGTGGCCGAGATGGCCGACAAGGTGGCGGTCATGTATGCCGGGCGCATCGTCGAGGCCGGGCCGGTCAAGGCCATCTTCGACGACCCCCAGCACCCCTACACGATCGGTCTGATGAGCTCGATGCCCGATCTCGGCCCGCGCGGCGGCCGGCTGGTGACCATCCCGGGCGTCGTGCCCGCCGCCGACTCCATGCCCGAGGGCTGCCGCTTCGCCTCGCGCTGCCCCTTCGCCGGCCCCGACTGCGCCGAGGCGCCGCCGCTGGCCGATTTCGGCGGCGGCCACCGCGTGGCCTGCTGGCGCGCGCCGCTGGAACAGGCGGCTGCGGCCCCGCAGGCGCTGGAGGCCGCGCGATGAGCACCCCCGATATCATCCTCGAAACCCGCGCGCTCAAGCGCCGCTTCGTCACCCACAAGCCGCTGATCGGCGCCCCGACCGAGTTGCGCGCCGTCGACGGCATCGACCTGCGCATCCGCCGCGGCGAGACCTTCGCCATCGTGGGCGAATCCGGCTGCGGCAAATCCACGCTGGCGCGGATGCTGGTGCGGCTGATCGAGCCCAGCGAGGGCTCGGTGCTCTACGAAAACAGGGACATCTCGCACCTGAGCGCGCGCGACCTGCGCGCGTTGCGCAGCGAGCTGCAGTTCATCTTCCAGGATCCGTTCTCGTCGCTGAACCCGCGCATGACCGTGGGCGCCCTGATCGAGGAACCGCTGCGCGCCCACGGTATCGGCACCCGCGCAGAGCGTCGCGCGCGAGTCGCCGAGCTGCTGCAGCGGGTCGGTCTGATGCCCCAGTATGCCGACCGCTACCCGCATGAATTCTCGGGCGGGCAGCGTCAGCGCATCGGCATCGCCCGGGCGCTCGCCGCCGCGCCCAAGGTGCTGATCGGCGACGAGCCGGTCTCGGCGCTGGACGTCTCGATCCAGGCCCAGGTGGTGAACCTGCTGGAGGACCTGAAGCAGGAATTCGGCCTGACCCTGATCGTCATCGCCCACGACCTGGCGGTGATCCGGCACATGGCCGACCGGGTCGGGGTGATGTATCTGGGCGAGCTGGTCGAGACCGGCCCGGTGGGCGAGATCTTCGCCAATCCCAAACACCCATATACAGAGGCGCTGATCGCCGCGATCCCGGTGCCGCGCGTGGGCGCGCGCGCCGCTGGCCACGCGGTCGAGGGCGATCCGCCCAACCCCATCGCGCCGCCCCCGGGGTGCCGGTTCCATCCGCGCTGCCCCTATGCAACCGACCTCTGCCGCACGGAACACCCCGGGCTGGAGCGCCTGTCGCCCGGCCAGTCGGTGGCCTGCCACAGATTCCGCGACCTCTCCCTGACCGGCCTGGCCGGGGAGGACGCGGGCCGATCGCCCGCCGCCGAGCGCCGCTTCGCGCTCTACCGCGCGGTGCGCGAAACACGAGAGGGGACCAACCCTTCCGCATCCTCGTCCCAACCACTCACATCCAACAAGGAGTAAGACCAAGATGGCACGTTCCAAGACTGCCGCGCTCGCGCTGGCCTTCGGGCTGGCGGCCACCGGCGCCTTTGCCGCCGATCTTCGCATCGGCCTTCAGGAAGACCCCGATATCCTCGATCCCGATCAGTCGCGCACCTTCGTGGGCCGCATCGTCTATGCCTCGCTCTGCGACAAGCTGGTCGACATCACCCCGGGGCTGGAGATCGTCCCGCAGCTCGCCACCGGCTGGGAGTGGTCCGAGGACGGCATGGCCCTGACCATGACCCTGCGCGAGGGCGTCACCTTCCACGACGGCGAGCCCTTCAACGCCGCCGCCGTAGCCGCCAATATCGAGCGCAGCCAGACCATGCCGGAAAGCCGCCGCAAGTCCGAGGTGAAATCCATCGCCTCGATCGAGGTGGTCGACGACTACACCATCAAGTTCAACCTGACCGCCCCCGACGCGACCCTGATCGCGCAGTTCGCCGACCGTTCGGGCATGATGCTGTCGCCCAAGGCGACCGCCGAGATGGGCGTCGATTTCGGCCTCGCCCCGGTCTGCTCGGGCCCGTTCAAGTTCAAGGAGCGCGTGCAGCAAGACCGCATGGTGCTGGAGAAATATGACGGCTACTGGAACGCCGACGCGATCAGCTTCGACAGCGTGACCTTCCTGCCGATCCCGGACACCACCGTGCGCCTGGCCAACCTGCGCGCCGGCGACCTGGACATGCTGGAGCGGTTAGCCGCGACCGACCTGGCCTCGGCTCAGGCCGATGACGGGCTGCTGGTCGAGCAGGCGGTGTCGCTGGGCTACCAGGGCATCACCATCAACATCAACAACGGCGAGGCCGCGCAGAACCCGCTGGGCCAGAACGCCGCGATCCGCAAGGCGCTGTCGCTGTCGATCGACCGCAATGTGCTGAACCAGGTCGTCTTCGAGGGTGCCTTCGCGCCGGGCAACCAGCCCTTCCCGCCGACCTCGCCCTGGTACGACAAGCGCTTCCCGGTTCCCGAGCGAGACGTCGAGGCCGCCAAGGCCCTGCTGAAGGAGGCCGGCGTCGACAGCGTGGATATCGAGGTGCAGGTCGCCAACAACCCCGTGCAGATGCAGATGATGCAGGTCGTCCAGGCCATGGCCGCCGAGGCCGGCATCAACATCAAGCTGGTGGCCAAGGAATTCGCCACCCTGCTCAAGGACCAGTCGGCCGGCGACTACACCGCCAGCCAGATCGGCTGGTCGGGCCGCGTCGACCCGGACGGCAACATCCACCAGTTCATGACCTGCGAGGGCGGCATCAACGACTCCAAGTTCTGCATGCCCGAGATCGACGCGCTGCTGGACAAGGCCCGCACCTCGACCGACATGGCCGAGCGCAAGGCCGCCTATGACGCCGCGCGCGAGATCCTGATCGAGGAACTGCCGATCATCTACCTCTACCACGTGACCTGGATCTGGGCGCTGGACGACAAGATCGACGGTTTCGTTCCCTACCCGGACGGCATGATCCGCCTCGAAGGCGTGTCGTTCAAGGAATGATCTGACCTTCGGGTCCGGCGGCCCCCGTCGCCGCCGGACCCCGCAATTTCCCGGAGTCCGCCATGCTCGGCTTTCTGACCCGCCGCATCCTGATCGCGATCCCCACGATCGTGCTGATCTCGATCTTCGTGTTCACCTTGCAGAAGCTGCTGCCGGGCGACCCGGTGCTGGCCATGGCCGGCGAGGAGCGCGACCCCGAGGTCCTGGAATTCCTGCGCGAGAAATACCGCCTGAACGACCCGATCCACATGCAGTATTTCTACTGGATCGGCGGCGCGCTGCAGGGCGACCTGGGCATCTCGCTGCGCACCCAGCAGCCGGTGCTGACCCTGATCGGGGAGAAGCTGCCGGTCACCATCCAGCTCGCCGTGATGGCGCTGGTGATCGCGCTGACGATCGGGGTGCCCGCCGGCATCGTCTCGGCCTATCGCAAGGGCACCTGGGTGGACTGGCTGGCCAACGTGGTGGCGCTTTCGGGGCTGTCGATCCCGAATTTCTGGCTGGGGATCATGCTGATCCTGCTGGTCTCGGTGAAATGGGGGCTGCTGCCGGCCTCGGGTTACGTGCCGCTGGCCGAGGACCCGTTGCGCTCGGTCCAGACGATGATCATGCCCGCCTTCGTGCTGGGCACGGCGCTGGCCGCGACGCTGATGCGGCACACCCGCTCGGCCATGCTGGGGGTGCTGAAATCCGACTATGTGCGCACCGCGCGGGCCAAGGGGCTGGGCGAGCGGGTCGTGGTGGTCAAGCACGCGCTGCGCAACGCGCTGGTGCCGATCGTCACCGTGACCACGCTGCTGTTCGGCGAGTTGCTGGCCGGCGCCGTGCTGACCGAGCAGATCTTCACCATCCCCGGCTTCGGCAAGCTGGTGGTCGACGCCGTGTTCAACCGCGACTACGCGGTGGTGCAGGGGATCGTGCTGTGCACCGGCGTGGCCTTCATCGGCATGAACATCCTGGCCGATGCCGCCTACCGCATTCTCAACCCGCGCATGAGGGACGACTGATGACCGCCGTGACCGACGCCCCCGTTGCCCAGAAACGCCGGCGCAGCCGGGTCTGGACCAAGCTGCGCGCCAACCCCTCGGCCCTGCTGGGCGCGGTGCTGGTGACCTTTTTCGTCATCGTGGCGCTGATGGCGCCGCTGCTGCCGATCCCCGGCCCGCTGGAGACCGACTGGATGGCGGTGCGCAAACCGCCCTCGGCCGCGCATCCCTTCGGCACCGACGAGATTGGCCGGGACGTGCTGTCGCGGATGGTCTGGGGGGCGCAGGCCTCGCTGCTGGCCGGCGTGGTGTCGGTGCTGATCGCGCTGGCCCTCGGCATCCCGCTGGGCGTGGCCGCCGGCTATGCCCGCGGCTGGGCCGACGCGGCGATCTCCCGCGTGACCGAGGCGCTGCTGGCCGCGCCCTTCCTGATCCTGGCGATCGCGCTTGCGGCCTTCCTCGGGCCGTCGCTGACCAACGCGATGATCGCCATCGGCCTCTCGGCCATGCCGGTCTTCATCCGGCTGGCGCGCGGGCAGACCATGTCGGTCATGACCGAGGATTACGTCGAAAGCGCCCGCGCCATCGGGCTGAGCCACCTCGCCATCATCTGGCGCTACATCCTGCCCAACATCTTCCCGCCGCTGCTGGTGCAGGCCACCCTCACCGTGGCCACCGCCATCATCGCCGAGGCGTCGCTGTCCTTCCTCGGGCTGGGGCAGCAGCCGCCGGCGCCCTCGTGGGGGTCGATGCTGAACATCGCCAAGAATTTCCTCGAACAGGCCCCGTGGATGGCCATGTGGCCGGGGATCGCCATTTTCCTCGTGGTGCTGGGCTTCAACCTGCTGGGCGACGGGCTGCGCGACGCGCTTGACCCCCGCGACCACTGAGCCGAACACCGCGAACGACAAGACCCCCGGCGCGCCGGGACAAGACGGAAGGGATACCATGACTTTCACCACCCGCCCCGAGATCACCGGCAGCTTCGGCGTGGCGACCTCGACCCACTGGATCGCCAGCGCCGTGGGCATGAGCCTGCTGGAAAAGGGCGGCAACGCCTTCGACGCGGCCGTCGCGATGGGCTTCGTCCTCAACGTGGTCGAGCCGCATCTGAACGGCCCGCTGGGCGATCTGCCGGTGATCTTCCAGCCGGCCGATGCCGGCGCGCCGACGGTGATCTGCGGCCAGGGCGTGGCGCCCAGGGGCGCGAACATCGACCATTACAGGGCCGAGGGGCTGGACATGATCCCCGGCTCGGGCCTGCTGGCCACCGTGGTGCCGGGCGCCTTCGACGGCTGGATGCTGCTGCTGCGCGACCACGGCACGATGAGCCTGCGCGAGGTGCTGGAGCCCGCCATCCACTACGCCGAGGCCGGCCATCCGCTGCTGCCGCGCGTGGCGGGCACCATCGCCGGGCTGGCCGATTTTTTCCGCGAGGAATGGCCGAGCTCGGCCGCCACCTGGCTGCCGGGCGGCAAGGCGCCCGAGGCCGGGGCGCTGTTCGCCAATCCCGACCTCGCCGCCACCTGGCGCCGCCTCGTCGACGAGGCCGAGGCCGCCTCGGGCCGCGCGGCGCAGGTCGACGCCGCGCGCCGGGCCTTCTCGCAGGGCTTCGTGGCCGAGGCGATCGACGCCTGGATGAGGGACGCCTGCGTCATGGACGCCGCCGGCGGCCGCCGCAAGGGCGTGCTGACCGGCCAGGACATGGCCGAGTGGCAGGCCAGCTATGAAAAGCCGCTCTCGGTCGATTACGGCGACTGGACGGTCTACAAGACCGGCCCCTGGGGGCAGGGGCCGGGCCTGCTGCAATCGTTGCGCGTGCTGGAGGGCCTCGGCATCGGCGAAATGGACCCCAACGGCCCGGATTTCGTGCATACCGTGACCGAGGTGATGAAGCTCTCCTTCGCCGACCGCGAGGCCTATTACGGCGACCCGGATTTCAGCGACATCCCCATCGACACCCTGCTGTCCAGGGAATACGCCGCGCGGCGCCGCGCCCAGATCGGCGCCGCCGCCTCGCTGGAACAACGCCCTGGCGCCATCCCCGGCTACGAGGCCTGGGCCGAGGCCGCCGTGGCGCGGGCGGGCCGCCAGGCGGCAGCGGGGCCGGGCGCCGGCGCGGGCGAGCCCACCATGGCGCATCTGACCGAGAAGCGCGGCGATACCGTGCATCTCGACGTGATCGACAAATGGGGCAACAAGGTCTCGGCCACGCCCTCGGGCGGCTGGCTGCAATCCTCGCCGGTGGTCCCCGGCCTGGGCATGCCGCTCAACAGCCGGGCGCAGATGTTCTGGCTGGAAGAGGGGCTGCCGACATCTCTGGCGCCGGGGCGGCGCCCGCGCACCACGCTGACGCCCTCGGTGGCGGCCCGCGCCGACGGCACCGGGCTGGCCTTCGGCACGCCGGGCGGCGACCAGCAGGACCAGTGGCAGCTCATCTTCTTCCTGCGGCTGGTGCACCAGACCGCCAACCTGCAAGAGGCGATCGACGCGCCGCTGTTCCACACCTGGCACAACCAGGCCTCGTTCTACCCGCGCGCCGCGCGGCCCGGCCACCTGATGCTGGAGCCGAATTTCGGCGAGGCCACCATCGCGGAACTGCGGCGCCGCGGCCACGATGTCGAGGTGGCCGAGCCCTGGTCGGTGGGCCGGCTGACCGCCGCGCAACGCGACCCCGGCGGGCTGCTGCGCGCCGCCGCCACGCCGCGCCTGATGCAGGCCTACGCCATCGGACGATAAGGAGAGCGCCATGACCTATTCCATCGTTGCCCGCGACCCCGCGACCGGCCATTTCGGCGTCGCCGTGGCCAGCCGCTTCTTCGCGGTCGGCGCGTTGGTGCCGCATATCCGCGGCGGCAAATGCGCGGTGGCCACCCAGGCCTTCGTCAGCCCGCTCTGGGGGATCGAGGCGGCCGACCGGGTGGCGGCGGGCGAGCTGCCCGCCGAGGTGCTGGCCGACCTCATCGCCCGCGACGAGGGCCGCGACCAGCGCCAGATCCACATGATCGACGCGACCGGCAATATCGCCGCCCATACCGGCGCGAAATGCATCGACTGGGCCGGCCAGGTGCAGGCCGAAGGCGTCTCGGTCGCCGGCAACATGCTGGTGGGCGAGGCGGTGATTGCGCACACGCTGGCGGCCTATCTCGACAACATGGACCTGCCCCTGGCCGAGCGGCTGATGACCGCGATGGAGGCGGGCGAGGCCGCGGGCGGCGACAAGCGCGGCAAGCAATCCGCCGCGCTGCGCATCCACCGGGGCGAGGATTACCCCTGGATCGACATCCGCGCCGACGACCACCCCGACCCGCTGCCCGAGCTGCGCCGCCTCTACGACGTGGCCCACCAGCGCTATGTCTTCGTGGCCGACGCCATGCCGACGCGGGACAATTTCTCGGGCGTGACCGACCGCACCGGGATCGACCAGGCCATCGCCGAGGCCGAGCGCAGGCGCGCCGCCGCCGCAGGCTGACGGCGCGCGGGGGATTCTGGACGCGGGGCGCGGGACAGGATACCACTCAGACAGCCACCCGCCCGCGGCGGGTGGCGCCACCCCGGCGCCCAGAATAAGAGACCGCGCGTGAAAAACGTTCACAGTGCCATGATCCTCGAAGTGCTCGAATCCGAGATCGTCTCGGGCGAGATCGCGCCGGGATCGCGGCTGAACGAGGTGGCGCTGGCCCAGCGGTTCAACGTCTCGCGCACGCCGGTGCGCGAGGTCCTGCAGAACATCGTGTCCCGCTCGCTGGCCGAGCGGGTGCCGTTCAAGGGCGTCGTCGTGCGCGACTTCAACCCCGAGCGCATCCGCTCGATGTTCGAGGCGATGGCCGAGATCGAGGCGCTCTGCGGCGGCTTCGCCGCCGAGCGCATGGACGCCGCCGCGCTGGACGAGCTGGAAGAGGCGCATCGCACCATGTCCGAGATGGCCTCGCACCGCGCGGCCAAGGAATACGAGGCGGTGAATACCGAGTTCCACGCGCTCATCTTCCGGGGCGCGGGCAATGACGACCTCAGCCAGATGGCCTTCGACATGCGGCTGAAACTGGCGCCCTTCCGCCGCTCGCAGCTCTACCAGATCGAGCGGATGCGGCGATCGAACACAGAGCACGCGCTGATCGTTCAGCTCTTGCGCGAGCGCAACCGCCCCGGGGTGGAGCAGGCGCTGCGCGCGCATCTGCGCGGCGCCGCCGAGGCGGTGCTGGCACAGCGCCAGTGATCCGGCGGCCGCAGGCCGCGTTCGGCTTTGCCAATTGAAACGGCCCGGACCAATGGCCCGGGCCGTTCCCGTTTTCAGTTGCGCCGCGCGGGGGCGCGATGCGGCCTCGCCGGCCCTATATCTGCCCTGGCAGCCAGAGGACGATTGCGGGGAATGCGACGAGTGTTGCGATGGTGATGGCGTCGGCGATGAAGAAGGGGGTGACGCCGCGGAAGACGTCCTGGACCGAGATATCCTCGCGCACGCCGGCGACGACGAAGCAGTTCAGGCCGATGGGCGGTGTGATCAGGCAGAACTCGGCCATCTTCACCACCAGGATGCCGAACCAGATCGCGCACATCGGGCCCGACATGCCGAAGGTGGACTCGGCCGCGGTGACGAACTCGCCGCCGTTCAGCGCCATCACCGCCGGGTAGACCACCGGCAGGGTCAGCAGCAGCATCCCGATCGCGTCCATGAACATCCCCAGCACCGCGTAGGCCAGCAGGATCGAGACCAGGATCAGCATCGGCGGCATGGTCAGCGAGGTGATCCAGTCGGCGAACGCGCCGGGCAGGTCGGCGAAGCCCAGGAAGCGGACATAGATCAGGACCCCCCAGATGATGGTGAAGATCATCACCGCCAGCTTCGCGGTCTCCAAGAGCGCGTCCTTGAGCTGGGTCCAGCGCATGCCGCGGGCCACCGCCATGCAGAACACCACGAAGGCCCCCAGCGCGCCGCCCTCGGTGGGCGTGCCCCAGGCGTCGCCGCCGAAGGGGTTGTAGATGAAGAAGATGATGATCACCACGACGAAGAGGATGGGCATCGCCGGGGGCAGGGCGCGGAACTTCTCGCCCCAGCTAAAGCCGCGCACCGGCGGGCCGAACCGGGGCAGCGCCATGGCCAGCCCCACGATCAGCGCGCCGTAGATCAGCGCCGAGACCACGCCGGGGATGAACCCCGCCAGCAGCAGCTTGCCCACGTCCTGTTCCACGATGATGGCGTAGATCACCAGGATCGCCGAGGGCGGGATCAGCGAGGCCAGCGTGCCGCCCGCGGCCACCACGCCCGCGGCGAAGCGCTTGTCATAGCCGATCTTCAGCATCTCGGGGATGGCGATGCGGGCAAAGACGGCGGCGGTGGCCACGCTCGCCCCCGACACCGCGGCAAAGCCCGCCGTGGCGAAGACGGTGGAGACGGCCAGCCCCCCCGGCAGCCAGCCCACCCATTTCTTGGCCGCCTCGAACAGCGCCTTGGTCAGCCCCGCGTAATAGGCGAGATAGCCGATCAGGATGAAGGTCGGGATCAGGCTGAGCGCCTGCGAACTGACCTTGGAATGGGGCACCTGGCCCGCGGTCTTGACCGCCACGGTCAGCGCCCAGCCGAGCTCGTCCGGCGCATAGCCCTTCTTGGACCAGAAGATCCAGATCAGCCCCGCCACGCCGGCCAGCGCCGCGGCGAAGGCCACGCGCATCCCCAGCACCACCATGACCAGCAGGCCGGCCGACACCCAGATGCCAATTTCAATCGGTTCCATGTCCCGTCCCCCTCAGTCGTCGGCGCCCGAGACCGTCTCGGCCTCGGCGGCGGCCTGCTCGGCGGCCGATTGCACCAGCGGCACCGCCACCGGCTCCACAAGGTTCAGCAGGAACGCCCTGCCATAGCCCCACAGCTGCAGCGCCAGCCGCAGGCAGAGCACCGAGAAGGCCACCGGCGCCAGCAGCTTCGCCGGCCACAGCGGCAGCGCGATATCCATCGAGCTGTCGCGGCTCCACATCGGGGCGGCGAAGTCGAAGCTGCGCTGGAAATGCGCCCAGCTGCCCCAGACCAGCAGCAGCATCAGCGCCAGGATCAGCGCGGTGGTGACGAACTCCGCCGCCCAGAGCGCGCGGCCGCGCAGCGCGCCCACCAGGATGTCCATGCGGATATGGCCGCCGTCGCGCTGGGTATAGGCCACCCCCATGAAGGCGATCAGCGGCATCGCCTGCTCGATCCAGTCCACGTAACCGGGCAGGGGCGCGTTGAAGAAATTGCGCCCCGCCACCGAAATCACCGCCAGCACCATCAGCGAGAACACCGCCAGCCCGCTGAGCAGGGCCAGGACGCGTTCCAGCCGGTACAGGGCACGGTCGGCGCGGCTGAGCGCGCTGTCGTCGCTCAGCACGGATGACAATCCGGCCATGATCTTCTCCTCGGTAAGAAAAAGGCCGCCCGGAGCGCCCGGGCGGCCATGTCGCGGACCGGCGCCTTACTGGCCGATCATGCCGGTGACCAGGTCGTAGAGTTCCTGCGCGGGCAGGCCGCGGGCGGTCATCTCCTCGATCCAGGCCTCGGCGGCGGGCTCGGCGGCCGCGGCCTTGAAGGCGGCGATCTCCTCGGGGGCGAAGGTCACCCGCTCGATGCCGCGCTCGTCCAGCGCCGGGCCCCAGGCCGCCATGGTCTTCTCGTTGTAGTAGTCGATGTAATAGTCCATCGCCTCGCTCACCGAGCCCATCAGGGCGTCGCGGTGCTCATCCGACAGGCCCTCCAGCGCGTCGGTGTTGACCACGACGGGGCAGTTCACGGTGCCGGGGTTGAGGTTGGTCGTCCACCACGTGCCGGTCTCGATGGTGCCGAAGGACATGTGGGCGTGCGGCGCGAAGCTGACCGCCTGCACAACGCCGCTGTCCAGCGCCTGGCGCACCTCGGTCGCCGACATCGAGGTCGGCACCGCGCCGATCGCCTCCATCGCGGCGCCGATGCCGCCGGTGGCGCGCACGCTCATGCCCTCGAAATCGGCCAGCGCATGCGGCGCGTCGCCGACGCCGACGAAATTGTACTGCGGCAGCGGCGTGGGCATCAGCAGGGTGGCGTTCCAGCGCGCCAGGTCCTTCTGCACGGCCGGGTGGGCATAGACCGCCTCGGAGATCGCGCGCTCCTGCTCCAGGGTCTCGACGCCCAGGAAGGGCAGTTCCAGCACGGTGATCGAGGGGTTCTTGTCGCGGTGGTAGCCGGCGCAGAACTGCGCCATCTCGAAGGCGCCGATGGAGATCCCGTCGAGGTTCTCGCGGTTCTTCGACAGCCCGCCGTAGGAGATGTTCAGGGTGAACTCCCCCCCGGTCTTCTCGCTCACCAGCTCGGCCAGCTTCTCGACATGCTCGGTAAAGGCGCGGCGCTTGCCCCAGACCGATACGTTCCATTCCTCCGCCACGGCCGCTTCCGTCGCAAACCCAAGCGCCAGCGCGGCCAAAGCCGCCTTGCTAAGAAGTTTCTTCATCTTTTCCTCCCGTTGAGCGTTTTGTCCTCAATCCGGGGTCGAGTGTATCGTTCTGGCGCCGGCTGGCAACGTGCAATCACGGGCGGGCTTGCGCGGGGCGGCGGGGCGTGGAACCTTGCGCCGGACACGCAGAACAGGAGCCCGCCATGCCCGCCCCCCGAAACGACCTGAAAGCCGCCCTCGCGGAGGGCAAGATGCAGATCGGCCTGTGGCTGGACCTGGGCAGCGCCGCGGTGGCCGAGATCGCCGCCGGGGCCGGGTTCGACTGGTGCCTCGTCGATGGCGAGCACGGGCCCTACGACATCGCCGCCATCCGCGACCAGCTGGTGGCGATCGAGCGGCGGGGATGTTCGGCGGTCGTGCGGGTGCCCGCGAACGCGGAGTGGATGATCAAGCAGGTGCTCGACCTCGGGGCGCAGAGCGTGCTGGTGCCGATGGTAGACACGCCCGAACAGGCCCGCGCGGCGGTGCGCGCGGCGCTTTACGCGCCGCAGGGGGCGCGCGGGATGGGGGCCGCGGTGGCGCGGGCCTCGAACTACGCCGCGATTCCCGATTACGTGGCCACGGCCAACGCCGAGATCTGCGTGATGGTGCAGGCCGAAAGCCGCGCCGCGCTGGACAACCTCGACGCCATCGCCGCGACCGAGGGCGTGGACGTGGTGTTCATCGGCCCGGCCGACCTGTCGGCGGACATGGGCTATCGCGGCCAACTGGACGCGCCGGAGGTGGTGGCGGCGATCGACGACGCCATCGGCCGCATTCGGGCGGCGGGTAAGATCGCGGGGATCATCACCTTCGATCCGGAGGAATTCACCCGCTGCCGCGACCTCGGCCTGACCTTCCTCGGCGTGGGCGGGGACATGCCGGTGCTGGCCACTGCGCTACGCGGGCTGGCGGCCGACACCCGCGAACGGCTGGGCTAACCCTGCGCGCCGCGGGCGTGGAAGATGAAACCCAGCGTGTTCATCAGCAATTGCGCGGCAAGAATGGCGGTGGAGCCGGTGGGGTCGTAATCCGGCGCGACCTCGACCAGGTCGAGGCCGATCACCTCGTGCCGCCGCGCCAGGCCCTGCATCAGCTCCAGCACCTCGTAATAGAGGAAGCCGCCGTGGCTGGGCGTGCCCGTGCCCGGCGCGATGGAGGGGCAGAAGGCGTCGATGTCGATGGTGACATAGACCCGCGCGCCCGCCGGGATGCGCGCCAGAACCGCCTCGGTGCCCAGCCGCCGCACCTGCCGCACCGACAGGATGTCGGAGCCGCGGGCGCGGGCGTCCTCGTACCCCTCGCGCGCGGTGGACGAGACGTTGCGGATGCCGAGCTGGGTCATGCCCGTGACATAGTCCTTCTCGGCCGCGCGGCGCATCGGGTTGCCGTGGCCGTGGCGCACGCCGTGGCGTTCGTCCACGAAATCGAGATGGGCGTCGATCTGCACGATGTGGAACTCGCCCTGGTCGTCGAAGGCGCGGATGGCCGGGATGTTGACCGAGTGGTCGCCACCGATCAGCACGGGCAGGGCGCCGGCGGCCAGTGCGGCGCGGACACCGGCCTCGATATTGGCGTGGCTGGCCTCGGTATCGGTATGCACGATATCGGCGTCGCCCATGTCCACGATCCGCACCTCGGGGCCGAGATAGGTGGTGTCGTCCTCGTGGTCGTAGGCCCCGGCATGACCGAAGGAGAACAGCGTGCTGGCCTCGCGCACCGCGCGCGGGCCGAAGCGCGCGCCGGGGCGGAACTGGGTGCCGAAATCGAAGGGCGCGCCGAGGATGGCGACATCGGCGTCGAGACTGTCCCAGTCCTCGGCATAGGGGCGCTTGCCGAAGGTCGCGATCCCCACGAAGGGCAGGTTCAGCCGCCCGGTTTCATAGCCATGTCCGCCCATTTCGCACTCCCTTGCCGGTGATCCGGGGCAGAATGCGCAGTTGACGGGCGCGCGGCAAGGGGGCATCCGGGCCAGGCAGTAAACGAGGGGTCCGCCATGTTCCAGATGCCGCAGAAACTGAAATTCGGACAGCGCACGCCGCCGGCGATCTTTCCGCCGTTGCTGGGGCTGCTGGGCCTGGGCCTGGCCTGGCGCCGGGCCGAGGCGGTGTTCATGACCCCGCCGGCGATCGCCGACACGATCCTGGGCATGGTCACGCTGCTGTTCCTGTGGTGCCTGCTGGCCTACGGGGTGAAGCTGGCGCGCCGGCCCGGCGTCTTCCTCGAGGATCTGGCCGTGCTGCCCGGGCGCGCGGGGCTGTCGGCGATGACCATGGCGGTCATGCTGCTGGGCGCGGTGCTGCTGCCCTACGGGGCCGGGCCGGCGGGGGTGGCGCTGCTGGCGGGGCTCGTGGGGCATGGCGTGCTGGCGCTGATGGTGGCCTATAAGCTGCTGACCGGCCCGGCCGAGCAGCGGCAGGTCACGCCGATCTGGCACCTCAGCTTCGTCGGCTTCATCATCGCGCCGCTTGCGGCGGTGCCGTTGGGCTACGCGGCGGCCTCGCAGGTGCTGCTGTGGGTCATGGTGGCTGTGGCCGCGCTGGTCTGGGTGGTGAGCCTGGTGCAGCTTGCCCGACGCGACCCGCCCGCGCCCCTGCGGCCGCTGCTGGCCATCCACCTGTCCCCGGCCAGCCTGTTCGGGCTGGTGGCGCTGCAACTGGGCTGGACCGGCGCGGCGATGGGCTTTGCCGTGCTTGGCGCGCTGATCCTGGCGGCGCTGCTGGTCCGGGCGCGCTATGTCGCGACGGCGGGGTTCAGCCCGCTTTGGGGGGCGTTCACCTTCCCGCTGGCGGCCTTCGCCAACCTGGTGCTGGCGCTCGGCAACGGGCAGGGGGACCTGCTGCGCTTCCTGGGCGCGCTGCTGCTGGTGGCGGCCACCGGGGCGATTCCGTGGATCGCGGTGAAGGTGCTGCAGGCCTGGGCCAAGGGCCAGCTGGCCGCGAAAACCAACGCCGCGACCGCGTGACCGCGCGATTGCCCCTTTCCTTTTGCCCCGCCCCGTGAAATAGGGAAGCGCCAAACGAAAACTCCACAGGAGGCCCCCATGGAGATTCGCGAGGCGCTGACCTTCGACGACGTATTGCTTGTTCCGGCTGCCAGCTCGGTCCTGCCCTCGCAGGCCGACACAGCGACCTACGTGACCAAGTCGATCAGGCTGAACATCCCGCTGCTGAGTTCCGCCATGGACACGGTGACCGAGCACCGCATGGCCATCGCCATGGCACAGGCCGGCGGCATCGGCGTGATCCACCGCAACCTGACGGTCGAGGAGCAGGCCCGCGAGGTCCGCCGCGTCAAGCGTTTCGAAAGCGGCGTGGTCTACAACCCGGTCACCCTGACCCCCGACCAGACCCTCGCCGACGCCAAGGCGCTGATCGAGCGGTACAATTTCACCGGCTTCCCGGTGGTGGACGAAAAAGGCCACGTGGTGGGCATCGTCACCAACCGCGACATGCGTTTCGCGCGCGAGGACAGCACGCCGGTGCGGGTGATGATGACCTCGGATAATCTGGCGGTTCTGAAAGAGCCCGCCGACCGGACCGAGGCGCTGAACCTGATGCGCCAGCGCCGGATCGAGAAGCTGCTGATCACCGACGACAAGGGCAAGCTGACCGGCCTGTTGACGCTCAAGGACACCGAGCAGGCGGTGCTGAACCCGCAGGCCAGCAAGGACGACCTGGGCCGGCTGCGGGTGGCCGCCGCGACCACGGTGGGCGACGCGGGCTTCGAGCGCAGCCAGGCGCTGATCGAGGCGGGCTGCGACCTGATCGTGATCGACACCGCGCATGGCCATTCCGAGGGCGTGGCCAAGGCCGTGGAGCGGGTCAAGTCCCTGTCGGGCGACGTGCAGGTCATGGCCGGCAACGTCGCCACCGCCGAGGCCACCCGCGCCCTGATCGATGCCGGCGCCGATGCCGTGAAGGTGGGGATCGGGCCGGGCTCGATCTGCACCACGCGGATGGTGGCGGGCGTCGGCGTGCCGCAGCTGACCGCGGTGATGGACTGCGCCGCCGCCGCGCGCGACAGCGGCGTGCCCGTGGTGGCCGATGGCGGCATCAAGTTCTCGGGCGATTTCGCCAAGGCGATCGCGGCGGGCGCCTATTGCGCCATGGTCGGCAGCATGATCGCCGGCACCGACGAGAGCCCGGGCGAAGTCATTCTTTATCAAGGCCGTAGCTTCAAGAGTTACCGCGGCATGGGAAGTCTGGGCGCGATGGCGCGCGGCTCGGCCGACCGCTATTTCCAGAAGGACGCCGCCACCGACAAGCTGGTGCCCGAGGGCATCGAGGGCCAGGTCCCGTACAAGGGCTCGGCGGGCGCGGTGATCCACCAGCTCGTGGGCGGGCTGCGCGCCGCGATGGGCTATACCGGCAACGCCACGGTGGAACAGATGCGCACCAACAGCAATTTCGTCCGCATCACCGGCGCCGGGCTGAAGGAAAGCCACGTCCACGACGTGCAGATCACCCGCGAAAGCCCGAACTACCGGCTGATGTGATTTGGGCGCCCGGCCAATGACTTCCGCGGCGATATTGATGCGACGGCGGGCGGCATGACGCCCGCCGCCCGCATTGCCGCGGCGATCGAGCTGCTCGACGCCGTGCTGGCCGGGGAGCCGGCCGAGAAGGCGCTGACCACCTGGGCGCGGCGCAGCCGTTTCGCCGGCTCCAAGGACCGCGCGGCGATCCGCGACCACGTCTTCGACGCGCTGCGCTGCCGCCGCTCCTACGCCGCGCTCGGCGGCTCCGAGACGGGGCGGGGGCTGTTGCTGGGCGCGCTGCGTGCGGCAGGACGGGACCCGGCCGAGATCTTCACCGGCGAGGGCCATGCGCCCGCCCCCCTGACCGCCGAAGAGGCGGCGCTGACCCTGTCCGAGGCCGACCTGCCGGAAGAGGTGGCGCTGGATTGCCCCGGCTGGCTCGCGCCGCGGTTGCGGGCCAGCCTGGGCGCGGATTTTGCCCCCGTCATGCAGGCATTGCGCCAGCGCGCGCCGGTGTTCCTCCGTGTCAACCTGCGCCGCGTCACGCCGGCCGAGGCGCAGGCGCGGCTGGCCGACGAGGCGATCGCGACCGCGCCGCATCCGCTGTCCGGCACCGCGCTGGAGGTGCTGGAGAATGCCCGCCGGGTGCAGGGCTCGGCCGCGTTCCGCGAGGGGCTGGTGGAACTGCAGGACGCCGCCTCGCAGGCGATCACCGACCTGCTGCCGCTGCGCGACGGGATGTCGGTGCTGGATTACTGCGCCGGCGGCGGGGGCAAGACGCTGGCCATGGCCGGGCGGGCCAAGGCCCGTTTCCATGCCCATGACGCCGCGCCCCGGCGGATGCGCGACCTGCCCGCGCGGGCGCGCCGGGCGCGGGTGCAGGTGACCTTGCTGCAGGGGGGGGAGGTCACGGCGCGGGCACCCTTCGACCTGGTGCTCTGCGACGTGCCGTGCTCGGGCAGCGGGGCGTGGCGGCGCAGCCCCGAGGCCAAATGGCGCCTGACCCCGGAGGACCTGGAGCGGCTGACCGCCACCCAGGCGGCGATCCTGGACCGGGCGGCACCGCTGGTGGCGCCGGGCGGGTGCCTCGCCTATGCCACCTGCTCGGTGCTGGACGACGAGAATGCCGCGCAGGTCGCGGCCTTCCTGGCGCGCCACACCGGATTCACGCAGGAGGACAGCCGCCGGCTGACGCCGCTGGACGGCGGCGACGGGTTTTTCGTGGCGGTGCTGCGGCGGGAATGAATCCGCTAGGTGAGACAACCTTTGGTTGCTACTGTGCAAAATTAAGCGCCGCTTAACCACTTGGCGTCGAAATGCGAGAGGATGAATCGCAACGGGGGCTGCGCGTGTCGCATACGGCACAGGAATCCGAGTCGCTTTCCCATGTCGCTGCCGCTTTTGCGGCGCGCGCCTGGCAGCTGTTGGCGTTTGCATCGGTGTTGATGGCGGTGTCGCTCTACCTGCCCGATCAGCTGCTCGGGCCGGTGCTGGCGGGCATCGCGCTGACCCTGGTGGCCCTGACCGCGGTGCTGGGCTGGTTTCACCGGCGCGAGACCGCCGGGGCGCGCGGCGCGGTGCGTCTGGCGCAGGCTTTTTCCCGGCGGGACGCGGCGCCGGGTTTCGTCACCGACGGAGAGGGCCGCGTGGCCTACCGCAACGCGGCGGCGCGCGACCGGTTCGGGGCGGAAGGGGACGCGGCGCAGCCCCTGGCCCGCGCCCTGGGGGGGCTTTTTGCCGATCCGGTCTCGGTGATCTACCGGCTGCTGGCGCAGGCCAATGAGGGCGGCGCGGCGCATGAGGACGTGGTGACCCGCCACGGCCATGTGCGCGTCGCGGTTCACCGCCTGCCGGGCGGAATGGTGTTCTGGCGCTTCGACGAGCGGGCCGATCCCGGCCCCGCGCGCGGAATCGAGGGGCTGGCCCTGCCCCTGCTGACGGTGGGGCGGAACGACACGATCCTGTTCATGAACGACGCCGCCCGGCACCTGCTGGGCGGGCGGGTGCGCAACCTGAGCCAGGCTCTCGGCGGGCCGGTGCCGTCGGGTTCGGGCGTGGTTTCGCTGCCGGGGCCCGACGGGGTGGTCTCGGCGCAACTGGTCGAGTTCGCCAACGGCACCGGCCGGCGCGAGATGGTCCTGCTGCCGCTGAGCGGGGAGGGGGCGAGCTCGCGCATCGATGGCCCGCTGTTCGAACCGCTGCCGGTGGCGCTGCTGGAACTCGCCCCGGACGGCCGGATTTTCCAGGCCAACCGCCTGGCGCGCGAGCTGCTGGGCTGGCCCGGCGGAGAGGTCAACCTGTCGGACCGGGTGGAGGGGCTGGGCCGGTCGGTGCGCGACTGGCTCGAGGACGTGGCGGCGGGCCGCGTCGCCAGCCGCTCGGAGGTGCTGCGCGTGGCGCGCGACGACAAGGAGCTGTTCCTGCAGATCACGCTGGAACGCATCGTGCAGGACGGCGAGGTCAGCCTGGTCGCGGTGCTGCACGACGCTACCAAGCTGAAGACGCTGGAGGCGCAGTTCGTGCAAAGCCAGAAGATGCAGGCCATCGGCCAGCTCGCCGGCGGCGTGGCGCATGATTTCAACAACCTGCTGACCGCGATCTCGGGGCATTGCGACCTGCTGCTGCTGCGCCACGACCAGGGCGATCCCGATTACGGCGACCTGATGCAGATCGCGCAGAACGCTAACCGCGCGGCCAGCCTGGTGGGGCAGCTGCTGGCCTTTTCGCGCAAGCAGACGCTGCGGCCCGAGCTGCTGGACCTGCGCGACATCCTGACCGACCTGACCCATCTGCTGAACCGGCTGGTGGGCGAGAAGGTCTCGCTGGTCTTCTCGCACGCCCCCGGGCTGGTGCCGATCCGCGCCGACAAGCGGCAGGTGGAACAGGTGATCATGAACCTAGTGGTCAACGCCCGCGACGCCATGCCCGAGGGCGGCGAGATCCGGATCGAGACCGCCATGCATCAGCTCGAGTCCGAGCTGGAGCGCGACCGCGCCGTGGTGCCGCCCGGCGACTACGTGCTGGTGCGCGTGATCGACGACGGCGACGGCATCCCGCCGGACAAGCTGAGCAAGATATTCGAGCCCTTCTTCACCACCAAGCGCACGGGCGAGGGCACCGGGCTGGGCCTGTCCACCGCCTATGGCATCATGAAGCAGAGCGGCGGTTTCATCTTCGCCGACAGCGCGGTGGGCAGCGGGACCTGCTTCACCCTCTATTTCCCGGCCCGCGCCGGCGCGGCGGAGCGCGCCGCGTCGCCCGCTTCGGCCGGGGCCGGGTCCGGGGGGGCGCTGCTCCTGCCGGCGCCGGACGGGGCGGCCGCTTCGGACGCATCCGCACCGGCGGACGCGCCGGCCACGCCGGGCGACGGGGTGGTCCTGCTGGTCGAGGACGAGGCGCCGGTGCGCGCCTTCGCCTCGCGCGCGCTGCGCCTGCGCGGCTACACGGTGCTGGAGGCCGACAGTGCCGAACAGGCGCTGCAAATACTTGGCGACAGCGGGATCAAGGTCGATGTCTTCGTCACCGACGTGGTGATGCCCGGCATGGACGGGCCGAGCTGGGTGCGCGAGGCGCTGCGCGACCGGCCGCAGACGCGGGTGGTCTTCATGTCCGGCTATGCCGAGGAGGCCTTCGGCGAGGCCCAGGCCGAGATCCCGAATTCCACCTTCCTGCCCAAGCCGTTCTCGCTGACCCAGCTGACGGACACGGTGCAGGCGCAGATGGCCTAGAGCTCAGTCCGGCGCGCCGCCGGACAGCACCCGCGCATGCAGGGTGAAATCCGGCGCGCAGACCTCGCGCAGTTCTGCCTCGAGGCCCGGGTCGAGCGTCAGCTTGGCGGGCGGCGAGACATTGCGCTCGGGCGGGGCGATCGCGAGGCCGAGCCGCTCTTCCAGGAAACGCCGCAGGCGGCTCTGCTCCTCGTAGGCGAAGAGATGGTCGACGATCACCTTGCCCGCCTTGTTGGACGCGAAACGGGCCTGCGAGCCGACCCGCGCGAAGGCGGGCGGGGCGGGCGTGAGATAGGCCGCCACGAACTCGTCGAAGGACAGGTCCGCCGTCGATTGCGGCCGGCCATCGAGCTGCGGGCGGCCGCGGTAACGGTACCAGCTGCCCAGCCAGTCGATGGGGTCGCGAATCACGGCCAGGGTCTCCAGCCCCTGGCGGTGGTCGGGGTCGAGGAACGGCAGAACCTTGCGCTGGAATCCCTGCGCGGTCACGTGCTTGGCCCCCGGCGGGTGGCGGATGACCATGCCGGCCTGCGCGCCCAGGGCGGCCTCGTAGGCCTGCGTGCCCGTCTTGGGCACGGCCAGCATCACCAGCCGGGCTTTCCAGAACATCATCATCGCGCGCGTTCCCGTTCATCCAACTTCGCGTTGAGGGCTAAACTACTCTTTAACCCCAGCGGGAAAAACATGGGCAACGGAAAATTTCTTGAAATGTTCCCTTTTTGGTCTCATACATGGAGAACAAGAGGCGAACACGAGCGATGATTGCTGCCCGGGCGCGGGTGTGGAATAAGGAAGCAACCAATGGCAATGGCGAACCTTCTGGACATGGCAGACAAGCGAAACCCCGACAAGCAAAAGGCCCTCGATTCCGCGCTGGCGCAGATCGAGCGGCAATTCGGCAAGGGCTCCATCATGAAGCTCGGCGCCGACAACCCGGTGGCCGAGATCGAGGCGACCTCGACCGGCTCGCTGGGCCTCGACATCGCGCTGGGGATCGGCGGGTTGCCCAAGGGCCGGATCATCGAGATCTACGGCCCCGAAAGCTCGGGCAAGACCACGCTGACGCTGCATTGCGTGGCCGAGGAGCAGAAGAAGGGCGGCGTCTGCGCCTTCGTCGACGCCGAGCACGCGCTCGACCCGCAATACGCGCGCAAGCTGGGCGTCGACCTCGACGAGTTGCTGATCTCGCAGCCCGACACCGGCGAACAGGCGCTGGAGATCACCGACACGCTGGTGCGCTCGGGCGCGGTGAGCATGGTGGTGGTCGATTCGGTGGCCGCGCTGACCCCGAAATCCGAGCTCGAAGGCGACATGGGCGACAGCTCGGTGGGCGTGCAGGCCCGCCTGATGAGCCAGGCCATGCGCAAGCTGACCGGCTCCATCGCGCGGTCGAACTGCATGGTGATCTTCATCAACCAGATCCGCATGAAGATCGGCGTGATGTTCGGCAGCCCGGAAACCACCACCGGCGGCAACGCGCTGAAATTCTATTCCTCGGTGCGGCTGGACATCCGCCGCATCGGCTCGATCAAGGACCGCGACGAGGTGGTGGGCAACGCCACCCGCGTCAAGGTGGTCAAGAACAAGGTGGCCCCGCCGTTCAAGCAGGTGGAATTCGATATCATGTACGGCGAGGGCATCTCCAAGACCGGCGAGTTGCTGGACCTGGGCGTCAAGGCCGGCGTGGTCGAGAAGTCCGGCGCCTGGTATTCCTATGGCGACGAACGCATCGGCCAGGGGCGCGAGAACGCCAAGACCTTCCTCAAGGAGCATGGCGACATCGCGCTGGAGATCGAGGACAAGATCCGCGCCGCCCACGGGCTCGACTTCCACATGGACCGGGACGAGGACGTGGTCGAGGGCTGAACGCCCCTCGCCGCACCGCGGAACATGAAAGAAGGCCGGGCCGGGGCGCCCGGCCTTTCACTTGCTGTGGACAGGCCCGGCGTGCAGGGATAAACGGGGCGAAACCCGTTTCACACGCCGCGAGAGGCCCCCAACGATGCCGAGCCTGAACGAAATCCGTTCAACCTTTCTGAACTTCTTCGAGAAAAACGGGCACGAGGTGGTGGACAGCTCCCCGCTCGTGCCGCGCAACGACCCGACGCTGATGTTCACCAACGCGGGGATGGTTCAGTTCAAGAACCTGTTCACCGGGGTGGAGCACCGCGACTACACCCGCGCGACCACCTCGCAGAAATGCGTGCGCGCCGGCGGCAAGCATAACGACCTCGACAATGTGGGCTACACCGCGCGTCACCACACCTTCTTTGAGATGCTCGGGAACTTCTCGTTCGGCGATTATTTCAAGGAAGAGGCGATCCCTTTCGCCTGGGACCTGGTGACCAAGGAATTCGGGATCAACAAGGACCGCCTCTGCGTCACCGTCTACCACGACGATGACGAGGCCGCCGATATCTGGAAGAAATACGCGGGCCTCCCGGACGAGCGCATCATCCGGATCGCCACCGACGACAATTTCTGGGCGATGGGCCCGACCGGCCCCTGCGGCCCGTGCTCGGAGATTTTCTACGACCACGGCGACCACATCTGGGGCGGCCCTCCGGGCAGCCCGGAAGAGGACGGCGACCGGTTCATCGAGATCTGGAACCTCGTCTTCATGCAGTTCGAGCAGTTCGAGGACGGCCACCGCGAGAACCTGCCCAAGCCCTCGATCGACACCGGCATGGGGCTGGAGCGGATCGGGGCGCTTCTGCAGGGCAAGCATGACAATTACGACACCGACCTGATGCGCGCCCTGATCGAGGCCTCGGCGCACGCCACCTCGACCGAGCCGGACGGGACCGGCAACGTGCATCACCGGGTGATCGCGGACCACCTGCGCTCCACCTCCTTCCTGATCGCCGACGGCGTGATGCCCTCGAACGAGGGGCGCGGCTACGTGCTGCGCCGGATCATGCGCCGCGCCATGCGCCACGCGCACCTGCTGGGCGCGAACGACCCGGTGATGCACCGCCTGGTGCCCTCGCTGGTCACCCAGATGGGCGCGGCCTATCCCGAACTTGGCCGCGCGCAGGCCCTGATCGAAGAAACACTGCAGCTGGAAGAAACCCGCTTCAAACAGACGCTGGAGAGGGGCCTGCGGCTGCTCGACGACGAGCTGGGCAAGCTGCCCGGGGGCGCCCCGCTGCCCGGCGAGGCGGCGTTCAAGCTCTATGACACCTACGGCTTCCCGCTGGACCTGACCCAGGACGCGCTGCGCGAACAGGGCCGCACGGTGGACGTGGCGGGCTTCGACGCCGCCATGGAGGAACAGAAGGCCAAGGCGCGCGCCAGCTGGGCCGGTTCGGGCGAGACCAAGGATGCCGCGATCTGGTTCGACCTGGCCGAGAAACACGGCGTGACCGAGTTCCTGGGCTATGACACCGAGGCCGCCGAGGGCCAGATCGTGGCGCTGGTGCGCGACGGTTCGGCGCTGAAGGCCGCGGAAAAGGGCGAGAGCGTGCAGGTCGTTGTCAACCAGACCCCGTTCTACGCCGAATCCGGCGGCCAGGTTGGCGACACCGGCACGCTGAAGACCGACAGCGGCGCCGCGCGCATCACCGACACCAAGAAGGTGGCGGGCGTCTTCATCCATTTCGCCGAGGTCGCCGAGGGCAGGCTGGAGGCCGGGCAGGGCGCGGAGTTGGAGGTCGATCACGCGCGGCGCGCGGCGATCCGGGCCAACCACTCGGCCACGCACCTGCTGCACGAGGCGCTGCGCGAGACGCTGGGCGAACATGTCGCGCAGCGCGGCTCGCTCAATGCCGAGGACCGGCTGCGCTTCGACTTCTCCCACGCCAAGGCGCTGAGCGAGGCGGAACTGGCGACGGTGGAATCCGAGGTCAACAGCTTCATCCGCCAGAACACGGCCGTAGAGACCCGCATCATGACCCCGGACGACGCCCGCGCCATCGGCGCGCAGGCGCTGTTCGGCGAGAAATACGGCGACGAGGTGCGCGTGGTGTCGATGGGCAAGGCGCCCACCGGAAAGGGGACTGACGGCCAGACCTGGTCGATCGAGCTGTGCGGCGGCACCCATGTGACGCAGACCGGCGATATCGGACTCTGCGTGGTCCTGGGCGACAGCGCGTCCTCGTCGGGCGTGCGGCGGATCGAGGCGCTGACCGGCGAGGCGGCGCTGAAGCACCTGATCGAGCAGCAGCGCAACCTGGGCCAGGTCGCCGAGGTGCTGAAGGCGCAGCCGGCCGAGATCGTCGAGCGCGTGCGCGCGCTGGTCGACGAGCGCCGCGCGCTGCAGAACGAGGTCGCGCAGCTGCGCCGCGAGCTGGCCATGGCCGGCGGCGGCGGGCAGGCCGCGGCGCAACCGGAAAAGGTGAACGGCGTCAACTTCCTGGCCCAGAGCCTGAGCGGCGTGTCGGGCAAGGATCTGCCCGCGCTGATCGACGAGCACAAGGAACGGCTGGGCTCGGGCGCGGTTCTGCTTGTGGCCGATGCCGGCGGCAAGGCGGCGGTGGCCGCGGGCGTGACCGACGACCTGACGGGTCTCGTCTCGGCCGTGGACCTGGTCAAGGCCGCGGTGGCCGAGCTGGGCGGCAAGGGCGGCGGCGGCCGCCCCGACATGGCCCAGGGCGGCGGCAAGGATCCCAGCAACGCAGAGGCCGCCATCGCCGCGGCGAAATCCGTGATCGAAGGAGCGTAATATGCCAGCCCTGTGGATTGCCCATGTGACCGTCACCGACGAAGAGGCCTATGGCAAGTATGCCGCCCTGGCCGGGCCCGCCATCGCCAAGCATGGCGGCAAGTTCATCGCCCGCGGCGGCCGCTACGTGCAGCTCGAGGGCAAGGAGCGGCCGCGCAACGTGGTGGCGCGCTTCCCTTCCGTCGAGGCGGCCGAGACGTGCTATCACAGCCCCGAATACCAGGAGGCGCTGAGCCACGCGCGCAACGCCTCCGAGCGCGAGCTGCTGATCGTCGAGACCAGCGAGTAACGGCCTAATACGGGTTCCTGGGCGCGCGGTCGGCCGACAGCGATTGCTGCCGCCGCGCGACCAGCAGTTCGATGGCATCGGCGAGGTGCACCTCGGCGATGTTGTAATCGCCGCGCTCCACCCGGATGCGGTGGGCCTCGATCATCACATCGGCATGGGTGCAGCCCGCGGGCGGCTCGAACCTGTAGCAGGCCAGCTCGATCAGCAGGCCCATCGGGTCGGTGAAATAGATCGAATCCATGAACCCTCGGTCGCGCGGCCCGGAATGGCGGATGCCGCGTTCGTCCAGCCGTTCCACCGCCTGGGAAAAGGTCGCCTTGCTGACATTGAAGGCCAGATGATGCACGCAGCCCGGCTCGGTCGGGGTGCGGCGCGGGTCGGGCTTGCGGTTTTCATTGGTGAAGACGGTGATCAGCCGCCCGTCGCCGGGGTCGAAATAGAGGTGTCCCTCGTCCGGGTTGTCGAGATTGGGCTGGTCGAAGACGAAGGGCATGCCCAGCACGCCTTCCCAGAAATCGATCGAGGTCTGCCGGTCGGCGCCGGTCAGCGTGATGTGATGCACGCCCTGTGCCTGCAGCTTGCGCATGTCTGTCTCCCTTCAGGGCAAGGGTAGCGCAACGCGGGCAGGGAACGCCAAGAAAAAGCTGGCCCGACGCGGCGGGCGCTTGTGTGGATCACAGGGGCGGCAGCCGCAGATCGACCTTGCCACTCTTGATCTTGCGGATGAACTCGCAGCCGTTCTCGGGTTGCGAGAAATGCTCCCACACCCGGGAGGCGAAAAAGAGGGGGTCGGAGAGTGCTATGAAATCGTTGAGGATTTCGACGCCGAAGGTCTTGTCTGTCCTGTAATCCCCGATCAGCATCTCGCGCGCCTCGGGCGTGAGGACATAGAGTTGCATCGCATAGGCGACATATTCATGTTCGGCCACGCAGCGCTGGCGCGTGCACTCGGCCTGGTCGAGAAACGCGTGGCTCAGCTCGTGCACCAGGAGGCTGCGAAATGTCACCGGGGGCGGCAACCGGCTGAAGGGATGATCCGCCGCGATCACCTCGGACAGGTGGTCGGGGTGGGTCAGCAGGATCGCGTTGCTGTCGGCGGTGTAGCTGCCGACCATCGCCCCGGTCGCGTGGGTGATCTCGGTGACCAGTTGGATGGTCAGAGGTGCATCCTGCTCCAGCCCGCAGGCGGCCATGATGGGCCGGACGTCTTCGATCAGGTCGCAGACCAGCGCCGCGCCGTCGTGATCGGGGGACTCCACGGTGACTTCGCCGCCCCGGCAGAGCAGCGCTTCGGCCTGCAGCGGGGCGGCCAGGGCGCCGAACAGCGATGCGCCAAGCGCAAGGGTCAGTCTGTCTGTCATGGGGCCACGCCCGTCGCCTTGAAACGTTAACAGTCTCTCAACGACGGGCGCGGCGCGCAAGCCTTAGCCGGCGGCGCGGGCCTGGCGTTTACGTTCATGCGGGTCGAGATGGCGCTTGCGTAGGCGGACGGCGTTGGGCGTGACCTCGACCAGTTCGTCGTCGTCGATATAGGCGATGGCCTCTTCCAGGCTCATCCGCACCGGCGGCGTCAGTACCACCGCGTCGTCCTTGCCCGAGGCGCGGACGTTGGTCAGCTTCTTGCCCTTCAGCGGGTTCACCTCCAGGTCGTTTTCCCGGCTGTGCTCGCCGATGATCATGCCCTGGTAGACCGGCTCCTGCGCGCCGATGAACAGCTTGCCGCGGTCCTCGAGGTTGAACAGCGCATAGGCGACCGAGGTGCCGTTCTCCATCGAGATCAGCACGCCCGCGCGGCGGCCGGGGATTGCGCCCTTGAAAGGGGTCCAGCCGTGGAACACGCGGTTCAGCACGCCGGTGCCGCGGGTGTCGGTCAGGAACTCGCCGTGATAGCCGATCAGCCCGCGCGAGGGGACATGGGCGATGATGCGGGTCTTGCCCGCGCCCGCCGGGCGCATCTCCAGCAGTTCGCCCTTGCGGGTGCCGGTGAGCTTCTCGATCACCACGCCGGAATATTCGTCGTCCACGTCGATGGTGACTTCCTCGACCGGTTCCATCTTCTGGCCGTCTTCGTCGCGGAACAGCACCTGCGGGCGCGAGATGGACAGCTCGAACCCCTCGCGGCGCATGTTCTCGATCAGCACGCCCATCTGCAACTCGCCTCGGCCGGCGACCTCGAAGGCCTCGCCGCCGGGGGTGTCGGTGACGCGGATGGCGACGTTCGACTCGGCCTCTTTCATCAGCCGGTCGCGGATGACCCGGCTCTGCACCTTCTTGCCGTCCTTGCCCGCCAGAGGGCTGTCGTTGATGCCGAAGGTGACGGTGATGGTCGGCGGGTCGATGGGCTGGGCCGGGATCGGATCGGTGACCGCGGGCGCGCAGATCGTGTCGGCCACGGTGGCCTTGGCCATGCCCGCGATGGAGACGATATCGCCCGCCTCGGCCTCGTCGATCGGCTGCTGGCTGAGGCCGCGGAAGGCGAGGATCTTGGACACCCGGAACTGCTCCACCAGTTCGCCGTCGCGCGACAGCGCCTTGACCGCGTCGCCCGGTTTCACGGTGCCGCTTTCCACGCGGCCGGTCAGGATGCGGCCCAGGAACGGGTCGGAGCCCAGCGTGGTGGCCAGCATGCTGAAGGGCTCGTCCCGGCGCGCCACCTGCTTGGGCGCGGGGACGTGCTCCAGGATCAGGTCGAACAGCGCGTGCAGGTCCTTGCGCGGCCCGTCCAATTCGGCATCGGCCCAGCCCGAGCGGCCCGAGGCGTAGAGATGCGGGAAATCGAGCTGTTCGTCATCGGCGCCCAGGTTGGCGAAGAGGTCGAAGACCTCGTCCAGCGCGCGCTCGGGCTCGGCGTCGGGCTTGTCCACCTTGTTCAGCACCACGATCGGGCGCAGGCCGAGGGCCAGCGCCTTGGAGGTGACGAACTTGGTCTGCGGCATCGGGCCCTCGGCCGCGTCGACCAGCAGGACCACGCCGTCGACCATGCTCAGGATGCGCTCCACCTCGCCGCCGAAATCGGCGTGGCCGGGGGTGTCGACGATGTTCACCCGGTGGCCGCCCCATTCGACCGAGGTGGCCTTGGCCAGGATGGTGATGCCGCGCTCGCGCTCCAGGTCGTTGCTGTCCATGGCGCGCTCGGCCACGGCCTGGTTCTCGCGGAAGGCGCCGGATTGTTTCAGAAGCTCGTCCACCAGCGTCGTCTTGCCGTGGTCCACGTGAGCGATGATCGCAATATTGCGAAGGTCCATAGTTACCTGCCTTTTCTAGGGTTGGGGCGGCCTTACATTGCAGGCGCAGAAAAGGCTAGCCCCTATTGCGCCGCAGGCCGGCACCTAGCGGGCGATGTAGCGGTCGCGCCGGTGGTTGACGGCGATCATCACGTTCAGCAGCGCCGCGCCGGCCACCGAATAGGCCACCGTCAGCGGATCGAACAAGGCCAGGGCCAGCGCGAAGACGCAGGCGTCGAAACCCAGCATCACCGTGCCCGCCTTGATGCCGCGGGTGTCCTGCAGATACATCGCCACCACGCCCACGCCGCCCAGTGTCGCGCCGTGGCGGAACAGGATCAACAGCCCCGCGCCCCCGGTGACACCGGCCAGCAGGGCGCCCGCCAGCGGGTGCAGGCCGTCGAACTGCATCACCAGCGGGAACAGCTCGGTAAAGCCCGACAGGATCGCCACCGCGGCAAAGGTCTTGAGCGTGAAACGCGCGCCCATGCGCCGGAAGGCCAGCCAGTAGAAAGGCAGGTTCAGCACGAAGAACACCGCGCCAAAGCTGACCCCGCCGGCATAGGAGACGACCAGCGACAGCCCCGCGATCTGGCCGGTGATCAGCCCGCCCTCGCGCAGGAACTGCACCGACAGCGCCATCAGCGCCGTGCCGATCACCAGCGCGAAGGCATCTTCGAAAAGCGAGTGCCGCTCGGGCGTGGAGGGTTCGAGGAAGGAAACCATGGGCAGGGGTTATGCCCGGTGCTGCGGATTCGTCCAGAGGGGAGCAGGGGGAATTTCGCCTCTACCGTCACGCCTTGCGCCGGATCGCCTCGGCGAACCGGGCGAGATAGGCCCGCAGGCGGTCGGCATTCTCGGGCCTTCGCAGGACCTCGGCCACCTCGCCCGGCGACAGCGAGATCAGCGGGATCCTGGCGAAGATCGCCTCTTCGAACCGGTCGGTGACCGTGCCCAGCACGCGCCGCAGGTCGGCCAGCACGTCGTCGCCCCGGTGCGAAGCGTGCAGCAGCGCCACAGGCTTGCCGATGATCTCGTCGCGCGAGACCATCCAGTCGATGGCGTTCTTCAGGCCGCCGGGGATGGCGTGCACGTATTCCGGGCTGGAGATGACGATCCCGTCGGCCCGCGCGATCCGGCCCATGAAGTCGGTCACCGGGGTAGGGGTCAGGTCGCCCTCGAGGTCGGGCGAGAAGACCGGCAGCCTGTGCAGGTCGTGGAGGACCGGCACATCGACGCCGGCCGGCGCGAGGCCGGACAGGGTCCGCAGCAGGGCCGTATTGGTCGATTGGCGCCGGGCGCTGCCCGAGATTGCAAGGATCTGCATGGCGCATGACTAGCAGCCGCGCGGGGGACTGTCAGCCTCGGCGCCGCCGAAACGTCGGGTCATTCGGGGCGGTCGGCCCAAAGGGCAGCAATGATGCCTGATCTCGATCATTTTCGGCGCGGGGCGAATCTGGAATCATGGAATGGTTCCGTGAGTGATGGCTTTGGCCAGGAATACAGACGCCCCGGACCAGCCCGAGGATTTTCGGGGGAATGGGGTGCCGGGAGACCGGACGCCGGGCTTGTCGGGTGCATATTTCACCCGGGGCTCGGCAGCAAAACGCGCCCTTGTCCCTTCCCCAACGGATCCTGGAGCGCAGTTCGGCGGCGCCTCTCCCAGACCAGGGCGCCGCCATTTCCCTTGCCGGGCGCGCGCCGTGACGGTTTCACGCCTAGCCCGACGAAAAAGGGCCGGCGCAGGGCCGGCCCTTTCCAATGTCCGGAACGCCCGGGCCTCAGCCGGCGAGCGCCTTGTTCAGGTTCTCGTCGACCTTTTCCAGGAAGCCCATGGTGGTCAGCCATTTCTGGTCGGGGCCGACCAGCAGCGCCAGGTCCTTGGTCATGAAGCCCGCCTCGACGGTCTCCACCACCACCCGCTCCAGCGTTTCGGCGAAATGCTTGAGCTGCTCGTTGCCGTCCAGCTTGGCACGGTGCTTCAGGCCGCCGGTCCAGGCGTAGATCGAGGCGATCGAGTTGGTCGAGGTCTCCTCGCCCTTCTGGTGCTGGCGGTAGTGGCGGGTCACGGTGCCATGCGCGGCCTCGGCCTCGACGATCTTGCCGTCCGGCGTCATCAGCTGCGAGGTCATCAGCCCGAGCGAGCCGTAGCCCTGCGCCACGGTGTCCGACTGCACGTCGCCGTCGTAGTTCTTGCAGGCCCAGACATAGCCGCCGTTCCACTTCATGGCGCAGGCCACCATGTCGTCGATCAGGCGGTGTTCGTAATGGATGCCCTTTTTCTTGAACTCTTCCTCGAACTCTTCCTCGTAGACCTTCTGGAACAGGTCCTTGAAGCGGCCGTCATAGGCCTTGAGGATGGTGTTCTTGGTCGACAGGTAGACCGGCCAGCCCAGGTTCAGGCCGTAGTTGAACGAGGCGCGGGCGAAATCGATGATCGAGGCGTCGAGGTTGTACATGCCCATGGCGATGCCGGCCGAGGGGGCGTCGAACACCTCTTTCTCGATCACCGTGCCGTCCTCGCCGACGAATTTCATCGTCAGCTTGCCCTTGCCGGGGAACAGGAAATCGGTGGCGCGGTACTGGTCGCCGAAGGCGTGGCGGCCGATCACGATGGGCTTGGTCCAGCCCGGCACCAGGCGCGGCACGTTCTGGCAGATGATCGGGGCGCGGAACACCACGCCGCCCAGGATGTTGCGGATCGTGCCGTTGGGCGAGCGGTACATGCGCTTGAGCCCGAATTCCTCGACGCGGGCCTCGTCGGGCGTGATGGTGGCGCATTTCACGCCGACGCCGATTTCCTTGATCTTGTTGGCCGCGTCCACGGTGATCTGGTCGTCGGTGCGGTCGCGCTCTTCGATCCCCAGGTCGTAGTAGAGCAGGTCGACGTCCAGGTAGGGCAGGATGAGCTTCTTCTTGATGAAATCCCAGATGATCCGGGTCATCTCATCGCCGTCGAGCTCGACGACGGGATTCTCGACTTTGATCTTGGTCATGCGCTGTCCCTTTTCATGGCAGTGAATCGCTTGGCCGCGTCATAGCGCATGACGCGGCGGCTGGGAAGATCGTATGCGAAGGTATACAAAAAACCGCCGCGCCGCGGTTCAGCCCCCTTCACCGCCGGGTCCTGCGCCCTTGGCCTTGGCGATCCGGCGTTCCAGGTGCTTGCGCGCGCGCGCCTCGGCCAGACGTACCCGCACCGAGGTCTTGAACGCTTCCAGGGTGGTCGAGGAGGTGTCGCCCAGGATCTTCGCGATCTCGTCGATCAGGCCGGGATCGTCGAGGTCCTCGGAGGCGGCGATGGCATCCTCGGCCAGCTTGTCGGCAAGATCCTGGGTAATGCCCATGGCTTTTCCTCAGCGGGTGTTTTCCGTCAGGCGGCGGGTCACGTAGGTTTTCACTTCGCCGATCATCTCGTCCATGTGATCTTCGAAGAAGTGGCCGGCGCCCTCGATCTCGGTATGGGTGATGGTGATGCCCTTCTGCTCGTGCAGCTTCTCGACCAGCGCCTTGGTATCGGCGGGCGGGGCCACGCGGTCGGCGCTGCCGTTGATGACAAGGCCGGAACTGGGGCAGGGGGCGAGGAACGAGAAGTCGTACATGTTGGCCGGCGGCGCCACCGAGACGAAGCCGGTGATCTCGGGCCGGCGCATCAGCAGCTGCATCCCGATCCAGGCGCCGAAGCTGAAGCCGGCGACCCAGCAATGCTTGGCGTTCTGGTTCATCGACTGCAGGTAGTCCAGCGCGGCGGCGGCGTCGGAAAGTTCGCCCACGCCCTGGTCGTATTCGCCCTGGCTGCGGCCCACGCCGCGGAAATTGAACCGCAGCACAGTGAAGCCCATCTCGTAGAAGGCGTAATGCAGGTTGTAGACAACCTTGTTGTTCATCGTGCCCCCGAATTGCGGATGCGGGTGCAGGATGATCGCGATCGGGGCGTCTTTTTCTTTTTGCGGGTGATAGCGGCCTTCAAGCCGTCCTTCGGGGCCGGGAAAAATGACCTCGGGCATAGAGCGCTGTCTCTTCGGCTGCGGGCGCCCGAAGACATTCTTGACGAATTCCCTCGGGCAACCTAGAACTGTTCTAAATCCGGCCGAGTGCCGGTTTCGGGTGCATAGGGAGGTAAAGTCCCCGACGCGTCCCGTCAACTGTTTGGAGAGGTCGGGCCATGAAACTCAGCACGAAAGGGCGTTACGCGATGGTAGCGCTGGCGGATCTGGCGCTGCAGCCGAGCGATGCGCTGACCTCGCTGGCCGCGATCTCCAAGCGGCAGGACATCTCGCTGCCCTACCTCGAGCAGCTCTTCGTCAAGCTGCGCCGGGCCGGACTGGTGGAATCGGTGCGCGGCCCGGGCGGCGGTTACCGCCTGGCGCGCGACCCGGCCGAGATCCGGGTGGTCGACGTGCTGGCGGCGGTCGATGAGACGGTGAGCGCGATGCATACCGGCGCCGGCGCCTCGGGCGGGATTTCCGGCACGCAGGCGCAATCGCTGACCAACCGGCTGTGGGAAGGGCTGAGCGCGCATGTCTACGTCTTCCTGCACCAGACCCGGCTGTCGGACGTGATCCGCAACGACCTGACCCCTTGCCCCGCCGTGCCCAACCTGTTCCAGGTGGTGGACGAGGGATGAGCGGATGCGTTCCATATGAGCGCCTTCGGCGCGCAGCTTTTTTCCGGGCGAGGGGCGCCGCC
>JBNGCX010000025.1:0-51041 GCA_049974865.1 Paracoccaceae bacterium
CCGACGGCACTCAGCCCTGGGCTGGAAAAGCCCCTTGGCCTTCGAGACGCAAGCCGCGTAAATGAGAACCTGGAGCGGCACTAAAGCGTGACAGGTCCAGTCAGAGATGCGCCCTACCGGGTGCCGCTGATGATGATCACGACGGGCATCCGCCCCGAGGAAACGCGCACAGCCGCTCTCACCCTTCCGGCGGCTTCGATCCCGCCGATTTCCATGTTGCGCCGGGCGGCGCTCTCGGGGCGCCCTGCCAGGGTCGGAGACAAAATTTTCCCCCAGGCCGAACGGACCAATCTTGTCAGTGAGGATCTCCGCCACACGCAAACGTAAGCACGTGGATCGTGAAACGCCGGTCACAACACGGCGGCGCCGCGCCGAAAATTGAAAACCCGCAAGCGGGATGAAACCACGGTGCATTGCCCCGACCGCTCACAAGACAGCCAGAATGATCGGCGTGAAAAAACCTCACCCCCTTTCGAGCATTGGTCATTCGACCCGAACCTTGGCTTGCGGGAGACTGCGGCCCGGAGAACGCGATAATCATGCAGCCGAAAAAGATCGGACAGGACCGGGCACCGAGCGCCCCAACGCGCCACCTGGCGGCAAGCCGGGCCAAAGTCCCGTTCCAAACGCCCGCGGCGGATGGTTTTGCCATTGGCGGGCTGCTCTGGGACCATGGCGGTGGACCGGGTGCCAATCCGATCGTGGTGATCGCACCCGCGACCTCCGTGCGCTGCGATTATTATGCTCGCTTTGCCGATTTCCTTTTCGAGTCCGGTTTCGACGTCGTCACGTTCGACTATCGCGGCATCGGGCGATCACGGCCGCCATCGCTGCGCGGGTTCCGCGCCGACTGGGCGGATTGGGGAGAGTCGGACCTCGAAGCGGTGTTGAATTACACTGGTGAACGGCCGGTCATGCTGGTCGCCCACTCGATCGGCGCCTTCCTGGCAGGCCTGGCTCCCTCGAATACGCGCTTTCAGCGTCTGCTTTTCGTCGGCGGGCAATATGCCTATTGGCGGGACTATGCGCCTGCCGAGCGCTGGAAGATGTACCTAAAGTGGCATGTCGCGATGCCGCTCGCGACAAGGGTATTCGGCTATTTTCCCGGGGCGCGCCTGGGATGGATCGAAGATACGCCGGCCGGGGTGGTGCGCGACTGGACGCGAATGACGGACGCGTTCGAGAAAACGCTGAGAAGCGAAACCTTCATCGGCGGGGAACGGGTGTCAGAACTTTTCCTGCGGCGGTTTCGAAACGTGACTGCGCCCATTCTTTCCATCGGGCTGGAGGACGATGCCTTTGGCACGCCGCCGGCTCTGGAGCGCCTGCTTGCGTATTTCGGCGCAAGCCAAAGAACGCATTGGCGCATCGCCCCGCGTGATCTGGGCGCCGGCTCAATCGGACATTTCGCCTTTTTCCACAGCTGCTTCCGCGACAGTCTTTGGCCGCTGGCGCTGGACTGGCTGCGAGAGGCAGAGATCGCCCCATCCGCACCCGGCCGGTTGTTCAGCAACGTGGCGCCGCGCGGGGGCCCAAATGAAAGTCAGAGCAGTGTCCGTGGGCGCGATCCCGCACGAGGCTTGGATTCCCGGCGCAGGGATCCCGCAACATCAAAGGCCTGCGGGGGTCCTGGCGCCGCTCTGGACGGGTTTTGGGTGTCCCCTGGCCGGCCCAAAACCCCCGATGCATGAGCTATCCCATCCGAGCCGCAGCGGTGGGCATAGTCGCACCCGGCAGGGGCTTTTTCGCGCCATGCCAGCCGCGCGGCGGCGCGAGGCATTTTCCTCATCGCCAGAAATATGCTCCCAACGGAAAGGATTTGCGATGCCGATCTGTCACGCTTCCATGCGTTCAAGAAAACCGGACGCCTACCGGCAAGCGATTTTTGACAGCCTGTACCGGGCTTTGCGCAAAACGTTGCAGGTGCCGGAAGGCGATCCGTTCATGACAATTACGGAGCACGAAGCCGCAAACTTCCGCTACGGCGCGGCCTTTGGCATCAAACGCAGCGACGGTCTGCTCTACATACAAATCACCGTTTTCGACACGAGGCCGGCAGAGCAGAAAACGGCTCTTTACCTGCGTCTCAAGGAGATCTTGGGCGAACGCCCCGGCATCCGGCCGGCGGACATATTCGTGAACGTTTTCGACTCCCCGAAAGAAAACTGGTCCGTCGGCCACGGCCTCGCGCAATTCGTCTGAAGCGGGGCTCACGCCTGGCGAACCATTCGCGCGACGGGGCATAGGTTATGCCTGTTTTCTGAAGTGAGCGAAATGGATTTCTTTATGGGAGCGGCGCGACCGGTGTTCCGCCGAGATTTCGAAAGGAGGATGAAGATGGACAAGGATTTGGTAGCCGTCCGGCTTCATGACGACGGTGTGGCGGAGGTGGCGATTAATGCGCCGCGTTCGCTCAACGCATTGTCGCCGGAGTTGATCGATGCGATGGCCGATACAGTCCATCGGCTCGACCGTGATGACGCCGCGCGCGTGCTTCTGCTTACGGGCACCGGGCGGCATTTTTGCGCCGGTGCCGATATCGAAGCCATGTTGGACATGCCCGTTTCCGAAGCGGTGCGCACCGCCTTCACCGGCTGTTGTCATGACCTGGCAAAGGTCTCCAAGCCAGTCGTCGCGGCGGTGAACGGATATGCGCTCGGCGGCGGCTGTGAACTCGTCGAAATGTGTGACATCGTCATCGCGGCCGATAATGCCGTGTTCGGTCACCCGGAAGTGAAACTGGGCACCATGCCCGGGGCCGGCGGAAGTCAGCGGCTTCCACGCGCTCTGGGCAAGCACAAGGCGCTCGACCTGCTGATGACCGGAAGGACCATGGACGCGACCGAGGCTGAACGGGCCGGACTCGTGTCGCGGATCGTCCCGGCAGAGGATCTGCTTACGGAGGCCCGCGCCGTCGCCGCCGAACTGGCCGCGCTTTCGCAACCGGTTCTCAAGATGATCAAGGCATCGGTGACCTCGACGGACGAAACCCCGCTGGAAAGCGGTCTCGCCCTGGAACGGGGGCTGTTTCACCGATCTCTGGCCTTCGTGGATTCGCGCGAGGGGATGGAGGCGTTCAAGGAGAAACGCGACCCGGTGTTCAAGGACCGCTGACCACAGCGGGCTCGCCGCCCCGGCTCGGCCAAAGCGGCCGGCGCAGCGTTGCGCGGCGGCGCGGTCTCAGTGTTTGTGGCCCAAAATCGTCCAGGCCGCCGGCAGCCCCACAGACGCCAAGACGGTCTTCACGACAGCACCGAACATGAACGGATATAAGCCGGACGCGAGCGCGCGGTCGAATGCGCCACTGGCGTTCATCGACGACGAGGTGGTCAACACGACGGTCAACCATCCCACCCCGAGGGAAAAGATGGTGGCTGTTCCCATGGCATTGGCCAAGAAAGCCGTGAGGAAAGTCCGCCCCCATCCCCGCTCGGCCAACCATCCGACGGACACGGCAGCCACCAGGAAGCCAAGAAGATAGCCGCCGGTTGGCCCCAGCAGGTAGGCAGGCCCGCCGCCCGTGGCAAAAACCGGGAGTCCAACCGCGCCCTCCAACAGATAGACGGAAAGCGCCGCACCGGCCCGGCGCCAGCCCAAGGTCATACCGATGACAAGGGCCGCGAATGTCTGCATCGTCATTGGCACCGGGTACATCGGCACGTTGACCTTTGCAGACAGGGCCATCAGCGCCGCACCGGCCAGAACGAGGGTGGCCTCCCGCAACGCGCGATATTTGCCCCCGGGCCGCCAAACAACATCTGCCAGGGTGAGTGTGTGAATGTCGGTCATGGTTTCCGGTCTCCTCTCGTCACCGTTCGCGACCGCGAGCCGGGGGGGGGGCTGCCGCCCTCTCGAAAACGCCTCTCGTCTCGCGTTTTCGACACCGGGTCGCGACAGGGTTACCGCTCTGCCCGGTTCAGATGCTCTTGCGCGATCAGCGCCGAGAGCCGTCTCACGCCGTCCTCTATGATTTCCGGCGCGTAGCCGACGAAGGAAAGCCGCATCGTGTTCTGCCCGCCGCCATTTGCGTGAAACGCATGTCCCGGCACGAAAGCCAGCTTTTCCCGGTGCAGGGCCGTGTCCAGCAGCTTGCGCGCATCCATGCCCGCGGGAAGCGTGATCCAGACGAACATCCCGCCGCCCGGCGCTGTAAACCGTGCGCAATTCGGGAGGTGGCGCGTCAGGACCTCGACCATCGCATCCCGGCGCGCACGATAGGTTCGCCGCAGCAAGCCCTCATGGTCTTTCAGAACCTCCTTGGCCAAACCCCACGCCATGGCCTGGTTGAAAGTGGAACTGTGCAGATCCTGTGCCTGTTTCAGTTGAACTACCTTCTGCAGCAATGCGTTCGGCGAGATGCTCCACCCGACGCGCAGCGCGGGCATGAGGGTCTTGGAGAATGTCCCGATCTGGATGACCCGTCCCGCGTCGCGCCACTGGCCGGGACGCAGAAATTGCCCCTCCACCTCGAGAAGCGACGGTGGCGGCGGCGTGTCGTAGTAGAGCGCGCGATAGGCCGTATCCTCAATAACCGGAACCCGATGCACATGCGCAAGTTCCACGATCTGCCTGCGCCGATCTTCCGGTATCGTCACGCCGCCCGGATTCTGGAAATCGGGCATCGTATAGAGGAACTTGACGCCCTTTCGAAACGCCTTCTCAAGCGCGTCGACGCAAAGCCCCTGCGCGTCGGTGTCGACGGTTACGAAACGCGCCCGCTTGCCCCTGAAGACTTGAAGCGCGCCCAGATAGGTCGGATCGGCCACCGCGACGGCGTCGCCGGGATCGATCAGCGCCTCGGCCAAAAGCGACAGGGACTGCTGCGCCCCGTTGGTGACCAGTACGTTGTCACGCCGCACCCCCAGCCGTGAAGTCGAAACAGCCTCGGCAATCCAGTCGCGAAGGGGCGCATACCCTTCGGATTGCGAATATTGCATGATCTCCCGGAAATGCGCGTCCTCGATTTCCGGCCCAGTCAGGAGCGCCTTTGCCGCCTCGACAGGGAACAGATCAGGATCCGGAATACCGCCAGCAAAGGACAAAATCTCGGGATCCGACAAAAGCTTCAACAATTCGCGGATTTCCGAAGCCTCGACCGACCTCGCTGCAACGGAAAAGCTTTGATCCCAGTTCATTTGTCAAATTCTCAGGTCGCAACCGTCTCCCAAAGGACGGCCAGTTGAACAGGTCGCCATCACCCTTCGATCTCGAATTCGCGTCCAGGCAGCGCGCGAAGGTTGTTGGCGTGATGCGCGGAGACCTTGCGCCCGGCACGCCTCCTTGTCATTCCAGTATTTTTCACCCGGCATTGCGGAACATTCACCTCGTCCCGAAGCGAACATCGTTTCGCGTCCAAGACCGTGCACATACCGCCGCAGGTCTGCATCCGGCAAAGGCGCCTCATGGCGCCGTCCTTCAACGCGTGATCAGGCGCGCCGCAGCAAGAGGGCAAACCCAAAGGCTCCGAAGGTCGCGGCCGACATGGCATCGAAGAACCGCTTCGACGCGTTGTAGGCCAACTGTACCCGTTTGGTGGCGAACAGAAGTGCATACCCTCCGAAGATGCCCATCCCGAGCGCCCCGCAGCTGAGAACGATCACGAACGGAAACCAGCCCGGCGCGTCGTGCGGGACGCCGATCCCGACAACCGCCAGCCAGACGAAAACCGCCTTGGCATTACCGAGATGCAACGCCGCCCCGCGCCCGAAATCCGCGGCCAAACCCCGGCCGCTCGTTGCCCCGGGACGCGCAAGCCGGTCACCGCGCCAAGCCGCCTGCGCGGCCCGCACCGCGAGATAGATCAGGAAAATCCCCCCGGCGACACGCAAGACCTGTGCCAGCCACGCGTAGGCGGAAAGGGCCGCCGCGAAGCCCGCCGTCGCCAGGATCCCCCAGAAGAGCGACCCGGCGAGAATGCCCGCGGCCACCGCGCCCCCCGCGCGTCGCCCGCGATCGGCCGACGTCGAGGCGATCAAGAGCGTCGACGGCCCGGGAGAACCGGCACCGATTGCGTACGCCGCCCAAGCCAGCGCCAGATGGTTCAACATGTCGAACATGGGGCAGATCCTTTTTCCTTCGCGGCCGCGCATGCCGGGATCTGGCAACGTGACGCCTTGCCCGCGCGCCGCGCCAAACGGATTCGACGCGCCCGGCGGACCGAGGGTCTGTGCCTCCCCTCGCCCAGTCTTCCGCGACACGGACAAGCCTGCCCGCTTCGCTTGTTTTTTCCAACCGCACAGCCCGCCGCGATGCGCCACCAGGCCGCAAATTTTTTCATGATAGGCTGAGCTTTTCTTAATTCCCGGACCTCCGCGCGGATGCCACTATCCGCTTCGGAGGTCTTACATGTTCGATCCGATCAAAAGAGCGCGGGAGAGTTTCGCCCGCCAGAATTTCCTTGGCCTGCTGGGGGCGAAGCTTCAACGCCTTGAGCCCGGCGCCTGTGCGATCACCGCGCCCATCCACCCGGACCTGACGCAACAGCATGGCTTCGCCCATGCCGGCGTGGTCACGACGCTGGCGGATACCGCGGCCGGTTATGCGGCCTATTCCCTGATGCCGGAAAACGCGTCGGTCCTGACCGTCGAGTTCAAGGTAAACCTGATCAACCCCGCCGCGGGCCAGACCCTGCGCGCCGAAGCACGGACGATCAAGCCCGGCCGGACGCTTTCGGTGGTGGAAGCGGACGTCTTCGCCATCAACGACGAAAACGAGGCGCTGGCGGCGCGGATGCAGGCAACGATGATGTGCCTGTTGGGTAAAGCGGACGATGACTCGATCACTAGGCGATAAGCCGCGCGCCGAGGCATCGAAACCTGCGCGAGGCAACGATTACGCTGACCGGGTTGGCGCCGGGATCGGCACGCAATCGTCCGGGGCCGCGTCCGTGATGTGCACAGACCGCCTCTTTTCCCAGAGTTCCCGGGCAACCCCAAGTCTTCAGATCTCCACGACCATTCCGTCCTCGGCGCATTCGTAGTCCAGTTGATCGATCCTGTTCAGCATGTCCTCGTTCATATGGGTCAAAATCAAACGGCCCGGTGCCAGCCGCGGAAGCTTTTCTTCGAGCGTTTTCAGATCCAGATGAAGGGGCACCTTCTTTTCATGGAAGTAAGCCTCTGAGATCAACAAATCGGCCCCCTTGCAAAGCCCGACCAGGCTGTCGACCCACTCGGTATCCCCGGTATACGCGATGGACTTTCCGCCAACCGAGAAGCGATAGGCGAGGAACGGCCCTTCGACCGGCCCGTGCCGCACCCGCGCGGCGAGAACGTCCACCCCGTTGATCGTCACACGCCGGTCCGGCGTGATCTCGACGAGGGTCACCTCGAACTTTCTGCGGGCCGCAGCTGACCCGGGAAAGGCCGTTTCCAAAACGCGTTCGTACCACCTTTCCAGCCCCTCGGGCCCCACGATAGTCAAGGGTGTTTCGCGTCCCGCCAAGAGCTGCGCGTCGAGAATGAAAAACGGAATTCCGCCGAAGTGATCCGCATGAAAATGCGTCACGAAGATCGTGTCGATGGAATTCCGATCCACACCGAACCGCTTCATCGCAATCAGGGACGACGCCCCGCAATCGATCAGGAAGCACGTGTCCGGTGCCGCCAGGTGAAAGCAGGTATTGAAGCGTCCACCACTTCCGAATGCGTCGCCGCAGCCCAGAAATGTCAGTTCCATTCAGCTCCTCCACACTACATTTCTTCCGAGGGAATGCGCCGGGATCGAGAGCAAATCCGATTCCGGCGCAAGCACCGGGTCGGGGTCGCACCGCAACCCGCATCAGGTCGGGCAAACGTCACGCCCACGGAGCCGACAGAGGCTCTGCACGCCGGCCACGGCGCCTTCTCTCCGCTTCGCATACTGGCAGGCCCGTATGGGAAGACGAACCGAAAATGTTTCGCGAGAACATGAGCAAAATGCCCGCGGTATGCTTGGAACGCAGTCACGACACCATCATGCCAAGGCAGCGTTGCACATGGACCGGATCCTTGCTCCGAGAGGGCCATAGAAACCGGGCCATGCAGTATGCCCATGGCCGAGGCGAAACTCGGTGACCCGTGGGACGATGAACCATATGGATCAAAAGGAACGCAGCCTTTTTTGCCTTGGCCCGCGCCCTTGTTCCGTCCACGAGACGCAGAGCTTCCAGCGTTCATCCATGATCGACGGCGCGATCATAATCTGCGAACCGTGGATGGGCGGCCGCGTTCCCATCGGCATAGACGGCGCACCATTCCGCCAAGCGTCGCCCGAGACGATTGCACATTTCGCGTTCTGCCTCGGTTCGCGGTTCGCCAGCGCATATCGCGCCGTAGTGCGGCGCCATTTTCGGCGCGACGTAGTCGGTCACGCCGAATACGAGAAGGCCGAAATTCATCAGCAGCGTGGCCAGTGCCTGGCAGGTGTGCTCCCCGCCCCCGCCCCAAGATCCGGAGGACGAGAACGCGCAGCCGATTTTGCCATCCAGTTCGCCCCAAATGTCAAAACTCCTCTCATCCCACCATTGTTTCATCCGCCAGGAGATGCCGCCCAGATTGGTCGGCGAGCCGAGGGCTATACCGTCCGCCCAGCGCAGGTCGTCGCTGCCGGCCGCGTCCACCCCGAGGCACCGCACGGCCACGCCCTCGACCATCGCCGCCCCGTCCGCGACGCAGTGTGCCATCGCTTCGGTATATCCGCGATTGTTGCTTTCGTAGAAAATCAGCACGTTCGCCATATCAATCGCCTTCTCAAGTTTCGTCCGGCAGCCCTGCTAACGGATCCGCCCATCGCTTACCCCCGCGCCGGGCGCTCAAAGCTGGACCCGATGACTATGTAGGACAAGGCCTGGATCATGCGGATCGCATGTGCATGGCTCTCCACCCTGAGGGAAATCCGGGTGGCCGACAGCCGATCGATCTCGGGCAGCAGGCAGCACACATCCGCGAAGAATTGCCGTGTCATTTCGAGCTCAATCGTGAACGGGCTATCACGCAACGGCCGGACTTCGTCTTTCCTGCAATTTTTCAACTTCGTCGCCACGGCGTCTTCAATGCGCCGGCAGGACCCCTCCGGCGACAGGCTGTTGCTCGCCCAGCCGCCGAGACATGTCTTGGCCACGACCGTTTCCGCGTGCGGAAAGACAGCCGCGACCTCTTCGGCCAGACAATCGTCCCCGCTGGCGACTGCGAGCGGAACATTCAGCTCGGCAGCATATCCGGCGAACAGCTCCGCCTCGCCGACCAACCTGCCCTCGATCTGGATGCGGGCGAAAGCCAACCCGTTATAGGTGTGCGACATCACCCCGACCCGCCCCGCCGCGGAATGGAAGCCGATCAGAACCAACGCATCGTACCCCGCGTCGAGTCCAGCCAGCACGCTGTAGGTCCGCGGCGACCCAGAGACGAGGCGCGCCCTGGAGTCGAGTTCTTCGGGAAGGATGTTCTGCATGGTGCCATGGGAGTCCGCCACCACCACCTGCGACGCGCCGCCCTTTATGGCTCCGCGCACCGCGGCCGATGCCTCCGCGGTCATCAGCCGCCGGGCGCGTTCGTATTCTGCGTTTCCCTTGCGCCCCTGGAGCGGAACGCTGACACCAGCGATCCCCTCGATGTCAACGGAAATGAAAACCTTCATAATCCTGCTCCCGAACACACCGGGTCGCGCTTCGCTGTCGCGCCCCCCTCCTTGTTTCCAATTCCCCCCCTTTCCGAAGCTTGGTGACGCGTTCGAAAGGAGCCGGATGCCACACGGGCCTCATTCAGCGCGTCAACTTCTTCAATTCCTCCGCCAGCGCGCGCCCGCTCTCGCCAGCACCTTCGAAACCCGCGATCGAGCCAAGCAGGTCCGGCCCTGTCTTGTGTTGATTCACTTTCCAGCAACCATGGAGCCGTTCCACCTCCATGCTCAGCCCGACAACGCCACGCGACATGGATCTGATGAAGCCTTCGGGCGCATCGGCAACCCGCCAGGGGCGTTTCTTATCGGCCTCGTTGGCCTCAGTGACCATGTCCAGATGCCGCCGGAGCCAGTCATAATCGGTGGTCGGCTCCAATACGCCATGCGCGTGCACAACGATGTAGGCCCAGGTCGGGACAACTTTGCCGTGCTCCTCCTTCGACGGGTACCAAGACGGAGAAACGTAGGCGTGGGGGCCTTGAAAGATCGCAACCGACCCGATGTGCGGGCCGAGCGCTCTCCAATGCGAGTTGCTCCTCGCGATATGCGTCTCCAGAGAAAGTCGGCCGTCCTCGCGTCGCACCACCACCGGGACATGGGTGATCTCCATGCCGCTCCCTGTGGGCGAGACGAGCGCCGCCAACTGAATTCTCTCAATGGCGGCACACAGGACATCGATACGATTCTCTTGAAACTCCGGCGGGCTATGCATGCTAAAGGTTCATTCCCTTTCCAGTAGGACAGTTACTCGGCAACCGGCATCCGAAACAGAGCGGAGGCGGCACGGGCGATCGGCAGCTCCGGCTCGTCGTCCTTGACGGCAGAGCCTCTCGGCCACAGAGACGCGGACACTCTGGACACGCCCCTTCACCGCCTGGGAGGCGATGTTTCCCAAACGCGCCCCCCTTTGGCAGGGATCCACACCGGGCGCGCCAGGTGTCGCGGCTGACACCGTGCGAGACCGATGGGCCGCGCCCAGAGAGGCAAACGCGCTTCTAAACATCCCAGCCCTCGAAATGTCGAAAGAGTTCACCGACCCACGGGCCCGGTGACCAGGTCAGGTCCAAATCGGGCCCGCGCAATCGCGTCACCGAGCGCACGCCGCCGTGCGAAGACGCCACGATGACCTCCTCGGCCCTTGCCACATCAGCGATATCCATTGGCCGGTATTCGACGTTGGCACCCTTGTCACACGCCCGTTTCCCAAGGTGGCGCGCGGTCAGTCCCACATCGAGGCTCGGGCTTTCTGGCAAGACGAGGCTGCCGTCCAGCGCGATGATGAGACTAGCCTCGCTCGTGTTCACGACACGCCCGGCGCGATCCAGAAACAGAGCATCGGTGCAGCCGTTTTTCCTGGCCTCCTGGACGCCCAGCGTTCCGATGATCTGTCCACCGGAACATCTGGCGTGAACCGGGGCCGTATCCGGGCCCGGGCGGCGCCACCTGCTCAGCCAGAGGGTCACGCATCGGTTCGACTCCCGGCTCAGAGGTTCCGAGGACAGCGCAACATGAATTCGTGCGCGCGGCGAGGCCACCGACACGCTGTCCGCCCCACGCCAGGCGATTAGGCGCAGGTAGCCTTGCACGACCTTGTTGGACCAAACGAGCGCATCGAGCGCATGCAGAAGGTCCTCTTCGCCCCATGGGAGCACGAAGCCCAGGGCCTCGGCCGAATGACGCAACCGGTTGAGATGTGCAGACGCCCGTAGCAATCGCCGTTTATGCACACGAATACCGTCCACGGCGGCACCACCCATGTGCAACGCATGGGTCAGAACATGCGTTGTCGCCTTTTCCTGCGGCAGCAACGCCCCGTCATACCAGATAAACGGATGCATGAAATCTCTCCAGATGCCTTCCTCCCTGTCATCGGAAATTGACAGGCCGTAGGCGAGTGAGGATCTTTGGGGCGCCCTTGAGGGATCGTCAGCCCCTTGGGGGACGGTCGACCTGCGCTTCTCTTTTCGTTTCCATCGGTCGGGGCTAATCTCGCCGCATGTCGGATCAGACCAGCCCGTTACCACGGCTCAACGTGCCGCTGAACGCGCTGCGCGCCTTCGAGGCTGCGGCGCGCCTTCTGTCGGTCAAGGACGCGGCGATGGAACTCGGCGTGACACCGTCTGCCGTGTCGCACCAGGTCAAGGGGCTCGAAGCGGCACTGGGCGTCGGCCTCATGCGCCGAGTCGGGGCATCGCTCGAACTCACGGATTCCGGCCGCAGGCTGTCGCCGCAACTGACCGAGGGGTTCCGCCAGATCGCCACGGCAGTCAGTGACCTGAACGACGAGCGAAAGACCGGCCCCCTGCGGCTGTCGATGTTGCCTACCTTCGCCGTGCATTGGCTGTCGCCGCGCTTGGCCAACTATCCCTTCGAACGCGCAGGATTCGAGCTGCTCATCTCCACCAGCCAGACCGCCGTCGACCTGTCTGCGGGGGTCGCCGACGCGGGCATCCGCCACGGCAAAGGGGAGTGGGACGGGTTGCAGGCCGACCTGTTGTTTTGTGAAACGGTGATGCTCTTCGCGGCGCCCAGCCTGCTCGCGGAGGGGGACCCGCGCGCGGTCGTGGCGCGCTCGAATCTTTTTCTTTCCCAACACCGAAAAAGCAATTGGGAGGACTGGAACGCGAGCCTGCCGGGCGGGCCGGTGACGCCCGCGGCGATAACCACGGTAGACTCCGCGGGACTGGGACTGAGGGCGGCCGAGGACGGCGCCGGACTGACGTTAGCCGGCTGGGAAATCGCACAGGCCGATGTGCGGGCCGGTCATCTCGTCCCCGTCTTCGATCACCGCATGGATGCGGGCGCCGGGTACTGGCTGGTCTACCCCGAGGCACTCGCCCGCGACCGCCGGATCAAGAACCTGCGCAAGTGGTTGCTGGACGAAACCGCCGCGATCCGGGCAGACGGCTCCTGCTGAAAATCGCCGCGCGAATGTCGGCCCCTCGCGCCGCGTTCGCGGCGTGATCCGAGCGCCGGCAAATCCGGCGGCCCGGCTGGACACCGCCTCGCGCCGTTCACTCTCCGGACCAATAATCGACGTTGTCCGATTTGCGCCACGTCGCCGCAAGCCGCCGCGCGGCCTTGTCCCCGCCCGGCGCGCTGCCGGCGAAAACCGAAATCTTGCCGCTATCGGGGTATTCCGTGACATCGGGTTCACGCATCGTGCTGATCGAGACGTAGCGCAATGTGGTGTCGCCTGCGGTCAGCTGATGCGCCCCGCCCGGCCCTCCTGCGGGACAGACCACGACGTCTCCCTCGCCCACCGGCCACTCCTCGCCCCCATAGCGCAAGGTACCGCTGCCGCCGAGGATCACGAACAGCTCGTCGTTTCCGTGGTGGCAGTGGAACGGCCAGGCCCGCTTGCCGGGCGGAACTTCCGTCAGGCGCGCCCCGAGATGACGCGCGCCCTTCGGCGCGGCGATGGCCGCGAATGCGGCCTCGAACCGCTCACCATGAGTCTGGCGCGTCAAGGTCAGATCGGAAAGCGTGACCACCGGGCTCGTGCCGTCTTGTGTCGCCATTAGGTCCTCCTTTCATGGATCAGTCAGCCACAATCGGGATTGCATGTTCAATTGAGACCCTTTCGACGCCGGCAGAAGAAATGTCATGTACCGGCCGCGATTGCCGTGTGAGGTCATATCCAGAACAGCACGCCCGTCATGGCGGAGAGGCCGGCCAGGATCCGATTGATCCGCCGAACGCGCCATGCGTCGGCCGCGATCCGGCGCAGGCCCGCGCCGAGACAGGCCCAGACGAACATGGACGGCCCGCCCACCACGAGAAAGGCCAGGCTGAACACGGCGACCTGCCAGATCAGCGGGCTTTTCGGGATCAGGAACGCGGAACACATCGTCACCGCGATCAACCACGCCTTCGGGTTGATGAACTGGAAAACCGCCGCTTCACCAAAGCTGATCGATCGCGCGGCAGGGGCGGGATCTGGCGCCCCGGCGCGCCAAAGGCGCCACGACATCCAAAGTAGGTAGGCGGTGCCGATCACCTTCAGTGACAATTGGATTGCCGGCTCCGCCGCGAAAACAGCACCCAGCCCGAGCCCGGCGAACACCAATTGCAGGGCCACGCCGGCGGTTATTCCAAGGATATGAGGGACGCTCCGGCTGATCCCGAAGCTAAGGCCGGAGGTCGCCAGCATCATGTTGTTCGGCCCCGGAGTGATCGACATAACGAAAATGTACATAGCCATGGGCACGAGGGCGGAAAGTTCCATAGCAGAAGCCCGCATTTGCGTCGGACCTATTTCACCTGCATCCGCTCGAAACGCGAATGAGGAGTTTTCAGCAATGGCTGAGGTCATCTTTACCTGACGCGAGCGCGACCCTCTAAAAAGGACGGTGCTGCAAATTCGATGGGGTCCGCCGCAGACCTGCCCTGCCCGTCCGAGATCAGTCGAGTGAAGGGCAAACTCGCGCCTCGTGCGCGCCATTCGCCATACGGTCAGGCCGCGAAGCGCATGAAGGACAACAATACGAAAGCCTTCTGGGTGATTAGAACCGGACCCGCCAAACCTCTGCCGAACACTGTCCCCAATTGCCCCCGACCGCCTGCAACAAGGCCTTGCGCCGTGGCCCGCGCCGGTTATTTGCGAGCCCCGTGCACCACCGCGCGCACGGCTCCCATCCATCGCTCAGGTGGCCCCGATTACCACCGCGACGTGGCGGACCTTTTTTCACCGTCGTAGAAAGGTCGCGGCCTCAGCCAGGAAGGCCGCCCTTGAAATGGTCGCAGCACCCACTTTTCTGAGCTTGACTTGAGGGCAAACCCGGAATTCGGGCTTGACCCTGACACTAATGTCAAGCGCCTAAATCCGGTCGCGAAAGGAGTCGCACCCATGCAGATCCGCGAAGCTGCCCGCTTTCTCGAAATCAGTCCCCGGAGCCTCCGGCACTACGAGCGCGAAGGCTTGTTGGCGCCCGCGCGGGATCCGAACGGCTACCGCCGCTACGGCCCGGACGACCTGAGGCGCGCTGAACGGATCCGCGACCTGATCGCGGTCGGGTTCTCGACGCGGGAGATCGCGGGCATGTCACCCTGCCTGGCCGATGACGGCGCGGGCGCATGCGAGGCCGGGATCGAGGCGCTGGAGCACAAGCTTGCGCAGATCGACAAGCTGATCGCGGAGCTGGGGGAACGAAGGCAACAGACGCAAGCGCGCATCCAGACCTTCCGCGACGCCCTTTCGAACGACACGAGATCAAAGGGCCTTCCTGATGAAACCAACACGACTTCCCCTCTTCCTGATCGCCTTCCTGGTCGGTAGCGACGAGTTCCTGCTGGGGCCGATCCTGACGCCGATCGGCACGGATCTCGGCGTGCCGCCCGAGCGCGTCGCGCTTTTCGTCGGCGCATACGCCTTGCCGCTCGCGTTCCTCGCCCCGGTGCTCGGCCGGCTCTCCGACCGGCACGGCCGGCGGCGCGTCCTGGTGCCGTCGATGTTTCTCTTCGCGCTCGGCTCGCTCGCAACCGCTCTCGCCGGCAGCTTCGAGGTCGCGCTCGCAACGCGGGTGATTACCGGGCTCGGCGCTGCCGGCATGTTGCCGGTCGCCTTCGCCATCGCGGCCGACAGCGACGATCATGGCAGCGCGGCCATCGCGGCGGTGCAATCGGGCCTGACGCTGGGCATCATCGCGAGCCCTGCCTATGGTGCCTGGATCACCGCCAACCTGGGCTGGCAAGCTGCTTTCGCAACGCTCACAGCCGCCACGTTCATCACGATCCCATGGGCGCTTCGCCTCCCAAAGGGGACCGGCAACCGTGTTTCGGGCCTGGGCATCCGCACGTCTCTGCGAACGCCGGGCGCCCTGCCGGGCATTCTCGCGATGGGCCTCGGTCTCGGCGGCGCCGTTGGCATCTTCGCGCTCACGGGCGAGCGCCTGCGCGACCTGACCGCGACGGGCACGGAGGGCATCGGACTGGTGCTTGCGGGCTTCGGCGTCCTGACGCTTCTCGGCAATCTGGCGATGCCTTGGCTGGAACGTGCCGTCCGCTCGAGGCTGTTGCTCGTCTCGCTTTGCTTTGGCGGCGTCGCCGCAGGGATCGTCGTTCTCTTCGGTTTCGAACCCGGCCTGGCGGTCAGCCTGGTCGCCCTGGCCGCATGGGCCGTGCTCGGCGGGGCCGGCGCGCCGGCGCTTCAGGCCCACATCGCTGGGCTGTCGGCCGAGAGCCGGGGGTTGTTGATGGCCCTCGCATCCAGCGCGCTCAATCTCGGAACGGCGATCTGGTCGGCCGTTGCCTCGGATCTTTTCGCCATAGGGCCCAGTTGGATCGCGATGCAGGCGGTCATGACGATCGGCATGGCGATCTTCTTGCTGAACGCCCCCGGGCGGAGGCAGAGGGTTGGCGAGACCACGGATCTGTCCGGCGCATCCGGCTAAGGCGTCGGCGGCTGGCGGGGCTCACAGCTCGCCGATCGCAAGCGCGACAGCGAGCTGTGCGGCCGCCGCCACCGCGAACCCGACGGCCAAGCCCGGGCTGGAGGCATACCACCAGGCGGCGGTTGCCAACCCGAAGACGCCCGCTTTCAAGATCAGCAGGCCCGGCATCTCAAGACGACCCGGCGCGTTCGGCGCGGCGAAGCGATACCACAGAGCGCCAACGCTCAGGACCGCGAGACTTGCGGCGATCCATCCGGCGGTTCCGCCGCCGGCCACGCGGAAACCGGCACGCCCGACGGCGATCAGGGCCGCGACCTCGACCAGGAACGCAAGTGCGTGGTTCATACCGATCATCGCAATCAATCCCGGGCCCCAGGTGTTCGACCCCGAGCTGGACGGAGCTGGGCGGCGGCAGTCACCGGGTTCCCATCCCCAACCCTGCGGAGGCCTGCGACGGCGGCGCCAGCACCATCCATGCGCCTCATCGTCGGTGCCACCGTGCCTGGAGCTTGCTGTAAAGCAGCCGTCCCGTCCAGCCCCGCTCGAACACGAGCCGGAACACCCCAACGATCTCGACGCGCACGCCGGATGGAACGCGGGTGAAGGTCGCGCGTCCATGGCTGAAGCACTGATCATCGACGACGAACAGGATGTCGGATTCGAAAGGCACGCCCGCCTGGGCGCTTGATGCCCCTTCGAGCCAGTACCGGTGGATAGCTTCCCGGCCCCTCATCGGGGCATCGAAAGGTGTCTCGTGGAAGACCGCACTTTTCGTGAACAACCGACCGACCTGATCGAATTTCCCGGTATCCCAGGCCAGCCTCTATTCCCGCAACTAGGTATTTGCCTCTTCATTTGCGACAACGGGCGGCAAGGCGTCTTCCCCCTTCGTCTCGATCGAGGGGGCTCGATAGAACACGTATGACGGAGCCTGCAGATGGATTGGTGCAGTACCTATCCCATCGCCCTCGGCAGTCAGGAAAATTCTCTGTCCGAAGAGGACAAGACCGCTGATGCACAGGTCCTGCCCAACATGGAGGAGGCAATATTTGCGCGGTGTATTTCGGGCAATTCCCTGCACTTCGAGCGATAAATTGCACTCAGACACCCTGACCGTGGTTTAACCACCCGTCTCGCAGACGTCTTGCCTTGGCTTGTGGTGCCGTCCGCGGGGGTGATGTTTGCCGCCAAGAATGTGCAGCCTGTCGAGCGACGGACGGAAGCGGGCATCGGGACGCGCCTATGAGACTCCGTAATGCATCCCCCTTTTCAACGGAGCGCCAAGCGTCGGTTCCGTCTTGTGAGTGCCACCGCGAGGACGATTGCCGCCGCCAATGGTACCAGTGCCCCGAACATCAAAGTGAAAAGCATCGCATGCGGGCCGAGCCTCTGTATCAGCAGCGCCCCCAGCATCGGCGCCGCGGCCGAAGCGATGAGCATCGGACGGGCGAGGTGGCCCATGATCCGGGCATAGTCCCGCGCATCGAACACGGCGAGCGGCAACGCGCCGCGCGCGATCGACCAGAGCCCGTTGCCGGCGCCATAGGCCACCAGCGCCGTGCCGGCTGGCACGTCGAGCGCCAGGCCGAGGAACCCGAGCAGCACCAGGGATGTGGCCGCGATCATCGTCCAGATCGGATGGTGCCGGCCGCGGCCCAGCATTTCCAGCACCCGGGCCCCGACCTGGGCGGGCCCGATCAGGGTGCCAAGGGCCACGGCGGCGGGCAGCGCATAGTCTTCGGCCGTCAGGATGGTGATCAGGTGGACCGACCAGATCGAGGCGATCATCGCCAGCGTCGCCCCCGCGACGGCGATGCACCAGAACCGGATGTCGAAGAAGTTCGGCGGCCGGGGCGTGGCCGCCGCCGCATCCGTTGGCTCCCCGCCCGGGGTCGGCGCCACGCGCGGCAGGGCGAACCAACAGAGCGGAAGGGTCACCGCCAGGTGCAGCCCCGCATAGGCGAAACAGGTGGCGCGCCAGCCGACCGCCTCGACCAGGAAGGCCGAAATGGGCCAGCAGACGGTGCTGGCGAAGCCGCCCCACAGGGTGAGGGCGGTGATCGCAGACCGGGCCTCGCGGCCGTAGATTCGTCCGAGGGTCGAGAAGGCCGCGTCATAGAGGCCCGCCGCCATCCCCAGCCCAAGCACCGCCCAGGCCGCCAGATACATCGGCAGCGACCGGGACAGCCCCAGCAGGACCAGCCCGCCGGCGATCAGCGCCATCCCGGCGACGAGGACCCGCCGGCCCCCGTCGCGCTGAATGAGGCGGCCGATCCGGCCGGCCGCCAGCCCCGACACCAGCAAGCCCAGCGACACGCCCGCCGTGACCTCCCCCGCGGTCCAGCCGGTCTCGGCCCGGATCGGGCCGGACAGGACGGCCAGCAGGTAAAAGGTGCTGCCCCAGGTCAGGATCATGACGATGCCAAGGGCGGAGATCACCCGCATGCGTTCGGAGAGGATCATCGGCGTGCCGTGCCTTCTGTGGTCGGTTCGGTTTCACAGTGGCCGCCCGTCTTGGCCACAGGGTTTGCCTGTTCGCCTCAGGCGCAGCAGGCGACGGGCGCGGCCTCGCGCGGGGCGCCGCAGCAAGCGGTTTCCGCCGCTCCGCCCAGGCCCCGCGCTGCGGCCGAGAGGGACGGGCCGGTCTTGCACACGCCGGTCTCGGGCAATTTCAGCCGCACCTCGCGCGCCGCGACCGGGTCGCCGGCCAATTCGGCGACAACCGAGCGGACCTGCTCGTACCCCGTCGTCATCAGGAAGGTCGGCGCGCGGCCGTAGCTTTTCATCCCGACGATGTAGAAATCCTTTTCGGGGTGGGCCAGTTCGACCACGCCATGCGGACGGACCGTGCCGCAGGAATGCAGGTTCGGGTCGATCAGCGGTGCCAGGTCGGGCGTGGTTTCCACGACCGGGTCGAGGCGCAGCCGCAGTTCCGACAGCATCCCCAGGTCGGGGCGGAACCCGGTGGCCACGATGATCCGGTCGACGTCGAAGCGCTTGTCCTCGTCGCCGGCCTTGCCCTCGACCTGCAGCGCGTGGCCGTGGGCGGCCAGACGGTGGACGGTGAAAGGCGACAGAAGGGTCGCGCGCCCGTTGCGCAGCGCCTCGGCCGCGCGCAAACCCAGCAGGCCCCGGCCCGGCAGCGCGTCGTTCAGCCCGCCACCCAGCAGCCGGTCGATCCCGCCCGAGCGGGTCGCCCAGGTGATCCGCGTGCCCGGCGACTGATCCTGCAACTCGATCAGGTCAAGCGCGGCGTTGATGGCGGAATGCCCGGCGCCGATCACCAGCGTATGCCGCCCTTCGTATTCGGCCCGCTCGGTGCCGAGCACATCCGGGATGCCGTAGGCGATGCGGTCGGCGTTCTCGACCTCGCCCTCCGCCGGCAGGCCGTCGCGCCCGATCAGGTTGGGCCGCACCCAGGTGCCCGAGGCGTCGATCACGGCGCGCGCCAGCGTGCGGTGCTGTGTGCCCGCGCCATCGCGCCAGACGATCACGAAAGGCGCGTCTTCGCGGCCCTCCGAGGTCAGCTTGGAGCGGTCTTGCCGGGTGATCGCCGTGACCTCGGCATTCAGCCGCAGGCGGGGCGCGATCGCGGGATGCGCCGCCAGCGGAGCGAGGTAATCCCGGATCAATTCTTCCCCGGTGGGAAGGTACTCTGGGTCGGGCATCTGCCAGCCCCCGGCCTCGAGCAGCGCCCGCGCGGCGGCATCGACGTTGAACTCCCAGGGCGAGAACACGCGCACATGCGCCCATTCGGCAATCGTCGCGCCGACCTGCGCGCCGCGCTCGAAGACCAGGGGCGTCAGGTCGCGCTCCAACAGCCGGGCCGCGGCGGCGAGGCCGACGGGGCCGGCCCCGATGACGGCGACCGGGAGGGGTGTTTTCGTGGTCATGTCCATTCCTTCCATTTTTCCAGTATATTCGAATTAGAACCCAAATTTTTACGCTGCGCTGCCCGGCGATGCCTCCTCCGGCATTTCGCCGGACTGGACTTCGAACTCGTCGGCGCAGCACTCGTCCGCCAGGAAACCCAGAAGCGCCTGCATCGCCGAGTATTCGGCGTGGCAGATCAGGCTGGTCCCGGCGCGCTCCTGCCGGACCAGCCCGGTATCGACCAGGCGCTTCAGGTGGTGCGACAGGGTCGAGGCCGGCATGTTGAGCCGCTCCTGCAGCTGCCCCACGGCCAACCCGTTTCGCCCGGCCCGGACCAGGGTGCGGTAGATGGTCAAACGTGTGGCGTTGCCGATCGCCTCAAGCTGGCGGGATGCTATTTCGATGTTCATGGAAGCAAAATGGGCCCGCAGATCGACCGCGTCAAGGGTTAATTCGAAAAAAGTCGAAATAGCATCTGGGTCCGGGCATCCCTGCAGCGTCAGCGCCGGCGGAGGCGCAGTTGGGCTGCCGCGCCCCGCGCTGCACCTCGGTCATTGCGGGAACCGGCCCCTTGTCCGATTGGCCAAGGCGACCAGCGACAGCATGACGGGCACCTCGACCAGGACGCCGACGACAGTGACCAGCGCCGCCCCGGAATCGAGCCCGAAGAGGCCGATCGCCACCGCCACCGCCAGTTCGAAGAAATTCGAGGTGCCAATCAGCGCGCAGGGGGCGGCGACCGGATGCGGCACGCGCCAGATCCAGGCCCAGCCGTAGGCGATTGCGAAAATGCCGTAGGACTGGATCAGGATCGGCGTCGCCAAGAGCAGGATGAGAAAGGGCTGAGCAAGGATGACCGGCCCCTGAAAGCCGAACAGCAGAACGACCGTCAGCAGAAGCCCGATCACCGACGCCGGTTTGAGCCGCGCCGTGAAACGCGCCACCGCTGCCGCACCGCCGCGCGCGACCAGCCGCCGCCTCGTCAGCGCCCCGGCCAGAAGCGGGATCACGACGTAGAGTCCCACCGACAGCAGCAGCGTATCCCAGGGCACCGCGACCTCGGTCACCCCGAGCAGGAACGCCACGATCGGGGCAAAGGCGAAGATCATGATCAGGTCGTTCAAAGACACCTGGACCAGCGTATAGTTCGGGTCGCCCCGGGTCAGCTGCGACCAGACGAAGACCATCGCGGTGCAAGGTGCCGCCCCCAGCAGGATCAGCCCGGCGACATACTCCGTGCCCCTGCCCGGCTCGATGAACCCGGCGAAGACGTGCTGGAAGAAGAGGATGCCGAGCGCGGCCATCGTGAAAGGCTTGATCAGCCAGTTCACCGCCAGCGTGATGATCAGCCCCTTTGGGCGCTGGCCGACATCGCCGAGGCTCGAGAAATCGACCGCGACCATCATCGGATAGACCATCGCCCAGATGAGGATGGCGACGACGAGATTGACGCTGGCATATTCCAGCGCCGCCAGACCCTGAAAGAGGCCAGGCAAGGCCGCGCCGAGGGTGAGGCCGGCAAGAATGGCAAGCCCGACCCACACCGAAAGAAAACGATCGAAGATTGACACCCCTATGCCCCCTGCACACTGAATTTCCGGCACCTTTTCTCGGTCGCGCATGATCCGGCATCGGCGGGCGGAGGCAAGCCCTTATCCGGCCGAGCATCGGATTTCTTTGGCCTCGGAGCCATGGCTGTTGAGGGCTTCAGGGTGGACCCGCGATGACGACGATGCAGGAAACGCGGCGTTTGTCGATCCCATTTGAACGGGATTGCCCAGCATCGCACAAGCGGCGTAGGCTTCCCTGCGGGGAGGAATGCACATGAGACGAAGGGAGATGATCGGGGCGGTTGCCGCATCCGCAGCCCTGACGCTGCCCTCGGCCCTGCGGGCGCAGCAGTTGTTCAGGCTCGCCCTGACCCCGGTCTTCCTCGACAACGATGCGGCGGTGATCGAGCGGCTTCGGCACGCGCTCTCGGAAGGGATGGGACGCGACATCGACCTCGTTCAGCGCAGGACCTACCAAGAGATTACCGGGGCGCTGCTGGATGGGTCCGTCGATGCCGCATGGGTGTGCGGCTACCCCTTCCTGCAGCACCGGAACCAGTTGTCCCTGCTCGGCGTGCCCGTCTGGCGCGGCCAACCCCGCTACCAATCCTACCTCATCTCGTCGGCCGGGGACGAGGCCACCGGCCTCGAAGATCTGCGCGGCGGCATGCATGCCTTTTCCGATCCCGACAGCAATTCCGGCTTCCTCGTCACGGCGTCGGATCTGGCCAGGATGGGCCAAACGCCCGAAGCCTTCTTCGCGCGCACCATTTTTACATGGGGGCACAGGAACGTGGTGCGGGCGGTGGCCGGCGGCCTCGTCCGGTCGGGCAGCGTCGACGGGTATGTCTGGGAGGCGCTCGCGGCGGTCGAGCCTGACCTGGTGGCGCGGACGCGGATCGTTTCCCGCTCCGAATGGCTGGGCTTCCCGCCCTTCGCGGCGCGGACGGACCGCATGGGAGATGCCGACGTCACGGCCTTGCAGCGCGCGCTGCTTGCGATGGATGGCACCCCGGCCGGGCGCGAGGCGCTCGACCTGCTCTTCCTCGACCGGATCGCGGAGCCCGACGTCCGGCTTTTCGACGGCATCGCCGCGCGCATGGCTGAACTCGGATAGGACCGATGAAGCACCGCACGATCAGCCACATTCCGATCACGCTTCGGGTCGCCCTGGCCATGGGCGTGCTGATGATCGTCCTGGGCATGGTCGCGTCGCAACAGGTGCTAAGGTCGCTCAGCCGCCTGCACGACGACAGGCTCCGGGAAATCGCGCGGCTGCATGTCGAGGGGCTTTCGGTCGCGCTCGGACCGCTGGTTCTGCACAAGGACGTGTGGGAGGTCTACGATACGCTGGACAGGGCAAGGGCAGCATCCGACGGCCAGCGGATGCTGTTCACGGTCGTCGCCGATGACCGCAACAGGGTTCTGGCCGCGACCGACCCGCTCCGCGCGCCCGTGGACAGCGACGCCGCGCCTTTTTCCAAGGATGCGTCGGACCTGTCCGGGCTGACCGCCTCGGGCAACGCGCCGCAGGTGCGGGTGCGTGCGCCGCTGCTGGTGGCGGGGCGCACGGTTGGCCAGATCGTGACGGAGATCGATGTCGGCGACCTGCTGGCCGAACGGCAGCGGGTCACGCTGTACCTTCTCCTCGCCAATGCGGGGGCCACCGCGCTGCTTGCCTTCGCGGGGTATTTCCTCGTGGCGCGGATGCTCAAGCCGGTGACCCTGCTTGCCCAGCATATGGACGATGCCGGCGGCGCCCCAAGCCGGATACCCGAATCCGAGATCCCGAAGTCCGACACCGAACTGGCCCGGCTGCTGCGGACCTTCAACACGATGACCGGGGCGATCGACGCGCGCTCCGAAGCCGAGAAACGCCTTGCCGAACGCGAGCGTTTCGTCAGCCTCGGGCGGTTGTCCTCGTCGCTCGCGCATGAGATCAACAACCCGCTCGGCGGCCTTCTGAATACCGTGGACACGATCCGCGCCTATGCCAACCGGCCCGAGGTGGTTCAGAAATCCGTCGAGCTTCTGGAACGGGGCCTCGTGCATCTGAAGGACGTGAGCCGGGCCATCCTGGACGAGAACCGCCTGGACCGGGCCGGGCTTCCTTTGCGGCCGACGGATTTCGACGATCTGAAACTGCTGTTCGAACCCGAGGCCGCACGGAAGGGGCAGAGCCTCGACTGGCAGGTTCAGGCAGACGCGGCGGACATGTCGTCGCTCCCGGCCGCGCCGGTGCGCCAGATCGTTCTCAACCTGCTTCTGAACGCGTCCGCGGCGGCGCCCGAAGGCGGCAGGATCAGCCTGAGCGTCAGAGACCGGGAGGGCGGGATCGAACTGACCATCACCGACGATGGGCGGGGCCTGAACGCGCAGGACCTCGACCGCCTGATGTCCTCGGCGCCGGTTGCGCCCGGCGGCGGCGTTGGCCTGCGGCTCGTCCATGATCTTGTCGCCGGTCTCCGGGGGCGCATCCAGCATGGCAGGGATGCTGGTCGGACCTCGCTGGTGGTATTTCTCCCGAAGGGAGAGGCCGCATGACCCTGCAAGGGCGGCATATCGTTCTGGTCGAGGATGACGAGATCATGGGCGGGTCGATCCACCAGCGCCTGGAACTGGAGGGGGCCTCCGTCACCTGGGTCAAGATGATGGGGCGCGGGCTGTCCGCGATCCGCACCCCGCGCCGGCCGGTCGACGGCGTGGTCTGCGACATCCGCCTGCCCGACGGCACGGGCGAGGAACTCTACGAAGCGCTCTGCCGCACCACGACCCCGCCGCCCTTCCTGTTCATCACCGGCCAAGGGGGCATCGACCAGGCCGTGCGCCTCTTGCGCGCGGGGGCGGCAGACTACATCACCAAGCCGTTCGACATGGGCGGCTTCCTCGACCGGCTGGCGCTGATCCTGCGCCCCGAGGAAAATGTCGATCTGCCCCCTCAAACCGGTATTTCGGCCGGGGCGCGCCGGGTCGATGCGCTGGCTGCCGAATATGCGGCGGGCGATCACCCGGTCCTGATCCAAGGCGAAAGGGGCCTGGGCAAGGCGCGCCTGGCGCGCAGGATTCATGACGCCTCGGAGCGTCGCGCCGCCCCCTTCATCGAGGTCAATGCACATCGCAGCGACCGGGTCGACCCGCTGCTGATCGGCGCCATCGCCGAGGTCGGCGAAGGAACCCTGCACATCAACGGGCTGGGGAACCTTTCGCAGGCGTCACAGGAGCGTCTCATCGAGGCCCTGGCGGCGGGCGCGCCGTTTCGGGCCATCGCGTCGTCCTGGCCTGCCATCGACGAGCGCGTTGCCGCAGGGGGCCTGCGAGCGGATCTCCTGTATCTGTTCAAGACGCATGAGATCTTCGTTCCGCCGCTTTCTGAGCGGCCCGAAGACGCCGCATGGCTGGCCAAGCAGTTCTTCGCCACGCTGAACCACCGGCGCGACCCGCCGCTCAAGGGCCTTTCCTCTCATGCCGAGAGCGCCATCCGCACCCATGACTGGCCCGGCAATGGCCGGGAGCTTCGGGCGCGGATGCTTCGGGCGGTCGAAGCCGCGCGGGGAGACTGGCTGTTCCCCGCCGACATCTTCCCGGAACTCGGGGCGGAGAGCGATCGCTTCTCGACGCTCGCCGAGGCGCGCGAGGCCGCCGAGCGGCAGCAGATCATCGCGGCCTTGACCCGGACGGACGGCCATATCCTCGAGGCGGCGAAGCTGCTGAAGGTGTCGCGCACGACTCTGTGGGAAAAGATGCAGAAATTCGGCCTCTGACCCACCGCCGAAATGTTCGGATTTCCGAACGCCGAAAAAATCCCTTTGGTATCAAGACAGAGCCGCAGCGCGGCATCGCCTCCCAACGCGTCGGCAGGGCCCGCATTCGCGCCTAGCATGGTCTCAGAAAAGCAAGGGAGGGTTTTTCGATGAAATGCAATCGGCTGGTCGATGCGGGCCGTCGTCAGTTTCTGCGCGGCGGCCTTGTGGGTGCCGCAGGGGCTGCGGCGTCCACGGTGCTGCCTGCGCAACAGGCGCAGGCCCGGAGCCTCGCGCGGGTGGACTACCCGCCGAACAGGCTCGCCAATGTCTCGGACCTCGTGGTCAACGAGCCCGTGGACATCGAATATCCCGACGCCGACAGCCCGGGCGTTCTGCTCAAGCTCGGCCAGGCGGTCGAGGGCGGCGTCGGACCGGACGGCGATATCGTCGCCTATTCGGTTCTCTGCCCGCACAAGGGATGGATGCTCAGCTACAGCGCCGAGGATCGGACGCTGAACTGCCCCGGCCACCACTCACGGTTCGACGCGGAAGCGGGCGGTCAGCAGATCTGGGGCCATGCCACCAACAACCTGCCGCAATTCGTCCTCCGCGTGGACGACAAGGGCGACATCTATGCCGAAGGGGTGGACGAGCTGATTTACGGCCGTCTGTCCAACGTGCTGTGAGGGGGAAGAGATCATGGCCTACAAAAGACAGATAGACCGGCTTCCGATCATCCCGGCGGATGCGAAGGAGCACAATGTAACCTGCCACTACTGCATCGTCGGCTGCGGCTACAAAGCCTACACTTGGCCGATGAACAAGCAGGGCGGCACCGCGCCGGGCGAGAACAAGTTCGGCGTGGACCTGGGCGAACAGCAATACCAGGACACCGAGGCCTGGTACGCGCCCTCGATGTACAACATCGTCAAGCAGGACGGTAAAGACGTGCAGCTTGTGGTGAAGCCGGACGTGAATTGCGTGGTCAATTCCGGTCTCGGCTCGATCCGCGGCGCGCGGATGGCCGAAAACCGCCCCTCGACGGTGACCGGCACGCAGCAGCAACGCCTGTCGGACCCAAAGGTCTGGCGTAACGGCGTCTGGCAGCCCACGACATGGGACGACGCGCTTGACCTCGTGGCGCGGGTGACGGCGCGGGTGGTGACCGAAGGCTCCGAGGACGAGCTCGTGGTGTCGATGTTCGACCACGGTGGCTCGGCCGGCGGGTATGAGAACACCTGGGGCACCGGCAAGCTCTACTTCGAGAGCATGAAGATCAAGAACTGCCGGATCCACAACCGCCCGGCCTACAATTCCGAGGTTCACTCGACCCGGGACATGGGCATCGGCGAGTTGAACTATGCCTACAAGGATTACGGGCTGACCGACACCATCTTCATGGTCGGCGCGAATTCGATGGAGACCCAGACCAACCTCTATCTCAACCACATGGTACCCGGTCTGCAGAACGGCGCGAAGATGGTCGTCGTCGATCCCCGCCGCACGCTGACGGTCAGCGCGTCGGAGCAATATGCGGGCAAGGACAACGTCCTGCATCTTGCCATCAACGAAGGCACCGACATGGTGCTGTTCAACGCCATCCTGACCCATATCGTCGATAACGGCTGGGTCGATGCCGAGTTCATCGCCAATTCGACCTTTCAGGGCGGCGAGGCGGTGGCGCAGGACAGCGCCCATCCGGCGGGGCTTGGCAGCCTCGACTACGCGATGGAAAGCTGCCGCACCTCGGTCGAGGAGGCGGCGGAGATCTGCGGCGTTCCGGCGGCCGACATCGTCAAGGCCGCCGAGTGGATCGCCAAGCCGCATGACGACGGCAGCCGCCGCAAATGCGTCACCGCCTATGAAAAGGGCATCATCTGGGGCAACGATAACTACCGCACCATCGGCGCCCTGGTGAACATCGCCCTGTCCACGGGCAATATCGGCCGCGAGGGAGGCGGGGTCTGCCGCCTGGGCGGGCATCAGGAGGGCTATTACCGTCCCTCGGATGCCCATGTGGGACGGCCCGCCGAATATATCGACCAGTTCCTGATCCGGGGTCTGGGCGGCGTGCATCACATCTGGGCCTGCGACCACTACAAGACAACGCTGAACGCATCCGAGTTCAAGCGGGTGCACAAGCGCCGGTCGGACATGGTGAAGGATGCGATCGACGCCGCTGCCGGCGGCACCCGCGAACAGGTGGTCGACGCCATCGTCGCCGCGATCAACGCGGGTGGGCTGTTCGTGGTGGACGTGGACATCATCCACAGCCAGATCGGCCAGAACGCCCATGTCATCCTGCCGGCCTGCGAAGCCAACGAGATGAACCTCACCTCGATGAACGGCGAGCGGCGGATGCGCCTGTCGGAGCGCTACATGGACCCGTTCGGCAATTCCAGGCCGGACTGCCTGATCGCGGCCGGCATCGCGCAGAACATGGAGCGTGTGCTGCGGGAAATGGGCAACGATGCCTATGCCGACCAGTTCAAGGGCTATGATTGGGAGACCGAGGAAGACGCCTTCATGGACGGCTACAACAAGGGCAACCCGGACGTGACCTATGAGCGCCTGCGCGCGATGGGGAACAACGGCGTGCAGGAGCCGGTCGTCGGTTACGAGAACGGCCAGTTGATCGGGACCGAGCGGCTCTATGCCGACGGCACCTTCGATCGGCACGGGCGCGAGGACAAGAAGGCGCTGTTCTGCGCCGCGGGATGGCGGGGCTGGCAGGCGCCGGGCAAGGCGCGCGAAAAGGCGGCCCACAAGTTCTGGATCAACAACGTCCGGGCCAACATCTTCTGGCAGAACCAGTTCCTGGATCAGGAAAACGACTTTATCCAGGATCGTTTCCCGCATCCCTTCGTCGAGATGAATCCCGACGACATGGTCGACCTGGGCCTGAACCCGGGCGACCTGCTGGAGATCGTCAACAACAACGGCGTGACCCAGGGCATGGCCTATCCGACGCCGACGGCCAAGCACGGCCAGGTGGCGATGGTCTTCGGCTCGCCGGCGGGCAGCCAGGGCAACGTGGTCAACCCCGGCGTCAACGAGCTGGTCCTGCCGGACTACAAGCACTGCTGGGGCGACATCCGCAAGATCGCGGATGCCACACCCGAGACCAGAGCGATTTCCTTCAAGTCCAAGGAAGTGGTGCTCTGACGGCCCTTTGCAGCGTCCGTCCCGGTCTCGGGGCGGGCGTTCTTTCCATGTGCAAATGGAGGCCCCATGGCTCAACCCGACCAATGTTCCGCCGGAAAGGCTGGGGGGCTGCTCTCGGTCGATGCGGCGCGGCTGCGGACCATCGCGGCCGTGGCGCCGATGCGCCAGGCCGAGGACCTGCCACTCGATCAGGCCCTTGGCCGCGTTCTGGTAGATCCATCCCCGGCGCAGGTCGACCTGCCGCCCTTCGACAATTCGGCAATGGATGGCTATGCGGTTTCGACACGCGACCTTGCCGGGGATGGGCCCTGGCGGCTTCCTGTTTCGGACAGGATCGCGGCCGGCGACACCCGCGCCGTCACCCTTCAACCCGGCACGGCAGCACGGATCTTCACCGGGGCCCCGAGGTCTCCGCTTTCCGGAGGTTGCGTATCGGCCTGTTCCCTACAGGGAATGAACTGCGCGAGCCGGGATCGCCGCTGCAGCGCGGCCAGATCTACAACTCCAACCGTGTGATGCTGCGTGCACTGCTGGCGCAACCCTGGATCGAGCTCACCGATTACGGCATCCAGCGCGATGACGCGGGCGCGATCCGCGCCGCCATCCGCCGCGCGGCAGAGGAAATCGACGCGGTCATTTCCTCGGGCGGAGTGTCGGCCGGAGAAGAAGATCACATTCTTGACGCCCTGCGCCGCCGATGAGTTCCCGCGTCACCGGGACCGAGCGGCCGCCCGAGAAGAGGCCGCGATGCTGGTCGCTGATGGACTCGCTGGACCAGCCGGATTGCACCGGGCCGGCGGGCAGCTCTTCTTCCACCTCATCGGTCCGCTCTACGAGCGCATATCAGCCATCCGCACCGCCAACCTCGACTTCGGAAAATGGCCCAGCGTTTTCGGCGATCCGAAGATGACGACAGCGATGCTCGACCGGCACACACATCGCTGCGACATCGCCGAGACTGGCAACGAAAGCTGGCGCATCAAGACCCGAGCGTGACACCGGACGGCCAGCTGGCCCAATCCAGGCTGCGCGACTTGGAAGCTACGCCGCCTCAGGCCAGAAATCCGTGCGCCAATCGGGGCAATATTGGACGCCGATAGAAGGAAATCTTCGGTGCCGATTGACACGGAATCCTCGAAGTGATTCACACCATGGAATTCCGTAACTTTCTGTCGCCCCAACTTGACAACATATCAAAATTTTTAGAATTTTCTTTTTTAGTCAGATGGTTAGTCACCCCATCACCCCAGCCGGGCGCTTCTTCAAAACCAGACCATCCAAGGTGTGCCGCAACTAGTGGCGTAGTTTCAAAGGCTTGCGCAACTGGCGCGTCTGCGCAGACCGTGAACAACCCGGCGAATAGCCCGCCAATCCGAAAAAGCCTGCATAGGCCGTTTTTCGTCATACGAGATTGATCAGCCCCACCTGAGTGGCCCAAGTTGATCGTTAAAGCATCATCGGCCGCGGCTTCATCGGGACGATGGTTTCCTGTGCCGGTGGGCGGTAGCCCAGAGCGCTGTGTGATGGCTAAGCGCCGCCCGGCTGGTAGAATTCAGAGCTTTCCTGCCTGCGCGCCAGCCACCAGCCGTATTGCTCCGGCCAGGTTTGAAAGCCCACGTCGTGCCCAAGCGCTGCCGCCGCATGCAGCGGCCAGGACGGGTCGACCAGGGCTTCCCTGCCGATCGCCACCAGGTCGGCGCGGCCCTCGGACACGATGGACTCCGCCTGCTCGGGATGGGTGATCAGGCCCACGGCCATGGCCGTCATGCCGACCTCTTCGCGCACCCGCGCCGCGTAGGGCACCTGGAAGCCCGGCTTCCGCTTGGCCCCGCCTGCCGCGGTCGCCGCGCCGGCGATCCCGCCGGAGGAGCAATCCATCACGTCCACGCCGCGTGCCTTCAATTCGCGGGCCAGGACGACGGTGTCCTCCAGCGACCAGCCTTCCGGCGCGCCGTCCACCGCGGAGGTGCGGAAGAACAGCGGCAGGTCGTCCGGCCAGACCGCGCGCACCGCCTCGGTCACCTCCAGCGCCAGCCGCATTCGGCCGGCGAGCTCGCCGCCATAGGCATCGGTCCGTTGGTTCGAAAGCGGCGAAAGGAAACTGTGGATGAGATAGCCATGCGCGCCGTGCACCTCGGCGATCCGGTAGCCCGCGGCCAGCGCACGCCGGGCGGCCGCCGCGAAGTCCTCGATCAGCGTGTTGATGTCCTGAACCGACAGCGCGTGCGGCTCCGGCCAGCCCTCGGCCACGGGAATTGGGGACGGGCCCACCGGTTTCCACGGCATGTCGCCGCGGGCGAAGTCCGCCTCGGTCAGCGGCCCGTTGCCGAACCACGGGCGCTGCATACCCGATTTGCGCCCGGCATGGCCCAGTTGGATCGCCGGGACCGCGCCATGGCGCAAGGCGAACTGGGCGATGCGCGCGTGACCGGGGATCTGGCTGTCCGTCCAGAGGCCGGAACAGCCATGCGTGATGCGGCCGGACTTCTGCACCGCCGTCGCCTCGGTGAACACCACCCCGGCACCGCCGGTCGCGAACCGGCCGAGATGAACCATGTGCCAGTCCTCCAGGTGCCCTTCGTGCGCGGAATACTGGCACATGGGCGAAATCACGATCCGGTTGCGCAGGGTCACCCCGCGCAGGGTGAGCGGCTGGAATAGCATCGGGGCGTCGGTCACGTGGTCTCCTCCGTTCAGTTGAAGTGAACGCTATCCCCGGAAGGGCGCACACTCAACGCTCCAGAGGCTTCGAAAACCGCGAGTCCGACCACTTGATCCGGCCCGGCGCCATCCCTTGCCGCCATTTTTCCGATTCAGCCCTGCGCCGCTCAGGAAACGCGCTGGTTGAAGCAGGCGCCAAACCTGACGATAGTGACCGTAACCCGGTGCTTCGGCACGATACTCGGAAGGCGGCAAATCGATGGGACTTGCAGCGACCGGCGCCCGCATTCTCCTGGGGGCTTTTCTTTTGAACATTGCCGTCGTTTCGGCGGGCTTCACGCAGGACGCCGACCTGGAGGCCCTCAGATCGGCCGCCGCCTCCGGCGACCCCAAGGCTCAGAGAACGCTGGGCGAGGCGCTGATCTTCGGCATCGCGGGGGCGGAACAGGATCAGGACGCCGGGCTGCGCCTCCTGGAGGAGGCCGCGGCGGGCGGAGACCTGCGGGCCAAGGCGAGCCTGGGCAAGATCCTGCTCGACGGCTACTACGTGCCGGCGAGACCCGAGAAGGGGGTGCAGCTTCTGGAAGAGGCCGCCGGGGCCGGCAATCCGCGGGCGCAGGCGACCCTGGGCGCCGCCCTGCTCTGGGGCGAGCATGTCGAGGCCGATCCGGGCCGGGCGCGAACCCTGCTGACCCGGGCGACTGAGAACGGCGACAGCGATGCCCTGCGCATTCTGGGCGAGCAACTGGTCGGGGGATGGGTCTTCGACCGGGATGTCGACACCGGCTTGGCGATGCTGGAACAAGGCATCGCTGCCGGGGACGACAAGGCGAAGGTCGCGCTGGGGTCGCTTTTGCTCGACGGCAACTGGCTGCCTGCGGACCCCGCCCGGGCGTTGACGCTGTTCGAGGAGGCCGCCGAGGCCGGGGACGGCGCAGGACTGGAGCGCTATGGGGCAAAGCTGATGTGGAGCGTTCGCAACCCCGCGGCGGCCGAGGAGTATCTGCGCCGCGCCGGCGAGTTGGGGCGCGCCTCGGCCTGGACCACGCTGGCCCACGGGGCGATGTATGGCTATCTGCAACCCAGGTCGCGGGCCAAGTTCGACGCATATGCGCAGAGGGCGCGCGAGGCCGGCGAAGAGCGGATCGCGGTTTTCGAGGCGGAGCGGCAGATGTGGGGCATCTCCATGCGCGCGAGCGGCCCCAAGACGATAGAGATCCTTGAACAAGCGGCCGAAGACGGCAACGTGGCGGCGCTGAAATACCTCATCAGCCTGGTCCGCGACGGCAACCGCCTGAACATCCGCAAGGAACCGGAGCGCGCGCGCGCCTATCTCGAACGTTTTTCCGACCTGCTGACCCCCACCGAGACCGCGCAGTTCGCGATGACCATCGATGCGGCGCAGGCACGTGTCCCCGACGGGTTCGCGGCGCTCGCCGAGGCGTTCGACAGCCATCCCGAGTTGAAATCGGTCTGGTTCGGGAAACAGCTCTACGCGGCGAACGAGAATTTCGCGGTCTACCTGCTGCAAAAGGATATGAAGCGCAGGGGCCTCTACAATGGCGCGCTGGACGGCTATGCCACGCGTGCGACGCTGAATGCCCTGTGGCGTGACTGCATGACCCTCAGGGACACGGCCTCGTGCAGCGACAGCGTCATGCGCCCCGACGTCATCGGGGCGCTTCTGGCGCGCTAGCGGGGCAGGCCGGTCGAGCGGCGGAATGGCTCTCGAACCGGCGGGCCGGGGTCCGGCACATGCCGGGCCGGGGCAATTTTTCCATTGCGGCCGTCCCGCTCTGTGGGCAAAACCCTGATCATTGAGACGGGGAGGACATCCAGAACACGATTCAGCGGCCTTTTGTCCGCTGTCCTTGCCGTTCTGCTGACCTTCCAGGTTTCTTCGGCGATGTTCCCGGTCTCCGGCGCAAATGGCGGAGAGGGCATTCAGGTCGTTATCTGTGGCGGGAACGGCCTGCAAACGATCACGCTGGACCTGACGAACGGGACGGCGGACGAAGACCCGCGCCAACAGGTGTCGGGCAAATGCCCCTTCTGCATCGTCGGGGTCGCCGCCTTCCTACCCCAGCGCAGTGGTCCGGCCGCGGTGGCCGAGTTCCACGCCTTCCGCTATCCGCTCGCCGCCGCGGCGCTGACCCCGCCGGGTCTGCAATACAGCTCTCCGGCCATCCGCGCGCCCCCTTTGACAGTGTGATTTACGGCCTCGGCGCCCAAGCGGCGCCCAAACATCGCGCGCGGGCCTCGGCCCGCGGTGAACGCGCGTGTCGAATAACACTCAAAGGGTAACGAAATGACCTTCACGTCCACGGTGCGCCTCGGCGCGACCGCCTTCTTTATGTCCTCCCTGTCCAGCATCGCTGTTGCACAGGTCGTCGAAATTCCGACCGCCGAAGAGGCGATCGAGCTCGACCCCATCCTGGTCAAAGGCGCCACCGACACGGCAGGCGCCTCGTCCTACACGCTGGTGCCGCAGGGCATCAGCCTCGCGCCCGCGGCCGACGGCGGCGAACTGCTGCGCTCGGTTCCCGGCGTCACCGCCGGCCGGATGGGCGGCCACGGCCTCGAGATCGTGATCCGCGGCCAGCAGCAGAACCAGCTCAACATCATCGATGCCGGGTCCTTCACCTACGGCGCCTGCCCGAACCGGATGGACCCGCCGGCCGCCACCGCCGCCTTCAGCCGGGCCGACCGCGTGGTGATCGAGCGCGGCTACCACACGGTGACCAACGGCCCCGGCGGCTCGGGCGGCGCCGTCGTGCTGGAGCGCGACGCGCCCGAGTTCGAGGCCGACAAACCCTGGGAAATCGAACTCTCGGCCGGGGCGGCGAGCAATTCGGACAGCACCGATATCGGCGGGTCCGTCACCTTCGACCTCGGCCAGGGCTTCTACCTGAAGGGCTCGGCCGAGGCCCGTTCGGCCAACAACTACGAAGACGGCTCGGGCGACAGCGTCCGCAGCGCCTATGACCAGAACAGCGCCGGCCTGACGCTGGGCTACGCCAAGGGCGGCGTCGACCTGGCCTTCGACATCGAACGCGACATGGCCGAGGACGTTCTCTATCCGGGCGCCGGCATGGACAGCCCGTCCTCCGAAACCAAGGTCTACCGCCTGCGCGGCGGCATCGACCTGAATTTCGGCGCGCTGCGCCGGATCGAGGGCAACCTCTACCGCACCGAGGTCGACCACGTGATGGACAACTACTCGCTGCGGCCGGTGGGCATGATGGCGATGCGCACGCCGACCACCTCGGACACCACGGGCGGCAAGCTCGAGGCGCAGCTGGAATTCGGCGCGACCAAGGCCAAGATCGGCGTCGACGTTCAATCCAACACGCGCAAGGCCACGGCCTATGGCGGCATGCCCTCGATGATCGGCATGATCGAGGCCGAAAGCCCCGCCTTGGCGCGTTTCCTGATCTGGCCGGATGTGACCATCGCCCAAACCGGCCTCTATGCCGAAACGGAAACCGCTCTGTCGTCGAAGATGACGCTGCGCTTCGGGGCGCGCTATGACTACGTCAGGGCGAGGGCCGGCGATGCGGCCACGGTTCCGGGCGGGGCGACCATGTCGCCCGACGACTATTACACCGCACAATACGGCACCACCTTCGACGGGGCCCGGGAAGAGCATAATCTCGGCGGCCTGGCGCGGCTTGAATACGCGATCAGCGCGGACACCACGCTGTTCGCGGGCCTGTCCCGGTCGGTCCGCACCGCCGACGCCACCGAGCGCGCCATGGGCCGCAGCAACTGGGTCGGCAACCCCGACATCGCCCCCGAGAAGCACCACCAGATCGACCTCGGCCTGGAGACGGTGCGCGACAACTGGAGCCTGAACGCCTCGGTCTACGCCGACCGCGTCGACGACTACATCCTGCGCGACGCCTTCTCGGTGCCGGGCGTGACCACCTACCGCAACGTCCAGGCGCGCCTGGCCGGGGTGGAACTGTCCGGCGCGTGGGAGCGTAACGGCTTCATCATTTCCGGCGATGCCACCTGGACCCACGGCCAGAACCTGACCGACGACCGTGCGCTGGCGCAGATCCCGCCGCTGAACGGGCAGATCGCCTTCTCCTACGGGCAGGATGCCTGGCGGGCGGGCGCCCGGGTGAACTGGGCCACCAAGCAGACCCGGATCGACCCCGCGCGCGACCCCGGCAAGACGCCGGGCTACACCACGCTGGACCTGTTCGGCAGCTACCAGCTCGGCGACAATGCCACGCTGCTGGCCGGCGTCGATAACGTGACCGATGAGACCTACGCCGATCACCTGAGCCGGACAAACCTGTTCGACCCGACCCTGACCCGAGTCAACGAGCCGGGCCGCAGCTTCTACCTCAAGGTCGAGGCCCGCTTCTAAGACGACCGGGGGCGCTGTGGCAGCACCGCGCCCCCGGCCCGCCCATCAGCTATCGGGAGCACTCCATGTTCGGGATGTCTCGCACCTTCGACCGCATCGCGCTCGCCGCCGTTACCGCGGCCGCGGCGGCGCTTTTGCCGGCAACGCCCGGGTCGGCGCAAACCGGCCCCGCGCAGCCGGGTTCACCCGTGCCGGTCATCTCGGCGCCCGCCCTGCCCGGCGCAGTCGCGGCGGAAGAGCCCGGCGTCGAACTGGGCCGCACCCAGGACGCCAAGCCGGCGGCGAGCGTCGCCGCGGCGGGCGAAGCCTTTGCCGCGCACCCGGCCGTCCTGCCCGAAGGGGGGCGGGCCAGCCGCTATTCCCTCGAAAGGGCGAAAGCCTCGGCCAGCCGCTTCCTGCGCGACGGCGGCCCGGCCCTCTGGGCCATCGCCGCCCTTTCCGTCGCCACGCTGGCGCTGATCTTCTGGAAGACTTGGCGCCTGGCCCTGATCGGCGCCTGGTCGCGCGGCCGCGCGGGCCGTGCCGTCGACGCCTGGGAGCGGGGCGAGATTCCGGCGGCCCAGGCCATCGTCAGCAACCGGCGCGGCCTGCGCGCCAAGGTCGTCGCCACGGCGCTGCGCGCGCGCCTCGCCCTGCCCGACCAGGCCGCGCGCGAAGACACCGCCCGGGTCGCCAAGCGCGAACTGGCCGAGGCCGCCAGCGGGCTGCGCGCGCTGGAACTGATCGCCACCATCGCACCGCTTCTGGGGCTGCTGGGCACGGTCATGGGCATGATCGCCGCCTTCCAGGCGCTGCAGCAGAGCGGCAGCCGGGCCGACCCGGCCATGCTGGCCGGCGGCATCTGGGAGGCGCTGCTGACCACCGCGGCCGGCATGGCCGTGGCAATCCCCGCCTCGGCAGCGCTGACCTGGTTCGAGGCCGTGATCGACCGCATGCGCCGCGATGTCGAGGACGCCGCCGCGCGAATCTTCGTCACCCAGCTGGACGTCCCGCAACACCCCGTGCGGGCCGCGGAATAGGCGGGGCGGCAGATGCAGTTCACCGACCCGGTCCCCAAGCGCCGCAGGCCCAGCCTGACGCCGATGATCGACGTGGTGTTCCTGTTGCTGGTCTTCTTCATGCTGGCCTCGCGCTTCGGGCTGGACGCCGTGATCCCCCTGCCGCTGGCCGGCGGCGGCTCCGACTTCACCGGCCAGCCCCGGCTGGTCGACGTGCTGCCCGACGGGCTGCGCCTAAACGGCATCGCGCGCGACGCGCCGGCCCTGGTCCGCGAGTTGCGCGGGCTGGTGCAGGCCCCCTCCGAAACCATCGTGCTGCGCAGCCGGGACGGCGCCGACGTGCAGCGCGTCGTCACCGTCGCCGAGTTGCTGCGCGAGGCGGGGTTCACCTCGCTGGTCCTGGTGGAGTGAGCGATGGATTTCCGCCCCGCCCCCAGACGTCCCCGCGGCGAATCGATCCTGCCGATGATCAACGTCGTGTTCCTGCTGCTGGTCTTCTTCCTGATGACCGCCCAGTTGCCGCCCCCCGAGCCGGTCGAGGTCGAGCGCCCCACCGCCCGCCTCGCACAATCGCCCGAAGCCGAGCGCACCCTCTATATCGGCCGCGACGGAACGCTGCATTTCCAGGGCGCCAGCGGCGAGGCCGTTTACGCCGCCCTCGCCCAGCAGGCCGAAACCCGGCCGGCCCTTCAGGTCCGGGCCGACGCACGGCTCGGCGGCGACCGGCTGGCGCAGGTCATGCGGCGGCTGGCCGCGATCGGGCTGACCCGCATCGAACTGTCGGTGCAGGCGCCATGAGGCGGCTGGTCGAATTCCTGGCCTTCACGGGCCTTGGCGTGGCCGCCCACCTCGCCGTCCTGGCCTACGAGCCCGCGCGTGGATCGGATGCCGCCGGGTCAGGCGGCGAGGCCGTGGTGACCCTGGCCGCCGCACCGCAAGAAATCGACGCGGTGCTGCGCGCGTGGATGCAGCCGCCGGAGGCCGAAACCGCGGTCGACGCCGCGTTCGAGCCGGTCGAGCCGGCACCGCAAGCCCTGCCCGACCGGCCCAGTCTTGCCCTGGACGCGGCGCCGCGCGCGCCGGTCCGGGTTGGCGCCATGGCAATCCCGGACCTGCCCCGCGCGCCGAAACCGGACACCGAACCGCCCGAGCCGCGGGCCAAGCCGGACAAGCCCGCCCGGCGCCCGCCGCCGCCCTCCGAGGCTGCCGTTCAAAAGGCCGCCGGGGCAGGCCGGGCCGGGCAGGCCGGACAGGCCGCCTCGGCCCGGGTCAAGACGCTGTCCGGCGGGCAGCGCGCCCGGCTGATCTCGGTCTGGGGGGCAAGGCTGCGCTCGGGCATCGAGCACCGCAAGCGCTACCCCCGCGGCGCGCGAGGCAGCGGCGTGGTCCGGGTGCGCATCGAGGTGGCCCGGTCGGGGCAACTGTTGTCGTCGCGGGTGGTGGCATCGTCCGGGGCGGCGACCTTCGACGCGGCGGCGCTGTCCGCCATCGCCCGCGCGGCGCCCTTCCCGGCGGCCCCGGAGAGGCTGACGGATCGAAGCTACGCCTTCGTGTTGAACATGCAGTTCGACAGGTAGAATGGCCTTCGTTGGCCGCTGGCCCTAGTGGCCCCGCCCGGCCGTGGCCGCCCCCGCTGCGGCGGCAGGCGGCCGGACGAATTCATCGAACCAGCGGCGGTCCTTTTCGTATCCCAGCGACACGAGGATATCGTGCAGGACCGGAAACCGCGTGAACTGCTCCACGATCCGCGCCCGGTGCTCCGGCGCCCTCCATTTTTCCTTTCGGGAGGCATCCAGCGCGCGCACGCCGTTCATGGCATTCTCGAGATCGCTGGAAATCTCCTGCCGGTGGAAATCCAGGAAACTGCCCTCGAATTCCAGGTCGAGCTGTTCCGCCAGCAACCGCTGAACATCGTCAGGATGATCGACCAGATCCTCGTATTTCAGGAAGAAGATGCCCTGGGGAAAGAGGCTGGAGTTGGATACCTCCAAGATGGCCTTGTGCACGGGCAGGAACCCCGGGGCCTTGAGCTCGGGCTTCCCGGTCGGCGGGATGTAATAGCACAGGTCGGCCCCGTAGAAATATTCGCCGGGCACCCTGCTGTGGCGGCTGGTCAGGATATCCCTGGGGTCGCGCAGGGTGACGACCAGGTCGACCCTCTTCCGGCCCGCGGCCGCGCGCAGGATGTCAGGCATTTCGAAGATGTCGAAGGGCCGCTTCGTGCATATGTTTCCCGCGGCGCCCAGCATCGTCATGGCACGCGCCTCCGAGGCGGGCATGTGAAAGCCTTTCAGGCTGTACCGGAGCATGTTGTAGAACAGGCTGCTGCCAGCGCGCCCCTGTCCCGCGATTACCAAATGCCTGCTCGCCATGGTTCGCCTCTGGTTGCATCCGTCCACCTTGGACATTGCGCGCGGAAGTTTCCGTAAGGTTAAGCCACTGGGGCTGGTGGAGGCGAAGCGGACCAAGAAGGATTTCCGCATCGGCCAGCAGCAGGCGAAGAGCCCGCCGAGCCGGCTTCTGCTGTTTCCGACCGCACTGATCGGCCTGGTTGCTGCGGGCCTGCCCTATCTGTAGCAAATGCCGGAGCCCCTCGGCTTTGTTCCTCTACCGCCGGGTCTGCTGGCCGCCACGTTTGGCATCGTCGCTGCCCATGTCGCCACGAGCCGGGTTGCCAAAGGGTTCTTCTACGGCGCGCCGTTAAATTCCCACCTGCGACCGCCTATTCCCAGGATGCATTCGTCTTGTCGCTGTCAGGAAACTCGACTGGGCGTTGTAGATTGGTTAGCGTTCTGGACCGGGCGAACCCAGACGGCGGCCTCCAGGGACGGCACGGCCCGACCGCATGGTCACCCCACCACGGATCGCGGACGCTTCTGCCGGCCTTCGCGTACGCAACCTGTACAGGGAGTGAACAACCGCGAATGTTCGAGGCGCTTCAGCATCTCTTGGGGACCGTGTCCTCACGGTCGGCCGAGATGATCCTGCTCTTCCTGATGCCGTTCCTGCGCGAGGACGTCGCCATCGTCGCGGGCGGCCTCCTCGTCGTCGAGCATCGGCTGCCGTTCAGTCTGGCCTTGGCGAGCCTTTATGCCGGTATTATCGCGAGCGACTTCCTCCTCTACGGTCTCGGGAAGCTGGCCAGACGCAGTGCGCGGGTGCGGCGCCTTCTGCTCCGGCCCAGGCTGGAACGCATTGGCGAGCGGCTTTCCGAACATTTGGCGGCGGCAATGATCGTCGCGCGCATCGTGCCGGGGCTCATCTTCCCCGTTTATGTCGGCTGCGGCCTTCTCGGCGTGCGGATCAGGGTCTTTGCACCAATCACCTTGATGACTGGCGCGCTCTATCTTCCGGTTCTTCTCTGGGCGGTCATCCGGTTTGGAGAGCAGGTGCTCTCGCAGGTCGGGTACTGGACCTGGATCGCTGTGATGGTGGCACTCGTGGCGATCACCGTCGGCTGGGCGCGGAACCCGCCCTGGGCGGTCCTGCTGCGCGTCGGGCGCTCGGGGTTCACAGGGTTGGTTTCCCAGGCGAAGACTGCGGTGCAGCTGCCGCGTATGACCCATGTGGGCATGCCGTCCCTGCGCGGCCTGGCCAGCCGTATCGGCTTCGCGGAACGAATCCCGACGAAGCTCTTCTACCTGCCGCTGGTGGTGCACTGGACTTGGCTGTCGCTCCGCTACCGCAGTCTGTCGCTGCCCACGCTCGCAAACCCGCTGATCGAGGTCGGGGGGCTCTGGGGCGAGTCCAAGAAGGTCTATCTGGATATGGTCGCGGAGGGAGAGCGCCGGTGGCTTGCACGTTACACCACGCTGACGCGCGGAGACGATGACGCCGCCGAGGACGGCCTCCGCGCCGTAGCGCTCGCGCAGCAAGCGGGGCTCGGTTTCCCCCTGGTCGCGAAGCCGGATATCGGCTGGCAGGGCTATGGCGTGCGGCGGGTTCCTGCGGAGCCCGAGCTACGCGCCTATGTGGCGGCCTTTCCGGAAGGCGCCACGCTGATGCTTCAGGAGGTGATCGAGTGGGAGGGTGAGGCCGGCGTCTTCTACATGCGCCAGCCTGGCGAAGAGAGGGGCAGGGTTATCGGCCTGACATTCCGCTACTTCCCGCATGTTGTCGGCGATGGCGTGCGGACGGTGCGCGATCTGGTCCTCGCCGACCAGCGCGCCTCGTGGAAGGCGGGCATGCACCTCGGCTACCAGGAAAAGCACCGAGGCGTGCCAGCCGAGACGCTGGACCATGTTCCGGCGGCGGGCGAGATCGTGCGGTTGGCCTTCATCGGCTCGATCCGGGTCGGCGGTCTCTACCGCGACGCGCAGGAACATATCACGCCGGAACTGACCGCGCGGTTCGACGCGATCTCGCGGTCCATGCCGGAATTCTACTATGGCCGCTACGATGTGCGTTTCGCCTCGGTCGAGCGCCTGCGGGAGGGCGAGGGTTTCCGCATCATCGAGATCAACGGCGCAGGCAGCGAGACGATCAGCGTCTGGGATCCAGAGAAGACTCTGGGGCAGGTTTATTCCGGCCTGTTCGAACACCAGCGGCTGATGTTCGAGATCGGCGCGCGCAACCGTGCCCGTGGTTTCAGGCCAGCCGGCCTTCCGGCGGTGCTCCGCGCGGCGTGGCGGCAGAGGCGGTTGGTCGACCGCTATCCTCCCTCTGGCTGAACCCCCGAAAGCTTGTATCCGCGCCGATCGACCCCAAATCCATTGACGTTACGGCATGCCCATCCGTCGTCTTTGGCGGATGCGTGCCGGTGAACGGTTGGTCATCGGATCGACTGGAACGGGGTCAGGAACACCATACCGAGCATGAGCGAACAGACCACAATCACGTCGATAGACAGCAGCCGGCAATCCCCTGCGCTCCGCCTCCTGGCGGGCAGCGTGGGCGAACGGGATGTCTTTGTCGCCAAGTCCGCCGCCTCTGCCGCGGACCGTCTTCTTGGCCGGGCATACCGTTCGGCGCGGGAACGCTTCCAGGCCGTGACGAATATCGGCCTTTCATATCCCAAGCCGGAAGCGGCGCTGCCACGGCGGCACAGGGTGGTCGGTCGGGATGGCCTGCCAGCGCTCAGCTATCTTGCGTCGGGCGATCCCGAGGGGCAGAGGGTGATCTTCATCCATGGCACCCCGGGCGAAGCCAGTGACTGGATGCCGTTCCTTCTGAACGTTCCCGCCGGCCAGCGCCGGCTTGCCGTCGACCGGCCGGGCTTCGGCGAGAGCGGGCCGGGCAGGCCGGTCGTCGCCCTGTCCGAGCAGGCGCGCGCGATCGCGGCCTTGCTGAAGACCAGTCATGAGCCGGCCATTCTCGTGGGATCGTCCTATGGCGGGCCGGTGGCCCTGCGGATCGCTGCCGACTATCCCGAGGCGGTTTCGGGCGTTCTCCTCGTCGGCGCCGCCGCCGACCCCGTTCGCGAGAAGACGCACCCGGTTCAGCGGCTCGTGTCGGCGAGGGCGATCGACGGGCTTCTTCCCCGGCCGCTTTCGCATTCGAACGCCGAACTTCTGGCTTTGCGCCGCGAACTCGAGGTGCTTGGCGACGGCATCGGACAGATCCGGGCCCCCGTGACCGTCTTGCAGGGCGTCGACGACACGCTCGTCCCCGCAGAGAACGCGACCTATATCGCGGGACGCTTGACCGGCGCAGAGCGCAGGCGGGTGATTTTCGTGGAGCAGGCCGGGCACTTCCTGCACATCCTTTCGACCAGCCTGGTCGAGCACGTGCTGGGCCACGTTGTGGCGGATGCAGATCGCGGCGGCAGAGCGGCTGCGACGGCCTTCGGGTGAAGGCCACACGGAACGCTACACTGTCCTGCGCCCCCTTCCGGCCGGGCCCGCCGGCGCAAACTTCATATGCAATCGATCGGCACCGCAGTCACGTCGAGTTCCGGCGTCACCACGAGGAGATGATTGACCGGAACGGGCTTCCAGAATGATCGCTCCTCGGTCAAGGGCTCGGATGAGATGATGATGGCCTCTGGCCTCTCGCTGGCGGGACGCATCACATATTTGCCCTCCACATTCTCAAAGCGGTCGCCGAGTGCGTAGTAGAGGGAGTGCGGCTGGGCGTCTGCCGGCGTCACACCCCGGGCCGCGACGATGCTGTTTCCGTCGGTCACTGCGAAATTGTAGCGCGATGGCGCCGCCGCTTCCGCCTTCCTGCCCAGAGCATTCAGCCGTCTTATGGTGACCATCAGGGCGTCGCGCATATCAGCGGCAGAGCAGTCGCCGAGGCGCGCAAGGATCGCGTCGATGAACACGGCGAAGGCATGCTCGGTATCGGTGGTTCCCTGCACCATGTCATAGGCGGTATCGCTCAGCGACTCGCGCAACTCGCGCCTGACATCTGGGAAATGCGAAATGGCGCCGTTATGCATCCACAGAAACTGCTCGTATTGAAAGGGATGACAGTTCGCCTCGGTAACGAGTCCGTGGCGGCCCGCGGCGCGCACATGGGCAAAAAAGCAGCCGGACATGGTTTTCTCCGCCAGCCTGCGCAGATTGCGGTTGCTCCAGGCGGGGGCCGTGCTGGTGAAGACGCAAGGAGAGGGGTCGATCTGCGGAACATACCACCCGACGCCGAACCCATCGCCGTTGAGCGGTTCCTGCCGTTCTCGGGCCTTGAAGCTCTGCATGATGAGGGACTGCTCCGCCTTCGTGAGAAGGTCGGACATCAGCATGTCGCGACCCTTGTATACAAGGAAACGGCACATTTTTCGGGTCTCCGCGCTTTCGTATTCGGCTGGGGGTGCCGACGTTCTTTCCGGCATTGTCGCACCGCGCATCGCGCCGCTGCACAGGGCTGTGATGGCAGGCTTTCGCGGGGCGTCGCCGGAGTTTCTCACTCCATTGGCATGCCCGGCTCCTTGTCCTTTTCCTCTTCGACCTCGGTCATGGTCGCATCGGTCAGCAGAAGAGTTCCGGCGACAGACACCGCGTTCTCGAGCGCGATGCGAACCACCTTTGTGGGGTCGATTATCCCGGCCTCCACCAGATCCACATATTCCTTTCGCGCGGCGTCGAACCCCAGGCTCCCCTTTCCCTTGCGCAGTTCCGCGACGACGACCCCGCCATCCACCGCCGAATTCTCCGCAATCTGCCGCGCCGGGGCCGAGAGCGCCGCCGCGAGGATTCGGAGGCCCGTCCTGCGGTCGCCCTCGGCGGATACGGCGGCGCGCTCGACGTCCTCGATGCAGCGCACAAGCGCGAGGCCACCGCCGGGAACCACGCCCTCGTCGACCGCCGCCTTGGTGGCGCTGATCGCGTCGTCCAGCGCCTCCTTGCGGTTCTTGAGGTCGGTTTCCGTGGGGGCGCCGACGCGGATCACCGCCACCCCGCCGGAGAGCTTGGCAAGCCGCTCCTCCAGTTTTTCTCGGTCGTAATCGCCGGTGGTGTCCTTGATCTGGTTTCGGATCTGGGCGATGCGCGCCTTGATGTCCTCCTTGCCGCCTTGGCCGCCCACGATCGTCGTCGTGTCGCGGTTGCAGACAACGCGATCGGCGCGGCCGAGTTGTTCGACGGTCACGTTTTCGAACTTGATCCCCACATCCTCGGAAATCAGCAGGCCGCCGGTGACGATGGCGATATCCTCGAGAATGGCCCGGCGCCGCTCGCCGAAGCCCGGCGCCTTGGCCGCCGCGACCCGCATTCCCCCGCGCAACTTGTTGACCACCAGGGTCGCCAGCGCATCCCCGTCGACGTCCTCGGCGATGACGAAGACCGACGCATCCTGCTGCACCAGGGCCTCGAGAAGCGGCACGAGAGGGCGCAGGTTGGACAGCTTGCGCTCGTGCAGCAGGATATAGGGCTGCTCAAGCTCGCAAGAGAGGTTCTCCATGTCGGTCACGAAATAGGGCGAGATATAGCCGCGGTCGAATTGCAGCCCCTCGACGACATCCAGCGTGGTTTCGGTGGTGCGGGATTCCTCTACCGTGATCGCGCCATCCTCCCCGACCCTCTCCATCGCCTGGGCCACCAGCGCCCCGATCGAGGGATCGTTATGCGCCGAGATGGTGGCGACCTGCTCTTTTTCCCGGGATGTCTTCACCGGGCGAGAGAGATTTTCCAGCGCCTTGACGGCAACTTCCAGCCCCTCGTCGATGCCGTGGCGCAGATCGACTGCGGAAGCGCCGGCCGCAACATTTCGCAGCCCTTCGGCGAAGATCGCATGGGCCAGCAGGGTTGCCGTGGTCGTTCCGTCCCCCACGGAATCGCCCGTCTTTTCGGCCGCCTGGCGGATCATCTGGGCGCCAAGATCCTCTTCGGGGTCCTTCAGCCTGACCTCCCTGGCGATGGTGACCCCGTCATTGCACACAAGGGGGCCACCCCATTTCCGCTGCAGCAGGACCGATTTCGATTTCGGCCCCAGGGTCACCCGCACTGCATCGGCGAGCGCCTCTGTGCCTCTGAGCAGCTTCTCGCGCGCTTTCGAGTCGAAGAGAATGTTCTTATAGGCCATACCCGTTGCACCTATTCAGCGTCCGCTGGCCAATATTCAGTCATCTTACACGGCTGCCCGTATTCGCAAAGGCCCGTAACCGGCGTGACCTGCCCCCCGCTGTTCCCTCGATCATAACGAGAGTCTGCGGATTTTGGAGTGGTAGTTGGGTTGGTCGTTTTGGGCAAGCGCGCCGGGCGCGGAGGCCTGTGAAGCAAAGCTGACGTTTGGATCGCGGCCGATAGTGCGGCGATTTTCGGATGGATTTTGACCACCGGGTCCGGCTTGAGCTCCGTAGAGCGCAGCTGAGTGCCGGCACTCGATTCTAGGCGCGTGAGGGCAGCGGGGCTGGGGAATATGGACGAGTTCGCATTCGTCTGACGACATTTCATCCGTAGTTTTGCACGGTGGTAGCCGGCGATTATGAAGATCCTGCTTCGCCCTCTGGAAGCCAAAGATCAAATCCGTTCAACCAGATGGCACTCGCTATGCGCAAGCTTTCCTTCCTATCTGTCTATGTCGTTTCCTGCCCACGGGCGAGCCTCTGACGGCGCCCCGAATACCACAGATAGAGCACAAGGCTTCCGATCACAGTCAGACCGCCTGCCAGCATCGCATGTGTGGGTTTTTCGCCAATTCCGACCCAGACCCAGATCGGGCCCAGAATGGTTTCCAGCAGCATCAGCAGACTCACGTTCGAAGCTTGCGTGTAGCGCGATGCGAGCGAGAGCGAGAAAAACGACGCGGGCAGCACAAGGCACCCGGTGACGGATATGGCCCAGACGCGGCCCTGAAGCATGGGGCCGACGCCGACGAAGGACAGGGCGGCAAAGCCGGCAAGAAACGCGCCACAGCCCACCGCCAACAGGATCGGCACCTGCGGATTGCGGCGGAGCGTGACGAAGTTGAGGGCAAGGCTGATCGCCACGCCAAGCCCGGCGGCCGCGCCCACAAGCGGGCTTCCCGTGACGACGCCGGGGGCTTCGCCAAAGACAGCGATACCGATGCCGCCCAGCACAGCGACAATCGTTGCCCAAGTCGACCAATGTGTCGCCTCATTGAGAAGGAGGCGAGAGAGCAGGGCCGCAAAGACCGGCACGGAAGACACGCTGAACAGCACCACCGACACGGGCGCCTCTGCAATCCCGATACTGAAGAGTGAGGCATTCAGAAACTGGCACAGCACGATCAGCATTCCTCCCGCGGTGGCAAGGCCGCGCAGATCGCTCCGCCAGTCCCGCCGCCGAAAAGCGAACCAGAGGATCGTGAGGGTGCCCCCCATGAGAAGACCCCGCCAGGCAACCATTTGCCCGCCATTCATCTCCGACCACCGCATCAAGAGGGTGTCCGGCGTCAGGGCCAATGCACCGAACAGAGCGAGGGATACCCCGAACGTGGGATGTCGTGTCATATGAGAACCAAGCTGAACATGCCTTCACGATGTCTACCGGCGTGTCTGCGCCATTCCAAGAGGTGCGGACCAGCCGGGGATTCTCTGCGGAAAACTCCAAGCCAAGTCGGCCCGGTTCTTGGGGATCACATCACCTCAGGCCGCTCCAGATCCCGGGCAAAATCCAGATGAAGCAAACGATGAAGCGCCACAATGGCATCGCGCCGAGTCGACAGGTCGTAACCGGCGCGTGCGGCGCCGACGACAGCGCAGGCGCGCGCGGCGCAGGCCGGACCGCCGAGCAGCTGGGCGGAGGCGACGAGGTGGTCGCCCTCCTCTCTCAGCCAACGCAGGAACGCCTGCGCCCGTTCGATGTGCCGGAGCAGGGCACGGATATCGGGTGTGTGTTTCATGGGATCACCTTTCCTGGTGGAATGCGCGACCCCCCGTGGGTCGCGTCAGAAGATCCCTGCTCCGGTCAAATGGTGTGATGTCTTGCGTTGATATCGCCGGCGGCGCGGGGCTGTCCGGCGCGGCCTCACCCGGAAGGCCGCGCCGGCACCGCGTTCCGCCCACCCCGGCCCGGGATTTCAGCGTGGCCCGGTCGATTTCGGAGTGCATTCTGCCGCTTCGAAAAAAATATCCGTCCGTCAGCGCCTTAGCGCCCATTGGCGGATCTTTAACCGACGCTTGGCCGAAAAATCGGCCGATTTGGACAAACTATACCCGTAAAGACATCAACTGGCCTTGCCGCGCCCTACTGGCACTTGGAATGGCCGCAACTCATGCAGGTCATGCAGCCTTCTACCATCCGCATCTCGTAGGAACCGCAGGCCGGGCAGGCGGGCCCGCGCGGGCGTTCGCCCACGGCCAGGGCCTCGTATTGCGGGTCGGTCTTCAGGCCCATGCCTTCACCGGGGATGAAGCCGATCGCGATCAGGTGGCGCTCGATCACGCCGCCGATCGCGGCCAGGATCGAGGGGATGTACTTGCCCTGCATCCACGCCCCGCCGCGCGGGTCGAACACCGCCTTCAGCTCCTCCACCACGAAGGAAACGTCACCGCCGCGCCGGAACACCGCGCTGATCATCCGGGTCAGCGCCACGGTCCAGGCGTAATGCTCCATGTTCTTGGAGTTGATGAAGACCTCGAACGGGCGGCGGTGGCCGTTCACCACCACGTCGTTGATGGTGATGTAGATCGCGTGCTCGCTGTCGGGCCATTTCAGCTTGTAGGTGTTGCCCTCCAGCGTCTGCGGGCGGTCCAGCGGCTCGGAGATATAGACCACGTCGGCGGGCGGCACCTGGCTGCCCTCGCCATGCGAGGTGGCGAGATGCCGGGCCGAGGCGGCCTCTTTCTTCTCCTCGCTCACGCTCAGGACCGAGCCGGTGACCTCGTTCGGGCGATAGGTGGTGCAGCCCTTGCAGCCGGTCTCGTAGGCCTGCATGTAAACATCCTTGAACGCGTCGAAGCTGATGTCCTCGGGGCAGTTGATGGTCTTGGAGATCGAGGAATCCACCCATTTCTGCGCCGCCGCCTGCATCTTGACGTGATCGAGCGGGGTCAGCGTCTGCGCGTTGACGAAATAGTCGGGCAGTTCCGCGTCGCCGAATTTCTCGCGCCACAGGCGCACGGCGTAATCCACCACCTCTTCCTCGGTTCGCGAGCCGTCGGGCTGAAGCACCTTGCGGCTGTAGCTGTAGGCAAAGACCGGCTCGATCCCCGAACTGACATTGCCCGCGTAAAGCGAGATCGTCCCCGTCGGCGCGATCGAGGTCAGCAACGCATTGCGGATACCATGCTCGGCGATCGCCGCGCGCACGTCCTCGTCCATCGCCTGCAGCGTGCCGCTGGCCAGGTATTTCTCCTTGTCGAACAGCGGGAAGGCGCCCTTTTCCCTGGCCAGTTGCACCGAGGCCAGGTAGGCGGCGCGGGCGATGCGGTGCAACCAGCGCTCGGTCTGGCGCGCCGCCTCGTCCGAGCCATAGCGCAGCCCCATCATAAGCAACGCATCGGCCAGCCCCGTCACGCCCAGCCCGATCCGGCGCTTGTTCTGCGCCTCCTCCTCCTGTTCGGGCAGCGGGAATTTCGACACGTCCACCACGTTGTCCATCATCCGCACGGCGGTGGCGACCAGATCCTCCAGCTCGGCCTCATCGAGGTCGGCGATGCTCTCGAACGGGTTCTTCACCAGCCGCGCCAGGTTGATCGAGCCCAGCAGGCAGGCGCCGTAGGGCGGCAGCGGCTGCTCACCGCAGGGGTTGGTGGCCGAGATGGTCTCACAATAGGCGAGGTTGTTCATCTCGTTGATCCGGTCGATGAAGATCACGCCAGGCTCGGCGTAATCATAGGTCGCGCGCATGATCCTGTTCCACAGGTCGCGCGCCTCGACCGTGTGGTAGACCTTGCCGTCGAACACCAGGTCCCAGCTCTCGTCGGCCTTCACGGCCTCCATGAACGCGTCGGTCACCAGGACCGAGACGTTGAAATTGCGCAGCCGGGCCGGGTCGGACTTGGCCGAGATGAAATCCTCGATATCGGGGTGGTCGCAGCGCATGGTGGCCATCATCGCGCCGCGGCGGCTGCCCGCCGACATGATGGTGCGGCACATCGCGTCCCACACATCCATGAAGCTCAGCGGCCCCGAGGCGTCCGCGGCCACCCCCTTCACATCCGCGCCCTTGGGGCGGATGGTGCTGAAATCATAGCCGATCCCGCCGCCCTTCTGCATGGTCAGCGCGGCCTCCTTCAGCATGTCGAATATCCCGGCGAGGGTGTCGGGAATGGTGCCCATGACGAAGCAGTTGAACAGCGTCACGTCACGCTTGGTGCCGGCGCCGGCGGTGATGCGGCCGGCCGGCAGGAACCGGAAATCCTCCAGCGCGTCGAAGAACTTGTCCTCCCAGGCGGCCGGATCCTTCTCCACCGCCGCCAGGGCGCGCGCGATGCGGCGCCAGCTGTCCTCGACAGTGATGTCCAGGGCCGTGCCGTCGGCCTCCTTGAAGCGGTATTTCATGTCCCAGATTTGCTCGGCGATCGGGGCAGAGAAACGGCTCATGTCAGGGTCCTTGAAGGTCTCGGGAAGGGTGGAGCAGCATACGGGTTCCGCTTGAACTCGGCAAGAACTAGCATAGTCTAAATGACCATCAACTAAATAGGGTGGCACCGTTGGCCAAAGGGCACATGAACCTCGTAAAACTCTGCGTCGGCGCCGAAAAGGTCGAGGACCTGCTCGCCTGGCAGGAACGGAGCCGCGCGAACTGGGCCGACGGATACCCCCGCCACGTCACTCGGATGTGGCCCAAGCGCGGGGACGAACTGCTTGACGGCGGCTCGCTCTACTGGGTGTTCAAGGGCTTGATTCTGGCCCGCCAGAGGGTGGTCGGGCTGGAAGAGGTGATCGGCGCCGACGGCATCACCCGCTGCGGCATCGTGCTCGACCCCGAGGTCATCCGCACCGAGGCCGTCCCGCGCCGCCCCTTCCAGGGCTGGCGCTATCTCAAGCCCGAGGACAGCCCGCGCGACCTGCCCGAGAGCGGCCGCTCCGAGGACACGCTGCCCGCCGAACTGTCGGCCGCCCTGGCCGAAATCGGGGTGCGCTGAGAGGTGCGAAACCGGCATATGAATTCGATATGAATTCAATATGACCCGCATTTGGCGTCCCTGCAGCAGGAAGGTGCACTCCCAAACCGTCGCGCCCGCCCCCCGGGCAGCGCCACGAGTATTTTGGCCAAGAAGAAGAGAAAGCCCTGCTTCTTCTTGGCCGAAATACTCCGGGGCTTGGGGCGGAGCCCCGATCCGCACGCAGTGCCAGAAGGCTTGCGCCGCAGGCGCGCAATCCAGCCGGCCGCAGGACGCTAGTCGTCGATCCCCAGCCGCGCGCTCAGCGCCCGGAACCGCTCGCGGTTGCCCCCGTCCCAGTCGGCCCGGCGCGACTTGAACAGCGTCGCCTGGCTGCGGTGGATCAGCCCGTCGGACAGGATCTTCAGGTGGTTGGCGCGCAGGGTCTCGCCGGTGGAGGTGATGTCGGCCACCGCCTCGGCGGTCAGGTTCTTGACCGTGCCCTCGGTCGCGCCCTGGCTGTCCACCAGCTGGTAGTCGGCCACCCCCGCCCCGCGCAGGAACTCGCGCACCAGGCGGTGATACTTGGTGGCGATCCGCAGGCGGAAGCCGTGGTTGCGCCGGAAGGCGGCCGCCGCCGCGTCGAGATCGTCGAGCGTATCCACGTCGGCCCAGCATTTCGGCACCGCGATGATCAGGTCGGCATGGCCAAAGCCCATCGGCGCCAGCGCCCGGATCTTGCCCTCCCAGTCGGCGATCTTCTCATGCACCAGGTCCGAGCCGGTCACGCCCAGGTGGATGCGCCCCGCGGCCAGCTCGCGTGGGATCTCGCCCGCCGACAGCAACACCAGCTCGATCCCGTCGATCCCTTCGACGGCGCCGGCATATTCGCGGTCCGAGCCGGTGCGGCGCAGCGTCACGCCGTGGCCCGCGAACCATTCAAAGGTCTTTTCCATCAACCGCCCCTTGGAGGGCACGCCCAGTTTCAGGGTCATTTCGCGGCCTCCTCGGTCAGGGTGACCACCAGTTCGGGGCGCACCACCCCGCCCACGGCGGGCAGGCAGCGCCCCTGCCCCAGCACGCGGGTCAGCGCGTCATAGCGCCCGCCCGTGGCCACCGGCGGCAGGTCCAGCCGTGCCTCGGCGTAAAATCCGAAGACGAAGCCGTCGTAATATTCCATCGTGGTGCGGCCGTAGCTGGCCTCGAAATCCAGGGCATCGACGTCGATGCC
>JBNGCX010000026.1:0-48654 GCA_049974865.1 Paracoccaceae bacterium
CATCGCCGCCGCGGCGGCCTCCTTCACCTTCTTCTTCGCGCTGGGTTACGGCGCCCGCCTGCTGGCCCCGGTGATGACCAGCCGCCGCGCCTGGCAGTTGCTGGACCTCGGCATCGGCCTGGTGATGTGGGTGCTGGCCGCCACCCTGATCCGCGGCCTCTGAAGGCCCCGTCCTTCTTCTTGGCCGAAATACTCCGGGGAGCGCGAGGGGCAGCGCCCCTCGCCCCCTCCCGCGTCACAGCGCCGTCCAGCCGCCATCCACGCTGATCGTGGTCCCGGTGATCTGCGCCGCAGCGTCGGTGCACAGGAAGACCGCCGTCCCGCCCAGCTGCTCCACCGTGACGAATTCCTTCGACGGCTGGCGCGACAGCATCACGTTGCGGATCACCGCGTCGCGGTCCATTCCGTATTCCTTCATCGTGTCGGGGATTTGCGCCTCGACCAGCGGGGTCAGCACGTAGCCCGGGCAGATCGCGTTGCAGGTGATGGGCTGCTCGGCGGTCTCCAGCGCGGTGGTCTTGGTCAGCCCCACGATCCCGTGCTTGGCCGCCACATAGGCCGATTTGAAGGGCGAGGCCGTCAGCCCGTGCGCCGAGGCGATGTTCACGATCCGGCCCCAGCCCGCGGCCCGCATCCCCGGCAGCGCGGCGGCTGTGGTGTGGAAGGCCGAGCTGAGGTTGATGGCGATGATCGCGTCCCATTTCTCGGCCGGGAACTCGTCGATCGGCGCGACGTGCTGGATTCCGGCATTGTTGACCAGGATATCGCAGCCCCCGGCCTCTTCAATCAGGGCCCGGCAGTCGGCAGGTTTCGACATGTCGGCGGCGATATAGCGGGCCTCGACCCCGTGGTCCTGGGCCAGCCGCGCGGCCAGCGCGTGGTCCTCGTCCCGGTCGGTGAACGAGTTCAGCACCACGTCCGCCCCGGCGCGGGCCAGCTCGGTGGCCACGCCCAGACCGATTCCCGAATTCGACCCGGTGATGACGGCGGTTTTTCCTTTCAGCGACATCTGCACTCTCCCTGCAATTGGCTGGGGCGAGCATATATGCCGCAGGTGCAAAGGGAACCGGATTCGTTAGACGAAAAAAAAACGCCGGCACGAAGCCGGCGTTCAGTTATTGAGGCAGGTTTCATACAGGCAAGAAACCTATCGAGCAGTGCCCCCTTTATACGCAAACCGCCGCCCAGCTCCAAGCTAAAAGTTTGAAAACCCATGAATCCGCGCCTAGGCTCCGGGCCAATGAAAACAGGGATTCCGGGAATTGTCGCCGAAATGAGACCATATTTTTTCACCCGCTCGGGCCTTGCGCGGGCCTTCGCCGTGGCTCTGATTCTCTCCGGCGGATCCGCCGGGGCCGCGCCCAAGCATGGCATAGCTATGTATGGCGAGCCGGCCCTGCCACCCGATTTTGTGTCCCTGCCCTACGCCAACCCCGAGGCCCCCAAGGGCGGGCGCATCGTCACCGGCGAGGTCGGTGGCTTCGACAGCCTCAATCCGCACATCCTGAAGGGCCGCGTCCCCTGGCAGCTGCGCTTTCTCGCCTACGAGTCCCTGATGGGCCGGAACTGGGACGAACCCTTCTCGCTCTACGGCCTTCTGGCCGAATCGGTGGAGACCGGGCCCGGGCGTGACTGGGTCGAATTCACCCTACGCCCCGAGGCGCGATTCTCCGACGGCAGCCCGGTCACGGTCGAGGACGTGCTGTGGTCCTTCGAGACGCTGGGCACCGTCGGCCACCGCCGCTATCACGGCGCCTGGGAAAAGGTCGCCACGGCAGAGGCCGTGGGCGAGCGCACCGTGCGTTTCACCTTCAACACCCCCGACCGCGAGTTGCCGCTGATCCTGGGCCTGCGCCCCATCCTGAAGAAGGCGCAGTGGGAGGGGCGCGATTTCACCGAAAGCGGGCTGGACGTGATCCCGATCTCCAGCGCGCCCTACGTGATCGACGATTTCGAGGCCGGCCGCTACGTCTCGCTCAGGCGCAACCCCGATTACTGGGGCAAAGACCTGCCCTTCCGCCGCGGCACCCATAATTTCGACGAGATCCGGATGGAGTTCTTCGGCGACGCCACGGCCATGGCCGAGGCCTTCAAGGCGGGCGTCCTCACCTCCATCCGCGAAACCAGCGCGGCGAAATGGGAAAACAACTACGACTTCCCCGCCATGCGCGAGGGCGAGATGGTGAAATCCGTGATCCCGCACCAGCGCCCCTCGGGCCTGCAGGGGCTGGTGATGAATACCCGCCGCCCCGTCTTCGCCGACTGGCGGGTGCGCGACGCGCTGATCCACGCCTTCAACTTCGAGTTCATCAACCAGACGCTCACCGGCGGGGCCGAGCCGCGCATCACCTCCTATTTCTCCAACTCGGTGCTGGGCATGCGCGCGGGCCCGGCCGAGGGCCGCGTGCGCGAATTCCTGGCCCCCTTCGCGGACACCCTGCCCCCCGGCGCGCTCGAGGGCTATGCCCTGCCCGTCTCCAACGGCCGACCCGCCAACCGCAAGAACCTGCGGATCGCCTTCAAGCGGCTGGAAGAGGCCGGCTGGCGCGTCGCCGATGACGGCGTGCTGCGCGATGCCCAGGGCCGCGCCTTCGGCTTCGAGATACTGCTCAACCAGGGGGCCACGGAACACCAGCAGATCGTCGATCTCTACCTCGACGCGCTGAACCGGCTGGGCATCACCCCGCGCGTCACCCAGATCGACAGCGCCCAGTACCAGGAACGCACCCGCGCCTACGATTTCGACATGGCCTTCTACGCGCGCGGCGCCTCGCTCAGCCCCGGCAACGAGCAGCGCTTCTACTGGGGGCGCGAGGGTGTCACCCAGCCCGGCACGCCCAACTGGATGGGCATGGACAGCCCCGCCGCCGAGGCGCTGATCGACCGGCTGCTCAACGCGACCAGCCAGGACGAGATGATCGCCGCCGCCCGCGCGCTGGACCGGGTGCTGGCCGCCGGGCGCTACGTCATCCCCATCTGGTATTCGCCGGTTTCGCGCATTGCCCATGACGCGCGGCTGAAATATCCAGACCACCTGCCGATCTACGGCGACTGGATCGGGTTCCAGCCCGATGTCTGGTGGTATGAGGAGAAATGAGCATGATCCGTCTCGCGTTGATCGTTCTGGCCCTGGGCCTTGCAGGCTGCGGCACCGTCGAGGGCATGGGCGAAGATATCTCGGCCGGCGCCCGCAGCGTGCGCAACGCGTTCTGAGGCCTATTGCCCCCGCGCCGGGCGGCGCGGGGAGCCTGCCCTCCGGCGACTTTCCCGTCTTCTTTGCGAAAATACTCCGGCGGTGGCCATTGGCGCACCATCGGTCCGCGTGACAATGGCGCCGGGCAGAGCCCACGGCCTCGCCCCCCGATCCACGCCGGTCACTCCAGCGAGGTCACCCAGAGGATCGTCGCATCCTCTTCCGAGACCGAGATCACGTTGTGCCCCATGGTGCCGTCGTAATAGGCGCTGTCGCCCCGGCGCATCTCCACCGGCTCGTAGAACTCGGTATAGAGGCGGATCACCCCGGTCAGGACATAGAGGAATTCCTCGCCGTCATGGCGGACCCAGCCGTCGAATTCCTGCATCGAGCGCGCCCGCACCCGCGCGCGGTAGGGCAGCATCCGCTTCTTGGTCAGGGCGCCGGCCAGCAATTCGTGCTCGTAGGTGGTTGTGGCATGCGCCCCGCCCTCGCCCGCGCGCGTCACGGCCATGCGCCCGTTCACCTGACCCTTCGCCGGCGGGGTGAAAAGCTGCGGGACGGAAATCTGCAACCCGTCGGCCAGTTTCTTGAGCGCCTCGTAGGTCGGCGACATCTGGCCGTTCTCGATCTTGGACAGGGTGGAGCGCGCCAGACCGGCCTGCTGCGCCGCCTGTTCCAGCGTCCAGCCATGCCGCTTGCGCAGCTCGCGCACCCGCTGGCCGAGGTTCAGCGGCTCCACGCGCGCCTCCTCGCCCGAGGCGCGGGCGAGGCGGATGATGCTGGGTTGCTCGTTTTCGCTCATGGGATGTGCATTTAGACCGACGCCCGGACCCTTGCAACTGCAACGACAGCGGCGTAGCAGGTCTGCATGCTGTCGCTCTTCGATGATCCTCCCCCCGCCCCCTGCCCCGCGCCCTTCAACCTGGCGGCCTACGTGCTGGGGCATGCCGCGGCGCAGCCCGACAAGATCGCGCTGGCCGTGGTCAGGCCCGCGGGGGCCGAGCGCTGGTCCTATGGCCGGCTGGAGGCCGCGGTGCGCGGCGTTGCCGGCGGGCTGTCAGCGATGGGGCTGGCGCCCGGCGCGCCGGTGCTGCTGCGGCTGGGCAACACGGTGGATTTCCCCATCGCCTTTCTCGGCGCGATCGCCGCGGGGCTGCTGCCGGTGCCGACCTCTTCGCAGCTCACCGCGCCCGAGATCACCAAGCTGGCGGGCGAGATCGACCCGGCGCTGGTCATCGCCGGCCCCGGCATTGCCCTGCCCGAGCACCCCGCCCCGGTGATCGACACCGGGGCGCTGGAAGGGTTCTTCGAACACGCCCCGGCCGAATACGTCATGGGTGACCCCGACCGGCCCGCCTACATGATCTACACCTCGGGCACCTCGGGCGTGCCGCGCGGCGTGGTCCATGCCCACCGCGCCGTCTGGGCCCGGCGCATGATGTGGGAGGGCTGGTACGGCCTGACCGCGGCCGACCGCCTGCTGCACGCCGGCGCCTTCAACTGGACCTACACGCTGGGCACCGGCCTGCTGGACCCCTGGTCGATCGGCGCCACCGCGCTGATCCCCGGCGAGGGCGTCACCCCGCAGTCCCTGCCCCTGCTGCTGAAGCGCTTCGACGCCACCATCTTCGCCGCCGCTCCCGGCGTCTTCCGCCAGATGCTCAGGGGCGGCGCGCCGCTGAACCTGCCCAAGCTGCGCCACGGCCTCTCGGCGGGCGAGAAACTGCCCGAGGCGCTGCGCCAGGCCTGGACCGGGGCCACCGGCACCCCGGTCTACGAGGCGCTGGGGATGTCGGAATGCTCCACCTTCATCTCGGGCAGCCCGGCGCGGCCCGCACCGCCCCCGGCCTCGGGCTACCCGCAGCCCGGCCGTCGCATCGCCGTGCTGGGCGAGGATTTCCAGCCCGTGCCGCGCGGCACGCCCGGCCAACTCGCGGTCTCCAACCGCGACCCGGGCCTGATGCTGGGCTACTGGAAGGCCGAGGCCGAAACCGCCGCGCGGTTCCACGGCGAATGGTACCTGACCGGCGACATGGTGGAAATGGCCGAGGACGGCGCGATCACCTATCTCGGCCGCGCCGACGACATGATGAACGCCGGCGGCTTCCGCGTCTCGCCGGTCGAGGTCGAGGCCGCGCTGAGCCAGCACCCCGCGATCCACGAGGCCGCCGCGACCGAGGTCACCGTCAAGGCCGACACCACCGTGATCGCCGCCTTCTACACCGGCGAGGCGCTGCCGGAGGCAGAGCTGAAGGCCCACGCCGCCGAGCGGCTTGCCCGCTACAAGCAGCCCCGCCTCTTCGTCCATCTCGACGCGCTGCCCAAGGGCGCCAACAACAAGCTCAACCGCCGCCTGATCCGCCAGCAATACGAGGCCACCCATGGTCAAGCTTGATATCCTCTCCGACCCGATCTGCCCCTGGTGCTTCATCGGCAAGGCGCTGCTCGACCGCGCGCTGGCCGAGCGGCCCGACCACCCCTTCACCATCGAGTGGCACCCGTTCCAGCTCAACCCGGACATGCCGGCCGCGGGCATGGACCGGCGCGACTACCTGGAGACCAAGTTCGGCGGCAAAGAGCAGGCGGTGCAGGCCTATCTGCCGGTGCAGGAGGCCGCCCGGAACGCCGGGCTGGATCTCGACCTCGGCGCCATCCGGCGCACGCCCAACACGCTGAACGCCCACCGCCTGATTCACTGGGCCGGGATCGAGGGCAAGCAGCAGGCGGTGGTCTCCTTCCTGTTCGACGCCTATTTCCGGCAGGGCCAGGATATCGGCGACATCGACGTGCTGGTCGGGATCGCCGAACGCGCCGAGATGGAGGGCCCCGCCATCCGCCGCCTGCTGGAGGGCGACGCGGATCTCGAGGCGATCCGCGCCCGCGACGCCCATGCCCGTGCCCGCGGGGTGAACGGCGTGCCCACCTTCATCGTGGCCAATTACCACGTGCTGACCGGCGCCCAGCCGACCGAGCTGTGGCTGCAGGTGATCGACGAGATCAAGGAGAACCTCAAGGACGGGGATGCCTGATGCCGCGCCGCCTGTCACAGCCCGAATTCATCGCCCTGATGGCGATGCTCTTCGCCACCATCGCCTTCACCATCGACGCCATGCTGCCCGCCCTGCCCGAGATCGGGCAGGAGCTGAGCGCCGACAACCTCAACCGCGCGCAGCTCGTCCTGACCAGCTTCGTCCTCGGCATGGGGGTGGGCACCTTCTTCACCGGGCCGCTCTCGGACGCCTTCGGGCGCAAGCCGGTGATCATGGCCGGCGCGGCGCTCTACTGCCTGTCGGCCGTGGCGGCCTGGGCCTCGCAATCGCTGGAATGGCTGCTGGCGGCGCGTTTCCTGCAGGGGCTGGGGGCGGCCGGGCCGCGGGTGGTGGCGCTGGCCATCATCCGCGACCTCTATGCCGGGCGCCAGATGGCCAAGTTGATGTCCTTCGTGATGCTGATCTTCGCCATCGTGCCGGCCATCGCACCCACGCTGGGGGCCGGGATCATGGCCCTGACCGGCTGGCGCGGCATCTTCGGCGCCTTCGTGGGATTCTCGGTGGTCTCGGCCGCCTGGCTCTGGCTGCGCCAGTCCGAGACCCTGCCGCCGGAGGATCGCCGCCCCCTGCGGGCCGCCGCGCTGTGGGCGGCGGTGAAGGAGGTGTTCTCGATCCCCATGGTGCGGCTGTCGATCGCCGTGCAGTCGCTGTGCATGGGGATGCTGTTCTCGGTGCTCAGCTCCACCCAGCAGGTTTATGACACCACCTTCGGGCGCGGCGACAGCTTTCCGTTCTGGTTCGCCTTCACCGCGCTGATCGCCTCCAGCGCCAGCGTCATCAACGCCTCGCTAGTGGTGCGGCTGGGGATGCGCTATCTGGTGACGCTGGCGCTCGGCGGGCAGATCCTGCTGTCGGGGACCATGGTGGTGCTCAGCCTGACCCACGCCCTGCCCGGGGCCTGGGCCTTCGGTGCCTGGTTCATCTGGTCCACATCGGTGTTCTTCCAGGTCGGGCTGACGCTGGGCAACCTGAACGCCCTGGCGATGGAGCCGCTGGGACATATCGCGGGGATGGCGGCCTCGATCGTCAGTTCCGTGGCCACCGTGGCCGCGGTGGTGATCGCCGTGCCCATCGGGCTGGCCTTCGACGGCACGCCGCTGCCGCTGGCGGCCGGCATCCTCTGCGCCGCCTCGCTGGCCTTCGCCCTGATCCGCCGCATGGCGAAGCTGGAGCGCGTGGTCATCCGTCCCACGTGACGGCCCCGATTTTTCTGCGAAAAATCGCTTCCGCGGGCCAGCCCCCGATTTTTCGCAGAAAAATCGCCTACCCGGCCTTGGCCTTCTTCCGCTCGGCTGCGACCTTCTCGGCCAGGTCGCGGGCGATGGCGAAGGCGCCCTTGATCTTGTCGCTGTCCTTCTTCCAGTCACGGCGGATGACGATCTTGTTCTCCTTGACCTTGGCCAGCCCCTTCTGCGCCTGGATATATTCCACCAGCCCCGCGGGCGAGGCGAACTTGTCGTTGTGGAACTGGATCGTCGCCCCCTTGGGCCCGCCATCGAGCCGGGCGATGCCCGCCCGCTTGCACATCGCCTTGATGCGCACCACCAGCAGCAGGGTGTTCACCTCCTTCGGCAGCTTGCCGAAGCGATCGATCAGCTCGGCGGCAAACCCTTCCAGCTCCACCTTGGTGGTCAGGCCGGACAGGCGCCGGTAGAGCCCCAGCCGCACGTCCAGGTCGGGCACGTAATCGGCCGGGATCAGCACCGGCACCCCGAGGTTGATCTGCGGCGCCCAGTGCTCGTCGGCCTCGGTCAGCCCCTCCAGCTCGCCCGCCTTGATCTTGGCGATCGCCTCTTCCAGCATCGACTGGTAAAGCTCGAACCCGACCTCCTGCATCTGGCCCGACTGCTCCTCGCCCACCAGGTTGCCGGCGCCGCGGATGTCGAGGTCCTGGCTGGCCAGCGTAAAGCCCGCGCCGAGGCTGTCGAGGCTGCCCAGCACGCGCAGCCGCTTCTCGGCCTGCGGCGTCAGCTTCGCCCGCGGCTTGGTGGTCAGGTAGCAATAGGCCCGGGTCTTGGAGCGCCCCACCCGCCCCCGGATCTGGTAGAGCTGCGCCAGCCCGAACATGTCGGCCCGGTGCACGACCATGGTGTTGGCGGTGGGGATGTCGAGGCCGGATTCCACGATGGTGGTGGCCAGCAGCACGTCATACTTGCCGTCGTAGAAGGCGTTCATCCGGTCGTCCAGCTCGCCCGCCGCCATCTGGCCGTGGGCGGTAATGAAACTGACCTCGGGCACCTGTTCGCGCAGGAAGTCCTCGATCTCGGGCAGGTCCGAGATGCGCGGCACGACGTAAAAGCTCTGCCCGCCCCGGTAATGCTCGCGCAGCAGCCCCTCGCGGATGGTCACGGCGTCGAATTCCGAGACGAAGGTGCGGATCGCCAGGCGGTCCACCGGCGGGGTGCCGATGATGGACAGGTCGCGCACCCCGGTCAGCGACATCTGCAGCGTGCGGGGGATGGGCGTGGCGGTCAGCGTCAGGACGTGGATGTCGCTGCGCATCTGCTTCAGCCGCTCCTTGTGGGTGACACCGAAATGCTGCTCCTCGTCGATGATCAGCAGACCGAGATTGGAGAATTTCACGCTCTTGGCCAGCACCGCATGGGTGCCGATGACGATATCCACCGTGCCCTCGGCCAGACCCGCGCGCGTCTCCGACGCCTGCTTGGCCGAGACGAAGCGCGACAGCTGGCGCACCTGCAGCGGGAAGCCGCGGAAGCGCTCCTGGAAGGCCTTGGCATGCTGGCGCGCCAGCAGCGTGGTGGGCGCGATCACCGCTACCTGCGTCCCCGACATCGCGGCGACGAAAGCCGCGCGCATCGCGACCTCGGTCTTGCCGAAGCCGACATCGCCGCAGACCAGCCGGTCCATCGGGCTGCCCCGGCCCAGATCCTCCAGCACGTCCTCGATCGCGCGCAGTTGGTCCTCGGTCTCCTGGTAGGGGAAGCGGGCGCAGAATTCCTCCCACATGTGGTTGCCCGGCTCCATCACCGGGGCGCGGCGCAACGCGCGTTCGGCGGCGACGCGGATCAGCTTGTCGGCGATCTCGCGGATGCGCTCTTTCATCCGGGCCTTCTTGGCCTGCCAGGCACCGCCGCCCAGCTTGTCGAGCAGCCCCTCCTCGTGGCCGTAGCGGCTGAGCAGCTCGATATTCTCGACCGGCAGGAACAGCCGGTCACCGCCGGCATATTCCAGCGCGATGCATTCATGCGGCGCGCCCGCCGCCGTCACCGTCTCGAGCCCGGTGTAGCGCCCGACGCCGTGGTCGACATGGACCACCAGGTCGCCCGGGGACAGCGATTGAGCTTCGGTCAGGAAGTTCTCGGCCTTCTTGCGTTTTTTCGGCGCGCGGATCAGGCGGTCGCCCAGCACGTCCTGTTCCGAGATCACGGTCAGGCCGGGGCTTTCGAAGCCGTGCTCCAGCGCCCAGACAGCCAGGTACAGGCCCTTGGCCCCAATCTCACGCGCGTCGCTGACGGGCAGGATGCCGGCCAGGCCCTCGTCCTCCAGCAACCCGGTCAGACGCTCGCGCGCGCCCTCGGAATAGGAGGCGACCAGCACCGGACCATCTTCGAGTTTTGCCTGAACATGATCCTTCAGAGCTTCGAAAAGATTGACATTTTCCAGCCGGCGCTCCGGTGCGAAATTGCGCCCGATCCGGCCGCCCGCGTCCAGAACGCCCGGCCCCGTGCCCTGCGGCAGCGGGCTGAGCTGCACCACGCGGTGGCCCGCCACAGCCTGCCCCCAGGCCGCGTCGTCGAGATAGAGCAGCCCCGGCGGGCAGGGCTTGTAGACCGTCTCCAGCCGGCTTTTCTGGGCCATCGCCTCGCGCCGGGCATCGTATTGATCGGCAATGCTTTCCCAGCGCGACAGCCGCGCCGGCGTGGTCTGATCGTCGAGGAAGACCGAGGCGCCGGGAACGTAGTCGAACAGCGTTTCCAGTTCCTCGTGGAAAAACGGCAGCCAGTGCTCCATGCCCTGCTGCTTGCGCCCGGCGCTGACCGCCTCGTACAGCGGGTCGTCGCTGCCGGCCGCGCCGAACTCGATGCGGTAGTTCTGGCGGAACCGCGTGATCGCCGCCTCGTCGAGGATGACCTCGGACACTGGCGCCAGTTCGACCTTCTTCAGCTTTTCGGTGGTGCGCTGGGTGGCCGGGTCGAACCGGCGTGCGCCGTCCAGCACGTCGCCGAACAGGTCCAGCCGCACCGGCCCCTCCTGCCCCGGCGGGAAGATGTCGATGATGCCGCCGCGGATGGCGTAGTCGCCCGGCTCGGTCACTGTGGGCGCCTGCACGAAGCCCATGCGCACCAGAAACGCCTTCAGCGCCTCGACGTCGACCTGCTGATCGACGCGGGCGGAAAAGGCCGCCTCCTTCAGCACGGCGCGGGCGGGCACCCGCTGGGTGGCGGCGCTGAGCGTGGTCAGCAGCACGAAGGGCCCCGGAAGCCCGTGGGCCAGCGCCGCCAGCGTGGCCATGCGGGCGGCCGAGATATCGGCATGGGGCGAGACGCGGTCATAGGGCAGGCAGTCCCAGGCCGGGAAATCCAGCACCGTCACCTCGGGCGCGAGGAAGGCCAGCGCCGCGCGCATCTCGGCCAGGCGCTTGTCGTCGCGGGCGACATGCACGACCGGCGTGCCGCGCTTTTCCAGTTCGCGGGCCAGGAGGCGGGCGTCATAGCCTTCGGGGGCGCCGCCGAGGGTAATATGGTCAGGCAGGGACATGGGTGCGTGAGGTAAAGGCGCGGGCGGCGAAGTCAACCACCTAGCACCCCGATCTGCATGTTTTGCAGCATCCCCCAGAAGGCGGTGACGAAGATCGACACCATGCCGATGACCTGGGTGAAGAACCGGTGCCGCTTCAGCCGCTTGTACAGCGCCTTGCCCTCGGGCGACTTGGCATGGATGTGCCGCGCAGTGTGGCTGCTGAGCAGCGCCACCAGGCTCATCGGGAAGAGCAGCAGGAACAGCGCCTGGCAGAACTCGTTGCCATAGGCCCAGCCCAGCATGGCCAGCACCGTCAGCAGGAACGACCCCAGCGCGATCAGCCAGGTCCCCGCGGTGCCCGCGATATAGAGGATGCGGTTGACGTTTATGCGCACCATGTCCTGCAGGTCGATCTCGGCCTGCCCGCCACCCCGCGCGGCACGCTGGACCAGGTCGAAAGGAACGCCCAGGACGTAATGCGCGGTGCTCGACCACAACACCGCCAGCGCGATCCAGTACCAAAGATTGGAGAAGGACCGCATGTCGATGAGTTCAAAGACGGTTTGATACAGGTCCAAGGACCTTCCCTCGCTTGCTTTTTCGCCGACATTAACGCCGCCCCCCGGGAAATCCCAGACTTGAGATGCCCGGCGATCCGTGTCACCCAGTCGAAAAAAGCAAATGCCCGAGGAACGCCCGATGCGCAACACCGTTGCCCCCTTCCCCGCCACACGCCTGCGCCGCACCCGCAAATCCGCCGCCCTGCGCGCGCTGACCCGCGAGAACGGGCTGAGCACCGAAGACCTGATCTGGCCGATCTTCGTGCGCGACGGCGAGGGCGTGGTCGAGCCGGTGCCGTCGATGCCCGGCGTCAACCGCCTGTCCATCGACAAGGCGGTCGAGGCCGCGCAGGAGGCCCGGGCCCTGGGCATCCCGGCGATCTGCATCTTCCCCTATACCGACCCCGCGCTGAAGACCGAGACCTGCGAAGAGGCCTGGAACCCCGAGAACCTGTCGAACCGCGCTATCCGCGCCATCAAGGCGGCGGTGCCGGAGGTCGCGGTGATGACCGACATCGCGCTCGACCCCTACAACGCCAACGGCCATGACGGCATCGTGCGCGACGGCGAGATCGTGAACGACGAAACCGTCGAGGCGCTGGTCAAGATGGCGCTGGCCCAGGCCGAGGCCGGGGCCGACATCCTCGGCCCCTCGGACATGATGGACGGGCGCATCGGCGCCATGCGCCGCGCGCTGGAGGGGGCCGCCTATCCGAACGTGGCGATCCTCAGCTACTCGGCCAAATACGCCTCGGCCTTCTACGGGCCGTTCCGCGACGCGGTGGGGGCCACCGGCGCGCTGAAGGGCGACAAGGCCACCTACCAGATGGACCCGGCCAATTCCGACGAGGCGATGCGCCTGATCGAGCGCGACCTGATGGAGGGCGCCGACATGGTGATGATCAAGCCCGGAATGCCCTATCTCGACATCTGCCGCCGGGTGAAGGACGCGTTCGGCGTGCCCACATACGCATACCAGGTGTCGGGGGAATACGCGATGCTGCAGGCGGCGGCGGCCAATGGTTGGCTCGACGGCGAAAAGGTGATGGTCGAGAGCCTGCTGGCCTTCAAGCGCGCGGGCTGTGACGGCATCCTGACCTATTTCGCCCCCGCCCTGGCGCGGCTGCTGGCCGAAAAGTGATGCGGCGGGAAGCCGCCAAGAACCGCAAGACCTGATGACTTTGGCCCCGAAACCCCCTATAAATCGGGGCAATGGCCGGATAAGGCCAATGGCACAGGCAAAACGAGGGCAGTATCCCATGAGCATGTTTTCCAGGCGCAGCTTCCTGATGGGCGCAGGCGCGAGCACGGCGCTGGCCGCGGGCTGCAGCAACGGGCTGGGCAGCAACGGCGCCAACACCATCGACGCGCGGGTCGACGCCACCCGCGAATACCTCTTCGGCCGCTACCCCGGCACGCTGGAGCTGTCGCAAAAGGCGCGCGGCATCCTTTGGATGCCGCTGATCACCAAAGCCGGCTTCATGGTCGGCGGCGCCTATGGGCGCGGCGCGCTGCGCATCGACGACGTGACGGTCGATTACTACTCGGCCGCGCAGGCGACGATCGGCTTCCAGATCGGGGCCCAGCAATACGCCCACGCGCTGTTCTTCATGACCGACGAGGCGCTGCGCGATTTCCGCTACAGCGCGGGCTGGTCGGCGGGCGCCGACATGGAATACGCGGTCAAGGACCAGGCCGGCAACATCAGCGCCGAGACGCTGACCGCGCTCGACCCGGTGATCGCGCTGGTCTTCGGCCAAGCCGGGCTGATCCTGGGCGCCACGCTGGAGGGCACCAAGTACACGAGGATCATCCCCTGATCCGCGGCCCGTCCCCGGACATGGAAACGCCCCCGGTTCCGGGGGCGTTTTTCGTTCTCGGGATGTCCGCGGGCCGGGCTCAGCCGGCGGCGCGCAGGCGCTTGATCAGGCTGGAGGTGTCCCAGCGGCCGCCGCCCATCTTCTGCACGTCCTTGTAGAACTGGTCGACCAGCGCGGTCACCGGCAGGCTGGCGCCGGTCTCGTCGGCTGTGGACAGGCAGATCGCCAGGTCCTTGCGCATCCAGTCCACGGCGAAGCCATGCTCGAACTCGTCGTCCAGCATGGTCTCGTAGCGGTTCGACATCTGCCAGCTGCCGGCGGCACCCTGGCTGATCACCTCGACCACCGCGCGACCGTCGAGCCCCGCCTTTTCCGAGAAATGCAGCGCCTCGGACAGGCCCTGGACCAGCCCGGCGATGGCGATCTGGTTGCACATCTTGGTCATCTGGCCCGCGCCGCTTTCGCCCAGGCGGCGGCAGATGCGGGCATAGGCGTCGATGATCGGCTCGGCCCGGTCATAGGCTTCGGCGTCGCCGCCGCACATCACCGACAGCACGCCGTTCTCGGCCCCGGCCTGGCCGCCCGAGACCGGCGCGTCAACGAAGGACACGCTGCCCGCCTTGGCCATGTCGTACATCTCGGCCGTGACCTTGGCCGACACGGTGGTGTGATCGACGAAGACGCTGCCCGCCGCCATCGCACCGAGCGCCCCGTCGGGGCCGGCGCAGACCGCCCGCAGGTCGTCGTCATTGCCCACGCAGGCCATCACGAACTCCTTGCCCGCGGCGGCCTCGGCCGGGGTCGCGGCCATGGCGCCGCCATGCTGTTCCACCCATTTTTCGGCCTTGGCGGCGGTTCGGTTGTAGACCGTGACCTCGTGGCCCTTGGCGGCCAGGTGCCCGGCCATCGGATAGCCCATCACGCCCAGGCCCAGAAATGCGACTTTTGCCATGGTTTCCCCCTTGTCGGTGCTTGCCCTCTGGTTGCCTCCTTAGTAACCGATGGGGGTATCCCGTCAATACGAGGCCCCCATGGCAACGCTTTTCCGCTGGCTTCTGCGTCTGTTCACCGCGACGGCCATGCTGGCCGCGCTTGCCGCCATCGGGGTCTACTACCTCGCTTCGCGCTCCTTGCCCGAATACCAGGCGGCCCACCGGGTGGAGGGGATCACCGCCCCGGTCGAGATCGTGCGCGACAACGCCAACGTGCCGCATATCTTCGGCGAGACGGACGCGGACGTGTTCTTCGGCCTCGGCTTTGCCCACGCGCAGGACCGGCTGTGGCAGATGACCATGCTGCGACGCACGGCGCAGGGCCGCCTGTCCGAGATATTCGGCCCCCGCACCGCCCGGACCGACGAGCTGATGCGGCGTCTCGATCTTTACGGGCTGGCCACCCGCTCGGTCGCGGCGCAGGACGCGGACACGAAGGCCGCGCTGGAGGCCTATGCCCGCGGCGTGAACGCCTGGATCGCCAAGGTCAACGAGGATGCGATGGGCCGGGGCGCGCCCGAATTCTTCCTGTTCTCGCCCGAGATCGCGCATTGGCAGCCCGCGGATTCGCTGGCCGTGCTCAAGCTGATGGCGCTGCAGCTCAGCGGGCATCTGCAGGAAGAGGTGCTGCGCGCCCGCGTCTCGCTGGCCCTGCCCGAGGCGCGTGTGCCCGACATCCTGCCCGACGCGCCGGGCCAGGGCGTGGCCGCCCTGCCCGACTATGCCCAGCTCATGCCCGGGGTGACGCGCAGCTTCGCCGCGCTGGAGCATGTGGACGACCCGCTCTGGCCGGTGCCGCGCCGGGCTTTTGCCGGGGCCTCCAACGCCTGGGCGGCGGCGCCCTCGCGCTCGGCCTCGGGCGGCACGCTGCTGGCCAACGACCCGCATCTGGGTTTCACCGCGCCCTCGGTCTGGTACCTGGCGCGGCTGGAGCTCGGGACCGGCGGGGTGATCGGCGGCACCATTCCCGGCCTGCCGGCGGTGCTGGCCGGCCGCAGCGCGCAGCTCGGCTGGGGGATCACGACCTCCTATCTCGACGACCAGGACCTGTTCATCGAGAAGCTCAACCCCGAGGACCCGACGCAATACCTGACGCCGGACGGTTACAAGTCCTTCGAGACCCGCCGCTCCATCATCCGCGTCAAGGATGCCGAGCCGCTCACCGTCACCCTGCGCTGGTCCGAAAACGGCCCCGTCCTGCCCGGCTCGCATTTCGGCCTGGGCGCGGTGACGCCCAAGGGACATGTCGCGGCGCTGTCCTGGACGGCGCTGTCGGCCGAGGACAGCTCGATGAGCGCGGCGATGGCTCTGATGCGGGCGCAGTCGGTCGAGGAGGGCCTGGCTGCCGGCGAGCTCTACATGGCGCCGGCGCAGAACCTGACCCTGGTCGACAAGGACAAGATTGCCCTGCAACTGATCGGCGCCATGCCCCGGCGCGAGGCCACCCATCAAAGCCAGGGCCGCCTGCCCGCCCCGGGCTGGCTGGCGCAGAACCGCTGGCAAGGCATGTTTCCCTATTCCGCCAACCCGCGCTTCATCTCGCCCAAGGGCGGGATCCTGGGCAACACCAACAACAAGATCGTCGACCGCCCCTTCCCGCTGCATGTCAGCTTCGACTGGGGCGACACCCAGCGCATCCACCGCTGGCAGCGCCTGATGCAGAACCGCAAGGTGCATACCCGCGACAGCTTCATCGAGGCGCAGCTCGACACGGTCAGCTTCACAGCCCGCGCCCTGCTGCCGCTGATCGCCCGCGACCTGTGGTTCACCGGCGAGCCCGCCCCCGAGGGCACGCCCGACCACCTGCGCCAGCAGGCGCTGGAGCTGCTGGCCAACTGGAACGGCGAGATGAACGAGCACATGCCCGAGCCGCTGATCTACGCCACCTGGCTGCGCCACCTCCAGGACCGGCTGATCCGCGACGACCTGGGGCCGCTGGCGCAGGAATTCACCCATGTCGAGCCGCTGTTCCTGGAGCGCGTCTTCCGCGATGTCGACGGCGCCTCGGCCTGGTGCGACGTGGTGCAGTCGACGGCCAAGGAAAGCTGCACCGACATGGCCCGGATCGCGCTGGACGAGGCGCTGATCTGGATCGGCGAACATTACGGCGGCAACCTGGAATCCCTGCGCTGGGGCGAGGCGCACCAGGCCCGGCACGACCACCCGGTGCTGGGCGAGGTGCCGGTGCTGAAATGGCTGGTGAACATCCGCCAGTCCACCTCGGGCGGCGACAACACGCTGCTGCGCGGGCTGACCTCGGGCGAGGATCCGACGCCCTTTGCCAATTTGCATGGCGCGGGCTATCGCGGGGTCTATGATTTCGCCGATCCCGACAGCTCGGTCTTCATCATCTCGACCGGGCAGTCCGGCCATCCGCTGTCGCGGCACTACGATGACCTGGGAGAGCTGTGGCGGCGCGGCGAATACATCCCCATGTCGCTCGACCCCGAACTGGCCCGCGCCGCGGCGGTGGGAGTGACGCGGCTTAAGCCGGCCGAGGAATAGGACGCGCGGCCAAAGCCGATTTTTCGCCGAAAAATCGTTCGAAATTTCGCAGAAATTTCGCGGGCCTCAGAGGTCACGGAACCGCTTTTCCTGGCGCGCGGTCCAGTGCACGGTCAGGGTATAGCCCTCGTCGTCCTGTTCCTCGGCCTCGACCACCCCCTGGTCGTAGAGCCAGGCCCGCTTGCGCCCCTCGGCAAAGCCCAGGCGGAGCTCGCGCCGGGTGCGCTCCTCGTCCAGCGCCCGGGTGATCGCGGCCAGCAGCGGGTCCATCCCCTCGCCGGTCAGCGCCGACAGGGTGAAGACCTCCTCGCGCCGCTCGGCCTTCAGCTCCAGCGCGGCGCGGTCCTCGGGCGGCAGCCGGTCGATCTTGTTCCAGACATCGAATTTCGGCCGGTCCTCGGTCACGCCGAGATCGGACAGGATCGCCTCCACGTCCTCGGCCTGTTCCTCGCTGTCGGGGTGCGAGATGTCGCGCACATGCAGGATCAGGTCGGCCTCCAGAACCTCTTCCAGCGTGGCGCGGAAGGCGGCGACCAGCTGCGTCGGCAGGTCCGAGATGAAGCCCACCGTGTCCGACAGGATCACCTTCTTGCCCGACGGCAGCGTGATGCCCCGCATGGTCGGGTCGAGCGTGGCGAACAGCATGTCCTTGGCCATCACCTCGGCCCCGGTCAGCCGGTTGAACAGCGTCGATTTCCCGGCATTGGTATAGCCCACCAGCGCCACGATCGGGAACGGCACCTTGCGCCGGGCGGCGCGGTGCAGGTCGCGGGTCTTGACCACCTTGGCCAGCTGCCGGCGCAGGCGCGTGATCGCCTCGTCGATGGCGCGGCGGTCGGCCTCGATCTGGGTCTCGCCCGGCCCGCCCACGAAGCCCAGCCCGCCGCGCTGCCGTTCCAGGTGGGTCCAGGCGCGCACCAGCCGGGTGCGCTGGTAGCTCAGCGCCGCCAGCTCCACCTGCAGCACGCCCTCGCGGGTGCGGGCGCGGTCGGCGAAGATCTCCAGGATCAGCCCGGTGCGGTCGAGGATCTTGACCTTCCACTCGCGTTCCAGGTTGCGCTGCTGGACCGGCGTCACCGGCCCGTCGATCAGCACCAGGTCGATCTCGCCCTCGCGGAAGCGTCCGCCCAGTTCCTCGATCTTGCCCGAGCCGAACAGCAGGCCCGGCCGCGCCTTGGGCAGGGTGACCACCTCGGCGCCCACGACCTCGAGGTCGGGCAGCGCCATGGCCAGGGACACGGCCTCCTCCAGCGCCGGCGCGGCGTCGCGGCGGTCACGGTCGGCGGTGATGTCGGGGTGCAGCACCCAGGCGCGGGTCACATGGGGGCTGTGATCTTCGAAGCCCGGAATCAGTCCTCACCCTCGTAAAGGGAAATCGGCTGGGCCGGCATGATCGTCGAGATCGCGTGCTTGTAGACGAGCTGCGACTGGCCGTCGCGGCGCAGCAGCACGCAGAAATTGTCGAACCAGGTGATCACGCCCTGCAGCTTGACCCCGTTGATCAGGAAAATCGTCACCGGAACCTTTGTTTTCCGGACATGGTTGAGAAATGCATCCTGCAAATTTTGTTTATCGGCAGCCATCGGTTCTTGCCTTTTTCTTTCGTCTGCCCGTCCGCGGACAGCTGGTTGCGCTTGTCCGCCCGAGTATGAAGTGCGATTCGCCGAGTTTCCAGACCCAAAATCAGGTCGTTAGACGGGAATTTCGCATTTGCGGCATTACTGCCGCCAAAACCCGGGGTTCAAAAGCGCGATGATGGCCAGCGTTTCCAGCCGGCCCAGGACCATCGCCGCGGCCAGGATAAGCTTGGCCGCGTCCCCCAGGCCGCTGTACCGGATCGGCGCCTCGGCCGCGACGGCCGCCAGCGGCCCGGTGGTCGACAGCGACGACACGGCCAGCACCACGGTTTCCTCGAAAGTCAGCCCGGTCAGCGACAGCGCCGCCATCACCACCGCCACGCTGAGGGCGAACAGCATGAAGAACACCCATGCGATATGGGCGCCCTCGCGCCGGATCAGGCGCGCCATCGCCCCCGCCCCGCCGACCGACGAAGGATAGTAGAGCTTTTCCAGCTCGCGCAGCCCGTGCTTGTAGAGCGCGTAGACCCGCAACAGCTTCACGCCGCCGGCGGTGGTGGCCACCCCGCCGCCCATCATCGCCAGCCCCGCCAGGATCAGCCCCGGCGTCTGCAGCCCCGACCAGTTGCGCATCTCGGCCCAGTCGGCCGAGGTGAAGCCGGTCGTGGTCAGGAAGGACAGAACGGTGAACACGCTGCCCCAGAGCGCGCGCAGCGCGGCGCCGAAATTCTGCTGCTCGGCCACTTCGTAGGCGCCCAGCCAGTGGCGCAGGAACAGCAGCAGCGGCACCGCCACCACCGCCAGCAGCCCCATGCGGAACTCCTTGTCGCCGGACAGCCGCGCGACGGTCTCGGCCCGCAGCCCGCTGGCGAAGGTCTGGCGCGACAGGGCGAACCCCAGGAAGACGAAGATCAGCAGCTCGCCCAGGATCCCGCCGCTGGCTCCCTGCATCCCGCCCACCGGCGAGATGCCGCTGGTCGAGAGCACGGCCATCGCATGGCAGGCCGCCACCAGCGGCGTCTCGCCCCCCAGGATCAGGAACAGCCACAGCGCGCCCGTCAGCACCGCGTAGACCGGCATCAGCTGGACGTTGAAGCGGATCAGCCGTTCGCGCGGGTCGGTGCGGTAGACGGCACCCCCCGCCTGGCGCGCGCCGCGGCCCACCGCCGCGGGAGCGGTCACCTCGAACCCGCCCAGGTTCATCGGCGCCAGGATCGCGATCGCCGTCAGCCAGATGAAATAGCCGCCCAGCCAGCCCACCAGCGCCCGCCACAGATGCACCGAGGGGGCCAGCCGCCCCGGGTCGAGGAACAGCGTGGCGCCGGTGGTGGTCAGGCTGGAGACCATCTCGAAATAGGAATTCAGGAAGGTGGTGTTGCGCACCGCCTCGTGAAAGGGCACGGCCAGCATCAGCGGCAGCACGGTGAACACCGCCAGCATCGCCACCAGGTGGCTGCGCGCCAGTTTGCTGGAGCGGGTGTTGTAATTCGCGATCGCGATCAGCACCGTCAGGATCAGGAACAGCGTGCCCGAGTAGAAGAAGCTGCGCGCCGTCAGCCAGTCGCGCACCGCAAGCCCGTGCATCATGGGCACGAACATCGCCAGCGCGCAGACCCCCATCACGATGGTCAGGAAAGAGAGGTTCAGCAGCCAGCGCATCGGACTCAGAAGAAGTCGATGGAGACCTGCAGCAGGCGCTCCACCTCGGGCACGTCGGCGGCCAGCGAGAACATGGCGATGACGTCGCCCTCCTCGATGCGGGTGCCGCCGACGGGCCGGATCACCTTGTCGCCCTTCTTGACCGCGCCCACCAGCACCCCCTCGGGGAAGTCGATGTCACGGATCGTGCGCCCGGCGATGGGCGAGGTGGACAGCACCTGCGCCTCGATCACCTCGGCCTCGGCATCGCCGATGGAATACACGCCGCGCACGCGCCCGTGCCGGATGTGGCGCAGGATCGAGCTCACGGTGGTGGCGCGCGGGTTGATATAGGCGTCGATCTCCAGCGGGCGCATCAGCGGCACCAGCGAGGGATCGTTGACCAGGCAGATCGCCATCGGGCAGCCCATCGCCTTGGCCCGCACCGCGGCCAGCATGTTGGTCTTGTCGTCGTCGGTGACCGCCAGCACGGCGTCGGCGCGGTGGATATTGGCCTCCTCCAGCAGTTCGCGGTTCAACCCGTCGCCGTGCAGCACGATGGTGCGTTCCAGCGAATCCGCCGCCCGCTCGGCGCGGCCGCGGTCCTTCTCGATCACCTTGGCGCGGACGCGGTCGGCCCGCGCCTCCAGCGCCTGGGCCACGGCCAGGCCCACATTGCCACCGCCCAGCACGACCACCCGCTCCTGCTTGCGGGTGCTCTTGCCGAAGATCTCGAGCGTCCGGTTCACGTCCTCGGTATGGGTGAAGACATAAATCTGGTCGCCGGGGAACAGCTGGTCGCCCGGCTCGGGCGCGAACAGCGTGCCCTCGCGGCGCACCCCCACCACCACCGCGCGCAGCGTCGAGAACAGGTCGGTGAGCTGGCGCAGCGGCGTGTTGATCACCGGGCATTCCGCGTCGATGGCGATGCCCAGCAGATGCGCGCCCCGGTCGAGGAAGCTCTCGGTGTCGAAGGCGGCGGGCGCGGCGAGGCGCTGCAGCGCGGCCTCGGCCACCTCGCGCTCGGGGCTGATGACCACGTCGATCGGCATGTGCTCGCGCCGGTAGAGGTCGGAATAGATCGCGGTCAGGTAGGATTGCGCGCGCAGCCGGGCGATCTTGCGCGGGATGGCAAAGACTGAATGCGCCACCTGGCAGGTGACCATGTTCACCTCGTCCGAGTAGGTGGCGGCGATGATCATGTCGGCATCGCGCGCGCCCGCGCGCTCCAGGATGTCGGGGTAAGAGGCGAAGCCCGCGATCCCCTGCACATCCAGCGTGTCGGTGGCCCGGCGCACCAGGTCGGCGTTGTTGTCGACCACGGTGACGTCGTTCTTTTCGCTGGCAAGGTGGCGGGCGATCTGCCACCCCACCTGGCCCGCGCCGCATATGATGACCTTCATCGGCTCCGCATCCCGGCTCGGCTGTTCGGCTCATCCTTTGCAGATGCGTCCCGGACGGTCAATCAGCCGCGTTTGCCGTTCTCGACCCGCGCCACCCGGGCGCCGGCCTTGGCGGTGGTCACCACGCCCAGCGATTTCAGCTTGCGGTGCAGGGCGCTGCGCTCCATTCCCACGAAATTCGCGGTGCGGCTGATATTGCCGCCGAAGCGGTTGATCTGGGCCAGCAGGTATTCGCGCTCGAACAGCTCACGCGCCTCGCGCAGGGGCAGCGTGGCCAGCGCGCCGGACAGGACGACGCGGCCGTCCTCGGCCGGTTCCTCCTCCTGCGCGGGCAGCTCACGCGCGGTGATCGGGCCGGTCCCCTCGCCCAGGATCAGCACCCGCTCCACCACGTTCTTGAGCTGCCGGACATTGCCCGGCCAGCGCATGGTCTGCAGCAGCGCCGCGGCCTCGTCGCTGAGCTCTCGCAGGGGCAGACCCTGGGCGCGGTTGAACTCCGTCACGAAATGGCGGGCCAGTTCGGGGATGTCCTCGCGCCGCTCCTCCAGCGCGGGCACCGAGATCGGCACCACGTTGAGGCGGTGATAGAGCTCGCGCCGGAAATTGCCGGCGGCGATCTCTTCCTCCAGGTCGCGGGTGGAGGACGAGATGACCCGCAGGTCCACCCGCACCTTGTCGGTGCCGCCCACACGCTGGAACTGCTGATCGACCAGCACGCGCAGGATCTTGGACTGCGTCCCCGGCGGCATGTCGGCCACCTCGTCGAAATACAGCACCCCGCCATGGGCCTGTTCCAGCAGGCCCGGCTCGATCCCGCGCTCCGGGCTTTCGCGGCCGAACAGCACCTCTTCCATGCGTTCGGGCTCGATCGAGGCCGAGTTGACCGAGATGAAGGGCGCCGAGGCCCGGGTCGAATTGGCATGCACGAAGCGCGCGGCCAGTTCCTTGCCGCTGCCGGCCGGCCCCGAAAGCATCACCCGGCCGTTCGAACGGGTGACCTTTTCCAACTGCGATTTCAGCGCCTTGAAGGCCGCACTTGATCCGATCATCTCGGCCATGGCGGTTTCGCGGCGGCGCAGGTCCAGGTTCTCGCGCCGCAGCCGCGCGGTTTCCATCGCGCGGCGGATCACCACCAGAAGCTGGTCGATGTTGAAAGGCTTCTCGATAAAGTCGTAGGCGCCCTGCTTGATCGCCGCGACCGCGATCTCGATATTGCCGTGCCCCGAGATGATGATGATCGGGATCTCGGGATTGTCGCGCTTGACCTTCGAGAGGATGTCGATCCCGTCCATCCGGCTGTCCTTGAGCCAGATGTCCAGGATCATCAGCGCCGGCGGCTCGCTGTTTATCTCGGCCATGCAGTCGTCGGAATTGGCCGCCAGCCGGGTGGTATAGCCCTCGTCTCGCAGGATGTCCGCGATCAGTTCGCGGATGTCGCGCTCGTCGTCAACGATAAGAATATCACTCATTTTGAACTCTCGCTCCCTCCTTCCCGTCTTGCCCGGCCGTTGCCAGCAGCGGCAGGCGGATCTCGGCCAGCGCGCCGTGATGGGCGCAGCCGTCGAAGACGGGGGCGTCACGCAAGGACAGCGTGCCGCCATGCTCCTCGATAATCTTCTTCACGATGGGCAGGCCCAGCCCGGTGCCCTTGTCGCGGGTGGTGACATAGGGCTCGAACAGCCGGCCGCGATCCTCGGGCAGGCCGATGCCGTTGTCGGCGATGGCGATCTCGGCCATGCCGTCCGCGACCTTCATCGCGACGCGGATCTCCGGGCGATAGCCCTCAGGTGCGCCCTTTTCGATAAGGGTTTCCGTGGCTTCTCCGGCGTTCTTGATGAGATTCGTCAGGGCCTGGCTGATCATGGTCGCGTCCAGTTCGGTCATCACCGGCCCCTCGGGCAGGTCGGCGCTGATCTCTACCCCCGGCTGGCCGCTTTCCTGCAGCACCACCGCGTCGCGCACCAGCGCGGCCAGGTCGCCGGGGCGGCGGTCGGGCTCGGGCATGCGGGCGAACTTGGAAAATTCGTCAACGATGCGGCGCAAGTCATTGGTTTGCCGCACGATCACGTCGGTATACTGGTCCAGGTCGGCGACCGCATCCTCGTCCACCATGCGGCGGAACTTGCGCTTGATGCGCTCGGCCGAAAGCTGGATCGGGGTCAGCGGGTTCTTGATCTCATGCGCGATGCGGCGGGCCACATCGCCCCAGGCCGCCATCCGCTGCGCCGAGACCAGCTCGGTCACGTCGTCGAAGGCCACGACGTAGCCCTCGAGCCGCCCCGAGGTGCTGCGCCGCATGGCCATGCGCACCAGCAGGTTTTCCAGCTTGCCGTTACGCGTGAGCTTCAGCTCGTCCTGCGCCGCCTCGAAGGGGCCGGCGCGGAGCCGCTCGAACAGCGGCGCGAATTCCGGCACGGCATCGCCCAGGGCGCGCTCGTGATCGGCCTGCTCGTCGAGATCCAGCAGCCGCAGCGCCGAGCGGTTGACGAAATCGATCCGCCCCTCGGCATCCAGCCCGATCACCCCCGCGGTCACCGAGCTCAGCACCGAGTCGAACAGCCGCCGCCGCCGCTCGATCTGGCGGTTGGTCTCCATCAGCGCGTCGCGCTGGCCCTTGAGCTGCCGGGTCATCTGGTTGAACACGCGGCCCAGCATGGCGATCTCGTCATCGCCCTTTTCCTCGACCACCCGCACGTCGAGGTCCCCGGCCCCGATCCGTTGCGCCGCGCCCGCCAGCCGCCCCACCGGGCGCGACAGGCGCTCGGCGAACCACAGGCCCAGCCAGACCGCGGCCAGGATCAGGATCACCGCGAAGCCGAGATAGAGCAGCCCGAATTCGAACAGCAGCCGCCCCCGCTCGCTTTCCAGCTGCTGGTAGAGGCGGACGGTTTCCTGCGTGTCGTCCAGCAGGTTCAGGATCTCGCCATCCACCGTGCGCGAGATGTAGAGGAAGCGGTCGACGAAGGCGTCGAGCTGGATCAGCGCGCGGAACTCGTTGTTATCCCAGTCCTCGACGATCACCACCTCGCCCTCGGCGGCGCGGGCGATCTGCGCCTCCTCGGGGCGCTCGTAGTCGAACAGGTAGGAGCGCTCGCCGCGGGCGACGATCTCGGCCGTGCCGTCGATCACATAGGCCTCCTTCAGCCCGCGTTGCACCTGTTCCTGGGCCTGGCTGAGGACCTGCCGCAACTCGCCGTCGGACAGAAAGAAGGTCGCCTGCCGCGCGATGTTCAGATAGCCGGCCAGCACGCGGGAATCCGCCTCGAGGTCGCGGCGATGCTCGTCCTCGTAGGCCTCGGCGGCGGCCAGCGAGGTGCCCAGCACCGTGCGCACCCGGTCGGAAAACCAGCCCTCGAGTCCGATATTCACCGTCAGCCCCGCGAAAACCGCCACCAGCACGGTGGGGATCAGCGCCAGCAGCGCGAAGACCCCGGTCAGCCGCAGGTGCAGCCGCGACCCGGCCGAGCGGCGCCGCCGCGCCGCGATCATCTGCGCCACCCGCTGGGTGACCAGCGCCGCGACGACCAGCGCGTAGACCAGGTCGGCCAGAAGGATCAGCCGCAGCCAGACCGAGGTCGCCCCCTGCCCCAGCGGCCCGAGAAGAAGAAGCGTGGCGACGGCCAGCACCGGGCCCAGCGTCACCACGCTCAGCGTGGCGATGTTCTGGACACGCCGTTGCCGGCGCAATCGCGCCACGCGTTGCCATGTTGCGCTCTGCGCGGGGGTTGCCACCGCGGGCCTCGTTCCTGTTATGCCGCCTTTGCGCGGCTTACCGCCTTATCCTGCGGCGCCCCGAAAGCCTGACACCGAAGCGCCACAGATGTTGCCTTTTTACATCAACTTCCGGCGGCGTGTCACGCGAATATCCAGGTCGGTGATCTTCTTGCGCAAAGTATTGCGATTGATGCCCAGCAGGTCGGCGCATTTGGCCTGGTTTCCGCCGGTGGCGTCCAGCGCGATCTCGATCAGCGGCAGCTCCACCTCGCGCAGGATGCGCTGATACAGGCCCGGCGGCGGCAGCACGCCGCCATGCAGGTCGAAATAGCGCCGCAGGTGCTTGGCGACCGAGGCCGACAGCTTCTCGCCGTCGCCGCCGCCCACCAGCGGCTCGATCTCGGGCTGGTTGCCCAGCACCAGCTCGACCTCGCCGCGGGTGATCACCTCTTCCGAATTGGTCACCACCAAACGGCGCACGGTGTTTTCCAGCTGGCGCACGTTGCCCGGCCAGGAATAGGCGCGGATCAACTCCATCGCGTCATCGGCGAAGCGGCGCAGGGGCAGCCCGTCGCGCTCGGCCCGGGCAAGGAAATTCTCGGCCAGCAGCGGGATGTCATCGACTCGTTCGCGCAGGCTGGGCACCGCGATGGTGACCCCGCCCAGGCGATAAAACAGGTCCTGGCGGAAATCGCCCGCCTCCATCCGGCGCATCAGGTCGGTCTGGCTGGTGGCCATCACCCGAGGGGAATTGTCGCCGAACCCGTCCAGCATGCGCACGATGCGCCCCTGCGCGTCGTCGTCGAGATCGGACACCTCGTCGAACAGGATCGAGCCGCCCTTGGCCCGCGACAGCAGCGCGGAGGGGCCGTCCATCCCCTCCAGGTCCGCCGCGTTCGCGGTGACGAAGGGCAAGGTGCGCCGGTCCGAGAAATCGTGGATCGCGCGCGCGATCAGCGACTTGCCGGTGCCGCTTTCGCCGGTGATCAGGACCGGCAGATCGGTGTTCATCACCCGCGCCACCAGGCGGTAGAGTGCCTGCATCTGCGGCGTGCGCCCCACCAGAGGCAGGTCGTCGTCGGGGCCCTCGCCCCCGCCCGGGCGCGGCGCGGGGGCGCGGCGCTTGGCCTCCAGCGCGCGGGCGGCGCGCTTCATCAGGTCGGGCAGGTCGAAGGGCTTGGGCAGGTAGTCGAAGGCCTCGGCCTCGGCGGCCTGGATCGCGGTCATGATCGTGTTCTGCGCCGAGATCACGATCACCGGCAGGCCGGGGCGCAGTTCGCCGATCCTGGGCAGGGCCTCCAGCCCGTTGCCGTCGGGCATGACCACGTCCGAGATCACCAGGTCGCCCTTGCCCTCCTCGACCCAGCGCATCAGCGTGGTCAGCGACGAGGTGGCGTGCACCTTGCAGCCCGCCCGTGTCAGCGCCTGGGTCAGGACCGTGCGGATCGTGCGGTCGTCATCGGCGACCAGAACCGTGCCATCCATCAGTTATCCTCCGTGGTTTTCGGCGCCACCGGCAGCGAGATGCGGAACACGGTGCGCCCGGGCACCGAATCCACCGCGATCCAGGCGTCGTGGTCCGAGATGATTTTCGAAACGAGGGCCAGCCCCAGCCCGGTGCCGTTCTCGCGCCCGGAAACGAAGGGCTCGAAGATGTCGCCGGCGATCTCGGGCGGCAGGCCGGGGCCGTCGTCGATGATCTCCACCTGCAGCGGCAGCGGCCGGTCCGAGCCGTCCGGCGCGCGCAGGCGCAGCGACTGGTCGTAGAAGGTGTGCAGCCGGATCGTGCCGCCGCCCTTCTCGGCCGCCTCGGCGGCGTTCTTCAGCAGGTTCAGGAACACCTGCAGGAACTGGTCGCCGTCCACCCAGGTGGAGGGGAGCGAGGGGTCGTAATCCTCGACGATCTGCATCTCGGCGGCGAAGCCCACCATCGCGGACTTGCGCGCCCGGTCCAGCAGGTCGTGGATATTGACCGGCTTGCGCACCGGCGGGCGGAGGTTGCCGAACTGCTCCACCTGCTCCAGCAGCTTCACGATGCGGCGGCTCTCGGCGACGATCAGGTCGGTCAGCTCCTGGTCCTCGGGCGTCAGGTTCATCGACAGAAGCTGCGCCGCCCCGGTGATGCCCGCCAGCGGGTTCTTGATCTCGTGGGCCAGCATCTCGGCCATGCCGATGGCGGATTTCGCCGCCGTCTTCGAGGAATGCGCGCGCCCCAGCCGCCCGGCGATCTCGCGCGGGGAGACCAGCAGCAACAGCTTCTCGGTGTCGTCGTTTAGCGGGGCGATCTGCAGGTTGCACAGCACCGGCGCGCGCTGGCCCGAGCTGACATCGACATCGTTGATGAACAGCTCGGAATGGTTGGCCCGCACCCGCGCAAAGGCCTTGTCCAGCGGCGCGTCCACCGCCAGCCGGTCCCAGACCGGCGTGCCCTGCAGCGCCCGGATCGAAGCGTTGACGAAGATCTCGGCCGCGGGGTTGAGTTCGTCGATCCGGTCCTGCGGATCGAGGATGAAGGCCGGGATGGGCAGCGAGGACCAGATCCGATCGTGTTGAACCGTCATGCCGCGGCCCTCTGCGTTTCGGCCAGCGCCTCGGGCAACAGGCCCAGGACCCGGGCCGGGTCGCGCTCGGTCAGGACCGGGCGGCGCAGGCGGGAAGGCGTGCCCGCCACGTCCATGTACCAGCCCAGGTGCTTGCGCGCGACGCGGTTGCCGAGTTCCGCGCCGTAGAAGGAAAGCATCGCCTCGTAATGGCCCGCCACCAGGTCGGCGAATGCCCGGCCCCGCGGTACATGCGGCGCCGGGGCGCCTTGGAGGTCCGCGGCGATCTGCGCCAGCAGCCACGGGCGCCCCTGCGCCCCGCGCCCCACCATCACGCCGTCCGCGCCCGAGCGCGCCAGCGCCATTCGCGCGCTGGCCCCGTCCACGATGTCGCCATTGGCGATCACCGGGATCGACACGGCCTGTTTCACCGCCGCGATCGCCGCCCAGTCGGCCCGGCCCTTGTAGAACTGGCAGCGCGTGCGCCCGTGGATGGTGACCATGCGCACCCCTGCCCCCTCGGCCCGGCGGGCGAGCTCCGGCGCGTTCAGCAGGTCCTCGTCCCAGCCCAGCCGCGTCTTCAGCGTCACCGGGACCGAAACCGCGCCCGCCACCGCCTCGATCAGGCTCAGCGCGTGGTCGAGGTCGCGCATCAGCGCCGAGCCGGAATAGCCGTTGACCACCTTCTTGGCCGGGCAGCCCATGTTGATGTCGATCAGCCGGGCACCGTTGGCCTCGACCATGCGGGCAGCCTCGGCCATCCAGTGCGCCTCGCGCCCGGCGAGCTGTACGGCGGTGTTTTCAAGGCCGAAGCCCAGCTCGGCGCGTTCGCGCACCCCGGGCTTGGCCTGCACCATCTCCTGGCTGGCCACCATCTCGGACACGACCAGCCCCGCCCCGAAGGCAGCCACGAGGTTCCGGAAGGGCAGATCGGTGATTCCGGCCAGCGGGGCCAGGAATACCGGAGGGTCGAGCAGGTTATCTGCCAACTGAATGGACAAATGCCTAATCCTTGTGCAGTTTCACACTTGAGCTAATGCGCCTGCCCGGAAAAGGCAATCGGGCACATGGCGCAAAATGCGGCAGAAACACACTTTGCCCATTTTTTGGGCGCAGGTTGCGGCCAAACTGCGCCATTGCTCCCTCGACCGGCAGGTCTTACACGGAAAAGAGGCAAAACGAGAGATCCGATGCAAAGCGCCGCCATCATCGTAGCCGCCGGGCGCGGCACCCGCGCGGGCGGGGAGATTCCCAAGCAATACCGCACAGTTGGCGGGCAGACGGTGCTGGCGCGCGCGGTCGCGGCCTTTGCCGATCACCCGCGGATCGGGCAGATCGTGGTCGTCCACCATCCCGACGATTCCGGCCTGCTCAGGGACTGTCTCTCCGGCTATGGCGCCCGCCTGACGCCGGTCGAGGGCGGCGCCACGCGCGACGCCTCGGTGCTGGCCGGGCTGACGGCGCTCGAGGCGGCCGAAACCGTCCTGATCCACGACGCCGCGCGGCCGCTGGTCAGCGCGGCGCTGATCGACCGGGTGCTCGACGCGCTGGCCGAGCATCGCGGCGCCGCCCCCGCCCTGCCCGTTACCGACGCGCTGTGGCGCGGCGCCGAGGGCCGGGTGATCGCCCCGCATCCGCGCCAGGGCCTCTACCGCGCCCAGACCCCGCAGGGCTTTCACCTCGATGCCATCCGCAGCGCCCACGCCATCCACGGCGCGGGCGCGCTCGACGATGTCGAGGTGGCGCTTGCGCACGGGCTTGACGTGGCCATCGTCGAGGGCGAAGAGGACAATATCAAGATCACCCATCCCGGCGATTTCGACCGCGCGGCCCGCATCCTGCAGGAGAGAGAAGGCATGGATATCCGCACCGGAAACGGCTTTGACGTGCATGCGTTCGAGGCGGGCGAGGCGGTGGTGCTGTGCGGCGTGGAGATCCCGCACGCCCGGGCGCTGAAGGGCCATTCCGATGCCGATGTGGGCATGCACGCCCTGACCGACGCGATCTACGGCGCGCTGGCGCTGGGCGATATCGGCCAGCATTTCCCGCCCTCCGATCCGCAATGGAGGGGCGCGCCGAGCGACATCTTCCTCAAACACGCGATGGAGCAGGTCCGCGAACGGGGCTTCACCGTCAGCCATGCCGACGTGACCCTGATCTGCGAACGGCCGAAGATCGGCCCGCACACCCAGGCCATGCGCGAGGCCCTGGCCGCGATCATGGGCGTCGCGCCCGAGCGCATCAGCGTCAAGGCCACCACATCCGAGAAACTGGGCTTCACGGGCCGCGAGGAAGGCATCGCCGCCCTGGCCACCGCAACATTGGTGAAAGCATGATCCGCGCCCTGACCACCGTTTGTTACGTCGGCCGGCTGCGCCCGGCCTCGGGCACCTGGGGCTCGGCCGTGGCCGTGGGGGCGGCGCTGCTGATCCACGGGCTGGGCGGCTTCCCGCTGCTGGCCGTGGCCACCCTGGCCGTCACCGGGCTGGGCTTCTGGTCCGTGGCGCGCGACATGGCCACCCGCGACCCGTCCGACACCGACCCCTCCGAGATCGTAATCGACGAGGTGGCCGGGCAATGGATCGCCATGCTGGCGCCCTCGCTGGGGTTCTGGATGGCCGGTCTCGACAGCTGGACCTTCCCCTGGCCGGGCTGGGTCGGGGCCTTCGTGCTGTTCCGCCTGTTCGACATCTGGAAGCCCTGGCTGGTGGGCCGCGCCGACCGGATGGGCGGCACGATGGGGGTGATGCTGGACGACCTGGTCGCGGGCGTCTTCGCCGGGATCGGCGTGTTCCTGGCCGCGGGCCTCTATCACGGGGTGATCATGGGATGACCTACGGCCCTGCCAGCACCGTGATCGAGCGCGCCCGCGAACAGGGCGTGATGATCGCCACCGCCGAAAGCTGCACCGGCGGCATGATTTCAGGTGCCCTGACCGGGGTGCCCGGCTCTTCCCACGTGTTCGACCGGGGATTCGTGACCTACTCCAACCTCTCCAAGCAGGAGATGCTGGGCGTGCGCCCCGAAACGCTCGACGCCCACGGCGCCGTCTCGGAAGAAACCGCGCGCGCGATGGCCGAAGGCGCCCTCGACCGCTCGCAGGCCGGCCTGGCCGTCGCGGTCACCGGCATCGCCGGGCCCGGCGGTTCGCACCACAAGCCCGAGGGCCGCGTCTGTTTCGCCCTGGCGAAGACCGGCGCGCCGTGCTTCAGCGAAACCGTCGAGTTCGGTGCGATCGGGCGCGATAACGTGCGCCGCGCCACCGTGGAACACGCGCTGGGGCTGCTGGCCGGCGCGCTCGCCCCCTAGGCACGCGGCGTCCAGGAATTGGCCATTGGGGCGGTTTCCCCGCCCAAATTTTGCGCTCTTTGCGAACTGCACGCCTTTTGCGCTGCTTTTTCACCCGTTGCCTCTATTATTTGCGCGCCGCACCGGCTCTTTGCCCTCCAAAACCGCTAAATGCGAAAGGAAGGGAAATGAACGGAGCTGATACCGCGTGGATCATCGTGGCCACCGCGCTGGTGCTTTTCATGACATTGCCGGGGCTGGCGCTGTTCTACGGCGGGCTGGTGCGCGCCCGCAACGTGCTGAGCGTCTTCATGCATGTCTATGCCATCGCCTGCCTGATGAGCGTGCTGTGGCTGGCCTTCGGCTACACCGTGGCCTTCGGCGAGGGCGGCGCCTGGTGGGGCGGCCTGGGCAAGATGTTCCTGCTGGGCGTGCCGGCCGACGACCTGTCGGGCACCCTGCCCGAGGTCCTGTTCTTCGCCTTCCAGATGACCTTCGCCATCATCACGCCCGCGCTGATCGTCGGCGCCTATGTCGAGCGCATCGGATTCGGCTTCGTGATGCTGTTCTCGGGGCTGTGGATGCTGCTGTGCTATGCCCCGGTGGTGCACTGGATCTGGGGCGGCGGGTTCCTGGCCGATGGCGGGATCTTCGGCGAGACCGGGGTCAGGGATTTCGCCGGCGGCATCGTGGTGCATGAAACCGCGGGGCTGGCCGCGATTCTGCTGGCCGTGGTGCTGGGCCCGCGCCGCGACAAGAGCAAGCCGCCGCATGCCCCGGGCTTCGTGATGATCGGCGCGGCCATGCTCTGGGTGGGCTGGTTCGGCTTCAACGGCGGCTCGCAGCTGGCCGCCGACGGGGGCGCGGCGATGGCGCTGACCGTCACCCATATCTCGGCCGCCACCGCCTCGCTGACATGGGCGGCCTGGGAAAAGGTCAAATACGGCAAGGCCTCGCTTGTGGGCCTCGTCACCGGCACCATCGCCGGGCTGGCCTCGATCACGCCGGCCTCCGGCTTCGTCGGCCCGGTCGAGGCGCTGGCCATCGGCGCGATCGCCGGCGTGCTGTGCCAGGAGGCCGTGAACCTGGTGCGCAACCGCCTGCATATCGACGACACGCTGGACGTTTTCGCCGTGCATGGCGTCGGCGGCATCTTCGGCACCATCATGATCGCCGTCTTCGGCGCCGGCAGCTGGGCCGCGCAGCTGGGCGGGCTGGCCGTGGTGGGCGTCTTCACCGTTGCCGTCACCTACGTGCTGATCAAGCTCTGCGCGCTGGTCACGCCGCTGCGCGTCGACCCGGAGACCGAGGTCGGCGGCCTCGACCTCAACGTCCACGGCGAGCGCGCCTACGACATGATGTCGTAATCCCGCGCGCACCGCGCAGGGAACAGGCGCCGCGGGACGGTCCGCGGCGCCTGTTCCGCCCCCGCCCCGGCGCCCCCGCCCTTCTTCTTGGCATAAATACTCCCGCCGGAGGCCTGAAAGTCTTCCCGCGCGGGGCGCTCAGCCGTAGAGCTCTTCGGCCCGGGCCTCGAACGCCCTGACCACGCGCTGCATCGCCTCGTGGAAGACCACGCCGATCACCTTTTGCAGCACCGCGTTCTTGAACTCGAAATCGACGAAGAACGCGACCTCGCAGCCGCCCTCGTCGAGGTCGTGGAACTGCCAGTTCGACTTCATGAACTTGAAGGGCCCGTCCAGGTACTCGGTGTCGATCCTGCGCTGCTCGGGCCACAGGGTCACCCGGCTGCCGAAGCGTTCGCGGAACACCTTGAACGAGATCACCAGGTCCGCCTCCATCACCTCGCCGCCGCCCGCGATGGGCGTGCGCGAGCGGATGCGCGCCGCCGCCGTCCAGGGCAGGAATTTCGGGTAGGCCGCCACGTCGGCCACCAGATCGTACATCTGCGCGGCACTGTAGGGCAGTTTGCGGGTCTCGGAATGGGTCGGCATGGCCTGCAATTCTTGTTAACAGTGGGCGTGGTTTCGGCTAGGAACCGCGGAAAATCAAGGGGCCGCCATGACACAGAGACCTTATGTCGTCGACGAGATGATCTCGGCCAAGGCCATCGCCGCCCGGGTCGAGGCGCTGGCCCATGAGATCCACGCCCATTTCGCCGACACAGACAAGCTGGTGGTGGTGGGGCTGCTGCGCGGCTCCTTCGTTTTCATCGCCGACCTGGTGCGCGAGCTGCACCTGCCGGTGGAGGTCGATTTCCTCGAGGCCTCCTCTTACGGCAACGCGACCGAAAGCTCGCGCGAGGTGCGGATCCTAAAGGACCTGCGCGGCGAGATCGAGGGGCGCGACGTGCTGGTCGTCGAGGACATCGTGGATACCGGCTACACCCTGAAACACGTTCTGCACCTGCTGGACGGGCGCAACCCCAGGCGGCTGAAGGTCTGCGCCCTGCTGGACAAGCCCTCGCGCCGCGAAGTGCCGGTCAAGGCCGACTGGGTGGGATTCGAGATCCCCGACGAGTTTGTGGTGGGCTACGGCATCGACTTCGCCCAGCACAACCGCAACCTGCCCTATATCGGCAAGGTCAGGTTCGAGGAATGAACCCGCGCTGGCTGTTGCGCGCGGTCCGCTGGGCCCGCAACCCGCCGGGCGAGAAGCGGGTGATCCTGGTGCTGGCGGCGATCGCCCTCTGCCTGCTGCTGTTCGGGATCGAGCGGCTGGTCGGCTGGCCCGACTGGCTGACGCTGCAGGGCACGCCGGGCGGGCGCATCCCGCGCTGATCGGGCCGGTTTCGCGGGAAATGCCCGGATATGCTATCCTGTCGCCGTTCCAACCGCGCACAGGAGGTCTCGCAGATGCACGACGCCGTCTTCCCCCCGCGCGAGGCGGGCCGCCTCTACCTGACCGAGGGCGGTATCGAGACCGAGATCATGTATAAATGGGGCCACGAACTGCCGCATTTCGCGATGTTCCCGCTGCTCGACGACCCCGAGGCCACCGAGGACATGAAAGGGATCTGGCGCCGCTACCTGCGGGTCGCCGCCGAGACCGGGTTTTCCGCGGTGATGACCGGGCTCGACTACCGCGCCAGCCCCGACTGGGGCGCCCTGCTGGGCTACACGCCGGAGGGGCTGGCCGACATGCAGCATCGCTGCATCGACTTCCTGCGTGAGTTGCAGGCCGAGTTCGAGGGCGATATCGACCACATCTATGTCTCGGGCACCATCGGGCCGCGGGGCGACGCCTATTCGCTGAACCGCACCATCACCGCCGACGAGGCCGAGGAGTACCATTCCGTGCAACTGGAGACGCTCAAGGCCGCCGGCGCGGACATGGCCTGCGCCATGACCTTCAACAACGTCCCCGAGGCCATCGGCCTCAGCCGCGCGGCGCATGGGCTGGGCGTGCCGCTGGCGATGGGGCTGACACTGGACGGCTCCAGCCGCCTGGCATCGGGCCCCAGCCTGCAGGAGGCCATCGAGGAGATCGACTATGAAACCGGCCGCGCGCCGGAATATTTCCTGGTCAACTGCTCGCACCCGGTGGAGTTCGAACCCGCCTTCAACGGCGGCGAATGGGAACAGCGCATCCGCTGCATCCGGCCCAACGCCTCCAGGATGGAGAAGATCGCCCTGTGCAAGCTGGGCCACCTGGAGGATGGCGACCCGGTGCAGCTGGGCCGGCAGATGGCCGACGTGGCCCGGCGCCAGCCGCAGATGGACATCTTCGGCGGCTGCTGCGGCACGGACGAGCGGCACCTGGCCGAGATCGCCCGCGCGGTCAAGGCGCAGCGCGGCCTGCCCGCCTGACGCCTAGCCCAGCATCTGCCGGATCACCCGGCGGAAGATGCCCGCCCCCACCGGGATCAGCGCATCGGGAAAATCGTAATCGGGGTTGTGCAGCTGCGGCTGCGCCTCGCCCGCGCCCAGCCAGAACATCGCCGCCCTGGCGCCCTTGCCGAACTGGCCGAAATCCTCGGACCAGAGTTGCGGCGCGTCCATGGGCTGCCACGGCGTCTGCTCGGCGGTCAGCGCCTGTTCCAGCGCGGCCACGGCCTGGGCGTGGTTGGTGCAGGCGTCGAAAATGTCGTCGTAGTCGATCTCGACCGCCAGCCCCTCGGCCCCGGCCTCGCGCCGCACCAGCGCCTCGGCCTCGGCGCAGAGCGCCTGCATCCGCGCATCGCTGACCGTGCGCAGCGTGGCCCAGAGCGCGCCCTCGCCCGGCGCGATGCCGAAGGTGGGCTCGCCCAGCGTGGCGTGGGTCAGGGTGACCAGCGCGAAATCCTCGTCCAGCGCCCCGCCCGGCCCCAGCGCCACCAGCGCGGGCATCAGCCGCGCCATCGCCTGCATCGGCGAGATGCCGTCCTGAGGGGCGGCAGCATGCGAGGTTTTCCCCGTCAGCCGCACCCGCATTCCCCGCGAGGCGCAGTTGGCCGGCCCGCGGCAGAGCCGCACCTCGCCCAGCGGCAGGCCGGGCGTGTTGTGCAGGGAAAAGGCGAAATCGGGCGCCAGCGCGGCGAAGCGCGGATCGTCCAGAACGGCGCGCGCGCCCTTGCCGGTTTCCTCGGCGGGCTGGAACAGCAGCACCACGCGGCCGCGCGCGGGGCGGGTCGCCAGATCCTCGGCCAGCGCCGCGACCATGGCCATATGGCCGTCATGGCCGCACAGATGCCCCTTGCCCGGAACGGTGGAGCGGTAATCGGCCTGCGACAGCTCCGCGATGGGCAGGCCGTCCAGTTCGGCCCGGATCAGGACGGTCGGGCCGTCGCCTGCGCCGTCGAACACCGCAGCCACGCCGTGGCCGCCGAGCCCGGTCAGCAGATCGTCGGGGGCGTATTGCGCCAGATAGTCGGCGATGCGGGCGGCGGTGCCCGCCTCTTGTCCGGAAAGCTCTGGGAAGCGGTGCAACTCGTGGCGCAGGGCCACCAGCCGCATCCGCCGCTCGGGCGTCATGCCTGGCCCAGCTTCTTCAGGCGTGCCTCGCGCAGGCGGGCGAAATCGTCGCCCGCGTGGTAGGACGAGCGGGTCAGCGGCGTGGCCGACACCATCAGGAAGCCCTTGCCATAGGCCGCCTTTTCGTAAGAGGCGAATTCCTCGGGCGTGACGAAACGGTCGACCCGGTGGTGCTTGGGCGTGGGCTGCAGATACTGGCCGATGGTCAGGAAATCGATATCCGCGGCGCGCATGTCGTCCATCACCTGCAGCACCGCCTGCCGGTCCTCGCCCAACCCCACCATGATGCCCGACTTGGTGAACATCGAGGGGTCGATCTCCTTGACCCGCTGCAACAGGCGCAGCGAATGGAAATAGCGCGCGCCGGGCCGCACCTCGGGGTAAAGGCCGGGCACGGTTTCGAGGTTGTGGTTGAACACGTCCGGTTTCGCCGCGACCACGGTTTCCAGCGCGCCGGGCGCGGATTTCAGGAAATCGGGGGTCAGGATCTCGATCGTGGTGCCGGGAGAGCGGTGGCGCACGGCGCGGATGGTCTGGGCGAAATGCTCGGCCCCGCCGTCCTCGACATCGTCGCGGTCCACCGAGGTGATCACCACGTGGTTCAGCCCCAGCTTCTGCACCGCATCCGCCACCCGGCCCGGTTCGAACACGTCCAGCGCCTCGGGCCGGCCGGTGGCGACGTTGCAGAAGGTGCAGCCGCGGGTGCAGATGTCGCCCATGATCATCATGGTGGCGTGGCCCTGGCTCCAGCATTCGCCGGCATTGGGGCAGCCGGCCTCTTCGCAGACCGTCACCAGGTTATGCTCGCGCATGATCTTGTGGGTCTCGCGATAGCCCTTGCCGGTGGGGGCCTTGACCCGGATCCAGCTCGGTTTGCGCGGCTGCTCGTTATCCGGGCGGTGCGCCTTTTCGGGGTGACGTTGGGCAGGGATTTTCAGATCACGCATGGCGGGTTCCTCGTTTCGCCGCCTGTATAGAAGACTCCGGCGGCAGAACCAATGCCCTTCTCCGGGTGCAAAGCGGCTTTGCGTTGCGCGGGGGGCCTTTCCACCGACCTAGGGGCGGCTTTGGCATTGGCAAGCATCTGGAATTCTTCTAAATCGCGGCCCATCCAGAAAGCTGCACCGCAGCATTTCCACCAGCAAGACAGGAGACGCCGATGAAAACCGGACACAAGCTGCCCCAGGTCACCTTCCATACCCGCGTGCGCGACGACAGCATCGAGGGCCCCAACCCCTACCGCTGGCAGGACGTGACCACCGAGGACTATTTCAAGGGCAAGCGCGTGGTCCTGTTCTCGCTGCCGGGCGCCTTCACGCCCACCTGCTCGACCTACCAGCTGCCGGGCTTCGAGAACGGCTACGAGGATTTCAAGGCGCAGGGCATCGACGAGATCTACTGCATGTCGGTCAATGACAGCTTCGTCATGAACAAATGGGCCGAGGCGCAGGGCCTGAAGAACGTCAAGGTCATCCCCGACGGCTCGGGCGAGTTCACCCGCCGCATGGGGATGCTGGTGCGCAAGGACAACCTGGGCTTCGGCCTGCGGTCCTGGCGCTATGCCGCCGTGGTCAACGACGGCGTGGTCGAGGCGTGGTTCGAAGAGCCGGGCCTGTCCGACAACCACCCCGAGGATCCCTACGGCGTGTCCTCGCCTGAAACCGTGCTGAACTGGCTGGTCGAGGCCAACGCCGAGGCCGCCGCCTAAGACCTGAAACATCGATGCAACGCCCCGGCCCTGCGCCGGGGCGTTTCGCGTTGCGGTGCAGAGATGCGCAGGGCCGGGCGCGGATTGTTCTTTGGTTCGGAGACGGGCCAACCGCTATGAGACATCCGCGGACATCGCCCAGACCGTGCAACGCAAGCCGGGCAATTGCCCGCCCGTGGGGGGCGCGCTTGGGCTCAAGAGGTCTGCGCTTTACCCCAGCCAGGCCGGAATGACCTCTGAACGTTGCACAACGGAGACAAAGCGCCAGCCCAACACCACGACGCCCGAAAGGTCCGCATGGCCGCCGTCCAGGGTCTTCCCCGCCCCATGTCGTGAAAGGGGCCCGCACCAAGCCACGCCCCGCTCTTGCCCCCGCCCCGCGCGGCCGTTATCTTGGCCGCGACATTCGATCCGAGGTTTTATGTCAGAGCTTGTCTCCCGCCGCTGACTGCGGCCCGACCAGTCGCAGTTCACCGCCCTCAGCCCGCTGAGCGCGATCCTGCCTTGGCGGCTGTTTCCCTAAATAGCTCTGACAAGACCAATCACCATGAACATCTCGAAACCCGAGCAGCGCGTTCTGCACGTGCTCTGCCTTGGCGGCGCGATCTTTCACGAACGCGCCCCGAACGGCCGCGTGACCGAGGTCACCTGCCTGACCCGCGACGGCCACGGCCTCGCCGATTGCGACCTGGCCGTGTTCCGCAAGCTGCGGCGCAAGCGGCTGATCGAATCCTTCGGCGGCCGGCCCTACCGCATCTCGAAACGCGGGCGGGTCGCCGTCCGCGCCCAACTGGACAACCGCGGCTGAGCCCCGCGAAGAGGAGAAAGAAAATGGATATCCGAACCGCAACCGAATCCGACCACGCCGCGCTGCTGGAGATGCAGCGCCGCGCCTTCCCCGACGACCCCGCCATTCCCCGGCTGGTCGCCGACCTGATGGCCGATCCCGGCGCCGCGCCGCTGCTGTCCCTGGTCGTGACCGAAGACGATGAAATCGTCGGCCACGTTCTGTTTTCCTGCGCCCGGGTCGAGGGCACGGATCTGGCCGCCGCCATCATGGCCCCGGTCGGCGTACGCCCCGGCCACCAGGGCCGCGGCGTGGGCAGCGCGATGATCCGCGAGGGGCTGGCGCGGCTGCGCCGGGCCGGCTGCGCGCTGGTCTTCGTGCTGGGCGATCCGGGCTATTACGGGCGCTTCGGCTTCGTCCCCGCGGGGGCGCGCGGCTATCCTGCGCCCTATCCCGTCCCGCCCGAACACGACGCGGCCTGGCAGGTCCTGCCGCTGGCAGCCGGCCCCCAGCCCGCCGGGACGGTGCGCTGCGCCCCGGCGCTGGACCGGCGGGAATACTGGCTGGAATAGCCGCAAACCCGGTTTCCTTGCCCCGCGCCGGGGACTACATTGCGACCCGGCCGGCCCCGTCGGCCGGGCAGCGCAAGGCCAGGGAGGCGCCGGGATGGCAGCAGACGGACCCCGTTTCGGGCGGGTGCAGGAATTCCTGAAACAGATCGTCTATGGCGGCAATGACGGGATCGTCACCACCTTCGCCATCGTCGCCGGCTTCGCCGGCGCGCGGGCCGAGGGCGCGGCCGAGATCGGCGCGCTGGCGGTGCTGGTCTTCGGCCTGGCCAACCTGTTCGCCGACGGCGTGTCCATGGGGCTGGGCGAGTTCCTGTCGCTGCGCTCGCAGCACGATCTCTACCGGATGCGCCACGGCGATACGCTGCGCGCCATCGCGCGCGACACGCCCTCGGCCCGCGACCGGCTGGCACAGCTGTTCCGCAAGCGCGGTCTCAGCTCGTCGGACGCGCAGGCGGCGAGCGCCATTCTGTCGCGTCACCCGCAGCTGATGGCCGAGATGATGATGACCTATGCCCACGGGCTGACCAACCCGAGCGACCAGCGCCCGGCGGCCAACGGGCTGGTCACCTTCTGCGCCTTCCTCGCCTTCGGGGCGATCCCGCTGGTCCCTTATTTCCTCTGGCCCGCGACGCCGGGCACCTTTGCGCTGTCGCTTGGCGCCACCTTCTCGGCGCTGCTGATGCTGGGCGTGCTGCGCTGGAACGCCACCGGCGACGCGCCCGCCCGCTCGATCTTCGAGACGATCCTGGTGGGTGGCGTCTGCGCCGCGGTGGCCTTCGTGGTGGGCATGCTTGTTGGGGGCTGATCAGCCGATCAGGTCACTACCGGTCCCCGACATCTCCTCGTAATGGCGTTTCAGCCGCTGCAGCGCGATGCGCAGCACGATCTTGCCCGAGCGCGCCGACCAGCCCATGCGTTTCTCGGCGGTCTCCATCCCCTCCAGGTAGCAGCAGCAGCGCAGCACCACGTCGCCCAGGCCCGGCCCGAGATCGCGCAACGCCGAGGCGACCCGGTCGCGCGCGCCCCGCGCGCCCTCGGCCGGCCCCTCTCCGGTAAAGCTGCCGCGCGCCCCGCCGGTCAGGAACCGGTCCCAGTTCTGGGTGACGCGCGGCCCCATCTGGGCCAATTCGAAATCCTCGCGCAGACGCTCGCCCGCGGCCACCAGGTCGGGCGAAAGGAAGGGCTGGCCGTTGCGGTCGCGCCGCCGCGCCAGCAGGGTCAGCGGCGATTCCGCCAGGTTGGTGCGCAGCGCGCGCGGCGCCTTGGCGCCCGGCTCCATCACCGGGCGCTTGCCCCAGTCGCGGTGCTGGTCGGCGAAGGGGCGCGCGGTTTCCGCGAAACCGGAATGGCGTGGCGCCTCCTCGGCCAGGATCCGCTTGAGCGCGGCGCGCCCGGCCCGGGTGATGCGGTAGGTCGCCACCCGGCCGGGCTTGGCACAGGTGATCCAGTCCTTCAGGGCGAAGGCCTCGGCCACGGTGCGGTCGATCACGCCGATCCGGGTCGGGGCCTCGCCCCCGGCCTCTTTCAGCACGACGGCCTTGTCCATGTCCGGCGCAATCGCCAGCACGGCGCCGGTCTCGCACAGGCGGCGCAGGATTCGGCGGGCCTCCCGCTTCAGGGTCGCGCCGTCGGTCACGGGCTTGGACGATCTCGCAATGGCACTCATGGAATGGCTCTCCTGATCTGGACACGGGAAATGGGACGCGGGGAAGAGCTGCGGCCCGAGCTGGGCCAGCGCGCTGTCGCAGAGCGGGTCTTCGCGGCGTTGTTCGACGCGGCGGACATGGCGCAGCACGGTCGAGGCATGGCAGCCCGCGCGCCGGGCGAGCGCCCGGATCGGCTGGCCCGCCTCGGTATGCGCCAGATACCAATAGGCCTGCCGGGGCAGCCAGGGCGGCGGCGGCACGGCATGTCGGCTGTCCGGCGGGACGGGATTTCCCATTGCACTGCGTTCCTTCGATCCTGGCCTGCCGCCCGGTGAATTCATCCACAGGATGAATGCACGCTAGAATTGTTAAAGTTACCGACAGGTTAATGATTTCCGCCTTGGAAATAATTGTTTCCAATCAATAAACATTTCTGAAAGCTACGTGCGCTGCTCGGCGACAAGGCGCAACACCCGCCCAGGTTGCGCCATGCTGCGCGCGCCGACATATCCGAAGGAGTTATGCGATGACCGATCCGCTGACCGTTCTCAGGGCGCTGCGCCGCCCACGCCTGCTGATCCGCGCCGCGCGGCTGGGGCTGGCCGAGTATCGCCGCGACCGCGACCTCGCGCGGCTGGTGCACAGCCCGCGGCCGCCTACGCCCGCGCAGGCGCTGGCCCGTCTGCTGGATCACGAGGAACGTTTGGAGGAGACCCGCCGCGCGGGCGATGCCAGCTACTCGATCAGCCGCCACGTGGACGTGCTGATCGCGCTGATGGCCGAGGCGCGGCTGCTGCCCGCGCCCCGGCCGGGGGAGGAACCCTGAACCTCAGGTGAAGGCGTCGGGTATCGACGCCTTCTTCTCGGCCACGTAACCGGCCAGCGCCTCGGCGGTGCCGGGGTCCAGCGCCGGCTGCTGATACTCGGCCAACAGCTTCTCGACGCGCGCGGCGGCCAGGGTCACGGTGTCGCGCGCGCCTTCCTCGTCCCAGGTCTCGAAGGGCTTGTAGTCCAGCACCTCGGTGCGCCAGAAGGCGTCGCGGAAATGCGCCTGGGTATGGGCGCAGCCCAGGTAATGCCCGCCGGGGCCGACTTCGCGGATAGCGTCCATCGCCTGCGCCGCCTCGTCCGCCGCCACGCCCGCCGCCATCTTGTGCAGCGCACCGAGCTGGTCGGCATCCATCACGAATTTCTCCGGGCTGGCCACCAGCCCGCCTTCCAGCCAGCCGCAGGCATGCAGCATGAAGTTCACCCCGCCCAGCAGCGCCGCGTTCAGGGTGTTGGCGGTTTCATAGGCGGCCTGGGCATCGGGCAGCTTCGACCCGCACAGCCCCCCGCCGGAACGGAACGGCAGGCCCAGCCGCCGGGCAAGCTGCCCCGCACCGTAAAGGATCTGGCTGGCCTCGGGCGTGCCGAAGGTGGGCGCGCCCGAGTTCATGTCGATCGAGGTCACGAAGGCACCGAAGATCACCGGCGCGCCGGGCCGGATGAGCTGGGAATAGGCGACGCCGGCCAGCACCTCGGCCAACACCTGCGTCAGCGTGCCCATGACCGAAACCGGCGCCATCGCGCCGCCGACGATGAAGGGCGAGATGATGCAGGCCTGCCCGGCCTCGGCATAGACCTCGAGCGCGCCCATCATCGTTGCGTCGAAGGTCAGCGGCGAGTTGATGTTGACCAGCGAGGTCATCACGGTGTTCTCGGCCACGAAATCGCGGCCGAACAGGATCTCGCACATCTCGACCGAATCGCGGGCCCGCTCGGGCTCGGTGACCGAGCCCATGAAGGGCTTGTCGCTGAGGGTTATGTGGGCGTGCAGCATGTCCAGGTGGCGCTTGTTCACGGCCACGTCGGTGGGCTCGCACACGGTCCCGCCGGAATGGTGCAGCCATTTCGACATGTAGCCCAGCTTCACGAACTTGCGGAAGTCCTCCATCGTGGCGTAGCGGCGCCCGCCCTCGAGGTCGCGCACGAAGGGCGGGCCGTAGACCGGCGCCAACACCAGCGACCGGCCGCCGATCTCGACATTGCGCTCGGGGTTGCGGGCGTGCTGGGTGAAGCGCGCGGGCGCGTTGGCGCAGAGCTTGCGCGCGAGCCCGCGCGGGATGCGCACACGCTCGCCCTGGACATCGGCCCCGGCTTGCCGCCATCGCTCCAGCGCCTGCGGGTTCTCGACGAAGGCGACGCCGATCTCCTCGAGGACGGTCTCGGCGTTCTCCTCGATGATCGCCAGCGCTTCGTCGTTCAGCAACTCCATGTTGGGGATGTTGCGCTCGATGAACTTCGCGGCCTCGATCCGGGGCGTGCCGCGTTCCGCGCGCCGTGCCGCGCCGCCACCCCCGCGCCGTCTGCTGCGTGCTTCTGCCATGTCCGGGCCTCCTGCTGGACGGGCCGCCGGGGCCCGCGTGGAACGGGTATATCCGATCCCCCGAACAGACGGTGCCGAAATGCGGCCTTTCCATCGCGAAAGCGACATTCACGGCGGCGTGAAGAAAATCGTTGCATAAAGATATGAATGTGAAAATATGTCACGGGGAAAATAAGGAAGAATGCCTGGGGCGCCTGTTGACAGGCGCCCGGGTTTTGTAAGGCGGGCGCGGCAGGGAGGCTGCGCCCGAAGGGAGGAAAAAGACATATGATCATCGGAAAGATGCGCGGCCGGCTGCCGGTCCGCGCGGCAGTCGCGGCTTGCCTCATGACCGGGCTGGCCACCACCGCACAGGCCACCAACGGCTATATCGCCAACGGATATGGCGGCGGCTCCAAGGGCATGGCCGGCGCGGGCGTCGCCGTGCCCAACGGCGTGCTGGGACTGGCCCAGAACCCGGCCATGGGCCTGAACGTGGGCAACCAGGCGGGCTTCTGCCTGACCACCTTCGCCCCCGACCGCGGTTTCACCGTCAGCGGCGCGGGCGGCTTGCAGACCGGCACCTTCAAAAGCCGCAACGACGTTTTCCTGATCCCCTGCGGCGGGGTCAATTTCAAGCTGGGCGAGCGCAGCGCGCTGGGGCTGTTCATGTTCGGCAATGGCGGCATGAACACCGAATACGGCACCAACGTCTTCGTCCCCGGCTACGGCCCCGCGGGCACGTCGCCGCTGGGGGTGAACCTGGAACAGGCCTTCTTCGCCGCCAATTTCAGCCACGAGGTCTCCGAGACGCTGACCTTCGGCATCGCGCCCGTCTTCGCGCTGCAGCGCTTCAGCGCCACCGGCCTGGAAAACTTCGCGCCGTTCTCCTCGGCCCCGACCGCCATGTCCAATAACGGCGACGACTGGTCGACCGGCTTCGGCGTGAATGTCGGTGTGCTCTACGAGCCCAACGCGCAGTGGAGCTTCGGCGCGGCGTTCCGCAGCGAAATGGAGATGAAGAAGTTCGACAAATATGCCGGCCTCTTCGCGCAGCAGGGCGATTTCGATATTCCCGCCGTGGCCACGCTGGGCGCCGCGTTCCGCCCGGCCGCCAACCCGGACCTGACCCTGACCGCCGAGTATCAGCGCATCTTCTACGGCGACGTGAAAGCGATCTCGAACAGCTCGGTCAGCGCAGCGCCCTTCGGCGCGTCCAACGGGCCGGGCTTCGGCTGGAAGGACATGGATGTCTACCGCCTCGCCGCCAGCTACAAGGCCAACGACCGGCTGACCCTGCGCGGCGGCGTTTCCTACGCCACCCAGTTCGCGGCCAAGCAGGAGGCGCTGTTCAACATCCTGGCCCCGGCCACGCCGCAATGGCACGCCTCGGTCGGCTTCAGCTACAAGCTGCAGAACGGCTGGGGGGTGACCGGCTCTTATACCCATGCCTTCGAGAACAGCCTCAAGGGCGTCAACCCGGGGCTGGCGCCGACCCAGCCGGTCAAGGTGCGCATGAACCAGCACGAACTGGCCCTGGGCATGACCTACAAGTGGTAAAACCGCCCTGCCCCGCGCCCGAAAGGCGCGGGGCCTCTTGCAAGATTTCGGCAGCTTGCTTAAGAGCCTGCCATGACAAGCACCTCTCACGACCGTCTTCTTATCATCGACTTCGGCAGCCAGGTCACGCAGCTCATCGCGCGGCGCCTGCGCGAGCTGAATGTCTATTGTGAAATCCACCCCTTCCAGAACGTCACCGCCGGCTTCATCCGCGAGATGGCGCCGAAGGCGGTGATCCTGTCGGGCGGCCCCGATTCCGTCACCCGCGAGGGCAGCCCGCGCGCCCCGCAGGAACTGTTCGAGATGGGCCTGCCCATCCTCGGCATCTGCTACGGCCAGCAGGTGATGATGACCCAGCTGGGCGGCAAGGTGGAATCGGGCCACGGCACCGCCGAGTTCGGCCGCGCCTATGTCACGCCGAAGGGCGAGAAACTCGACCTGCTGGAAGGCTGGTTCGCCGAGGGGGACGAGCAGGTCTGGATGAGCCACGGCGACCACGTCTCGCAGATCGCGCCGGGCTTCGAGGTCTACGGGACCTCGCCCAACGCGCCCTACGCGATCACCGCCGATGCCGCGCGCCATTTCTACGCCGTGCAGTTCCACCCCGAGGTGCATCACACCCCGAACGGCAAGAAACTGTATGAGAACTTCGTCCGGCTGGCGGGCTTCACCGGCGACTGGACGATGGGGGCCTACCGCGACGAGGCGATCCGCCTCATCCGCGAACAGGTCGGTGACAAGAAGGTGATCTGCGGCCTGTCCGGCGGCGTCGACAGCTCGGTGGCGGCCGTTCTGATCCACGAGGCGATCGGCGACCAGCTGACCTGCGTCTTCGTCGACCACGGGCTGCTGCGCCAGGGCGAGGCGGACGAGGTGGTCTCGATGTTCCGGGACAATTACAACATCCCGCTGATCCACGCCGACGAGAGCGAGCTGTTCCTGGGAGAGCTGGAGGGCGTCTCGGACCCCGAGGTCAAGCGCAAGACCATCGGCCGGCTGTTCATCGACGTGTTCCAGAAATACGCCAACCAGATCGAGGGGGCCGAGTTCTTGGCGCAGGGCACCCTCTACCCCGACGTGATCGAGAGCGTGTCGTTCTCCGGCGGCCCCTCGGTCACCATCAAGTCGCACCACAACGTGGGCGGCCTGCCCGAGAAGATGGGCCTGAAACTGGTCGAGCCGCTGCGCGAGCTGTTCAAGGACGAGGTCCGCGCCCTGGGCCGCGAGCTGGGCCTGCCCGAGCAGTTCATCGGCCGCCACCCCTTCCCCGGCCCCGGCCTCGCCATCCGCTGCCCCGGCGAGATCACCCGCGACAAGCTGGAGATCCTGCGCAAGGCCGATGCCATCTATATCGACCAGATCCGCAAGCACGGCCTCTACGACGAGATCTGGCAGGCCTTCGTGGCCATCCTGCCGGTGCGCACCGTGGGCGTGATGGGCGACGGGCGGACCTACGACTATGCCTGCGCCCTGCGCGCGGTGACCTCCGTGGACGGCATGACCGCCGACTATTACCCGTTCAGCCACGATTTCCTGGGCGAGACCGCCACCCGGATCATCAACGAGGTCAAGGGGATCAACCGCGTCACCTATGACGTGACCTCGAAACCGCCGGGGACCATCGAATGGGAATAAGCCCCGAGGGCCCCGCGCCCGAGGCCGGCCCGGACATCGGTGAGGTCACTCTGACCGGCCATATCGAGGTGCCCGCGGATCGGCTGCCGACCGTCCGCGCCGCCCTGCCCAAGCACATCCGCCTGACCCGCGCCGAGCCGGGCTGCCGGTCCTTCGAGGTCACCGAGCGCGCCGATTGCCCGGGCCGGTTCGATGTGCGCGAACGCTTTGCCGATGCGGCCGCCTTCCGGGCGCATCAGGAGCGGGCGCAGGAATCGGACTGGGGCCGGATCAGCGCGGGCCTCCCGCGCCACTACAGGATCACGGGACCGAACGAATGACGCAGGCGGTGAAAGCCGAGGATGTGAACCACGCGCTGAAGGCGGCGCTGTGGATGACCGGGGCCATCGTGTCCTTTTCCACCATGGCCGTGGCCGGGCGGTTCGTTCGGGTCGAGCTGGATACGTTCGAACTGATGCTCTACCGCTCTTTGGTGGGGGTGGTGATCGTGCTGCTGGTGGGCGGCATGGCCGGGACGCTGGGCCAGATCACGCGGCGCCGGATGCGGCTGCAACTGGTGCGCAACATCAGCCATTTCACCGGGCAGAACCTGTGGTTCTACGCCATCACCGCGATCCCGCTGGCGCAGGTCTTCGCGCTGGAGTTCACCGCGCCGCTCTGGGTGGCGCTGCTGGCGCCGCTGCTGGTGGGCGAGCGGATGACGCCCACGCGCGCACTGGCCGCGGCGCTGGGGTTTGCCGGCATCCTGATCGTCGCCCGGCCCGACCCGGCCAACCTGGAGGCCGGGGCGCTGGCGGCGCTGGGGGCGGCCATCGGCTTTGCCGGCTCGGCGCTGTTCACCAAGCGGCTGACCCGGACCGAGACCATCACCTGCATCCTGTTCTGGCTGACCGTGATGCAGGCCGCCTTCGGCGTCATCTGCGCCGGCATCGACGGCCAGATCGCCCTGCCCTCGCCGGCCGCCTGGCCGGCGCTGGTGGTGATCGGCTGCGCCGGGCTGTTCGCACATTTCTGCCTGACCACGGCGCTGTCCATCGCGCCGGCGAGCATCGTCATGCCGCTGGACTTCCTCCGCCTGCCCGTGATCGCCATCGTCGGCATGGCGCTTTACGGCGAGCCGCTGGAGGTTCTGGTCTTCGTCGGCGGGGCGATCATTTTCGCGGCAAACGTGATCAACCTGCGGGCGGAACGCCGCCCGCGCTGATCGCGCTGCGGAGAAACCACAACACTTTCCGGCATCGCAGCCATGACGTGGCGTCAGAGATTGACGGGAGCGGAAAGCCGCCAATAGCGTATGCCGCAACATAAACAACACGTACAGGGATGAGGGACACATGGTTCGTGTTTTGGGAGGGGCGGCGCTGACCGCGCTGATCGCCACATCGGCATATGCAGGGGGCCTGGAACGCTCCAGCCAATCGGTCGGAATTCTGTTCGAAAAGGGCACCTATGCCGAGTTCTCCGTGGGCCGCGTGGCCCCCGATGTGAGCGGCAGCCATTCGGCCATGGTGGCCCCCGTCCTGGGCACGGCCAGCTCGGGCGACATGACGGGCGACTACACCACCACCTCCTTCGGCTTCAAGGCGGCGCTGAACGAGCAGTTCGACCTCGCCTTCATCCTGGACAGCCCGATCGGCGCCGACGTGAAATACAAGGCCGGCACCGGCTATATCTACGGCGGCTCGACGGCGACGATCGACTCCACTGCCATGACCATGCTGGCGCGCTACAAGCTGCCGTCGAACTTCAGCGTCCACGGCGGCCTGCGCTTCCAGCGTGCCGAGGGCAAGGTGGCGCTGTTCAACGGCTACACGATGAACACCGACACCTCGTCGGAGACCGGCTTCGTGCTCGGCGCGGCCTGGGAGAAGCCCGAGATCGCGGCGCGCGTCGCGCTGACCTACAACTCGGCGATCACCCACAACTTCAACGCGACCGAGAACATCGCGCCGGTCCCGACCCAGTTCAAGACCGAGATCCCGCAGTCGCTCAACCTGGAGTTCCAGTCCGGCATTGCCGCCGACACGCTGCTGTTCGGCTCGGTCCGCTGGGTGGAATGGTCGAAGACCGACATCACCCCGCTGGCGCTGTTCACCGCCTCGGGCAGCTCGCTGGTCGACTACGACGACGACACCATCACCTACAATATCGGCGTCGGCCGCAGGTTCAGCGACAGCTGGTCGGGCGCCGTCACCCTGGCGCATGAGCCCGGGACCGGCGGCTTCTCGGGCAACCTCGGCCCGACCGACGGCTATACCAGCGTCGGGCTGGCCGCGACCTACACCCACGGCAACATGAAGATCACCGGCGGCGCGCGCTATGTCTGGATCGGCGACGCCAAGACCGAGGCCCCGGCCTCGCTCGCGCCGGCCGGCACCACGCTGGGTGAATTCAAGGACAACAGCGGCGTGGCCTTCGGCGTCAAGGTCGGTTATACTTTCTGACATCATCTGGTCTCCGGATGAGAGCATCATCGGAAACCCGCCTTCGCGAAGGCGG